>JAHHHI010000035.1 GCA_019359435.1 Kaiparowitsia implicata GSE-PSE-MK54-09C
ATGACCGTTGGGCATCTTGCCATGCTTATGAGCTTTACTGTGACCGCACAGAGGGCATTCCATCACTTTGTTTCCAGCCGAGGTTCCTCTCTACTCTACCAATCCCACATTAACCTGACGCATCACCAACTATTCTGCCAGCTAAATCGAAGATGTAACGAAATCTTTACAATTGCGTCAAAATAGCTGAGCAGATGCTCCAGATGTCCCGTTGAAGTTCAAACAGGCTTCACACTCTGCAATTTGCTTTTACCCTTGAAGTTCAAACAGGCTTCACACTCTGCAATTTGCTTTTACCCTCTGGTCGTCGTTCGTCAGGGAAAAAACAGCTCCCTACAATAGGACATGAAGGACATGACCAGGAATCTTTAGAAGAAGGCATGGCTGCGAGCCTTCTGGGGCGATCGCACCTGTCATACAGCAATGAAGCAAATGAAGCGTTGGTTTTGGAGTTTCGGTCTGATCCTCATGGGCTTGCTATTGGGCGTGCTGCTGCCGCTGGCATCGCCCAGTGTGGCCCAATCTCCTGGGTTAGATTCTCGCGTGTTCCGCCTAGAGTCTCAAAGCACTCAGCTGCGGGCGCGCATCGGCCAGTTAGAAACGCAGGTGGTTCGGCTGAGTCGCGCAACGGGTACGCCTGCTCCCACGCGTCCACCGGCAGGCACCCCAGGAGATGAGTCTGCTTTGGCGGAAGACCCGGCGTTCCGACGATTGGCGACGCTGGTGATTGAGCTACGCGACCGGATCGAAGTGCTGGAATCGCAATAGCTCTAATCGCCTCTAAGTCTTGATATTCGGCGTTTCTTAGCGCAGGGATGATGTGCCCCTCCAACCCCCAATTCTGGGTGAGCAAGAGTCTTCTAAGTCCCCCAATGTTGGAGGATTTAGGGGGAAAGCGAGGTTGCTGTTTTTGAAAGTTCGTACCTCAATTCAGCAACGCCTAATATCCTCTTTTGGATATCCTGGCCTGTTAAACAGTGGCTAGACCCCTGTCTAAACCACTGTGATTAAGTGTCCATTGCGGATTTGCACCACGGGATGGTTCGACATCCGCACGAGATGCTCATCGTGAGTGGTGATGATAATAGTGACGCCCATGTCGTTCAGCTTTTTCAAGATTTTGATCACCTGCCAAGAGTTGTCAAAATCTAGATTGCCTGTCGGCTCATCGGCCAGCAAGACGGGAGGCGTGCCGATGATGGCTCGTGCGATGCTCACCCGTTGTTGTTCGCCACCCGACAGCTCATCAGGGAAGCAATCGCCTTTATCTTGCAGCCCGACCAATCGCAGCGTCGGCAACAGGCGGCGGTGAATTTCTTTGCGGCTGCACCCCTGTGCCCACAGCACAAAGGCAATGTTTTCAGAGACGGTGCGCCGAGGAATCAGCTTGTAGTCCTGAAACACAACGCCGATACGCCGCCGGAGCAGTGAGAGGCGATCGCCCCGGAGCTGTGCCAGGTTGTGATCATGCACCATAACATTGCCGCTCGTGGGGCGCTCAGCGCCATACAGCAGCTTGAGCAGCGTCGATTTGCCAGCTCCCGAAGGCCCAGTAATAAATAAGAAGTCGCCCCGGTTGATGGATAGATTGACATCTTTTAGCGCGATTGCGCCATTGGCATAGGTTTTGTTGACCCGCTGCAATTTAACGATGGCCTGGGCAGTGCGTCGGCGGGCTGTGGGGGATGCCGCTTGGGACGCTGACGGGCGCGGGGTCGTGATAACTGGAGGGCGATCGCTCAGGGATGTCATATCGTCTCGTTACCCAAAAATGACAAAAACCAAGATTGATAGAAGTGTCGCGATGAGCGATGGATCTGCAAACCAGTCAATCATACTTGCAGTTCTGCAATCTGAATCACGAATTTCATCAAAAACCATGACGATTCTCGCATGAGACGCTACTGGTAGCGTAGAATCCGTGAAATAAAGTGCATTTCGCTCTATAGGGAGGGGGTTTGGTTAGAACTCCGCGCTCGGGCACGGCATTTGGGCTAACGCTCCATTATCGATCAGCGTAGCGGAGCGCTTTCCAAGCAAATTTGGGCAGGGCTAGCATCCGCTTCCAGCGCCAGGGCTCTTGATAAAGCCGATAGAGCCACTCTAGATGGTTATTGCGTAGCCACCCCGGTGCGCGATCCTTTGTGCCAGACCAAATATCGAAGCTGCCGCCCACGCCAATCCATATCGAGTTAGGGCACAGGTGGCGGTGGTCGCGAATCCAAAACTCCTGACGTGGTACGCCCAGACCCACCAATACTAAAGCGGGCTGCTGCTGCTCCAGTGTTTTTTCTAGATCCGCCTGCTCGTCGGGGGAAAGGTAGCCATGCTGGATTCCGGCGATCGCCAACTCTGGCAAGCGCTGCCGCCAGGCCTGGGCTGCCGCATCGCTCACCCCCGGTGCGCCGCCATAGAAAAATACGGACTGGGGAGTGTTGCCCTGTCCCAAATGCTGCAGGAGCGCCTCTGCGAGTTCAATCCCCGGACAGCGCTGCACAGGCATGCCCCGAACGCGCAGACATAGCACCACGCCAGCCCCATCGGGAATTACCAGTTCTGCACCCCGAATCACTGCGGCCAGGTCTGCATTGTGTTCCGCCAGCATCGCCATTTCCGCATTCAGCGTGACCACATGCACGCCGCGTCCATCCTTGAGCTGCTGAGTCAGCCAGCCGCTATAGTCGCCCATGCGATGCAGCGGCAAACCCAGAACTGAAGCGGTGTCTGGCGATTGGGGAACGGCTATAGGAGAAGTCATAAAACCTGCCATCAACGAATAAGCCACTGGGCAACTCACCCGAAATCTTATCCCACTTTTTGATATGTTTTTGGCGGGATTCGTCTGCTGGAGCACCGCCTTCGTCAAGATCCGCTCGGCCTCGCCCGTATAATAGGGGCTATACCGTTTACCCACTGTGCGATCGCCGTGACCATCACCCCCATTTCCCCCTCCCACGCTGCCTCTCAACCCAGTCCCAGCACTGTTCCCGATGCCCAAGGGCGCTTTGGCCAATTTGGCGGGAAGTATGTGCCAGAAACGCTGATGCCTGCCCTCACCGAGCTAGAGCAAGCGCTCTACCACTATCGGGATGATGCCGAGTTTCAGGCAGAGTTTCAGGGATTGCTGAAAGACTATGTGGGGCGGGCAACGCCGCTGTATTTTGCGGAGCGGATTACAGAACATTACGCCCGCCCCGATGGCACGGGTGCCCAGATTTATTTGAAGCGTGAAGATTTAAACCACACAGGCGCGCACAAAATTAACAATGCGCTCGGGCAGGTGTTGCTGGCCAAGCGCATGGGCAAACAGCGCATTATTGCCGAAACTGGGGCCGGGCAGCATGGCGTGGCGACTGCAACAGTCTGTGCGCGGTTTGGGCTCGACTGCATCATTTATATGGGCGTTCATGATATGGAGCGGCAGTCGCTCAATGTGTTTCGGATGCGGCTGATGGGCGCCGAAGTGCGCCCGGTGTCGGCAGGCACCGGCACACTCAAGGATGCCACGTCTGAGGCAATTCGGGACTGGGTGACGAATGTAGAATCGACCCACTATATATTAGGGTCGGTGGCGGGGCCTCATCCCTATCCCATGCTGGTGCGCGATTTTCAGTCGGTGATTGGCAAAGAAACGCGGCAGCAAAGTCTGGCCATGTGGGGTGGTTTGCCCGATATTTTGCTGGCTTGTGTGGGCGGAGGCTCTAATGCGATGGGCCTCTTCTATGAATTTGTGAAGGATGCCAGCGTGCGGATGATTGGGATTGAAGCCGGGGGAGAAGGGGTCAATTCTGAAAAGCATGCCGCGACGCTGACGCGGGGACGGGTGGGCGTGCTGCATGGGGCGATGAGCTATCTGCTGCAAGATCACGATGGTCAGGTGGTTGAGCCCTATTCAATTAGCGCAGGGTTGGACTATCCCGGTGTGGGGCCAGAGCATAGCTACATGAAAGATGCCGGACGGGCTGAATATTACAGCGTGACTGATGCTGAAGCCTTGGAAGGATTCCAGCAGTTGTCGCGGTTAGAGGGCATCATCCCAGCGCTCGAAACCGCCCATGCGATCGCCTATCTAGAAACCCTTTGTCCTCAGCTAGACGGGAGCCCCCACATTGTAATCAACTGCTCTGGTCGAGGTGACAAAGATGTGCAGACCGCCATCAAGCATCTTGATCTAAATGGGTAGCAATGGATGGTACTGTGGGGCGATCGCCCTAGAAAAACCGTTAACTGCGGGCACAAATCGCCAGCGAACTCCATCAGAAGAGCTATAGGACTTTGGGGTTAAATGTATGAATCGTTGGATGCTGTTGGGCCTGAGTAGTGGGGTATTACTGCTCGCGACGCGGGGCGGGTCGTCGTTTTTAGAGCAGGCCCGAGCGCTCTCGATCACTGATAGTGCGGCTGCACCCCCCTCGGAGCAACTTGTGGCAACCAGCCGCCCAGAACTGGGCCTCACCTCACAAGAGCGGGTTGTGTTTGAACAAATCAATGCCTATCGTCAAACGCGCGGATTAGAGCCGCTGGAGCTCGATCCGGTGATTACGCGACAGGCTCGACTCCATAGTGATGCGATGGCGGCCCAAGGGCAGCTCAGCCATGACGGCTTTCAGTCGCGGGTGCAAGAGATTGGCTGGACTGTGACCTACAGCAATGCATCAGAAAACGTAGCGTTTAGCCAAGGCTTTCGAGAGCCTGGGGCGCAGGCTGTGCAGGGTTGGATTAATAGTCCCGGTCATCGTCAAAATCTGGAAGGGCGGTATGATGTGACGGGCATTGGGGCCTCCCATACAACCGATGGGCGAGTATACTTTACCCAAATTTTTATCCGACGGCGCTAATTCGTGAGGACGGCTGGGGCGATATGGCACTACAACCTTTTCAGGTGTTTGATGGCGATGTCTCTGATGAGGTTCGAGACGCGTTTCAATCGGGGGAGGCGATCGCCGTTGATACCGAAACCATGGGGCTGTTGCCTTGGCGCGATCGCCTCTGCCTCATTCAACTGTGCGATGCCGAGGGACATGTGGCCGTCGTGCGCATTCTCAAAGGGCAAACGGAAGCCCCAAACTTAAAGCGACTGTTTGAAGATGAATCGGTGACGAAGATATTTCACTTTGCCCGGTTTGACATTGCGACCCTGCGCTACAACTTGGATATTTTTACGACGCCAGTTTTTTGCACCAAGCTCGCCAGCAAACTGGCGCGCACCTATACCCCTCGTCACGGGCTAAAAGATCTGGTGATGGAGCTAGAGCGGGTCGAACTTGACAAAAGTGCTCAATGCTCAGACTGGGGCAATGCGGCAAACTTGAGCGATGAACAACTCCACTATGCCGCGAATGACGTGCGCTACTTGATCAGCGTGCGAAAAACCCTGATTACGATGTTGGAACGAGAAGAGCGGCTAGAGCTAGCCTATGAATGCTTTAGCTGTTTGCCGACGCTGGTGACGCTGGATTTGCTGCAATACTCCAACGTGTTTGATCATTGAGTCGGTCGGCTGCTAGGGGCTGTCATCAATTAGCCTCTGATATCCCAGAAATCAACAGTCACAGCCCCTAGCCTGGTTTTTGGGTCGGGCGTGGCAACGGTCACAGCATAAGGCATCTGGTTGGAATTGATGACACGCCCTAACGCCTGAAAGCCTAGACAATGAATCAGGGGCTGGGAGGAACAGTGCGCCGTGCGGTGCTTCAAAACCCGTCCTGACCCGAGGTTACTCAGCTCGCATCCGGCGGGGATAGCGGGGGCGGCAGGGCGACCCCCAGCAGACCTGTTGCTCGGGCATGTCGGTCAGCACCATGCTGCGCGCACCAATCACCGCATTTGAACCGATGTAAACGCCGGGAGAAATGAAGCAGTCGGTGGCGAGCCATGCTCCATTGCCAATGGCGATCGCCCCAGTCACAAGCCCAAAGGCTGAGTCTTGAATATCGTGGGTGCCTGTGCAAAGATACGCCTTTTGCGACACCACACAATGGGTTCCCACCTGAATGGTGTCAAGGCTATAGAACACCACGTCGTCCCCAATCCAGCTATAGTCACCAATGGTTACTTTCCAGGGATAGGTGAAGCGTGCCGTTGGGCGGATAATCACCCCGCGCCCAATAGTGGCCCCAAACAGGCGCAATAGGTTGCAGCGTAGGCCATTCATAGAATGCAGCGTAACCGGAAAGGCGATCGCCTGCACCAGCCACCACAGCAAAATCAACCAGCCGGGACGACCCCGGTCAAAGCCTGACTGGTCATAGCGGCGCAGATCAACCAACGCCGGTCGATCAACTGCCGGTCGATGGCTAGAAACAGAATTCGTCGCCAGTGGGCCTAAGGTGTCAGTGGATTGGGTTGACTTCGATGGAGGTTGCTCTTGTGTGTTCTCACAAGCTTTAGCCAATCTAGCCACTTCGATATCTTCTTGTATCTCTTCTTGATTCAGGCTCATGAATACCCGTTTTATTCTTGACTGCAACTGTTCGCAGTAGTGCTCCCTTTCAGGATGCGCTTGAGCCCGGCATTTAGCATCAATCCCACATGATGCTTAGAGCAGTTATTGCTTAAGTCACGGTAGTAGCTTGAGTCAGCCCCAGTTTTTGTAAGAACTCTGCCCCATCGCACTCACAAAAATAACCTTGGTTTAAGCCATTGAAACCTGCAAGCAATGCTTCATCCCATCACCATAGCGAGAAACCCCTAGATGGCCCTGATGGGGACGGCGCATACTTGTCATTAATCCGCGATGGGGGGTAAGACGCCGCATCGGTAGCCTTTGTTTCTAGAGCCATAGCGTTGCTACCGTGGCGTTGCAGCAGTTCTTGGAGCTTGACCTCAATCTGAAACTCATACTGGCTCATGAGTCGAGCATAGAGAAACCCTACCTTGCCGTCTAAAAAGCCCAAACGGCCTACATAAAAGATGAGAAACCGCAGTAGAGGCCGAAACGGCAACTGCACCCAGATTTTTTTGAGGAAACGCTTCCGTTGGGCCATACTGCCAAACAAGTTCGCGCCAATAGTGCCACGCTCGTCCATGCCAGTGAGCAGGTTGTAGTACACTCGGGCTTCCCAGTTTGAGTAGCGATTGTGTCGTTCAATCCAGTGAAATAAGTCTCGTTCATCAATGTGGAGCATGTCGTGGCGCAGGTAGCCCGCCACGCCGCGCAGCATCACATGTTCGTGCACTTCGTTGTCACCGGTATTGGCCACGCCCTGGGTGCCCAGATGCTCGTAACGGGCTTCAGCATGGCGGAAGAGGCGCAGGTTCCAATCAGGATATTTGCCGCCGTGCCGCAGCCAGCGTCCTAAAAAGTAGACTCGGCGGTTTAAGTAATAGCCGGTGTAGCGAGGATTCTGGATGGCGATCGCAATGTCTTCCCATAGTTCGGGCGGAATGCGTTCGTCGCAATCCACAATCAGCACCCATTCGTTGCGGAAGGGGAGCGTATCTAGTGCCCAGTTTTTCTTTTTGGGATAATGTCCATCAAAATGAAACTGCACCACGGTGGCCCCAAACGCTTGGGCAATTTGGGATGTGCGATCGCCACTCTGAGAATCCACCACAAATACCTCGTCAGCTAGCGCTAGGCTAGCAAGGCAGTCGGGCAGGTTCAGTTCCTCATCCTTTGCGGGAATGAGCACAGAGACTGGAATTTTTGCGGGCGTCGAGTTCATAGATTTACTCAGTTCAGCTCACCACGTTACTCGCGGGTTGTCTTAGCACGATCCGAGGAACTCCCTGCAATGCAACCTGACTTAAGTAGCCCAACTGACCGTAAGCATAGAGCAAATGGTCAAACCGCTGAGCTGGATTGCAAATATCTCTCAGAGCATAATACACTCCTCGCAGCAAACGCTCGACTCCTCGAACGAACTGACGTTGGCGGGATAAACCCGTCAGCCGCTCACGCTGATAGTCGCTGATGCCCTGCCACCAACTCCGATTTAGAAACCAAGCATGGCTCAGACGGGCCTCTGTCACGCGATGCCATACCCATGCCGTCGGGAAATAGCCAACCTGCCAGCCCGCCAGCAACGCCTGTTCTGTCATTAATGTTTCTTCGTTAGACAGCAGGGTTTCACCAATCCGCCCTAGGGTTGAATTGAAGCCGCCGTTGTGCTGCCACACCTGACGACGTAGGGCATAGTTTGCGCCGCGTGGCGTCTGCCCCGGTTGCTCAATCCACACTGGGGCATCTCCTAAGTCATAGGCGCCCAAACTGCTGGCTAATGTGGGCGATAGCCACTGGGGGGGGCGGGAGGAAGTGGCCCACTGCAAGATGATCTTGCCTCCGGCGATCGCCATTTGATCATGGGATTGAAAGGCTTCGTATAGAGAGTGCAGCCAAGTCGGTGGGGCGATCGCATCATCATCCAAGTAGGCCAAAATGTCTCCTCGGGCGGCAGCGGCTCCAGTATTCCGCGCCACTGACAGGCCCAAGGTTGGCTCTATCAGATACCGCAGACGACTATCGTCATAGGCCTGCAGCACAGACTCAGTGTGATCGGTAGATGCATTATTGACCACAATCACCTCATAGTCTGCCTCAAACACCTGCTGCAAAACACTGGCGATCGCCGCATCAAGGCAATCTGCGCGGTTATGGGTGCAAATAATGACTGAGACAGTGGGGACGGTCATAGACGCGAGCATTGTGTATGGATGGGGTAGGAAGAAACCCAAACTGTAGCTAGACGACGTAACGGACTTTTAACCAGGCCCTTAGCCCGCTGACTTGATCTTGCACCATATTGCAGGTGTGGATGCATCGCAATGGTCATTGAGTGATGGCGATCGCCTGATTCAGATCTACTCTCTCGCAACCAGAGTTGGACTCAGCACTCCATTAAAAACCATAGCGTTGATTGTAATGCCGCTACACTCTTCGAGAATTTCATCAAATTTGGTACTTGTGTCAGCGCTTAGAGTCGTTGATAAACCTCCAGAGCCAAATTCTAAGCTAGCTACAAGCAGTTGACTAACCTAACGCTCCAAACCAGTTGAGTGATTAGCGTACTGCTTGTTTTATGCCATTGATATTAGTCAATTTGCAGATAAACAAGAACCGACTGCCTCTCTAAGCGATATATTGCATCAATGCCTCACCCTAAGCTATTAACAGTATCATCTCAATCCAGTAGATTCAAGCCAGAAAAATTTATACAAACTTCATGCAATCTATCCGGATTTCAATTTGCTTAACTTCAGGGTGCCGTAAACCAACAGAATCATCAATTGTCAGATAGTCCTAGCTAAAACAGGGAGACATAAATAGCCACAATTGTAATGATCTCGTAAAGCTCCGGGACATGATCACCGGAGCGCTTCTTCACCCTTTATGCGAGTTTTCATAGGAATCACATACGCAGCGGAATGTAGCTAATCAGCAACGATTGCAAGAGGAGGGCTATTTTCGTTCATGTGACTCAATGTGTAGAAATTAGGCTCTTCTGGATTTGTGGCTGAAGTCGTACAACAGATACACTTTGCTTTCACCAGAGTGGCTGAAAGCCTTGCTATGTATAGGTATAGGCCCGGCCTGCCACCAGATACCCGGAAGAACCAGAAATTATTAGATTGGCGGCTGGGATAGTGGATAACAGATCGATAGAAGCTTCGCCGTGTGAAGACCTTGGCAGCCTTGACTGGATTAGCCTTTGTGCTAAAACCCATAAATCTAGAAACTGAAAACTTACCTACATTCACTAGTGCAGTTAAAAGATAGTTTAAGGAGAACAAATACATGTTGGTTGACTTTATGCCTTTACTTTGTGCAGTACATCTAAAGAATATTGGCTGACTTCAGCTTAAGAGCACGTCTAACCACTTAGATTCTTGATGCCTTACATATTTCAGAGAGAGATATTGGCGCAGAGCAGGTCGAAATATGAACTGAAATTCAGACATTGACCACAAATAAATAGGATAATACTTAGGCGATGATTTAGGACTGATTCAATAAGAGAGTTGTGAACTGAGAAAAGAACGCTCTAAAAACAAAATTACAAAACGGTTTTTCTAGAATCTGAGATTATTCTAAACCTAGTTAACGTCAGTTCGGGTTAAGAGGGTTTGAGCTTATCCCGAACTCAGGTTAGTTATGTATTGAAAAATTACTAAATTCATTGCTGATTTATAAACGTGAAAATAGAAAAAGGCGACGCATCTCAAGGAAGCGCCGCCAACTTTTACTGAGCTAGCAATTAAAAAGTGATGACTAGTCTATAGTCTTTTTCACTTCGTCTTTTACGTCTTCAGCAGTGTGACGAACCTTAGCTTCGCCTTGCTTGGCTTTTCCAGCAGCTTCATCTTTGGGATCGCCAGTCACTTTTCCGAGAGCTTCTTGAGCCTTACCTTCGACGTTTTTTGCTGTAGCTTTGGCGCGATCTTCAATACTCATGGTTGTCACCTCATTGGGATGAAAAAATGTAGCTAAACTTGCTAAAAACTCATTGCTTGCAGGCACTCTTCGTTAAGCAACCTGCCAACATTGAGTTAAGCATTACTTTTTTTAGCCACATATTTACACTAACAAGATTAGCAGGGGTGAGCAATCCATCAGGAGAATGACCTTGATTATAAAAGATAGGCTTTGTATCACTCTATAGAGGTAGAGCGAATTTAAGCCTTCTGCTCTTGATCATCTATCGCAATATCCTTCGCTTTGATACCAGAAAAATCGGTAGAACCCTTGCGGAATAAGAACTCAAATTATCCTGGCTAAAAAGACTAATGGGCACCTCGATTAATTGCCTTTGCGGAGATTCTGTAGGGCTGAAACCCCTGATAACACGTTGTCACTCCCAGGAAAATCTGGATTTTTCGAGGTGCCCTAGTGCTAGGTTATTGAGGCTGATTTTATATAGATGTCAAACATCCGAAATCACTATTTTGAGAGCGGTGGTTTCCTCCGCCTTTTTAGGGCTTGCAATAGTCTGGCTGAAGGTCTACCGCGGCTTACCCAGTTAATGTATAAACGATTGAGTACTTTAAACGCAGTTCGCTTTGCGGGAAAGAAGCGGATGTGCTCTTGGATTAATTCATCTAAGCGCTGGCTAGCATAGTCGTACAGTTGTTGATCCAGCTGATTGGCAGATTGAATTGCGGTTAGGGTATCGGCAGAAATGCGATCGCGCGTCAGTCGATTTTGTGAAACCTTGCGACGCTCATACAATGGCAGCGACCAGCCCAACAGTTCTTTCAATAGCAGCAGCAACTCGTCGAAGCGCTCAGTGGTACCGACGGCGGCAAAGTGTGTGTATAGGTTTTGTTTAGCGATGTTGAGAAATTCATTAGGACACTGTCCAAATTTAGGTTCCCAACCGCGATCGCCCACCAGCATTCGGGTTTGGCCATTATCTAACTCAACAGATAATTTTTGCTGCACATAATCGCGCAGGTTCAGCTTCTCAACCTGAACCCGCTGATGCAAATAGTGATCGGTGCGCTCCTTCACATAGGCGTAGTGCGAGATAATACGCTCAACGGGATCGCGAAGAATAGTGATATACGTGGATGGCGTTTTAATCTCGCGGTGCAACCCGAACGGAAAATGCCCTTTGACCACGCGGTAGCGCTGTCGCCGATGCTCGGGCAGCTTGTTAAAATCGGCTGGCGTCTGCCCCACCATATTGGGGTCAGGATGGCACCAAAAAATACCGTCTTCTCCATATTCCCGATACATCACCACATCAACGGTGCTCCCCGCAGTTTTGGGAATGTGGAGAAAGAGAATAAGCGGCGGTTGCAGTGCCTGCTCGGCGGCACTGGGCTGGAGGCCAAGATTCATAACACAACCCAGGATTGAACCTATTGACGAACTGCACTCGGGGCGGGGTATCTAGCGCTGCTGTTGAACAACCGTAGAACGCTGACTCACGGCACTCTCAGAATCAAGCGTCCTTCCCCAAACAGGACAAATGACTTTTCTTTACTCTCGGTTCAACGCGTGCCCGAATAGTAGCAGTATCTAAATCATTAGAGTACAGGCAATAGGCAAACTTTGAGTCTGTAGCTGCGCTGAAATCAGCTCCCTTGATGTTCCATTACCGTGGACAATGATGAAAAAATGTGGCCGATGGCTAATGATTTAGTCCATACATTCTATAATGGCGGCCACTAGGTTGCTGCCGGGTGCGCCTTGATGCTCGTTGCCAGCAGAGGCCAGAATCATAGAGTCGCCAACCACAGAGGCGACCACTGCATTGGCGACTGCCTTAGCCATGATGCCTGCGTAGCCTGCTAAGAAGTCGCTGTGGATTGTATGGCGGCGATCGCGCACTGAACCGACTGCATCGGCCCCGCAGTTGACGAACATTTGCACAATTTGAGATTGCTGAGCGGCAGTCAGCGGAGATTGGGCATATAGTCCCGCGGAGGCTAGGGCAGTATACACTCCGGCTGTGTCAAGCTGATCTTGCATAACCCCATGCCCGACTCGGTAACGGCTCACGGCGCGATCGCTGTTGCCCATCACCATCACCCGGCAGGCCGACTGTTCTCCCCCCGCTGATACAGAGCCTCGACTGGTATACAGCGCTCGGTTGCGGTTAATCACATCAGCATTGAGCTTCTCAGGCGGAATTTCTTCTAGCGCTAGCCCAATGCCCAGCGCACAGGCACCCTTTGCCATTGAACTGGCCTGCCCCAAGTTGGTGCTAACCACCGGGGCTCCTTGCTGAGCGGCGTCTGCCAGCCGTGCTGGGGTCATGGCGGGGCACTTAACTTCAACGCAGTGCACATCGGCCAGGTCAGTGATACCGGCTTGGGCGATCGCCCCTTTTACGGCCTCCGCCACTAGCTCGACCTGAGTCAGTGTGCCATATTCCTCAGGCCGCAGCACTCGTGTATCGGCAATGCCAACCGTAAGTCGGCTTTCTGCGGGCGGCGTGTCGGGTGCGTCTACCGACCGCCGCGCAAAGAGGGTGTAATGAGGACTCATCAGCCCGCCACACAGCCCAATCATCATCATGGGGATGCGGTCGAACACGGCCTCTGGCGAAATACCCAAGCGCGGCGCTAACTCTAGCTGCATGCAGAGTGAGGCATAGCCCCGCGCATAGCCCGAGCCCTCGGGCTGGGCTATGATGCCCACAATCTCGTCGGCCTTGAGGGTGTCGCTGTCGAGCAGTTGGCGCAGGCCACTCACATCGTCGGGTGCAGTCATCGGCACGCGAAATACAGACACGTCGAGCCAAGGGCGATCAGGTTGAGCGTGCGTCATGGTGATAGAAAGTGATAGTAGGTAGGACTAGAACTGAATTCTGATGCAGTGTGCAGGGGTTTGTGAGAAATCGCAGTGAGGGTTGGCGATCTGAAACTAGCGCGACCGATGGCGATCGCCCCGATGGCCATGCAGAACGCTGCGGGCGGCCTCTAGCGTAGAGTTGATGTGGTCTACGGCGATCGCGGCGGCTTGGTCACTATCTCGCTGACGATACGCCTCTACCAACAGGTTATGCTCTCGGTCAGCAGAGCTCCGCTGAAGGGGATTGTCAGCAAAAGACAGGTTGATATACAGGTCAGCCACATCCGCCAACTGCTGCAAGATCTGTTGCAACCGCTGATTGGGATGCGCCTGATACAGCACTTCGTGAAACTGCCGATTGAGGCCAACCCAGGTGAGCTGATCGGGTTCCTTTTCCATCTGCTTTGCTAATACTGCGGCGCGCTCCAATGCCTCAGGCGTAATTTCCTGCACGCCCTGGCGAATGTTGAGAGGCAGCAGCACCACGCGAATTTCAAAAATTTCTTCTAACTCATGCAGGGTTGGCGTATGCACCACGGCCCCGCGAAAGGCGTCGAGGTCGATCAATCCGCCTGTACTAAGCTCTCGCAAAGCTTCGCGAATCGGCGTCACACTAACCTTGAGGGCTTCGGCCAGTTCGGCCTGCACTAAGCGGGTGCCTGGGGGCAAATCGCCCGACAAAATGGCCTGGCGCAGGTAGTGGGTGACGCTAGCCTGGGTGGTGCGTGCCATGCCCTGCACAGGCGGCAAGGGTAGTTTTGCGGTCAAGGTTCGTAACTCCTAGCTGCATGAAAGAGATTGAGAGTGGCAACCATCTAGGGCTAAAACAACCTAGCCACGGCGATCAGACTGCCTGCATAGCGCACGACCGATGAAACGACGTAAGCTAGTGCTTTGAAACATTGAATACTTTCTCTTTTCATATATCATATATGATTCGATGAAGTACAGTACCTGCAACACTTAACAGCCAATTCATGACTATATCTGGTTCATTGCACTCCATCGAGGGCGGCTCCGAAAGTCTGACAAGACGCCGCCTGAATCGAGCCGCAAACCAGCCAATTGGGGGAGTGCCGGGCGTCCTTATGCCGGCGGGTGCTCCCTGCCTATCAGAAGCAGACCTCCCAGAAGGCTGCACCTGCGCCCCTCACAGCGTCACCTAAGGAACACATGACAGGGTTTTTAGTGGTCATTATTGGGTCGCTCTGCCTGGCAGCACAAAATGTGCTGCTGCGGGTGATGTTTGCCGAGGGCAATATTTTGGGGCAGTTTCTCTGGGGTGGGTTTGTAGAACCCAGTGTGGGGAATTCGCTGCTGATTTTGCAAATTCGCTCGCTGCTGATTTTGCCTGTGATGCTGGCGATCGCGCCGTCGCTTTATCCCAATTCCTGGAAAACACTGCGGCGTGTGGTGCAGGTAGATGCGCGATCGCTCCTGACCCGTGCGGTGCTCAGCAGCAGTTTTTTATTTTTAGCGCTGGCGCTGCTGTTCATCGCCATTGCCTTTATTCCTGCGGGAATTGCAACAGTCCTGTTCTTTACCCATCCAGTGACAACGGGGCTACTGTCTTGGCGGTTGTTTGGCGATCGCCCAACGGCTTTGCGAGTGGGGGTTATGGTGGTGGTCATGGTGGGAAGCGTGCTGGTGGCACCGGTGCTGCAGGCCGACGGCAGCCCCGGCGCGCTGTTGGGAATCTTGGCTGCGCTGGGGGCAAGTCTGGCCTATTCAGCGCAGGGGTTGCTGGCGCAAACCTGCTTCCAAGACATCCATCCTGTGCCGTTTACGCTGATCAATTTCATCGTGATGCTGGGGTGGTCAGTGCTGTGCCTCCTGCTGTTTCGGTTTGAGGTGCCCCCCGATGCCTGGACGCCGCTGTGGATCATTAGCGCTGTGGCCGCGCTGCTTACCCTAGCGGGACAACTGCTCTACAACGTGGGCATTCATCTGGTAAATGCGGCACTGATGGCGATTATTGCGGTGAGCAACCCGATGCTGACGGCGGCGATCGCCTGGGTGTCGCTTCAAGAAATGCTGACGGGGCGGCAGATGGCTGGAATGCTTCTGGTGGTGGCGGGCATTGTCGCCTTGGGGCGAGAACGAATGATGCTCTCTCAGCAAAAAACCTAATCATTCCTACAGGGAAGAAACTATGAGACAAGGAAAAATAGCTGAACTCGCTCAGTTTTGTGAACCCAGTGGGAATAAGCTGAGGTCTATTCAGAGTTAAGTGAATTGATGAAACAGTCGCGCAGATCAGGTTTTTCTAAAATTTATTTAGACACAATTAGGAGAGTATCAAAGGAATATTTTGCTGACAGAGGGGACAGTCAGAAGGGACGATCGCATCCATGCCGTCAAGCGTAATCAAAACCTCAGTGGGGCATCCCAACTCAACTTGAAATAGCCCCTTAGTGGCAATCAAGCCAACGCCAACTGGCGTGGCATGGGCTGCATTCACTAATCCAATTAACTGCTTGGCGGTGCCGCCTGTCGTTGTGATATCATCCACGATTAAAACTTGATGCTCAGGCTGAAATTCAAAGCCTGAAATTAATGAATAGATGCCGTTTTTTTGACGGGCGATCGCCACTTCTACATTCAACCGTTTGGCTACTTCAAAGGCCAAAATACTGCCTGCTTCATTGGCACCTAGCACATGGGAAAGCGGTTGGGTTTTGAAGCGAGCCGCCATGTGATCAAATAGCAGGTGCGATCGCCCAGGATCTCGAAATAGCTTGATGCATCGGAAGAAGCGGCTCGCATGAAGCCCACTAGCTAGTTCAAAATGTCCCGTTTGCAGCGCGTCGGTCTGCTCAATTAAACTGGCCAACTGGTGATGAATTGGATGGGATGACATGGGCTGGCACGAGGATAGATGGAGCCTAACGATGGAATAAGATAAACTTCGGATTGGCTTAATTCTAGTACAGCAGAGCGCAGAGCTGAATTGAAGCTTGAATGCGAAGTGTTTCGGCTTGGTATTTGAGTAGGCAGTGGCGTTCAGAACGAGGGGGCGATCGCCCTCCATCATCCCTTATACTTAAGCTCCCACAACCAACAGCACGGTCTTTAGGCTGTGCAATTCAATAGATAGAAAGACGCTGGGAAACTACCACAGCTCTAAACCATTATTGAGCAGATTGCAGCGTGCAAAAGGAATCTAACTAAATTCAGTCAAAACTCACACAAAAGTGCCTGAAGATACAAAAATAAGCGCCAGTGACGCCCAATATTTTAATACTAAAACAATTGCCATCACACAATTGAATCTTGAATCTGAACCTTCATCAACGAGTCTGAGATATGAAACGCAATTCGTTCCGCAATCGCTCTCTACCTAGCCAAATTTTGTATAACGGCTTCAGCCTGATTGCTGCGCTAGGGCTTGCCGCCTGTCAGCCGCAATCTGCAACGCCGCCTGTTTCCGAAGACGCAACCTCTGAAGCTCAAACTGCTAGCGCTCCCGCTCCTAAGTCGCTAACCACTGTTCGCTTTACGCTGTCTTGGCTGCTGCAGGGGGTTGATGCGCCGCTCACTCTGGCGTTAGAGCGGGGCTACTTTGCAGAAGAAGGCATCGACCTGCAATTTGAGCGGGGCTATGGGTCTGCCGATACCGCCAGCAAAATTGCCGCCGGCCAGTATGACCTCGGCTTTGGCGATATGTATTCCATGATTGAGTTCAACGAGCGCAACCCTGACGATGCGCTGCTAGTGGTGGCAGTGCCCTATAACAAAGCCCCCTTTGCTTTGGTAACGCTGGCAGAAAGCGGCATTGACAGCATCGATGAGTTTGAAGGCCGAACCCTGGGTGCCCCCGCAGGGGACGCTCCTCGGCGGTTGTGGTCAGTGCTAGCAGAAGAAGTCGGCGTGGATGGCGAGTCGGTCGAGTGGGTCACGATGGAGCCCCGTCTGCGCGAAAGCTTTTTGCTGCAAGGTCAGGTCGAAGGCATCAGTGGCTTCATCTACTCCATGCTGCCGTCGCTGCTCAAGGGCGGTAAGTCCATGGATGACCTCAATATCTTTTACTACACCGACAATGGATTGGACTTCTACGGCAACGTGGTGATGGGCCGCACAGACTACTTAGAAGAAAATCCAGAGATTGTGCAGGCGTTTATGCGCGCCTACTTCCGCGGTATTCAAGACATGCTGCGAGATCCTGAAGCTGGCCTAGAGAGCGTAATAGCCGCTGGGGATGAACTGATGGAGCGAGAGGACGAAAAGCTGCGCCTGCAAATTGCTCTAGAAGATTTGCTGCTCAATGAAGAAGTAGAACGTTTAGGGTTGGGCACGGTTGACCCTGAGCGCTTGCAGCAAACCATTGACCAAACAGTGGTTGGGTTTGGCCTAGAGAGAACTCCCAGCCTTGATGAGGTGTTTGTAGATGACTACCTGCCGCCCTTAGAAGACCGCCTTCCCCCCGATGCATCTGAGGTTGGCACACTGCAATAGTGCATTGATCAGGGATCAACGCTAAGTTAGAGAAATCGCCTATCGCAAGTTCAAGTGAGTTGTGAGGATCAAACTGTTTAGCCCGAGGAGGGCTGGGTTGTAGAACTCAGATCTTCTCGGGCTATTTAGTGGTCTTTGTTTCTTGCATGGTGATGGGGGCAAACCAGCAAGAGGAGAGTCGTCCTTTACAAAATATTTTCCAGACCATTCGCACCCGATCTCTATCAATGGTGGGTCGATTTATTGCGAGGGTCTGGCGATAATGAGAGGGATGTATTCCGCCCCTGGAAGGAGGTAATCAGATGAGTACCTATGCTAACGAACTGAGAGCAACAGCTCAGGCTATGGTGGCTCCCGGCAAGGGCATCTTGGCAATGGATGAAAGCAATGGCACCTGCAATAAGCGGTTTGCTGCGCTGGGTATTCCTACCACGGAAGAACGCCGCCGAACCTATCGAGAGCTAATTTTAACGACACCAGGCTTGAGCGAGGCTATTAGCGGTGCCATTTTATACGATGAAACCATTCGTCAATCGACGCAGTCGGGTGTGCCCTTTACCCAAGTGATGAAGGATGCGGGCATTTTGATTGGCATTAAGGTGGATACGGGCGCTAAGGACTTGGCGGGTTGCCCTAACGAAAAGGTGACGGAAGGACTGGATGGGTTGCGCGATCGCATTGCTGAGTACTACCAAATGGGTGCGCGCTTTGCAAAGTGGCGAGCGGTGATTACCATTGGCGACGACATCCCTAGTCTTACTTGCTTAGAAGCCAATGCGCACGGGCTAGCGCGCTATGCCGCTCTATGTCAGGAGGGAGGGCTGGTGCCCATTGTCGAGCCAGAGGTTTTGATTACGGGTGATCATAGTCTTGAAACTAGCTATGCGGTCACTGACCAGACGCTGCAAGCAGTATTTCACCAACTGCGGCTGCAACAGGTGGCGCTGGATCAAATGATCCTCAAGCCTAGCATGGTGATCTCAGGTGCAGACTGTGCCACTCAAGCCAGCGTTGAGCAAGTCGCAGAAATGACGATTCGCTGCCTGCGCTCTAACGTGCCAGCGATGGTGCCTGGTATTGCCTTTTTATCGGGTGGGCAGTCGAACGAAAAGGCGTCGGCACACTTGAATCGAATGAATGCAGACTATGGCGACCAGTGCCCTTGGCGAGTCACGTTTTCCTATGCTCGCGCGATTCAGCAAACTGCGCTGAATCATTGGGCTGGGGATGATTCTAAAATTGGAGCGGCGCAGCAGTTGCTCTATCGCCGCGCTAAGCTCAACAGCGCTGCCAGTATGGGGCAATACAAGCCTGAGATGGAACAGGAGCCAATACGGGTTTAGCGATCGCCCTCTTCTTCCCACGGGCTTAGGATGACAGGCTTGCCGTCCTCAGTTGAGGATTATGCCAACTAACTCATCGTGTGGAACTCGGATGGCTGGTTGACTGACAAAAGTTATTTTTGAGAGCCCAAGTGCCATGTTGTGCGGCAGTTTCGGAGCTTAGAGGGATGAAGGGGGAGCCAGCGTTACAAGCTTAGATAACGTGAGTTCGGGATAAGGAGGGGCGGAATAGATAGAGTTGAAAGTACCTAATTCTCACTTCATCTAACCACCCCAGGCTTAGTCTAGAATCCTAATTTTGTCATGTCGATGACTTTTGCCAGTGGTTTGAACCCCCGTGGCAGCAGCCACTGTTAGGGGACGGCTTACAGATGCGGCAGCGGTCGCGTCGCCTGTGCTGAAGCGAAATGATGACGAGTTTGATTGCCTTCCATCAGTCGGCCTACCGCGATTTCAAGTGGGTTTATACTCAATTGGTTGGTCGCTATTGGCGTAAAGCCTTTCCAGGGTTGGTCAGCTACAACCGCGTTGTCGAATGGATACCCTCGACTCTCATCCCGGTATGGGCCTAGTTGCGGCAGTGCTTTGGCACGTGTACGGGTCTCAGCTTCAGTGATGCGACCCGCATCAAGGTCTGCCACAATCGTCGGATTGCCTCCCACAGAGTATTCAACCCCTTAGCGGCTCGAGGCAACACCTCCGTAGACTGGTTCTTTGGCTTCACGTTGCACTTGGTCATCCATGAGCGAGGGGAACTCCTCAACGTCCAGTTGACTCCCGGTCATACCGACGGTCATACCGATGACCGTAAGCCTCGACCTCAACTCCTCCAACGACTCTTCGGGAAGGTGTTTGGCGACCGAGGCTATGTTTCCCAAAAACTCGCCCTCCAGCTCTGGCAGAACTCTGGCATCCCACTGTTCACCAAGCTCACACGAAACAGGAAGACCCGTCTGATGGGGCTGGCTGATAAGCTATTGCTGCGCCGACGAGCGGTGATTGAATCTGTGATCGACCAGCTCAACAACAGTTCTCAGATTGAGCATTCGCGTCATCGTTCTCCGGTCAACTGCTTGGTCAACTGAGTCTGCCGACTGATCGCCGACTGCCACCAACCCAAGAAGCCTTCTCTGCTCATGGATACCGCTTTGCCTGTTTCTGCTTAACCCGAACTGACGTTAATCGAGATTCTTCGGTAGTCAGTTATTGGCATCAGAACAGAGGGGTCTACTGCTCAATATAGCGCTACGCATGTACGTTAGGACATTCTTTAAAGGCAGCATCAACGCAATCACGAAAGTTATCAAACTCATCCCATCGCTGTCGCATCCAATTCTTCAGCACACTCCACCAGTGTTCAATCT
>JAHHHI010000036.1 GCA_019359435.1 Kaiparowitsia implicata GSE-PSE-MK54-09C
TGAACACTGGTGGAGTGTGCTGAAGAATTGGATGCGACAGCGATGGGATGAGTTTGATAACTTTCGTGATTGCGTTGATGCTGCCTTTAAAGAATGTCCTAACGTACATGCGTAGCGCTATAGCTACCGGGTTGCAGCGGTAGCCTGTGACCATTGAACAGCGACGGCCTACCGTCTTCAAACGTGCGAACGTTGGGGAAAATTTCGAGGGTTCCAGGTTCTACCGTTATGCCTGACAATGCCATCATGTGAGCCGCAGCGCTGGCAATCACCCAGCTCTCTATCTCAATGCCGAAGGGGAAGTAAAGATGGATGCCACCGCTGTAACTGCTAGTGACCGCGAGGCTCTCGCACAGGCCCAGGCGCTCAAGTGCTGCTCGGATGCGATGGATCGCCAGCCGATCGCCCTTGACTGGGTGATAAGGTGACCCAGCATCGATATCAAGAAGCAAATACTTGGTTTCGCTCCCAAACCTCACCCCTAGCAACCGGCCCCCGTCGAGAATGCCCCGATCGCTCAAAGGGTATCGCCCCTCGGTGTGCCATTGTGGTTTATCGCCGGGGCGTGGGTGCGCTGAATGCAGCCAGTCCCACCGGTGAGGCCAAAGGCTCAAAAATTTGTCTTGAATTTCTGGGATGCCCCCGGTTAGAGTTGTATTGATTGGCATAAGAATAAAAACAAGTGGGGGGCAGATCTGGCGATCTGCCCCCCGTTTCCCTTATTGGTGTGTCGTGTAGCTTGGCAGATCTATGGATGGCGGCATCCATAGATCTGCCAAAAATCAGCGGCTTCCTCCCCTCTCAGCAGCTCCTGACTGCGATCGGCATACTCAAGCAAAACGGTCATATCCCCCTCGATCGCGTCTGGGTCGCAGGGCCGCATGATGGCCGCAACCGCGGTTGAACGATCTAGCTCTGGCACGGTTACTATTGATTTCATAGGACATCTGTTCACTTAGGTTTTTAACGGGGTGCGCCCAGGCGCGCCCCGTTTTTTTGTGCCCGTCTATTTCCGGGCTGCCATCCTGTCTATTCCAGAACGTCAGTCACGCGAACTCGTTTAAAGGGTCTGAGCAGGTGACCTGTAGCGACCCGATTGGCTTTAGATCCTGATTCACTCCCTTAGAAATGAAAAATCAATCACACCGCTTGATTTAAGGCCAAGTAGATTTGGCCTCAACTGAGATAATTGGACATCCGCAGGGGGGCAGGATTCCCGGCCCATCCACCTGTAGATGTTTTTTACCTCTGATTAATTTGAGGATAAGGTAATCTTACCTCAACTTATACTAGGGTCAACAGGAGTTGAGGTATAATGGGAAAAAGAGACACCCCAAATATGGAGTCCAAATTAGTGGCTTTACGACTTGAGGTAGGTCTAACTCAGAAGGCTTTGGCAGATGCCTTCAGTGTGTCTGAGCAGGCTGTAAGGAATTGGGAGCACGGCAAGGTTGAACCAAAATTCACCCTTGCAGATACCAAGAAACTTTGTAGATTGCTCGGCAAATCACTCGAAGAACTGCCTGACAGCTTTTCTGATAAAACCTAAAAACGCGGGGGCTGCTGTCAAGCTCACCCCCGCGTCTTTCAGTGTTCTTTTTAACGTTGCAGGGCGACAAGTTTGGCGACCGACGCCCTGCAACTGACCCCCACTCTCTAAAAACGGAGGCTTATCTAAATTATGGATCGGACAGGCCCTGATTCGGGAGTTCCCCGGCAACAACTGCACGGCGATCGCCATTCACGCCGTCGAGATGGCAGACGCGCTGATTAAACAACTGAGCATCAGCAGTCCCAACCGTGACGGGAGGGACAACAAATGAGGCGATACATCTATCGGCACCTGCCCACACTGCGGGGCTTTGGTGCTGGTCACATTTTGGCGGCAGCGCTGCTGACTGTTTATGCGGCCCCGCTGGCCCAGCTCGCATCTGCGCGCCCGCCGGTGATCACTCATGAAGGCCTTTCCTGGGTGAATCATTTGGGTGGTGGCATAGACGATCAAGGATTCTATCGGTATGCTATTCCTATAGAACAAGTGTTCGGACAACCTTCGCCCGATGGCTGGTATCCTCGCTCACTGACCGGACTGGAGGGTGAAACTACTTCACTGCTTTTCCTCGTTGAAAACAACCACCTCATCCGCATGATGTTTTCGTTTCAGGGGAAGGCTGATGCCAGTATCGCCAAGCGACCCCTAAGGGTTCTCAGACCGCATTAAGCGCGCTACTTTTTCCGTCTCCGCAGCCGGAGACCCAGAGGCCGAGTTTGATGATGATGAAGATGCACAGTGGGGCGATTCATAAGACGATTATCATGAGTACCCGCGTGATGGACTGACTGCATCCACACGGGAAGAAACGATCGATTGGTACGGTTTGTCTTATAAGACCGAGATCCGCATAATTGAGGCAGACGATGATGACGAGGAAGATTAAATGAAGCTCACAATTACGACTCCTTCCCCTCACGTTCAATTTATCGTTGAAATGCCGCCAAGGCTACCGGATGTAGAGGGTTTGTGCCGCGCACAAGCCGACACATACAGATTGCTCTGGGGGCTTTGTTGGGCGTGCGATCGTATAGATGTAACGACAATCATGGATGTTCTTAGCCTACGCCGCGCCCAACCTCTCATTAAACGGCTAGAGCATCTGCAAGAGAAAGGACGGATCGGTTTTACTGTTGAGAAACAAGTGATAAAGACCGCAGTCTAATCCACACAACACGGTGAAAGCTCCCCACGCCCTTTTGAAGGGCGTTTTTTTTGGCCCAAACCGGGTGCAGTTTGGGCCAAAGACGGGAATCATGAAAATGCCCCGAGTGCGATCGCACTCGGGGCATCTTTTTCAGTCACTCTATAGGATTCCCATGCCGCTCTTATTTTTTACGTTCAGTGCGATCGCGCTGTTTTTTGCCTGGTTACTCTACCGAGAAATCGAGCGCCAGCATCAGTCCTACATCGCGCCTCGCTTCACCCAGGCTCGAACCGCCAAAATTGAATTTCTCAAGTCCTACCCCACCATCAGCCATCCATCTACACCATCAGCGCCACAGCGAGAAACCCCTAACCCACCCCCCGCAACCATTAAGCACCCCCAACCACAGCCAGAATCAGACACCGCTGAATACATCGTTGAGTGGGTCGATATGGGGCCGCAGTTGGGAACTGCAATCAAACGGTCAGACCCTCGCAATGCGTCAAAACCCAAACTTGAGATAGCTAACAACAATCAAGCGCTCGATTATTCCACCATTGCTAGATTTATCAATTGGGATAGAGACGCCGCAAAACGCATCGTTAAACAGTTAATGGATGCCAACCCCGACAAATCAGAACAATGGTGCTATGAAAAGGCATTAATCGACTTAGAACGCGACAGACGTTAATTAACATACACGCCCAAAGCCTAAATATATTAATACTTTCAGGCATTTGCCTAATGTTCCTAATTATTGCGCTTTAATTGAATCGCAATAAATTTGGAATCTTAACTATGGTTGCGTTTAGCCCGTCCGACATCCCCTCTAATGTGGTGACACTGGAGCAATTAATCGCGTGGAGCTGCACAGTCCTATAGCATCTAGAACCCGAACTAACCGCAGTCGAAGCGGCCGGAGTTGCTGAGCGTGTGGTGAGCGCGGCCCCCTTCTTTATCACAGCGACCGATCAAGCGGTTGAAACGCCTTGGCACTGTGGTCTCCCAAGACCCAACCCACAATCCCTGTCCTGAAGTGGTCAACGGCCGTCCACAGCCAAATCTTGTTTTTTTGAGCCCACAAAGGTTTCTAGCTCGTCCAGTTCACCGACCTCTGGGGTTGTTTCAGAGTCGGACGCATCGGGGAGCAATTCACCCACTTGCTTGACCCAGGTAATCACGGTTGTATGATGCACCCCTTTGACCCGCTCAATGGCTCGAAACCCAGAGCCATTGACGTACAGCTTGAGGCACTCGCGTCTGACTTCGTCTGAGTACCCTCGGTGGGGCTCGTAGGCATCAATGAACTGACGACCGCACGCTACACAGATGTGATTTTGTTTACCTTCCCTCCTCCCATTCTTACGGATATGGGTAGCACCACACTCTGGACATTGCATCGCAGATTTCCCTAACTCATCTCTTAATTATGCAACGCCCGAAAGGGTTTTGGTCAGAATTGATGACACGCCCTAAGACATCGCCTGAACCATGTAGTCAAAGTAGGGAGTCGCGGCGGCGGCGTCTTCATCACTCAGCAGCGCCAGAGAGGCTCGCTTGAGACAGCGAATGGCTTCTGCCATACCGGGCACTGGCACACCCAGCGAGTTGTACATTTCACGCACACCGATGATGCCGATTTTCTCGATGGGTTCTTGATTGCCTGCCAATACTCCGTAGGTGGCGAGGCGCAAGTACCATCCAAAATCACGGATGCATTGGTTGCGCTGCTTGTCGCCATAGGCATTGCCGCCTGGCGCAATGAAATCTGGGCGCTTTTGCCACAGTTGCTTAGTGGCTTCTTGAACGATTTTCTTTTCGTTTTCTGACAGGATGTTGGCAATGCGAACTCGCTGTTCCCCAGTTTTAAAGAAGGAGGATATGCTCTGCAGCTCACCCTGACTGGGATAGCGGAGTTCGTCGTCGGCGTTGAGAATAACCTGGCTAACTACACTCATGATTATGGCGAAGGTATTAGAGCAGTATTCAGTAGTTAGTTGCATTGTAACGAGTGAAGGGGACAGAAGAAAAGTTAAATACCATGACAAATCTGGATGCCTGAGATTTGTGGCTATCTCGTGATCCCCGATTTCTGACTCTCCTAATCTTTAATCCCCAGCTTTTATCACCTCTCCCCGCACGACGCGCAATACCTGGGATGATTGCAGCCATTGGGCGTCAAACGATCCCAGATGGGTGCTGGTAATCAGGGTTTGAAACCGATCTTGAATGGTATCGAGCAGTTTGTTTTGGCGGGTGAGGTCAAGCTCTGCCAGCACGTCGTCAAGCAGCAACAGAGGTGGCTCGTGGATAACGGACTCAATTAGCTTTAGCTCTGCTAGTTTGAGGGCGAGAACGAGAGTTCGCTGCTGCCCCTGAGAGCCAAACTGGCGGGCGGGTGACTGGTTGATGCTGAAGTCTACATCGTCGCGATGGGGGCCGACGAGGGTTGTGCCCTGCATCTGTTCGGCGATCGCCCGGTCTTGAATTTTAGCTAAAAATGCCTGCTGAATCTGGTGGGGATCATCTGTTTCTGCCGTTTCGGCCTGCACATTTGGCGTATAGCGAATCACCAGCTCTTCTTGCCCATCGCTGATGTTGCGGTGCCATAGAGCCGCTAGGGGGGCCACTCGGGCGATCGCCCGGGCGCGCCGCCGAATGACGCGGGTGCCCAGTGCGGCCAATTGGGCATCCCACACGGCCAGCTCCATGCCGTTGGGGTTGCTAGAGTCGTCGCCATTCTGCCGCTTGAGTAAGGCGTTGCGCTGTTTTAGCACATGGGAATATTGACTGAGAATGTGGGCGTAGACGGGTTCGAGCTGCACCAGCAGGGTGTCAAGCCAGGTGCGGCGATCGCCCGGCCCGCCTCGCACCAGCTCCAAATCTAGGCAGGAAAACTCCACAGCATTCAGCGCACCCAAAAAATCGAGCTGGCGTTTTAGCGTTTGCCCGTTGAGCCGCGCCGTGCGGCGACCGCTAGCCCGTAGCAGCAGCGCCAGATCCACCACACCTGTTTCACGCTTAACCGTAGCCGCAACCACCCCCTCGGGGTTGCCCTCCTGCACGAGATCGCGATCGCGACTGACACGGTGCGATCGCAGCGTCGCCAATAGTTCCACGGCCTCTAGCAGATTAGACTTGCCTTGGGCATTGTCGCCCAGCAGAATCGTTTTGGGCGCGTCGAACTGCACGATTTGCTCGCGATAGTTGCGAAACTGGCGGAGGTGAAGCGTCTGTAAAAACATCTCGCAAACCTATCATGCCTGCGGGATTTGGGGGAGATCTAACCAGGATGATTTTGGGGAATAATTGACTTCGGTGCCCGCCCTTGCCGCAGGTCTACCCCATCGCCGAGTCAGAAAGAGTGGCCAACACTACCCGATCTCCTTCCGCCGCCAATACCAGCGCAAGAACAGCTTTTCCATCTCGACCCAGACAAAGACGAGGGAGCTAAAGCCCAGGCACATCAGCAGCTCGAGGGGGCTAATGAGTTGCGTGCCGAAGAAGGTTCGCAACGGTTCGACATAAATCAGCGCAAACTGGAGCAGCGTGGTCACCACCACAGAGGCCCACACATAGGGATTGCTCATAGGATTGAGTTCTATCGTCAGCCGTGTGTTGGAGCGCACAGCCAAGGCATGCCCCATTTGGGCGATGCAGAGGGTCGTAAACACAATAGTTCTCCAGCGGTCGGGGCTGAGGGTGTCGCTAACGTTGGCTTGGGTATAGCGGAAAGAGATCACCATTGCGGTGATGGCAATGATTGCCAGCACTATCCCAATTCGCACCATGTAGCTCCCCAATCCCCGAGCAAAAATGCTCTCTTTGGGATGGTGGGGCGGCTGGGTCATCACATTGGGTTCAGCGGGTTCTACGGCTAGCGCTAGGGCAGGCAGGCCGTCAGTCACGAGGTTCATCCACAGGATTTGCAGCGGGGTGAGCGGCACCTGCCCTGGGATCAGCAGCGGTGATGCGGCGATGGTGAGAACTTCGCCAATGTTTGATCCCAAAATGTATTTAATAAAGCGGCGAATGTTGGTATACACCACGCGGCCTTCTTCCACCGCTGCCACGATGGTGGCAAAGTTGTCGTCAAGCAGCACCATGTCGCTGGCTTCTTTGCTGACATCGGTGCCGGTGATGCCCATTGCAATGCCAATGTCGGACTGCTTCAGAGCCGGGGCATCGTTGACGCCATCCCCAGTCATGGCGACGACTTTGCCGCGCCGCTGCAAGGCCCGCACAATCCGCAGCTTGTGCTCGGGAGACACGCGGGCGTAGATGCTGACGCGATCGACGTGGGTTTCGAGTTCGTCTTGGGTCATGCGTTCTAGCTCATGCCCGACGAGCACCTCGTCACCGATATCAGAAATGCCCAACGCTTGGGCGATCGCCTGGGCGGTTAACTGATGATCGCCCGTAATCATCACTGGACGAATGCCTGCGGTGCGGCAGCGGGCGACCGCCTCGCGCACTTCTGCCCGGGGCGCGTCGAACATATCGACTAACCCCAGCCACACCATGCCTTCCTCGGTCTGATTCTCAGAATTTTCCGCAGGCAACTCTGACAGCGGCTTATAGGCAAACCCCAACACCCGCAGCCCCTGGGATGCCAGATGGTTGTTGTGATCGAGAATCTGCTGGTGCTGCTCAGCGGTAAGAGGTTGGGGGCGATCGCCTATCGATACTCTGTCGCACTGTTCTAACACCAATTCTGGCGAGCCTTTGCAGATCAGCAGATAGGGGGCGACCTCGGGCAGCAACGCGGCCAGATCGGCGGGGAGTTGCTCAGAACGTTGCTCAGACTGCTGCGCCCCGGCCTTCACCACAACGCTCATGCGTTTGCGCTCTGATGAAAAGGGAAACTCCAGCACTCGGGGAACGGCGTCTGCGAGGCGGTGGCGATCAATCCCCGCTTTGGCCGCTACGACCAGCAGCGAGCCTTCGGTGGGGTCACCCATAATCACCCAGTCGCCCTGTTCTTTCTGTAAATAAGCGTCATTGCAGAGAATGCAAGCAGAAAGGAGCGATCGCACCTCCCCTTGCTCGAGGACTGAAACCAACTGCCCATGCTGCGAAAACTCACCCTCTGGGGCATAGCCGTTGCCACTCACTTGCAGAGACCCGCTGGGGGGATGAATCGCCTGCACCACCATTTTGTTTTGGGTGAGGGTGCCGGTTTTGTCCGAGCAGATGGTGGTGACAGAGCCTAGCGTTTCAACAGCAGGCAGCTTGCGTACGAGTGCCTGCCGCCGCACCATGCGCTGGGTGCCGAGCGCCAGCGTTACCGTAATGACCGCCGGCAAGCCTTCGGGCACGACCGCCACCGCCATGCTGAGAGAGGTTTCGACCAACTCACGAAACTGCCCCCAGCCTGCGGCCAGCAGCCCGCCAATCACCACCACTGCCACCAGCGCCAGCGCCCCTGCTACCAGCACGTTGCTGAGCTGCGTCATGCGCTGCTGTAGGGGCGTGGGCTCAGATTCCACCCCTTCTAGCATCGTGGCAATTTTGCCCAGTTCGGTCTTCATGCCGGTGCGGGTCACCAGCACGTTGCCGCGCCCTTGCACCACTTCTGTGCCCTGAAACACCAGATTGAGGCGATCGCCCAAACTCGCCTCTTCTGGCAAACTCAGATCGGCTTGCTTGTTGACCGCATTGGCTTCGCCCGTCAGCGCCGCCTCCCGCACTTGCAGGTTTGCGCTTTCGAGCAGACGACCGTCTGCCGCCACTTGCACCCCTGCTTCTAACAGCATCAAATCACCAGGTACCAGCGCTTTAGAGTCGATTTCTTGCACAGTGCCGTTGCGGGTAACGCGCACCTTGGGCGAGGCCATATTTTTCAGAGCTGCCAGGGCTTTTTCGGCACGGCTTTCTTGCATATAGCCCAGCACGCCGTTTAACCCCACAATGGCAAGAATGGCAATTGTGTCTTTAAACGGAACATCGTTGGTTTCGATGACGCCTGCCCGTAGGTCAAGAAAATCCATCACGCCGGAAATAATGGCGACCACGATCAGCAGGATCAGCATGATGTTCTTAAACTGATCGAGCAAGATCGCCAGAGATGACCGACCTGCAGCGGCTTTCAATTCGTTGGGGCCGTAGCGCGACTGGCGCTCTGTCACCTCTGCAGTGGATAACCCTTGGGTGCGATCGCTCTCTAATAGGGCGATCGCCTTATCGACTGGCAGATTATGCCAGCAGCCGTCTGTTGCATGGGACTGTGTCATGAATGGGTGATCCAGAAAAAAGTGAGGAATAGAGACGAGTGCGGCCTAGACCTAGGTATAGACGCCCCTCTGATCCATAGCAAGACCAATAGTAGTTAGGATTTTGGTTAGGCTGCATCCTACCGTGAATCAATGCGGATGCTGAGCTCAAGGGCGATCGCCCCAAAGAAAAAACGCTGGCTAGGGATGCGGTGAAATGAATGGGGCGCAATAGAATATCGCGTTGATCCTACAGTATCTTTTGTGGATAGCCTTGTAGCTAAGGGATGAATGATTAAACTCCATCCCGAATGGCAACGTGATAAGCGGGGGCAAAAAGCCTTTCGCCCTTTATGTCTGGGACGGCTTTGGTCTGATAGCTCACCCCAAGATCCACCAAGCGCACTTCAGCGTGAATCACCTGACCCTGGGCGTTGGGGAACCGGCACAGTTCGGTAGCACCAAAGATAGCAATAACGCCAGTTCGGGTTAAGGGGTTCGAGCTTATCCCGAACTCAGGTAGTAATAAGAAATCAAACGGTGCGATTGGCCCTGTCTATCTTCTAGGTAAGGGGAAGCGGTGGGATAGCCGTCGGATTTATAGGTTGATGTCATATGGAGAGGCGGCATCACTGCAATAGAGACTTGGAGGACTCTACCCAGAGGTTATGCTGCTGCTCTGTGTCGGCAGTAGCAGGATGCCCGGATCGGAACTTCAGCAAGAGCGATCGCTTTATCGAGCTGCAATTTAATGTGAGCCGCTTCAACCGTTTCGTCTCGATGGCTCAGACACTCGTGGAGACCCTGTAAGCTCCAAACATTATTGGGATGCTGGCAAGCCCGGCTCAATGTCTTGTCTAACCCCAAGTCTGCTCTATAGATGGCTTCTGCTTCGTCGTAATGCCCCTGCTCTAGCAGCAGGGCACCCAAGGCATGACGGGTGGGCTGCATCCAGCCCCAGGGTTCGTCGTAGGGCAAGTTATCATCCAATTCCACTGAGCGGCGCAAGTGCTCAAATGCCTTGCCATAATTGCCCTTGTGATAGTCCAGTTCACCTAACATCATCTGTTCGGCAACGCGAAGGATATCGCGACAGGTGTTGTTAAAGAGCATTCTGGTCTCTGGAACACGCTGATAAGCCGCATCAAAGAGGACTCGTTCGGCTTCCGCCTCGGCAGGTTTCTTAAGATTAGCGAGGGCGATCGCACGCGAATAGCGCATCATCGCTGTGGTTACGCAATACAACTCAGAATCCTTGGGCAGGGGCTGAGCCAGGATCTCTTCCCATAATCCGAAGCGGATGAGGGCATGTTGCTTCATCGGCAAAAAGCCTTCAAACCAGTCAGCCATCGGACGCAAAAAATCCTCTGGCAAGGCGGCCATCAGTTCATCTGATGTGGTTAACGCCACAGAGGGTTGCCCCAGAAACATCGCTCCGTAAATCGTGAAGTGGTAGTTGTGCAGGCGATAGAGGGTGTAAAAGTTATCGGCTCCAATTTTCTCTACAAACTTTTTATCCGCTTGAGTCGCCCGTTGATTACGAGATACGACCTTCATATAGTCGCCACAGAGCACGTCAATGTGAGTGGCCATATGTAATAGATGCCCCGCATCGGGAACCAGGGTCGTGAGGCGATCGCCATGCAGCAGTGCCCGTTCAGGATGGGGCGACATCTCCATAAGATGAATGTACATATGCAGCAATCCCGGATGTTCCCACGCGCCCTCCAACTGTTCAAAAGCCGTTTCGAGAGCAGTCAGAGCTTCGCGCGTACTTGCCCCTGGGGCGGGTTGCCCTGAGGGCAGATCCCAGAGCTGCCAAGGGGTTCTATTCATCAGGGCCTCAGCGAACAGGCTGCAGACATCTCGATCCGTTGGGAAGGCTTGATACACGCTACGCATGGCATCAGCGTAGGCATCATTCCAGGGAGCAAAATCTTCAACAGCGGGGTTCTCTGGATAACGATGGGAAATGGCTTCAATCAGGGCTTGTTCAATGGGTGTCCCTTTATCTTTCAGGGTAGCCGCTTGGGTTATCGATTTTTTTGCGATTTCGACAGCAGTGGACTTTTCCTCTTCCTCAAATGCTTCCCAAGGTTTGTTGTAATTTGGCCCAATGGCATAGGCGATGCCCCAATGAGCCATGGCACATTCAGGATCATCCTTCAATACCTTCTGAAAGCAAGAAATCGCCTCTTCGTGGTTGTAAGCGTAGATCCAGATGAGACCTCGGTTGAACCAACGTTGGGCTGAAGGTGAAGTCGTTGTGATCGCCCGAGCATAGCGCCCTAAATCAAAGTAATCCATGAACAGTCACCTCATGGCTTTGGGGGTGACTCTATTATTGCAGGGACTGTAAATGAAGATATTTGGGTCAACATAAACTTTAATAGAGCAGACTTCATCTGACAGTTAGGGCGTATCACCGTTGTCTCGAGACAGCAGCAGCAGAATGCTCGTTCAACTAAACGTGGCGATAACGTGGCGATCGCCCCGCTGCACCGATTCCCCTGCCGATCCTCAAAGCATTTCAGAAAGAGCCAACCGTGTGTGGGGTTGTAAGGAAGACACTGCTTATCTATGGAGTCTATGGAGCCTTTAGTTATCTTCTAAACCCCATATAAACCCCATAGGCCACGTTATCTTGCGCCTCGCAAACGAAACGGATTGTAATCTGTCTCCGTGTCGTAAAAGTCTTCGTGTTCTTGTCGCTTGAGCCAGTTCACCACGGCATAGGTCACGGGTGTCAGCACGGCTTCCATGCCGCATTTGAACACATAATTCGAGACTACGATGGCCCACAGCACAGCGTTTGGCACGGTGCCTGTAAAGGCGATCGCCACAAACAATGCTGTATCTATCAATTGCCCCACCAGCGTTGAGCCAATGGTGCGTGTCCATAACCAGCGGCCCTGGGTCAACAGCTTCATCTTTGCCATCACAAACGAATTGGAGAAGCTGCCTGCCCAGTAGGCAATCAAACTTGCCAACACAATTCGCGGCGTCTGCCCGAGAATGCTCATGTAGGCGTCTTGCAGTTCCCAGTCACTGGCTGGGGGCAACGCGCCGACTATCGCGAATGTAGCCGACATCAGTGCCGCCGAGAGAAATCCCAGCCAAATCACTTTGCGCGATCGCCCGTATCCATAGACCTCCGTCAAAATATCCCCGAAAATGTAGCTGAGGGGAAAGACGAGAGTGCCGCCATCAAACGTAAAGGGCCCAAGCGTCAAAATTTTAGTAGACGCGATGTTGGAAATCAGCAACACCGCTATGAAAAACCCGGTAATCGTATCTAAGTGTCGGTAGGTGCGCATATAAGAATTCAAAAAACTGAACTCTTTTAATTCTATGCGGCGGATGCTAGGGATTCGACTAAAGCCTGACGCACGACATAGGCGACATGCATCGGGTAGCCTGCTGCATAAATTGCATCCACTTGATTTAGGGCCGCATCTTGGCTTTTATAGGACTGCAACACCCGCTCAGACCCGTTTGCAAATTGGACACAGAGTTGCCAAACCATGACTGTCAGCTCCAGCGATCATCAAAAGGTCAGTGTATCTCGACTGCTTCATTCGTCCTTCATACTAAATCATAAGAACTTTATCCAGCAGATGCACTCCGTACAAATCGCTAAATTGATTGCTAAAATTCAAGCTCACTCGTTGGGCTCCGCCTAGTTGGGGTCTGACCTCCTGAATAAAATATGAGCTTGATCGCGTTGTTTCAGCCTTGTGCAGCGAGGCTGAAACAACGCAAACCTCTGCTGCCCGTGTTTAGGCATTTGTCGAACTGGGGGTTTGGTTAAGTTGACCAGCGTGATAAAGCTTTAATAGCGCTCATGCAGATTGCTCAGGTGCGTGCGGAAGGGAGAGGTAATGGTCTGAATAGAACTGGCAAGCGATGCTAGATTATTGGTCTCACTCATGGCGACTATCCTTCTCCCAGAATGCATTGAGCTACGGCGCGATATCATCTGCTTTTGCGCTGGATGGCACGAGCATAAGCGTTCTGTTGGATATCGCGAGGCGATCGCTCACGTCATACGCGGCATCATCAATGGTGCAGTCACCCCAGAGATAATTATTGAGTGTTTTAGCTGTCTCTTCAGGCTCCAACCCGAGGATCGCGCGCATCAAGCTCGGGGCTTCAGGGATTAGAGCAACACTGCTATGGAGCTACAGCGCTGAACTCGGGTTCTCTGCTTAGATATCTAGATCTTGCAAATTTAACCGGGGGCCATAGGTTTCGATAAACTCACGGCGAGGCGCGACGCGATCGCCCATCAGCACCGTAAAGATACGATCGGCTTCTGCTGCATCCTCAATTTCTACCCGCTTTAGGGTTCGGCTATCGGGATTCATCGTGGTGTCCCACAACTGCTGGGGCATCATTTCCCCTAATCCCTTAAATCGCTGAATATCGTACTTGGCATTGTCTGGGAACCGAGCAATGACCTGATCTCGCTCTCGGTCGCTATAGCAGTAAGCATGACTGCGCCCACGTTCTACCTTGTAAAGCGGCGGACACGCAATGTAGACGAATCCTTGGTCTACCATGGGGCGTTGATAGCGATAGAAAAAGGTGAGCAGCAGCGTCCGAATGTGCGCCCCGTCTACGTCCGCATCCGTCATGATGATGATGCGGTGATAGCGCAACTGCGTTGATTGAAATTCTTCACCCTTAATTCCCAATCCCAACGCTGTAATCAGCGCTTGAATCTCGGTGTTTTTGTAGATCTTGGCATCGTCTGTTTTTTCGATGTTGAGGATCTTGCCCCGCAGTGGCAGGATAGCCTGAAACCGGCGATCGCGCCCCTGTTTGGCTGAACCCCCGGCTGAATCGCCTTCTACGATAAAGATTTCTGACTCACTGGGGTCTCGTGACGCACAATCGGCCAGCTTCCCCGGCAGCGTTGACGATTCCAGCACTGACTTGCGCCGCACCAGCTCACGCGCTTTGCGGGCTGCTTCTGCCGCCCGAAACGCCTCAATCGCCTTTTCTAAAATGGCATCGGCCACCCCAGGGCGAAAGTCTAAGTATTCGGTCAGCGTTTCGCCCACCACAGAGTCAACAATGCCTCGAACTTCGGTATTGCCGAGTTTGGTTTTGGTTTGCCCCTCAAACTCGGGGTCAGGCACCTTTACCGAGATCACGGCGGTCAAGCCTTCGCGGATGTTTTCGCCTGCTAGGTTTGATTCGCTTTCCTTAAGCTTGTTGCGCTTGCGGGCAATGGTGTTCATGGTGCGGGTTAGCACCGCCTTTAACCCTTCCAGGTGGGTGCCGCCATCTATCGTGCGAATGTTGTTGGCAAACCCCAAAAGGTTGTCGGTGTAGGCATCAGAGCACCACTGCAGTGCTACTTCTACCTGAATGTTGTTGCGCTCTCCATGCACATACACGATTTCTTCGTGGATGGCCTGCTTATCGTGGTTGATGTAGGAGATATATTCCCGAATGCCGCCTTCGTAAAAATACGTTTCGACTTTGGGCTCTTTGGTTTTGAGCAGATCCAGTCGGGCATCGGTAAACTGAATTCTCACGCCGCCATTGAGAAACGCTAGTTCGCGCATCCGACCCGCTAGCGTCACATAGTCGAACTCAATACCAGTGGTAAAGATTTGGGTATCGGGCATGAAGGTGACCATCGTGCCGGTACGCTCATCCGAGAGCTCTTCTACCCGCATCTCACCCGCGGTTGACCCGCGCTCAAACCGCATGGAATGCTGCTGGCGATCGCGCGAAACGACGACTTCTACCCACTCAGATAGGGCATTCACAACCGAAATGCCTACCCCGTGGAGCCCCCCCGATACCTTATAGCCGCCATCACCAAACTTACCGCCTGCGTGCAGCACCGTCATCACGGTTTCTAACGCCGACTTCCCAGTTTTAGGATGGATGCCTGTGGGAATCCCTCGGCCATCATCGACTACGGTCACGGAGCCGTCTGCATTTAGCGTGACGTCAATGGTTGTGCAATGGCCTGCCAACGCTTCATCAACAGAGTTGTCGATGACCTCATAAACCAAATGGTGCAACCCTCGAGGCCCGGTGCTGCCGATGTACATACCGGGGCGCTTGCGCACGGCCTCCAATCCTTCGAGGACGCGGATCTGGTCAGCACCGTAACTGGATGTCATGGATAGAAACTCCTATATTTGCCCTGAGGCTGAGAAGCCCAACAAAACAAGAAATATACCCTAAATTATAGCACAAAAGGCTTAGAAGCCATTTTAGAGGGGTTTAGAATAACGTTTGATTGGGGAGTGCAATGTGTTGAATAAGTTTCTTGTGTAAGACTCGAGTTTGGGGGTTGGAATTGGAGGTTAGGGATGGGGCGATCGCCCCATCCCTAACCTCCAATTCCGCACTCTTTAGCACGCATCCTAGAACCCAGATTTAGCGACACGACAACGCCTGCGTTCAAGAACTCAATGAGCTTAGCAACATGGGCTTAAAGGGATTCTGCTTGAGAACCTTGGTTTGAGGAAGGCTAGAACCGATACGTCTCAATGGGTTGAGGCTACGCTGCTTGAGCCGTACTGGCAGTCCCACCCATTAGGCCCTACTATTTATAGATCTAATTTGCCGAACTGGGCGATTTTTCTAAGCGGAGCATGAGCCTGTCATGGGATCGAGCGTTAAGTAGACCCCAGATCAGACAACTCGCCATAGGCTTGGAAAGTAGTTCCCGTGTACTATATTCTGATCTTAATTCTAGCAATATTGACGGGGGTTCGGTGCTGCCTGCTGTTCTCATTTCTATCTGTGGCCCTACGGCTAGCGGCAAGTCAGGGTTGGCGATCGCCCTAGCTCAGCGCCTGCCCTGCATCATTCTCAGCGCCGATTCGCGTCAGGTTTATCGCGACTTTGACATTGGCACAGCGAAGCCTTCTGGGCTGGAGCGATCGCTCGTGCCCCACCACCTGATCGACCTATGCGAGCCGACTGAAACCTTGACTGTCGCAGCCTATCAGCAGCAGGCGCAAGCGCTGATTCACGCCATTCATGCTGCTGGGACAGCGGTGCCGCTGTTGGTAGGCGGCACCGGACTCTACATCAAGTCTGTCGTTCGTGGCATGGTGATTCCCCAAGTGCCGCCCCAGCCGACTCTGCGGGCTCAACTGGCAACGCTAGATCAACCCTGGCGCTATCAACTGCTGTGCCAAGTGGATGCAGCAGCGGGCGATCGCATTCACCCCAATGATCAGGTGAGAACGCTGCGCGCGCTGGAGGTGTTTTATATCAGTGGAATACCCATGTCGCAGCAGCAGGGCGAACATCCACCGACCTATCCCATCCTGCAGATCGGGTTAGATTGTCTTGAGCCAGACAGGATTGAGCCAAACGGTGAACTAGATGTGGGATGGGATAGTTCTGGTTTGGGTAGCCAAGACCGTGATGGAAAGCCGGAGCTAGATCCTCTGACACAGCGCATCCAAATCCGCACTGAGCAAATGATAGCGCTCGGCTTTGTGGATGAAGTGCGGCAGCTCTGCCAGCGTTACGGAGACGACTTGCCGTTGCTAAACACCCTGGGCTATCGCGAAATGCGGGATCACTTGCAGGGTCGCTGCTCTCTCGCTGAGGCGATCGCCCAAACCGTGCTGCATACCCGCCAGTTTGCCAAACGCCAGCGCACCTGGTTCCGCGCCGATCCTGCGATTCGCTGGTTCAATGCCAGCGACCCTGGTGTGGTAGATCAGGTGTGGGCAGTTGTGCAAGTGTTCTTGCAGCAGCAGATCTCCTTAGGCCGGTGAGTTGCACACATTGTTTCCATCCTGCCAAGCTACGCAGTTTTTCCCCTCTTTTTTAGAGTGATACAGCGCGATGTCGGCATCATTATAGAACGATGATGGTGTGGTATCAGCGTTGGCTTCTGCTACGCCAATGCTGACGCTCACACGGGGTGCATACAGTGATTTACCCTCTTGCTGAATCTGAATCTGCCTGATGCCCGCTTGCAGTTTGTGGGCGATCGCCAGCGCTTCGGGTAGCATACAGCCCGGCAGCAGCACCGCAAACTCATCCCCGCCCAATCGTGCAACCGTATCGAGCGATCGCACGCTCGACATCAACACCTTCCCCACTTCTATCAGCAGGCGATCGCCCATCAAATGCCCAAAGGTGTCATTCACTGCTTTGAAATCATCTAGATCAAGGAATAAGAGTGTGTGGGGAATGTGGTGTGATTTATAGAGGTGTAGCCCATTGGCGATCGCCTCATCTATTCCCCGACGGTTAACCAAATTTGTGAGCGAGTCTGTTGTTGCCAGCACCTGCGACACCTCTAGTGCCTGCTGCGTCCCCAACAGGGTCGGCAATTGTTTGTAAAGCACAACTGCCGTATAACCACTAGCCGATGCCGTCATCAACTTACTTGCGCCTTCGACCCAATAGTTGGCATGCCAAATGTTCCAGGCTTGCAGCACATGCCCCACCCCACAACTCAAAATAAAGAGCACAAACAGGAGCAAGACGGGTCGGGCTTGCTCTGCTGCATGGCGCCGATAGGCAAACAACATCATCGGAATCGAGAAATAGGCGATCGCAATCACCCCGTCTGATACCGCGTGAAGTGTAGTTAAGGAAGGGTTCCATAAAAAACAAGAACCATGAGGCATTAGAGCAAGCATAGTGGTTACAAACTACATGCAATAAATATGCAATAGATTTAGAATGCCCAAACCCAAACGAGACAGTGATCTTAATTCGCAACATCGTCCACAAAAGCAACTCAGGCGTGGTGATGAGCTCGCTTGTGGATTGGGCGTGCCGTGGCATAGGCGGTGCATCCTACAGTTCAGATCTACCTCCAACACATCAGGCTGGATAGATCAGCTAGCGCGATAAGGCCAAAATAGCTAGGGTTAACCTCACACTGAATCCGTAATAGCTACGGCAGCCTGCAGCGGGGCAAATGCTTGACTTCAGGGCAGCACTCCCTCTTCATCCTATTAGGGATGAGAAGCATCTAAACAAGACTAAACCTTCAACCTAACCCGAGCTTAATGCTGCCAGACTGTGTGACAAAAGCATAGCTGAATCAATCTAATATGCCATCCTGCTATAGCGGTTAACTGTCCTTTGCCCTAGGGTAGAACCTGGCAGTGCGAGAATCAGCGGATTTGGTCTTGCGCCCCCTTTGGGCATTCGTTCAGCATTCGTGCAGCAAACTGGGTCATGCAGTTGGCATTTGCAGTTGGCATTACCTTGCATTAGTTATAGAAGGGCTGCCGACTATGCCCTACGTCATCTGCTAGGCTCTAGTCGCGTTTAAGAAGGCCTCGGCGGAAACGGCTTGATTCAAGGTGCAGTGAGTGTCAAGGGGCGATCGCCTTTTCATACAGCTTCTCCTTTGATCTCTTCGCGTTTGATCTACTGATCCAAAGCGCTCAACGTCTGAACCTCGACTTTAGGTTAGCTCTTGTGCCACAGGCATGTATCTTTAGACATTTTTAGGCGTGACTTAATCCACGGTCAGACTTTCTACCGTAGAAGCTCTGCATACAGGGCCGCGTCCTCAGCGAGGCGGTCAGAGTTCCCGATCTCTCTCTGACAGTTGAAGAAGTGTCCCCTCTTTTGACAGAGCCCTTTTTACTCATGAATTAATAAGATCAGATTAAACAACGATGCATTTGAGGAATAGCAATGCACGAATAGGGTGCATCACTGACGAAACTGATTTAGATCACAAGCTATTTCATTAAGTTCGGAGAAAATTCAATTAGCGGCATAGGTTTGTGCTCATTCAGTCCAGAAAGCCATAGATTCTGTCCTAAAACTTTAATGGGCTTCCGAGAGCTTACCTGGGTTATATATCACCAAAACTTAACTGAACATAACCATCGTGATGCGTTAGATAAGCTAGAAAAACACCCTGGTTTCCGAAATCGTTGTTGCTGCTGTTGTATCTACTCAACAGCTTCTATGGCTCTCAACCTAGTTCCATAACTCTAAAGTAACTATAGAGTTCAAGAGTTGTAACGTCGTCCTTGTCGAGCCATGAAACCACTTACACTGATTGATAAGGGCATCTCCAAACGCACTTCAGTCAACCATTGCATCGCTTCTACTCAGTCCGCTATTGTTCCAGGGGAGGTCAACAGTATTTATGAAAAACTATACGTCTCACTTATTCAAATCTCTATTTGATTTCATAGAAAAACCTTGCACTGCGGTGTGCCTGACGATAGGACTGTCTCTAGTTGGAACATTGTCGGCAGTCTCTCATGAATCATCTAATGTTGCTTCGGTTAACGGTTCATCTCACGCACAGGAGTCTACACCCTTAACCGTTAGTCAGCATATGCCAGACGGTACCTACCTCTATGGTCAGTCTACTGAAGCTGATCAAGTGGGCTCAGCCTATATGGTGCTAGATGTGGAGGGCGATCGCATTGTAGGCGCGTTCTATATGCCTCAGTCTTCTTTCGATTGCTTCTATGGCGAAGTGCAGCCTCGTCAGCTCGCCCTCAATATCATTGACTCCTACGAGCGAGATGTTTATCCCTATCAGGTAGCCGTTGACCAAACGGGCGCAGTTGCTTCTGCTTCTGGCGAAGCTGTCCCTCCTACAATTGAGGGATTCTACCAATTGGAGGAGTTGGGTGCGCTTGACCGTCATGTGTTAGAAGCCTGTCGAGCCGATATTCAAGACCTCAATTAAGGGGTTGATTCTCGGCGTGAGATAAGGCAACGCTGTTGAGCGTCACCCTACTCAGTTCAGCGCCTATGCACTCAAGCCCATATCGATCATCCCTCGAATAGTTGAAATGTTGCACCGAAGCTTGATATACAAGCTTCGGCGTTTTTTTGTCGAGTATCTTAACAAGATTAACGTGAGTTCGGGATAAGGAGGGGCGGAATAGATAGAGTTGAAAGTACCTAATTCTCACTTCATCTAACCACCCCAGGCTTAGTCTAGAATCCTAATTTTGTCATGTCGATGACTTTTGCCAGTG
>JAHHHI010000037.1 GCA_019359435.1 Kaiparowitsia implicata GSE-PSE-MK54-09C
CGCTATTTCGAACCATTACTATCAATGTGCTCCGGCTCAATGGATTTCATTCGCTGACCTCCGCTCTACGAACGCTCGCCAACCAAATTGACCAGATTTTTCACCTCTTACAATGAATCAACCCTGGTGAAAATGCTTTGAAAGCGGCAACCTTTCAAGAAGAAAACCTTTTGAGTCGCTTGGAATCCCTGACAAAAGAACTCGAAGCGGCTAGAACAAACGAGAGGGTGCTGCAAGAGGAATTGAACTCAATTCAAGCTACCTCAAAGATTCAAGAAGAGATTATACAGAAAAAGCTGGATTCATTTGAGTCAGTTTCAAAAGTCAAAGAAAACGCCTTGCAGAAAAAAATTGATTCTTTGGAAGCTTCATTAAGAGCTAGAGAAACAGCCCTACAAGAGAAAACTAGTTTTCTTAAGGCAACTTCTATTGAAGCATTGTGCTATAGGCAAAAGTATCGAAAGGTTCTAATCTTAACGGTATTTCTGTTTATCTCCACAGCTGTAGTTATCACTTTCGCCATAATTCAAAGGCAAAACAGTTCAAGCCAAAATAAGTCATTGTTGAAGGAACTCAAGAATCCCCTTCAGTCTGAGATTTTTAGATTCTAAACAGTGGATGAAGCAGTAGCGACGGTGCGATCTCAGTCGGATCCCATCATTTAATTGAAACATCTCTTCTTTCGCCTACAGTGGTGTTGTATTAACTAATTTGTACCACGTACTGGATGATTTTCTAACCAGCTTCTGTTTGCCGCCAACTATCCAAAGTTATCCTATCTTGCTCAATTCGATTGAGGATTTGGTCTATCAACGGCAGTAACTCGTCAGGTGTTGGCCTGATGAGCTAATTGGGTGTCAAGAAAAATTGACAACGTAGCTTAAAGACTCTCCTACAAGACCATACAGTTGGCTATGGTTAAATTTCTGGGTTATGCTTGGGGCAAATCAGCTTTTTTCGCTAGAAACAAAGATGCTGGATAAACAGGGTGGTACGCCTGAATCTACTGAAAAGCCTTTAGCCAGAAATGACCAGTCAACTCCGCAATCTCCATCCAATGTCAATCAATCTATTTCACAGGACGGGAAATTTAACACCGTTATTAAAGAGGGGACTGATGTTCAGGTGGGGCATCGCTACTATGGCCCGACCGTCGCTGATATTCGCGCGATTGTTCAGACGACTTTACAGGTACAGAGTGTTCCTACCCCTACTGAGCTAGTTGATTTAATCCCAGAGAACCCCCCTTTACCTACCCTTATTTTTGAACCTCAACTGGCAAATCATCTCAATACCCGATTGGCTGCGCTAGATGAACTCCGTAAATTAGGATACCTCCCTCAGCAACATTTAGCAGATTTTAACCAAGTCAAAGAAAAGGTCCTTCAGCTAATGGAGGTGCAGCAAGAGTTGTCTGCACTTGCTGCTAAAGCTGATATTCTCCTCCAAGCTGGGGTAGACAATCTGACGGCAAAATTGCAAGCTCTCGAAAGCAGCCAAGATAATAGCCTTCTAGAAGCTCGTTCTCAAGCGTGTCTTCAAGAACAAATCAAGTTACTACAACAGTTTCGTGAGGAATTAGAGGATGGTAAAGTCGTAGCCCGCTGGCTAGATCGGAAGCGGGCTAATGGTTTAGCAAGAACATTAGGAAAATATACTTTACAGCACTATCCTGACATCCAAATTAGTGCGTCTCAAGGGGAAATAGATGCGTTTTATTTCACGCTAGATCAATTTTTGGAAAACCTTAGTCACTGCTTGACTTGGGGTCGAAAAAGCAGTTTAGAAAACCCAATTACTCCAATAGTTATTGAAGATGAACTCTATATCTTTGCACTAGAGTATTTAGGGTTTAATCTTCTTCCAGAAAACTTACCTTCACATAGCGTTGTTCAGCTACAAGGATACATTGCTTATCTGGTTGAGCGTTTGCCTGACTACGAACACATATACATAGGCTAGCTACAGAATTGGAAACTGCATTTATGCGACTCTCAGGTTAATCTTGCTATCAAGAATTGCGCCTGAAGTTTTGAAGATCTAAAGCGACTTTTTGCTTAATCTCAAAAAGCTTGTCGGCTTTTTTAGCAAGGTCTTGATGGTCATTTTTTGCTTGATTAAAAGCATCATCCAAATCACAGTTATCTTCAAAAACCAGCTTTCTAAGTTGCTGCTCAAAATTCTCTTCGGGTGGCATGGCTCAAAAGGATAGGTATATTCAAAGACCAATCCCCTTTACTGAACTCCAGACGACAAACCGGAGAACTCCGTATTTAGTTTTTATGAAGAAATCCTGCTCCTCGACCCTTGAATCAGGGCAAGTTACCGAGGAGGCAGGTTTTCTGCTCTGAGAAGCTAGATTGCTCAAACTTAGCCAAGCCTAAGATTTAGCCCCAAAATCTCCTCAATTCGCGAGCTTGCTTTTCACGTAACTGGCGATCAGCTTCGTCAGCCTGCTGTTCATAATCTTGCTGAGACTGATTGGCCCTACTACTATCTTCGCATCCGCTTTCTTTAGATCTTTTCAAACCTGTGTTCAAGCGTTCAAGTGGAGTCATGGATTGATTCCTTTTAATGGTTCATCACTGTTTAATGCCTGATGGAGCGCTCATCAGCAATCGGACAAAAAGGATGCATCCAATTTTGTGTAGAGCCCTTAAACGGAACGTACCCAGTATAGTACAAACGTACTATACTGGCAATATTCTCATTAATTCGTAAAGTTGAGGCGTGAAAACGACTAAAGATACCAGCAACTGCCCATCTGACGAAGCTTCCTGAACCGGTCAAACCTCTCAGTATCAAGAGTTGCCGGTTCCGATGCTTAACCTTGCTGTGCGATCGCTCAGATTGATAACAGGACAAAGCCACTGGATCTGCTACGTGTACTACTAATCTGCTTGTTCAATGGCTTAGTTTTCTGGTGGGGAAACCTCCATCATTTAGGATTTGATTAAAGAGAATCTAGATTTTTAGGAACGACAATCGAAAATAGCGCAAAAATTCAGTGAGGAGATAGTTTAGCTGTGGGTAAGGCAGCAATTAAACAATGGTCACTCACCTCCTCTAAGTAACCCAACTAGACATTGTCGATTATCAATGAGCGATCGCCTGCAAGACATTATTCAACGCATTGCCTCAGGAGAACATTCTGAAGTGGATATTACAGCGCTGCGGCAGGTGCTGGAACGTCGAGAAGATCAGGCGATACTGCAGTGGGGGAAGTACAACATCAGCATCGGAGAGGGGCAAAATATCTAGATTGGCGATCACACCTACCTTTCCGGGAGTGACGAAGCGATTCAGTCGTTGATTCAGGCCATTCGTGCTGACCAAGCTGAAAGCAGCAAGGTAAACGCTCCGCGCCTACAAGAGCTGTGCCGCGATCGCCAAACGCTCGATCACTATCTGGATGGAACTCTGAACCGCCTCAAGCAGCAGGGTTGCCTGGATATTCAGCAAAACGTGATGAGCGGTAGCCAATTTTTCAACTATGTCGCCAGAATCTCAGACTTTGAACTTCCATTTGGCCCGCTGAGTACCCGAGGAGACGCGATTTTCCTATTTTCTGAGTTTGCTTCGCTCACAATGCCCATCCTGCAGCAGTTCTCCGGTGAGTGTTTGCAGTGGGCGAGGGGGCAGGTAAAACCCAAAGCCGCTGGTCAAGCCTTTTACAACTTCAGAGTGCCAACGCATCTTTGCTTTGCGATCGCCCTAGTCGATCAACTTGACGCTGAGACAAAAGCGACGATTCAGAAAGCGAATCCAATTGACCGTCGTGTCGATATGCTCTGGTATGAGGTGCCGGTCATTTTCGGATTAAGTGATAATCAACTGTATTACTACAGTGAGCCTGCCAATTTTTTTGATCATTTCAAGGGAGAGATTGCCTGGAAGCAAATACGCCCTGTGATTCAGCAATTGCTGTCGCCAGTCCCTGACCAACCGTAATCGGAGCCTGTGCCGCTAATGACTGATTATCTTTCCGACATCCTTGAGCGCATTGCCTCTGGGGAATACTCTAAGGCAGATATGGTAGCGTTGCAGCAGGCTCTAAAGGGGGAAAAAGGGCGATCACTACTCCAACTGGGCAAGTACAACATCACTATCGGCGAAGGTAGAGATATTCAGATTGGCGATCGCACCTACGTTGAAATCAATGATGCGGCTGTGCAGGCGATCATAGCTGCTATTCGTCAAGTTCCCTTACCTGCTCAGTCGCATATTTGGATGGTGCCTGCCAGTCGCAACCCTTTCTATACAGGACGCAAAACTTTACTGGCAGAGATGCGAACTTCTTTGGTGGCAGGTCAGACCACAGCATTTTGTGGATTAGGCGGCATGGGAAAAACTCAGATGGCTATTGAGTATATCTATCGCCATCGAGCTGACTATGAGGTTGTGCTGTGGGTTCGGGCAGAACAAGCGGGAGAATTTAGCTCGGGACTGGTGGAAGTAGCAAAAGCTCTAGCGCTGCCAATCTCGCAGGAGCAAGACGAAACGCTGATTATTAGTGCAGTCAAGTCGTGGTTGAAGCAGCATCAAAACTGGCTACTAGTGATCGACAATGCTGATGATCTAACTGTAGTGCAAACGTTTTTACGTGGCATTGATACTGGCCATATTCTGCTGACTAGTCGTGCCCAGGCAACAGGGGCGATTAAAAGAATCGAGATCCAGCAAATGATTCCTGAGGAAGGTGCCTTACTTTTGCTACGCCGGGCCAAGTTGATTAGGGAACAGGAAGAATGGAATTTGGCCACGACTAAAACCCAGGCTCTAGCAATCAAGATTGCCACTCAGATGGATGGTTTGCCCTTAGCACTGGATCAGGCAGGAGCCTTTATTGAAGAAACATTTACATCCTTAGAAGGATACTTGGCATTCTATGAAGCAGAGGGCGTGAAGCTATTATCCGAGCGAGGAGAGCTGACTGACGATCATCCCAGTGTCACCGTTACATTCTCCTTGGCCTTCGAGAAGGTGATGGAACGCAACCTTGCGGCGGCTGATTTGCTTCGAGCCTGCGCTTTTTTAGCGCCAGATGACATTCCCGAGGAGCTGTTGGGGGAAACAGCATCTGAGCTGGGAGGTCATCTGAAAAAACTATCTGAACGGCCTCTAGAGCTTACTAAAGCACTAGCCGAAGCTAGCCGATTCTCATTGCTCTATCGCAATGCGGAAAACCGCACCTTCAGTATTCATCGTTTGGTACAAGAAGTTTTGCGCGCCAGGATGAGTTTGGATGAATGTTGCTTGTGGGTAGAACGTATAGTGCGCTCCCTTAATCAAGTCTTTCCGGAGCCAGACTACCCCAACTGGTCATTGTGCGATCGCCTGTTGCCTCACTCTAAAGCTGCGGCAACTTTTGTTGATCTTTATCAACTGCAGTTTGAAGCTGTCGGTAACCTTTGGGACAAAACGGCACGTTATTTGCGCGAACGAGGTCAGTATGTTGAAGCCAAGCCCTTGCTACAATCAGCTCTTGCTCTTAGACAAAAGTTATTAGGTGAAACACATCCTGATGTTGCTACCAGCCTGAACAATTTAGCAAGTCTCTATAAGGATCAAAGGCAATACGGTGAATCCGAATTACTATACCGACAGTCATTAGAGATCCGACAGCTTCTTGTGGGAGAGGAAAATTTGGATACTGCCACGAGCTTAAATGATTTAGCAGTTGTTCTTAAGGCTATAGATAAATATAAAGAAGCAGAATTGCTGCACTTAAAAGCATTAGAAACACGTCGCAAACTTCTAGGAGACGATCATCTAGATGTAGCGGAGAGTCTGAATAACTTAGGAGCATTATACTTTGCTCAGGGTTACTATAAAGAAGCTGAATCGCTTTTTGAGAAATCCTTGGGTCTTAAGAAGAAGCTACTGGGAGAAAAGCATCCACGTACCATCAATTCTCTAAACAGTCTTGCTATCTTGTATCACAAACAAACACGATATGAGGAGGCAGAGGTGATTTATCATCAAGTCATATCACTTTCATCTGAAATTTTCGGCGAATTTAGCCACCAAAGAGCTGACTATTTGAATAATCTAGCTGACTTTTATAACAGTCAAAAGAAGTTTTTATTAGCAGAAACATACTTAAAAGAATCATTATCAATACAACAACATTTCTTAGGTGAAGATCATCCAACTATCGCCATCATTTTAAATAATTTGGGAGCATTGAATGAAGATCTGGAGAAATTTAACGAAGCAGAGGCATTTTACCGTAGGGCATTAGAGATAAAAGTCCAAGCCTATGGCAAGGGGAATTCTTCTGTTGGGATAAGCTTAAACAATTTAGCTAAGTTTTACGTTGGTCAACAACAATATAAACAGGCAGAGCAGTTTTATTTAGAAGCCTTAGAGATTTTTGAGTCAAGCTTAGGCAGCCATCATCCTTATTTTAAGCAAGTCCATAGCAACTTAGATGAATTACTGAAAGTGATAGATAAACACTGATATATTGTTCTGGGTGAACTTCCTTTACTGAGATACGTCCATTACGGTAAAACCCGCCCAATAGATTGGATCTTGATATTTTTCTTGGGACTTTATTTTTAGCATTGCTGTACGCAAAGCATCTTCTACGTCAATATTTGAACCCTGCTCGTACATCGCTAGATAAAACTGAAACATGAGCTGTTGGGTTGCAATATCTGGTACGTCCCAAAGGGAAACGACTACTTGTGGAACTCCGGCTAGTCCTAGTGCCATTGGAAGTCCAAGCAAAGCATTTTCCCCTGCAAATCCTCTGGCTGTATTGCAGGCACTCAACACGACTAAATCAGCCTCAAGGCGGAGATTTAAGAGTTCTTGTGACGGCAATTGCCCATCTGACAATATTACTGCGCCGGGTAGCGAGCCATTTGTTCGGATAACATGCCACCTTCCCATTCCATCTTCGTCTGGCCACAAACTGTACGAAATTTGATCGCCTTGAATAGGAGAAATAGCCGTACTTGCAATTTCCCGAACATCTGGCGCGACACCATCTCGGTTATGGATTAACAACAAAGTATCGCCTGATGGAGGAAGAGCGTCGAGGATACCATGTGTTGCAAAGTGAATAACTTTTGCATCTTCAATTCCTGTAATTACGTTGTCACGAGTAGCTTGGTTCCCTGTGTAGGGACTGCTTCCTGTCAGTATAGAAATTAATCTTGCTTCTTGCTCTGCTCCTTGAAGGAAACGCACCTCAGGATTAGCTGGATTGCCAACAATGAGAATATCCTCTTCTTTTGGAAATCGCCTTAATGGAGGTCTATCTCTCAACACATATTGCAGTTTTGGTGTGATTCGAATGGAAAATCCATCGATCAAATAGTTTTCGGAGGGTGTTTTGAGAGCTGCGAAAGGAACGAGAAGGAGTTCTTTCTGAGGAACAAAAACTACTTTAGAGCCAGAATCAATAGGTAGATAGTCTTCAATGGGAGCAATTAGCAGTTGGTATAGTTGTTGTAATTGACGGTTTTGATCAGCTTCATCCACAGTAGGCGGTTCAAAATTTGGTGTATTAGTGCGTAGTGCCTCTGCCAACAGAACTTCTTCTTCTCCACGATCAATATAAGATGCAACGACTCGTAATGTATCACTAGCAATTGACTCAAGAGATTGCGCTACAGGATTGAGATCAATAATCTCAACGTTAATAGTTCCGTTTGGTTGAATTACCCAAACAATAATTTCTGCTTCACTGACAATAGAATAATAGACAAAAGTTGTCTTTTCTTCCTCAGCAAAGTGCTTAATGTCTTCAATAGCTACCCTATCAGAATCTATCAGCTCGGGTATTCGATCATCTGTGAGCCGACCATCTATTACATCATCATTTAAGGCATAAGCAATAGCTGGTATGGATCGTATTGATTCTAAATTCCTGGCTTCTTCCGAAACTTCAAGTGCTGCTCTAACTTTTTCAGGTTGTTTGTCTTGGACAAGTACTCTTTGAAGAAGACGTAGGATATCTAGTTCTATTGTATGAGCATCTCTTGCCGTAATGGACTGTCTCTCCAAAGCTACGGATTCGGTCTGTTGATGAGAATCCCCGCCAGTTGCTCCAGTCAGTACAATATTGAGTACGTTGTCAACTAAATTAACAAAAAAATCATCATCCTCTAAAGCTAGCGAATTGATTATCCGAGCGTGTAACTCATCTATGGGGTTAGGCGTTTCGAAGTGTAATTCACCACCATATCCAGAACGGTTTCTAGGTATTGGGCTAATGAACTGTCCAGTATCTCCTGCTCTTACGGTTAAGAGGGCAGATAATAGTGCCTCCTCGGCATCTGAGTAATTGCCTAGTCTATATTCTTTCTGCGCTTAGCTTAGCAAATCATCAGCGTCTCTCAAAATCTGCGATCGCTGAGAAGCTGTATCCTGTTGTGTTACCGGATCTGATAGTTCATCTGCTGACGTTACCGGATCTGATAGCTCATCTACTGACGTTATAGACTGGGGTAAAGCTATAGCCCGAAAAGAAACGAGGCTCGTTGCTGAGGCCGCAGCAACGAGTAGTAAGGGATAAGAAAATAATGCGATAGCAAATTTCTTCAAGGTTACTCCGATGTTGATATTTCTATATTCATGAATAAATGAATTGTCCTATCTAAAATTGTTTAGCTTAAGCAGACAGGTTACTCTACATAGTTAGCTTGGCTTAGTCTTGCAAAGAAAGTATCCTTTCAATATCGAAACTACCATACGCTCAACGCTGTGATTAGTCTGGGCTACACGGTTCATGGCGCTCAGATGACCACCCCAGGCACATTTAAGTGACTCAATCGGTCAGTGGCGTTCTAACCGCCCGGGAGGTGTTTGCGCTACTAGAACTCCAGGTTGATTTGGTGGCTCTCGCGGCTTGCGAGAGTGCGGCGAATGTCATCGCCACGGGAGATGAAGCGTTGGGTCTGATTCCGGCATTTTTGTATACAGGCACCAACTCTGTCCTGGCGACCCTCTGGGAGATGCAGCAAAAAGCCGATGCCTTAACCATATAGCTTTTCTACGATAGGCTGCTAGACTCCCAGAATGGTGTCCATAAAGCCGAGGCACCGCGTCAGGCCATGTTGACGGTGCGAGCAACCCCTGGTTTTGAAAGTCCCTACTACTAGGCACCGTTTGTTCTCAATGGAGATTGGTACTAATTTCAGGAGATAGCCATGAGCAATGACGCTGTGCTGATTGAAGCCCCCTTTGTTCCGGACCCCGATGCCGATGAAGAATTAGGCCCTACGGATGTGGAGGCGATCGCGGATCAAGATTTGTAGGGCAGTCGCTTGCTGTTGGTGCAACGCGCGATCGAGCCCATTGATTTGGAGGGAACCCCGGGTGGGATTGTGCAAATTGTCTGCACGTTTCAACCAGCCCAGGACACTCGGTTTACATCGGCCCAGTTTCGGTTACGGTTGGTGTCGCCAGAGGGCACCAAAATTATCGATCTGGCTCCCCGTAGTCTGGATGACCCCAACCCAGTTGAGTTTACCCTCAATGGCAAGGGACAACTTGGAATCAAGAACCCGGCGGTTCCCCTGGAACCTGGAGTCGAAGTGGGAATAAGCAAGCAGTATGCCAAGTACCACTGTAAGGTGCAGGGAACGGGTGAAGGCACAAGCCTTGCCCGGTGGGATTTTCGGGAAAATCCAGACCGACGAGATGGCATTGGACCAGAACAGGTTTTGCCCCTCACCTTACCCACGACTGGTCAAGTAACCGGCACCGTCATTGTGAGTGCTCGTTTAGCCAAGCCAGGATTGCAATGTGGTCTCGAAGCTATCCGAGACCTGATCCTAGGGCCTACACCCGAGGAACGGTTTTACCCAATTACCTTTGAAATTCCGAAGTCTTCTCAGGGCAAGCTAGCTAAGTTTTTCCGACTATCGTGATGTCATCACAGATGTTCTAATGATTTACCTCGGGCACTTGCACAGATTTTATGGAACCTTCGGGTATGAGCAATACGGCGTTGCATAATTAAGGGATGAGTTAGGGGAATGTGCAATGCAATGTCCAGAGTGTGGAGCTACTCATATCCGTAAGAATGGGAAGAGGAAAGGTAAACAAAATCACATCTGTGTCGCGTGCGGTCGTCAGTTCATTGATGCCTATGAGCCTCACCGAGGGTACTCAGATGAGGTCAGGCGCGAGTGCCTCAAGATGTACGTCAATGGCTGTGGGTTTCGAGCCATTGAGCGGGTCAAAGGGGTGCATCATACAACTGTGATTACCTGGGTGAAGCAGGTGGGTGAATTGCTCCCGGATGCGTACGACCCTGACATGACCCCAGAGGTCGGCGAACTGGACGAGCTAGAAACCTTTGTAGGCTCAAAAAAACAAGATTTGGCTGTGGACGGCCGTTGACCATTTCAGGAAAGGGATTTTGGGTTGAGTCTTGGGTGACCGACGTTTCAACCGCTTTGGTCGCTGGTGGCTAGCTGGCAGTGCTACTTCTCTGTCACTGACGGGTGGACGGTGTATCCCAGCTTTATTCCAGAAGGCGATCAGATTGTCAGCAAAACCTATATGACTCGGGTAGAGGGAGAAAACACTCGTTTACGGCATTATCTCGCTCGTTTGCATCGCAAAACGCTTTGCTACTCCAAGTCCGTAGAAATGCTGGCTCACTCTATCCGACTGTTACTTCACTACCTCAAGTTCGGCGATGTCCCTGTCCCTCCCAGGTTCATCTCTTGATTCAGCAACGCCAGCAATACTTATTAGAGATGAGCAAAAGCATAGAGAAAACCACTTGATGAGCAAATGTGCTCATATCTTGGCGGCGAGTAGGAAGATACTTGTTAGATCAGATTTAGATCAAGCTTATTTAGAATGCTTTTACAACAAGCTTTTCGGAGTTTGATCGCTTGCCTTACAAGCATGAGCTCGAACTCAATATGACCTCTCTAGCCAACCCAATCTGGGTAAACAGCCATCCTGCAATACAGGATAGTTGGCCACAAAAAGTAGTTCATATTTAGTTCACGCTTTTTGCTGATGGCTGAAACGTATGGGCGGTACTGGACTCGAACCAGTGACATCCTGCTTGTAAGGCAGGCGCTCTACCAACTGAGCTAACCGCCCGAATACCCGTAGGTTAAGACTATAGCAAATTTAGCTGCATCTGAGCCACTTGAGTGCAGAGCGGGTGCAAATTTCTATGTAGGTTATTCCCTCGGTGTTCACGCAACTGTAAGGGCGATCGCACCTCTATAGCGGATGCGTGGGCGGATTAGTGGTCGAAGTGGTGGATGGAAGGGCGATCGCCCCATAATCTGCTGGCTCATGATCTGCCTAGTTGAGAGCAACGCCCGTATCGCCATCGAACAAATGCAGTTTGTCGAGCGTGACGGAGAGCCATAGGTCTTCGCCGGGAACGATGCGGCAATCGGGATCTACCCGCGCTTGCAGCAGGTCTGTAGAATCCTGCACATGTACGGTGAGATACGTTTCGGAGCCGAGGGCTTCAACCCGCTGAACCTGGACAGGGATGTTGCGCGGTGCCGCAGCACCTAAGCTCAGGTGCTCGGGGCGAATGCCCAGAATCACGGATTTACCCTGATAGCGTGTGAGCAGCGTTTCCCAGCAGTCGGGCAGGGTGAGGCAGAATTGGGGATGCACGATCAGCCGCGATGTTTGAACCTGCACCGGCACTAAGTTCATTGGGGGGGAGCCGATAAACTGCGCCACAAAGCGATTAGCGGGACGCGTGTAGAGATCGAGCGGCGTGGCAATTTGCTGAATTTGCCCTCCATTGAGAACTGCGATGCGATCGCCCATTGTCATGGCTTCGGTCTGGTCATGAGTGACATAGAGGGTTGTGGTGCCGAGGGTTCGCTGCAGGTTGACAATCTGGGCGCGGGTTTCGGTTCGCAGTTTGGCATCTAAGTTTGAGAGGGGTTCATCCATCAAAAACACTTGGGGCTGGCGTGCCATCGCGCGCCCCAGCGCCACGCGCTGCTTTTGCCCACCTGAAAGCTGTCGCGGCAGCCGACGCAGCAGCGGCTCGATTTGCAGCATTTGCGCCACCTGCTGCACCCGCTGATCAATCCAGCGCTCTCGGCTCGACCAATAGCGCCATGCTGGCGTCAACGGTCGGGTTAGTGCGGTTAGCGCTGGATCGACTAAGCGGCGTTGACTGGGCTTTGTGGCCTTAGCCTCGACCTGTCCAGAGCGCCGCAGCCCAAAGGCCAGGTTGTCATACACCGTCATATGGGGATAGAGGGCGTAGCTCTGAAACACCATGGCGATGTCGCGCTGCTTGGGGGGCAGGTCATTAATGCGGCGATCGTCCACATAGATCGTTCCGGCGGTAATCGGCTCCAGCCCAGCAATCAGCCGCAGCAGGGTGCTTTTGCCGCAGCCCGACGGCCCCACCAGCACCATAAATTCCCCATCGTGCACCGTTAGATTAATGCGGCGCAGAACGGCGGTTCCGGCAGTGCCAGCGGTTGCCTCCCCCTCCATCGATGGCTCCGATGGAAGGGGGGCGGGCAACCCGCTACGCTGGGGAAAGGTCTTGAAAATATTGTCTAAAACAACCTGTGCCACAAGGATAAAAAAAGAGGGATCGGCCTGAACAGGCTGAGAGTAAGGATACAGGAATTGGGCAGGGCTGGGGACTAGAGGCTGTTGTCAGTTGACTGCTGATAGCCCAAGCAGCAGCGGCTACTGCCCTTAGCCTGTTTGTCGGGTGGGCGTGGCAACGCTGATGAAATCAGGCTTTTAGCCAGAATTGATGACACGCCTTAGGCGTTGCCGTTGGTTTCGTCACCGTCATCATCGTCCGGCGGGAGAGGGTCGGGAATGAGCGTGGTGAGGCGATCGCCCCGGCCCAGCTTCAGCAGGCGATCGCCCGTAGCATTGCGATCGCCCTCGGGAAACGCATTGACCGGAATCACCGCTAGGCGATCGTCCGCTGCGAGCACCGACACCTGACTGCCGGCCCAAGCCGGTGCCAGACCGAGCACCGCATCACTTTTCAGCGAAAACTTGACCCCTTGAATGCCCAGATCGCCGCGATTCGCCCGGCGCAACGCCTTGACCGCCATCGCTTTGCCAAATCCGTGGGTGGTGAGCAGCACAAAGGCATCGTCTGTCCCTAGCGCCACGCAGCCCGCCACCCCTTCTTGCTTGCCTAATCGCATCGCCTGCAGGCCTTGGGATGTGCGGCTCTGCACGGCTAACTGGTCATCGGTTAGCTCAAACCGCAACAGCCGCCCTCCCGTCGTCGCCAGCACAATCTGATCCCCAGTGCATGCCAGCAATGCCTGCTGCACCTCATCCTCATCCTTGAGCTTAATGGCCGTCAGCCCCCGTCCGGTGAGGTTTGCAAATTCCGTGAGGGGGAGTCGTTTGATTCGCCCTTGGGCAGTCAGCATCAGCAGATCCAAGCCGTTTAACTGATCCCCCAGCACGAACTGCGCCACAATGGCCTCTGGGTCGTTGCCTTGGGCGCTGGGGGGGAGCAGTGTCACCAGCGGTGTGCCCTTAGACTGGCGCGAGGTCGGAGCAATGTCGGCTGCTTTTACGGTAAAGGCCTTGCCGCTGCGAGTGAGGATCAGTACCTCTTGCTGAGTGGTGGCCACTTCAACCCGGATGGGACTATCGTCAACGTCGGTCAAGGTCTGAGGGGTGGGCGGCTCTTGCTTGGCCTGAAGCCGTTGGTAGGCTTTGGGGGTGTAGCGCCGCACATAGCCCCGCTGGGTAAACTCCAGCACGACTTCTTCGTCGATTACCTCGGCCTGCAGCTCGGCGATCGCCTCTTGCTCTTCTGCCCGCTCTGCCGCCGTTTGCACCTTCGTGCGGCGGGCGTCGCCAAAGGTTTTTTTGAGCGATCGCAGCTCCTTCTTGAGGGTCTTGAGAAATTCCTTGCGGTTGTCGAGCAGGGTTTGCAACTGCTGCATTCGCGTGGTGAGTTCGTCAAAGTCGGCCTGCAGATTTTGGCGCTCCATACCGGTGAGCCGCCGCAAGGGCATCGAGAGAATGGCATCAGATTGGCGATCGCTAAACCCAAACTCTGCCTGAAACTGCTGCTTTGCCGTGGTGCCATCGGGCGCATTCCGCAACACGGTAATAATGGCATCCAAATTATCAAGCGCTCCCAGCAGCCCTTCTAGCACATGCCGCCGCCCCTCTGCCCGACCCAGCTCATAGCGATATTGCCGAGTTAGGGTTGCTTCGCGAAAGCTGAGGAACTGCTGCAACACTTCCCGCAGCGGCATCTGGCGCGGCTGCCCATCTGCCAATGCCAGAAAGATCGCGCCAAAGTTCATCTGCAGCGGCGTCATCTTATACAGCTGGTTGAGGATGAGTTGGGGATTGGCCTCCCGCTTCAGCTCAATGACGACTCGCATGCCGTCGCGATCGCTCTCATCGCGAATATCCTGCAATCCCTCCAGCCGTCCCTGGTTGGCTAGGTCTGCAATCTTCTCAATCCAAGCGGCTTTGTTGACCTGGTAGGGCAGCTCAGTGATGACAATGGCTGGACGGCGATGCCGCCCTCGCCCCGGCTGAATTTCCTCAAACTGCGCAACCCCGCGCACCGGAATGCTGCCCCGTCCCGTCCGGTAGGCGTCGCGCACCCCGTCGAGGCCTACAATCTCGCCACCCGTGGGAAAATCTGGCCCTGGAATCAGCTTAAACAGCGCCTCATCGGTTAAATCGGGATTGTCGATTAGCGCAATCAGCCCATCGATCACCTCATTCAAATTGTGGGGGGGAATGTTGGTCGCCATGCCCACGGCGATCCCCGACGACCCATTGAGCAAGAGAAAGGGCAGCTGTGCCGGCAACACGACGGGCTCTTGCTGGGAGTTGTCGAAGTTAGGGGTGAAGTCCACCGTGGCTTCACCGATCTCGGCTAGCAGCGCATCGTTGCCTACTGAGGCGAGGCGGGTTTCGGTATACCGCATGGCGGCGGGTGGGTCATCATCCACAGAGCCAAAGTTGCCGTGGCCCCCCAGCAGGGGGTAGCGGCTAGAAAACTCCTGCACCATGCGCACCAAGGCGTCGTAAACCGCTTGGTCTCCATGGGGATGGTATTTGCCCAGCACATCGCCCACCACACGGGCGCACTTGCGGTAGGGGCGATCGGGGGTGAGGCCCAGCTCATGCATGGCGTAGAGAATGCGGCGATGCACCGGCTTGAGGCCGTCGCGCACATCGGGCAGCGCTCGTCCCACGATCACGCTCATGGCGTATTCCAAATAGGAACGCTGTACCTCGATGTGGAGCGCTGTGGGCACGATCTGCCCAGAGGAGAGGTTTAGCTGTTCTGCCATGAATCTTTAATCCTTTCTGCCGGAAATTAAGAGGGGTCTATGGGTATCCTGATGGGTACACCGCCTAAAACGCAATACAAATGTCAGGTTTTACCATAAATTAGGGTGAAGCGGGCGATCGCCCGGTGCAAATTCGCCCTTGGTCAGGTATAACTGCTGGATATTTAGAAATCCTGTAGGTTTGAGGCATGGGGTTGATTTGAACTGGCTTCCAAACGCTTACTTAGAGAGCGAGTTCAGCCTATTGCCAAGGATTGAGCCTGCACCGTTATAGTCAATCGGTTATAGTCAATCGGCTGGTTTAGATGAGGCAAGTAGCACGGTCAGGCATCTCTATCTCAAGCCGTTGATGTGGCGCTGGGCCAATGCGGCAACCGGAGATGCACCCGAGGGCGATCGCCCAGGGATGTAGGAAGACAGTAGCTTAGAACATCCCGACTGAATTGTGCGGCAGATGTTGGGAACGAGCGAGGAAGAGAATCATGGCGACGGTGCTGATTGTGGAAGATGACCCGATTAATGCGCGGGTGTTTACTAAGATTTTGACGAAGCGGGGTGGGTTGAATGTCAAGCATACCGAAGATGTTAACGAGGTGATGCAGATTGCCCAAACCCACGAGGTCGATATTATTTTGATGGATGTGTCGCTGTCGGGCAGCTTTTATGAGGGCAAGCGGGTAGACGGTATTCGCATTACGCAAATGCTGAAGGAAGACCCTAACACCGCCAGCCTGCCGGTGATTTTGGTGACGGCGCACGCAATGGAGGGCGATCGCGAGAATTTTTTAAGCCAGAGTGGGGCAAATGATTACATCTCCAAGCCTGTGATTGATCATCAAAAGTTTGTTGAGCAGATTATGGCGCTGTTGCCAGAGTCAGCTACCTCATGAGGGTTGAGTGATGCTTTGCAAGATGGCAGAACCTTGACTGCTGACCTAGGGGCTGTCATCAGTTAGCCTCTGATGTCCCAAAAATCAACGGTCACAGCCCCTCGCCTAGTTTTTAGGCTGGGCGTGGCAACGCTTATAGCATAAAGCGTTTGGTCGGAATTGATGACACGCCCTAGACCTTCTCAGATGTAGTGCGGCTCATCGTGCATCAATGGTTGATGATACGAGTGTACTATATTCTTTGCGGAGTGATTCAGCGAATTCGGCAATGGCGAACCTAGGCTCCCCCCTGCTCTCCTGGCTTATAGCTTTCTAGCGGTAGATAAATGGTGAGCACCTCGCCCTGGTTGGGTTTTTGCTTCACAATTAGCTTGCCGCCAAGGGCCTGAAACAGCGTTTTTGTCACCTTCATGCTAAGGCTGAGGCTGCCCGTCTCGGGCTGAAACATCAGCAGGTGGCCAAGGGACTTGAGCGGCGTCACAGACGAATTGCACCAGCGCTTTTCTGATTTGTCGGCTTGGGGTTTTGCTTCAGAATGCACTTGAAGCTTGAGCTGGTGCCCCGCCAGCGCCACCTGCACCTGAATATGGCTGTTGAGCGGCAGGGTTTGGGTGATGCGATCGATCAAATCAGTCAGCACCTGTTCTAGCATGACCGGATCGGTGACCACGAGGGGCAACTGCTGGGGCAGCTCCACATCCAGCGTGAGGCCGCGCTGCTTTGCGAGCTGTTGCCAGCGCGGGGTGGTTTGCTGAAAGGTTTGCGCCAGCGACATGGGCGCTAGGGGCGACACGGGATGATGGGTGTCGGTAGTCTCTAGTTCTACCGCACGGAAAATGAGGCTAAATCGATCGATCTGATCAGTACATTCCTGATCAATGACTGACAGTTGCTTGAGGACGTCGGGACTGAGGTCTTTGCGCTTGAGCAGCAACCGAGTCAGGGTGCGAATGGTGGATAGGGGGGTGCGAACTTTGTGGGCGATCGCCTGCAAGAGTTCAATATCAAAGGACGGGGACGGCGATCGCCCCTCGCGCGATCGCTCCTCTGCCCGAGAGGCTAGCTCTGCCTCAAACTCTGCAGCAGATTCCCGAGCGGCATGGGGTGGCTTAGCGGGCGGAGGCGTCTGCCCAGTGGAGCCTGCGGCGTGCCACTGCCCAGATTTCTCCCCATAGAGCGCGTCGTCTAGCCCGTCGTCTTGCCAGTTGGGCAGGTTCAGCAGCATGAGTCGGCTAAAGTGCGTCACCAGTCGATAGTCAGGCTGACTGGGGCCAAACTGCCGCGCTAACTGATCGAGCGAGGGCAGCAGCGCCGCATTAAAAAACATCAGCCGAGCCCGCAACGCCTGCCAGCACTGCTCAATAATGATTGGGTTAAAGGAAAACAAAAATGCCGGATTGCCGTCTAAATCATCGCCTAGCACCATCACCAGACTGAGGTCTGCTGTCATCACCAGGCAAAACTGCTCTGCCGCAATGGGGTCGTCGGGCAGCAGCGCTACTGTCGCCGCTTTGGCCTCCTCATGAGGAGATCGATCCACGGCAGACGCCATGAGGCGCAACTTGAGCAGGCTGCGATCTTGCAGGGGATGAGCCGTAAACACCCAGCGCGTTAGATGCGCTAAAAAATCAAACTGTGCCAGCACGGGCACCGGCCCCGACAGCACCAGCCCTTGGCTGCGCTCCCAGGCTTGAGCCGGTGCGCGACGATGGGATGCCGTTGTGGTGGGAGACACCTCTTGGCCTGCTGCGAGGGTTTGGCTCAGCGACAAGTTAAGCGCGGCGATCGCCGCTCTCCATTCTTGCTCTGCCCGCACCCGCTGCTGTGCCACAAACCCCGGCTGCCCCGACATTTGCACATCTTGAGCAACAATTTCACTAAATGTGGGAAACGGCCATTTGTTCACAACCTCAGAAACCCTCAACCGCTAGAATCCTTAACCTGAGCGACCCACAACGCTATCAAAGGAAGTATACCCCGCTGCATCGTCGTTCTATAGTATGACCATAGCGAGTCATGTCCTGATTAGCCTAGCCGTAGAACCGAACACCAACCGGGTTGATTAGCGTCAGGTCTGGCTTAGTCTCAGGATTTTTATGATTGATTAGGAGGGCGATCGCCCTAAAACTGCCGGAATTTTGGACGTTGTTGAATCCTAATAAATCCTAATAAATAGGTAGACATATACTAGTGCAGCGTCAGCGCTAAGAATTAGGGTTAGCGTTTTCCGAAAGTCTTTCTCGACGGGCTTTCCAGAAGGTGACAACCCTAAAACTAAGTCTTGACGCTGCACTAGGTAGACTCAGATCTTGCACCTGGTAATTTGTTTGAACGTCAATGCCCTGCTGTTGTAGTCAGGGACGTTTTCGCTCAATGCCCGCATCCGCCAGCAGCAGGTCAACCAACCCATCGGCCAAGGCAGCTTCCAGCACAACAGCGGCGGCTTCCACCCAATCGGGTAACGCCATGGTTTCCCATGAGAGGTAGCCCCAATGGGCCAGGATAAAGGCAACCAACGATAGGACAAGCCAGCAGTACATCCCTAGCAAGGTCTGTAGACCAAAGCGACGTAGGCCAAAGCGATGCTTGGCGGTTTTGAAACCCCCTTCAATTTGCCAGCGATGTCGACCCCACCCAACAATCGTGCTGGCTTTCAGTGGTTCAGTCGAGAGCACATAGCGTTTGGAGCGTTTCGTCTCACCATCGCGTTTTAGGTAACGTCAGTTCGGGTTAAGGGGGTTTTGGGGCACCGCGCGACGCGCGGTGCCCCAAAACCCTCAATGTGTCGTGCGCGTCGCGCACGACACATTGAGGGTTTGAGCTTATCCCGAACTCAGGTTAGGTAGAACCAGGCGAGGGTAACGGGATAACTCAGCCCCTGAAGATGGACACGCTGCCCCGGTTTGCGTAGCTCAAAGAGGTGCCATCCATCGCTGAGTTTGCGGTCATAGCGCACCCCAGTGATGGCATGTAACTTGAGCTTGCGAATGCCCTGGAGAAAGTCCACACTGCCGAAAGCGGTATCGGCCAGCACTCTGACGTTGAACGCTCGTTTTAGCCATTTGGGCAACTGCCGCACCAGGGTCAACCCCAGGTGGGCGGCAGACGGTTGGCCTTTGCCCCTGTAGACGCGAAAGCTCCAAGGCACCCGCCAGGGTCCGACAACCAGGTAGAGCACCACCAGATGCACCCCGCGTTTGCCATGAAACACGCTGATGAGATCCGAAAAGGCTTTGAACTTGCCTCGTTTCTCCAGCGTCGTCATGTCCAAAATACCTGCAGATAAGGACGACGGCCCCGAGGTCGATAGCGCTTGAACTCTTGACGAATCGCCTGACGCATGGGGCGAATGACCTGGCGCACTGACCAGTTATACACCGTGAGAAACCGGCTCAGGGCGCTCGCGGACTTCAGTTGGCTATGTTCGGGGTGGGGTGTCCCTTGTGCCTTGAGAAACAGCTCTAGGAGGGCTTTCAGGCTTTAACGCTGATAGGCACTCGGCATCCCATCCAGCAGTTGGTAAATTAGCTCTTGGGCGTGGGCAAGAATCTTCATGGTCCTTGCTATCTATACGTTTCGCGCCCTTGTATCTTGAAGGAGTGGTAGACCGTCCGCCCTTTGGTTTATCAAAACCGTAGAAAAGCTTGGGTCGCCACACTCCTCGAAGTGCTGAGAACTCGTAGAATCGCCTGGACTTTTAAGTCCG
>JAHHHI010000038.1 GCA_019359435.1 Kaiparowitsia implicata GSE-PSE-MK54-09C
AACGCGAACTGGTCATAGCTCAGGTTGCTGGAGTATTCTTTAGTCATAGCTCTCACGGGGCTTGAGGATTTGTACTACAGCCTATACCGTGTGAGCTTTTTTACTGTCTCTCAGGCTTTTAAAACAGTTTCTTAGAAAAGGCTAAGCTGCGACGGACAAATCGCGAGACTCGTTGGCGTACGGTGCAGTTGAAGCGCTCAATATAGCTAGTCTGACCACTCTGCTTGGGGACTACTTGATGACGTTTCGAGGGCAATACACCTTGGTAAGCCTCCCATTCATCAGTATAGAAGACCGCACATTGTCGATACCGTGGCGGAAGGGATTGCCAAAGCGCTTGTGCACTCTGACGACCTCTCGAACCGACGTGTGCTCCAATGATCTCTTTGGTTTGCACATCAAGCGCTAGCCAGACCCATTGTTTATTGCCTTTAGAGTCAACAAATGACCATAATTCATCGCACTGCACCGTCAAACGCCCTTTTTTTTGCTGCACTTCAGCGTTTCGGGATGTCTGAGCCGCCTTCATGTTGACGTAATCTTGCAGCCATTGCTCTGAAACTTTTACGGCTCGGGCAATCCCAGCCATTGAGATACGCTCTAGAAGCAAGCGATCGACCAGTGCACGGGTATCGGCATCAATGGTCTTATGGGTCGGGTTCTCGACGAATTGGTAGCCACACTGCTTACAGAGAAAGCGCTGTTTGCCCGTATGGATATGACCATTTTTGACCGTATGTTGGGTTTGACAGGTAGGGCACTGAGGCATAAGTAGAACATGAATGGCTTCAGTGACACTTTAACAAATCCATCATTACTGCTTGAGTACTACCAAATTCTGAAACTCAGTCTACGCTTTTTTAGGAGCGCGGTTGGGCAGGATGTAGGCAAACACAGGCCCCAGCAATGACGATGCGATCGCCACAAGCATGATAATCAATAGTCCATCAAATAGTTCAGTTGTCATGGTCAGCCTCTTGGTTAAAAAATGAGTTTCCAGCAAAGTTGTTTAAGGCGGCGCAGGCCAAGGCCCTTTTATGCGGTTGCATTAAACCTAGAGAGTCTGCATCGTTGGCTTGTCAAAACGCCAGAGCAGCAATCGTCGAAGCGAGATGATTGATTCCAGTAAACCAGACATGCACCGCTGAAGCGGGTGAAGGTTGGCAGACATCCATGCGGGCTGCACTCGGGAATGGTCTCGCTGTTTCAGGTGCTATACCTACTTCTACAACTATGGAAAGTGCTATTCCAGATAGAAATGGGATAGAAGTCGGATTTCAAGGATACTATTACAAAACCTTCTGTACTCAATTATACTAATTTGAGTAAAAAATAGGGGTAATTTGGACAGGGTATGCCAAATTTGGCATACCTAATGAGGGGCGATCGCTCCCCGGTGTTGGGTTTGCCGACCCTGTGATCGAGAGAGTTATCCTGCGATTGATGCGGTATGTTGCGAGAGATAACGATTAAACGCTACTGCTGCAAGCGGTTCAAGACTGCTGTGAAATCTTGCACTAAGAGGGTTCGGTTTTCCGGCGTCAGCACCGGCACATGGACAAAGAGGGCTTGGGTGGGCTGGTGGGCTTGAGCAAGATAGTCGAGCAAGGCAAAATAGTAGCCATTGCACACAAACTGGCCTGCGTCGTGGCTGATCTCGGTCATCGGCAATGCTTGACACAGTTGTTCTAAGTCGATAGGGGTCTGCAGCGTACGGTCTGCTTGCACCGCCTGCCGCTCTAGGTGAAGGCGGCTACGCCCTTCTGCCATCCCGCAACACACAACGACATCGGGGGTGAACGCGTGGATATAGGCGATCGCCCGCTCTGTCGCCTGCGCCACATCCACCGGCAGCAACCGCAGCAGCGGCGTCGCAGTATCCCAAGTATCTTGGGGCAACAGCTCAATCAGATCGTCTGAAGAGTTAGACCGTTGGTCGGCACGCCAGGTAGAAAACGACGTGAGCAGCAGGCGACGGGGCATAGGTGGGCACTAAGACAATGACACTTACTACAGCTTTCGTCAGTCACTTTTCGCCTTCAGTCACTTTTCGCGTGAGCCAGCCATCGTTTTAGGGAAGAGAGACTCACCCCGCAAGAGGCTCACAAAACAAGGTTCGTTATAAGCGGGCGATCGCCGTCAACAATCTCTCCGGATACAGCCGAGACTGCATGGCATCGGGATAGGATAGCCTGGAATCTGTGCTTCGCTACAGTCTTAGCTACGGACTGGCTTTGCGTCCGGATGGCTGCGGCCTTACTCTAAAAAGCCTGCTGAGAGGGCGTTTCAGAGCGATAATGCAAAAGCTGATCGGGTAAAGCAGGATCAAAAAATCAGACCAAATTTGATGGCTCGTGATGATTCCTGCTGAGTTTGGGAATACTGAGCGTGAGCGCAAATTAACCCGCCATGGGCTACCCTGGCAGGGTTCCATTGAAATCAGGGATACAGAGCAGCAACCACTAAGCATTGCAGATTGGCGGATTTAGAATCCACGCGACGCGTGAGTGCTACATCTTCTATCTAGCTTTACGGCAGTGGGCGCTGCAACATATTGCAATTGGTCAGCCAAAGGGAGATTCGGTCAGCCATATGGAGCAACGTACAGAAGTCACTCAAGACGGCAAAAAGGTGATTATCCTCGCCCCGACTGGCAGGCTCGACATCACCACTGCATGGCAGTTTCGGCTAAAACTGCAAGAGTGCATTTCCAAAATTAGCTCGCACATCGTGGTCAACTTGGGGCAAGTCAACTTTATCGACAGTTCTGGTCTAACCTCATTGGTGGCTGGAATGCGAGATGCCGATAAAGTGCAGGGCAGCTTCCGCATTTGTAATGTTCACCCCGAAGCAAAACTGGTGTTCGAAGTCACCATGATGGATTCTGTGTTTGAAATTTTTGATACCGAAGAGGCCGCGCTGGAAGGCGTGCCCCGCGAGATTGCATCCTAACCCATGCCTACATCCGTTCTACGGTCGAGATGCCTAGCAGCGTTAACCCTTGCTTTAGCGTGCGCGCGGTGAGGTCGCAGAGCATTAGGCGGGAGGTGCGTAGCGGCTCCTCTGCTTGGAGCACTGGGCAGCGATCGTAGAATTGGTTAAAGGTTTGGCTCAGCTCAAATAGGTACTGGCAGAGTCGATTGGGATAGAGATCGACGGCCACCGTGTTCAGAACTTCGTCAAATTGCAGGAGCGCTACCGCCAAGGTGCGCTCCATTTCGTCCTGAACGAGAATGGCCCGATCTGCACCCAGGTTGGCAAAGTCGATGCTGCCTTTGCGGCTGATGCCCTGCACGCGCACATAGGCATAGAGCATGTAGGGCGCAGTATTGCCTTGAAGCGCTAGCATTTTGTCGTAGCTGAAAATGTAGTTGCTGGTGCGATTTTGGCTGAGGTCGGCATATTTCACCGCACCAATGCCCACGGCGGTTGCGACCTGAGTTTTAAATTCCTCCGGTTCGCTGCGGTTCTCAGCAATGAGGCGGGCGTCGAGGTCGGCATAGGCGCGGGCGATCGCCTCTTCTAGCAAATCTTTTAGCCGCACCGTCTCCCCAGAACGGGTCTTAAATTTTTTGCCATCTTCGCCCTGCACCACCCCAAAGGGCACATGCTCCAGTTCCACATGGGCCGGAATCCATCCTGCCCGTGCAGCTACCTGAAACACTTGGGCAAAGTGATTGGCTTGGCCGGCATCGGTAATGTAGATGACTCGCTCAGCTTGGTCTTGCTGCGTGCGATAGCGAATAGCCGCCAGATCTGTAGTGGCATAGTTATAGCCGCCGCCTGTTTTTTGAATAATCAGAGGCAGGGGCTTCCCTTCTTTGTTGGTGAATCCCTCTAGAAACACCACCTTTGCACCCTGGTCTTCGACTAGAAGCTCAGCTTGAGCTAAGTCTTCTACTACACTGCTGAGCAGGGGATTGTAGAACGACTCACCCCGCTCCTGAATGCGAACATCCAACAAGTCATAGATTTCTTGGAAGGCTAACCGCGACTGATCACACAGCAGTTGCCAAGCTTTGAGGGTGTCAGCATTGCCCGATTGCAGGGCTACAACTTCTTGACGCGATCGCACCTGAAAATCTTCATCGGTATCAAACCGCTGTTTGGCCTGCTTATAAAATGTGGTGAGATCTCCCAGGGCTAAGGCATTGGCGGTCGTGAGTGCATCGGGATAGGATTCACGCAGGTGGGTAATCAGCATGCCAAACTGGGTGCCCCAGTCGCCCACATGGTTCAGCCGCAGCACATCGTGTCCCAAAAACTCTAGAATGCGGGCAATAGAATCTCCAATAATCGTAGAGCGCAGATGCCCCACATGCATTTCCTTCGCAATGTTGGGGCTAGAAAAGTCCACAATGGTACGCTGGGGCTGCTTGGCTAGGGGCACCGCTAGTCGCTCATCCTGATGCATCTGTTGCAGTTGTGCTTCTAAATACTCGCGGGTAAGCCGCAGGTTAATAAACCCCGGCCCCGCTACTGTGGGTGACTCACAGTAAGGCGATAGGTCAAGCTGCTGAATCAGTTGCTCGGCTATCGCCCGAGGGGCCAACCCTAGCCGCTTGGTCAACGACATCGCCACGTTAGCTTGCACATCGCCGAATTTTGGATTGCTCGACGCCACCAGCATGGGGTCAACGTCTGCCAGTTCTGCTCCAAACGCAGCCACAAGGGCTGCCTTAAACCGTTTATTCAGTTCAGCAATCGTAGAATTCATAACTCGACTTGGCGATGGGGTCTTGCAGCCGCGACGTTGGCGCTACTTCCACCATATCGCGGGTGGGTTGGGGATTAAATGTCTAAATGCCATGTTGCCAAGTCTAACGTCCTAGTGTGGGCTGAAAGTGGCGCAACCGCAGGGCGTTGGTAACCACGGAGACTGAACTGAGTGCCATAGCTGCGCCAGCGAGAATGGGGTTAAGCAGCCACCCAAAGATAGGGAAGAGAACCCCAGCGGCAATGGGGATGCTCAAGACGTTGTAGATAAAGGCAAAGAACAAATTTTGACGGATGTTGCGCAGGGTGGCACGGGAAAGCTGAATGGCGGTAACGATACTCTGAAGGTCGCCGGAGATCAAGGTAATGTCACTTGCGGCGATCGCCACATCAGTGCCAGTGCCAATGGCAAAGCCCACATCAGCTTGAGCGAGCGCGGGCGCATCGTTGATGCCATCGCCGACCATGCCGACGAGTTTGCCTTGCTGCTGCAAGCGCTGCACCATCGCCGCTTTTTGCTCAGGACGAACATCTGCCAACACCTGATCAATGCCAACTTCTTGGGCGATCGCCTCTGCTGTGCGGCGGTTGTCCCCGGTTAGCATCACCACCTCTAGCCCCATTCGCTGCAACTGCTGCACGGCTGTGATAGACGAGGGTTTGAGGGCATCGGCAATTGCAAAAATCGCCTCCACTTCTCCATCCACAGCGAGCCAAATCACCGTGCGGCGTTGTTGCTCTAGGCGATCGCCCTGCTCCGCAAAGGCGGCTGGATGTAACCCCAACTCTTCTAGCCAGCGCGGAGTGCCGAGGTGAATCTGATGCCCTGCCACCCGACCCTGAACGCCACTGCCGGCGATCGCCTCAAAGTCGGTTGCGTCCAATAACTCTACCTGCTGCGCCTGAGCATAACGCACCACAGCCGCCGCCAGGGGGTGCTCTGACTGCTGCTCTAGAGATGCGGCCAGTTGCAGCAGTTTTAGATCTTGCTGGGGATAACCGCCCGTATGGGTGATGAAATCAGTGACGGTTGGCTTGCCTTCCGTTAGTGTCCCTGTTTTATCGAGCACCAGGGTGTGCAGGCGGTGCGCTAGCTCCAGACTGCCCGCATCTTTGACCAAAATGCCATGCTCTGCGCCCTTGCCTGTACCCACCATGATCGACGTAGGCGTGGCTAAACCCAGCGCACAGGGACAGGCGATAATCAGCACCCCCACGGTCGTAATGAGCGCCAGCGATAGGTTGCCCGTTAGCCCAAACCAGATCAGAAAGGTGAGCAGGGCGATCGCCATCACCACCGGAACGAACCATCCGGTCACTCGATCTGCTAAGCGCTGAATCGGTGCTTTTGACCCTTGCGCTTGCTGCACTAATGTCACAATCTGCGCCAGCACCGTATCTCGCCCAACGCGCGTAGCCCGTAAGGTGAAGCTGCCCACCGTATTGAGCGTCGCTCCAATAACTTCATCGCCGGGCTGTTTTTGCACCGCCACGCTCTCACCCGTCACCATCGACTCGTCTACCGTTGCGGTGCCTTCAAGCATCACCCCATCCACAGGCACCGTCTCGCCAGGGCGCACCCGCACCACATGGCCTACTTGCACCTGCTCAATCGGCAGATCAATGTCTTGCCCCTCTCGCAGCACTCGCGCCGTCCGTGCTTGCAGACCAATCAAGGCGCGAATGGCGGCAGAGGTTTGTCCCCGTGCCCGCTGTTCTAGCAACTGCCCCAGCAAGATCAGCGTGATAATAACGGCGGCGACTTCGTAGTAATACATCATGCTGCTTAGCCCCTGGTCAGTCAGCACCGTGGGAAATAGCGTCACCACTAGGGAATAGAGGAAGGCCGCTCCGGTGCCCACCGCCACCAGCGTATCCATTGTGGCAGTGCGGTGCAAGAAGGCTTTCCACGCATTCACAAAAAAGCCGGCACCGCTCCAGGTCATGATCGGCAGCGTGAGCGCCAACTGCAGCCAGGGATGATGCAGCCAGGTGGGAATGAAGGGAACATGCATGCCCAACATCATGGGCATCGCCCCAATCACAATGATGCCGCTGAGGATGGCAGAGACGACTACTTGGCGAGTCAGGTGGCGCAGCTTACGGCGTCGGGCTAAGTCTTCTGTATCGGCAGCCTCGGCGGTGGCCTCGAAAGGATTGACGGCGATCGCAGAGTCGTATCCCGCAGCGGCGATCGCCCGCTGCACTGCCTCTATATCCGTCGCTTGAGCATCAAACGCTACCGTAGCCTGCTCTGTACCAAAATTCACGGTATAAGACTCCACACCAGGAACAGCGGCGATCGCCCCTTCAATGCTTTGGGCACAGCCCGCACAGCGCATCCCTTTCAGCGCCAAATTCACCTGTTCCATCATCATGCCTCGCTTATGTGACTGAAGTGCGGGTCTGAGTGTCGCTTGGTTTGACGTGAGTTTGACGGCGCTGTTTCAGCCCCGATTCAACTTCCTTGCTCGGTAGAAGGGTTCAGCCAGTCATGTGCCCGTGTCAGCCTATCGGTCGTCCTAGCGGCGTCAGGTCATCGTCCTAATTTCATCGTTAATCCTCCAGTGTACTGGAGAGTCAAGCGATCCTCACGGTTTGAGATTGCACCGCAACGCAAAGCGCCCCAGATAAACGTCTGAGGCGCTGTTGCTAAGTCTGATCAACCATTGAATAACACTCAGGCTGAAGCAGATAGAATGGATTCTGTCGTTGCCATTCCCTTCAGAACGACGAATTGCGACATTTAGTAGCGACGCGAGAAGTCATCACCCCGGCGACCGCCACCACCAAAGCTGCTGCGGTTTTCGCGGGGCTTGGCCTTGTTTACGCGTAGTTCGCGATCCATCCACTGAGCGCCATCAAGCGCATCAATAGCGGCTTGCTCTTCCGCTTCAGTGCCCATTTCTACAAAACCAAAGCCGCGGGGGCGTCCGGTTTCACGATCAGTGGGGAGTTGCACGCGCTTCACAGACCCGTATTCTGCAAATACTGCACTCACGTCGTCTTCTGAAACCTGGTAAGACAAGTTACCGACATAAATTGACATGGATCATCTCCAAAATTGAGGAATTATTAGAGAGTTGAATTTCGGAGAGAAGCTTGTCAATACCAACCGAGAAAAAACCGTCAATACTAGAAACAAACACTGCAACCGATATCTTTAACTCATCGATCAATATAACACCAGATTTCTGGAATAACCGAGGGCAAACCGTACCCTATTTAACTTTGACAGCGCTATCAATAGAAGCTTGGAGGGTTGCCCCAGTGGGCGAGGTGAACGGCTAAGGAGGGCGATCGCTCAATCTGCCTCTCTGCCTGCATTTTAGACCTATGCAAAGTTGCAGGGCAAGCCTCTAGACTGGTCAATGTAATGGGGAATACGTGCCTTGGAATGACGAGCCGCGAAGGCTTTATGTATAGTTTCTTAAAGTTTGAGCCCTAGGATATAGGCCACGGTGAGGGGGCGATCGCCCCTCACGATTCCTACACGAGTTGGTCAAACATCGCGACCATTTCGCGCTCAAAGGCCACCTGGGCGCGGTTGGTTTTGCCACCCATAAATAGCGTATCGCCCTCCACCAGCCCCCACACCTGGGAGTGCGAGAAGTAGCTGAGCATCACGCTCAACATCAGCAGCCCAAACCCAGCATATACAAGGGGAATGCCCGGATCAGCTTTGATCTGTAAGCCGGTGCTGCCCACCAGCTCATCCAACCCGAGCTGCACCCCGTTTACGTCTGCGCCCATGCCCTGCCGCAGGGTGCCCGCAATTTGCCCCTGCTGGTCATAGATGATCACCGTGCCCTGCAGATCTTTGGCAATCACCGAGACGCCTTCGCTTAAATCAGGTTTGGTCGGAATCCACGTGCCCCACAGGCGACCGCTGCCGCCTGCGTTGATTTGTGCCATCGGCAGTTGCAGGACGGGGCTGTTGTTGAGGTGAATGCGAATCGCGGCGATCGCCCAATCCGCCTGATATAGCGTGACGCCCTTATAGCGCAGAGGCTCATTGACGTGAATGGTCTTGCGCTTCACCTCAGCGCCCTGGTCATCCAGCACCGATAGATCCGAATAAAACTGATCAATGCCGCCCTCGGGCGTGTAGTCAATCCAAAACCGATTGACGTGAACCGACCAATCCTTGGGAATCTGACGCTCCGCCCATGGGCCTGCATCAAACACGTTTTGCACCCGAAACGTCTCCCCGCTGGGCACCATTTCTTGTGCAAAAAAGCCTGTCATTGAGCCGATGATCGCCCCGACTAAAATCAGCAGCATGCTGGCATGCACCACCACTGGCGCAATGCGGCCCACAAGACCCTTGTGGGCATAGAGTAGGTTGTCGCGCTGAAACACCCTATAACGGCGCTTTTCTAAGAGCGGCACCACTGACTCTAGCGATCGGTCAGCAAATTCAGCGCTGAGGGCAAATTTTTCAAACTGGCGCGGGGTGGTGTAAAAGTTCCAAGTGCGCGAAAACCAGCGCAGTGCCGGAATTTGACGCTTGAAGGTGCAGGTGGTGAGGCTAGCCCCAAACAATATCAGCAGTGCGAGAAACCACCAAGTGCGATACACATGATCTAACCCGATGAGGAGAATCACGCGCCAACTGAGAAAGCCAAACAGAGCCGGGTCTGCGGGATAATTGCTCTGATAAAAGGCAAGAGATTCTCCCTGCTCGATCACGGTGCCCAGCGTGCTGAATAGGGCGATCGCCAAGAGAAGGGCGATCGCCAACCGCAAATCGGCCAGCAGCGGCAGCAGTTCCCGTTTTAGGTAGTGCCTTAGTCCAAGACCAACACGGCTAAGCCGCGTTCCTTTCGCTGGGGCTGGTGTCGGTGGGTGGGGATTGGGATGAGGGGATGAAGCGGGAGCCGCAGACGGGGATTTAGAAGGCATGAGCACAACGCTAATGGAAAAACCCATAGGCTACGCCCGACCGTGACTCAATGCTGCTATCACTCAGATTAACCCTGGAGCAACGGGTCTTAGGCTCACCCGCGATCGATGGGTTGTGATCGACGTAGCGGCCTTGAGCCAACCAACCTGCAACCTCGGATCAGATAGAAGAATCCAATGGAGTCGGGACGGGGCGATCGCCTCTCTATCTATTGAATCTAACAGACTATTGAATCGAACAGATTTGACAAATCTCACCGATCTCACCGATTCAGTGCCAGTTCCCCAACCTGATTGAATCGCTCAATCGCTGATGGGTACCACGTTCAGCGCTGAGACATCGAGAGGACAGATTCTTCTATCTATCCTTTCTATCCTCTTACCGTTATCCCTTGCGATAGCCAGAGGCCACAATCATGCTGCCAATCCCCGCATCGGTAAAGATCTCGAGCAGCAGAGCGTGGGGCAGCCGCCCGTCAATGATATGCGCCGCGCTAACACCCTGAGCGAGCGATCGCACGCAGCAGGTCACTTTCGGAATCATGCCACCGGCCACCACACCGGACTCAATTAGCTGACGCGCCTCAGAAATATTGAGCTTGGGAATCAGCGTCGACGTGTCTTTATAGTCTTCTAAAATACCGGGGGTGTCGGTCATGAGAATGAGCTTTTCAGCCCCCAGCGCTGCGGCGAGCTCTCCTGCTACCGTATCGGCATTGATGTTGTAGGCTTGTCCCGTTTCATCTGCCGCCACGCTCGAAACGATGGGGATATAGCCATCCTTCACCAGCGATTCTAGAATGCTAACCTCAATACTTTGCACCTCACCCACAAAGCCAATATCCGCAGCGCCTTGAGGCCGCGCCATAATTAAGTTGGCATCTTTACCACATAGCCCCACAGCCTTACCGCCGGCCTGGTTCACCAACGACACCAGCTCCTTATTGACTCGACCTACCAATACCATTTCCACCACATCCATGGTGGTGGCATCGGTCACGCGCAGCCCATTTTTAAACTGTGGCTCAATTCCCAGCTTGGTCAACCATGAGTTGATTTCAGGCCCCCCCCCATGCACCACCACTGGGCGCAGCCCCACACAAGAGAGAAAGACAATATCGCGGATGACGGTTGCTTTGAGGCTGCTATCTTTCATGGCGGCACCGCCATACTTGACAACCACCGTGCGCCCAGCAAATTGCTGGATGTAGGGCAGCGCCTCGCTTAGAACACGCACCCGAGTGGCTTCGGCTTTTTCGATGTATTCGCTACTGAGCATGGCACAGACAAAGACGGCGTAAAAGAACTGTTGTGCAGTGTAGCAGCAGTCCCCGTTGCGGAATGGTAATGCGAGAGCTTTTTGCTATCGGTTGCCATCGGTTATGCCTTGGCGCAGTTTAGATGATTAGCTGCACCTTGCGGAATCTAAGGCTATTTCTCGAACAGATCGCGCCTGCCGTGGACGAATAGCTGTTCGCCCCTGACTATTCACTCTTGTAGGAATAGCGGCTGATTGCTAGGAGGTTTTCTTTGGAGGTGGTCTTCCAGCGGGAGTGCTATGTTTTTTGAGAAGATCGGGCATGCTGAAGAAACAAGGGCTGCAGATTCCAGTTAAGCTCACACAAGCTCTGGTCGTGTCGAGTAGAGCGGTCTATCTAGGTTTGCCAGAGGGTTTTAGGGCGGCGCATGACGTGGCAATGGGCAATGGGGTTCAAGCGCGCTTTGAGGGAATGAACCGGACTGTAATTAGGCTGCACGCTATGCAGGTCTGGGAGCTGGCTTAATGGGTTCAACGGTTAAACCAAGGGGTTCAACAAACTTAATAGATGGGTCAGACGGATGATGACACGGCAGGGCAATCTAGATTAACGTTTTGTGGCGCGTCGGTTAAATGTGATTCCCCTTCTCCTTGATGCCAGCCTTACAATATCAACCTACAGCCTGCGATAAACTCACGTAAAGGGTGGTACTCAATACCGGTGCGAGCAGCAGGTAGCCATCTTGTGAGGCTAGTGCTGAATTTCTATCACTCCCGCCTCTTGCTGTATTTTGCTCCTGTCAGGATGTCCAGTGAACTCACCTAACTCGCCTCTTACTTCGCCGATGGTCTGTGGCCTTGACCGAGGTTCTGCTGCGATCGCCCCTCATTTAGCGTGTGCGATGCACTTGGTTATATTACCCGCGCTACCCGTGAGACGGCGCTGGCAGCGATGGAGTGTGGGAGTGGCGATCGCCCTATTGACCGCTGGAGGGTGGGGCCTACCGGCTGAGGCCGCTGACCAGATCACGCTCAAGCTAGGGCCGGTCAACCACACGATTCCGCTGAGTGAGCTAGAAGATTTTGCAGTCCGCGGTGAGGTGCCGCCGTCGCTAAAGCTCGTTGCGCCGTTGATGAATCACGATGTGCGATCGCTGATGCTGAGCCAGCTACCGTTGCGATCGCAGATTGGCGACGAGTTGGTTGATGATCTGCTTAATACCTCCTCTGGAGAACGGCTGCTGACCACGCTGGCTCAAGTCATGCCCAATTCATCAGAGAAGGATCTGCGTGGCACCCTCAAACGAGCCTCTCGGCACCCTGCAGGGCTGAGCCTGCTAGGATTTTTGGCTGAGTTTCCCCATGAGACCATCACCATTGATCTGGCTGCAGGCATGGCCTTGGCCTCACAGATGAATCTGCCCTATTGGCAGAGCAAAGCCCTCAGCTCGATTTTGCAACGCGAACTCACCACCGACTTAGAACCGCCAGAAGCCTTTGCCTTTGACCCGGCCCAAGAAGGGCCCCACTGGGTGCGCCAGCAAACGCTGTATTTGCGCGATGACTCCCGCCAGCGGAATATTCCAGTCGATATTTATTGGACACGCCGCACCAAGGGGCCGCTGGTAGTGCTGTCTCATGGCTTTGGGGCCGATCGGCGGTTTTTGGGATATTTGGCCCATCACTTAGCCTCTCACGGGTTCACGGCAGTTGCGATTGAGCACCCTGGAAGTAATGTGGCTTGGCTGACCAATATCTTCAGCAATCGGTTTCTATATCGGCAGATGGCCGACATTTTGCCACCCGAAGAATTTGTTGATCGCCCTCAAGATGTTAGCTTTGTGCTGAGTGAACTGGCGCATAAGGGGGCGAATACCCGCTATATGCGAAACAAATTCAACACGGAGCAGGTTACGGTGATTGGGCATTCCTTGGGGGGCTATACCGCTCTGGCTTTGGCCGGAGCGCAGCTCAACCTGCCGGCCTTGCGACAGTTCTGCGACGGTTCCAAACCTCTGGGGTTATCGGTAGCCGACTGGCTGCAATGCACAGCGACGGATCTAGATGAGCGGCAAGTGTCAAATTTGCGCGATCGCCGGGTTCGGCGAGTGATTGCCCTCAACCCAGTCATGGGGCGGCTATTTGACCAAGACAGCTTGTCCAACATTCAGATTCCCATGCTGGTATCGGCGGCTACGGGAGATGCCATTACGCCAGCCATTAGCCAACAATTGCTGCCCTTTACCCACCTGCAAGCCGAGGAGCGATACCTGTTGACGGCCATTGGCGCGACGCATTTGAGCGTTGGTGATCCCAGAAACTTGAACCAGGGGTTAACCAACAGTTTGCTAATGCGGGAGCGCCCAGGTCAAGAAACCTCCGCTTTGCGAGATGTCGTCCGGGGCGTATCGCTGGCCTTTGTTCAACAGGACGCGCCCGAGGCTGGCCACTATCGTCAATTTTTGACTGAAGATTATGCGCGGGCCAATTCCACTGAAGATTTGAACCTACGCCTCAACACAACGCTGTCGGATAATCTGACGCGCTGGCTAGAGATGGCAGCGCTACCGCTAGAGCAACGTACTCTAATTGTCCAAGATAACTCCCGCCAAGGTCTGCCGCTACAAGTGGCGATGCTCGGCAGCATGGGGCTTTTAGTCGGAGTGCCGCTGGTGTTGCTGTTTTTGCCAGGCAGTTGGTTTTCACCGCGGACTCGCCTGATGCGGCAGCCCTGGTACGTACGGCGACGGCGACGGGGCGATCGCCCTCCTCACGATGATCAGTAACGGAAAAGCCTTTCCCCTGGCGGTGCTGGCCTCAATTTCACACCCTTCAATTCATTAGCCAACGCGTCTACTCGTTGTCCAGGAATGGTCAACGGGTTGCGTTTAGCCCGAGGTCAGGTTGTCGGTGCAACAGATCGATTGCAAACATTTGTGATGGAATTCTGGACATTGGGCGCGATCGCCCGATTTTGCAGTGTATTCATGAAGATAGGGCCGAGTTGCAGAGCAACCGCCCAGTTGATAGAACAGGGTGACGCCCAAAGGGGAGCATTGTGCAGTGGATTTCGACGCAACCTGCCTATATGGTGTGGCTATTGTTGGGGCTGATGTTGCTTGCGACCAGCGTGATTGCCCTTGAGCCCATTGTGGCGGCCATTGGTATTGCAGCAATTGTGACGGCGATCGCAGCGCTGACGGTGCCCAGCATTGCCATTCAGTTATTGATTTGGGGACTGCTCTCAGTAGCAATGGCAATGTTGCTGCGTAGCTTTGTGCCTAAGCAATCGCAAGACCTGAGTCCTCCCAGCGAAGGCCAAGTATCCACCACCATTCCTCGAGGTGGGGTGGGCGAAGTCAGCTACGAGGGCAGCTATTGGTCAGCTCGCTGTCAGGTCTCAGACGTGACGCTGACTGCGGGCGAAACGGTTTACGTTGTCGGGCGTCAGGGCAATACTCTGATCGTGCTGCCCATCGGCCAGAGAGATTAAGCCCGTCCCAATTCTCTGGACGATAGTTTAACTAATCTGACGTCAGATCGGAAAACGTATAAACCGTGCTGCCTACGAAGCGGGCAGCACGGTTTAGCGTTGTTTTAGCCCTGCGCTATGGGGTTGAAACAACGCCATCGAACTTGCGTTAACCCGAGTCCCGGAGAGGCTAAAACCCTCATAACCCGAATTGACAGTAACGATGCGTCGGCCGTCGGCCGGTTGAGTCATAGCAGTGGAGTCATAGCATTAGAACACCGCAACTGGCACTCGCTTGAAGGCAGGGGTGCCACAGCGAGCATCAATGGGGGCAGCAAAAATCGCGTTGACTTCGGGATAAAACATCATAGCCGCGCCGGGGCGGATGTCGCCGTAGACGATTTCGACGTGCTCTAACTGCCCGGCATTGCCCCGCACCGTAACGCGATCGCCCGCCTGCCATCCTCCCTGAGCCACGTCGTCAGGATTCATCAAAATGCAGTGGCGATGCGCCATGCCGCGATATTTGTCGCCGTCACGATACACCACCGTGTTGTGCTGCGAGTAGCTGCGCCCCGTGCCCAGCGCCAGCACTAACCCGTGGTCTGGTGCGCCCAGTTCTGCCGCAGAGGGGAGGGTGAGATGGGGGAGCGGCGTCGTAAACATCTGGGCTTTGCCACTGGAAGTGCCAAAACTGGGCTGCGTGAAAATGCGCCCGCCGATGGTGAATTCAGCCAGGGTATCATCTATGTCGCCAATTTTTCCATAGCCAGAGATGGTGCGGGCGATGAGCTGGCGTACATAGCGGGTATCCGTCAGCTGCCGCCAATCAATGGGATGGGTGCCGTGGATGCGATGGGCGATCGCCGCTAAAAAGTCTACTTCTGCCATCAAATCAGCATCTCGCAAGTGCGTAGTGCCTGTGTCATTCAGCCGCACGAAATTATTGCCCGATTCTGCCGTGGTCTTGTGAGGATTCTCGAATCGATTGAAGACCGGCAATAGCAGCGTCGTCTGTCGTCCGAGCCCATGAAAGTGGCCTAGATTGGGCTTGGTCGCCAGATATACCACCGTATCGACTTGGGCGATCGCCCGTTGCGCTTGAGTATGATCAGGGTTTGCCGCATAGAGGTTGCCGCCTAGGCACAGCAGCGTCTCGATCGCGCCTGCATCTGCCGCCTCAATCAAAGCTCGGGTATCATAGCCCGCCTCTCGCCGCAGGGGCTTTTGCAGCAAGGCTTCTAGCGCCTCTCGCAAGGGATCTTGCAGCCGTGCCGACACCCCCATCGAGCCAAACCCCTGCACATTCGAGTGGCCGCGAATCGGCATCGTGCCCGCACCTGGCTTGCCAACATTGCCGCTCAGCAGCGCCGTGTTGGCGATGCTCCAAATGTTGTCTACCCCGTTAGCCTGCTGAGTGACCCCCATCGCCCAGGCAAATACCACGCCTGAGGCAGCCGCAATCATGCGCGCCGCCTGCTCAATCTCGGGTCGAGCAATGCCACAGGTGCGGATAATCGTTTCCCAATCCGTGGATTGTGCTTGCTCCACCACGGCCTCCCAATGTTCGGCATGGGTGTGCAAAAAGTCCCGCTTTACTTGATCTTGCTCGATCAGCGCTTTTTGAATGCCGACGAACAGCGCTACATCGCTGCCGGGGATGGGTTGAAGGTACAGCGACGAAATATCAGAACCGCCGCTCAGCATCGATTTAATCGGGTAGGCCGGAGACGCGAACTTGACCAGCCCCACTTCAACCGTGGGATTCACCACAATTACAGTGCCGCCGCGATCGCGCAGCTGAATCAGCTCATTCATCAACCGAGGATGATTGGCAGGAGCGTTGGAGCCAATCAGCACGACGCAGTCTGCCTGCTTTAGGCTCTCTAGGCTCACCATTGAGGTGCCCGTGCCAACCATTTGCTTAAGCCCCACCGTGGAAGGGGCGTGGCAGAGGTCAGAACAGTCGGCTAGGTTGTTAGACCCGAGCGCACGGATCATCAACTGGAGCAAAAACGCGGCCTCATTAGACGATCGCCCAGAGCTATAGGAGGCAATGCGCTCAGGCGGTTTGTCTCGGAAGGCGTCAGCAGTGAGGGCGATCGCCTCATCCCAAGAAATTGGCTCATAGCGATCGCCCCCAGCCCGTCGCACCAGCGGCAGATGCAACCGACCCAGGCGATCGCACTCCATTGACGACAACTGCTGCAATTCCGCTAGGGTATAGCGATCGTGGAATCCCGCAGGGGGCATCAGTTCAGCGGCGATCGCCTCCACGCTCTTCATGCAACGCTGCAAGATCTCGCCATCTTCATTCACAAAACCGCCCTTTTGCCCCCCTGTGCCCCACGCACAAGAGAGGCAGGCACTCTTGTGATTCAGTGTCTTCCAAATTTGGACTCCCTGGGGTGATAGAGTCTTTTCTGCCCAATACTGAAGCACAGGCAAGCCGCCCCCTGCCTCAGGCACAGCGGAGTTGGCGGATGAAGAATGAGTGGTCATGATAATGCCGGTTTAACCTGATTTAGATATTAGCGATTACGCTTGGCGCGCTGGCCTTGAAACCTATTGAGCTTCAGGCTCAAATTTGGCTAGGCTCTGAAGACGTGTAGCTAAATTCGGGCTGATTGAGTTGTTACAATCCTAACGCCAGTTTCATAAGTTTGTTGAACCATAGCAAAATTCTGGACACCGCAGTGAATCAATCCATTTACTAAGCTATTTTTACCATTAGGCAGCTATTAGGTAGTCAGTGAATCTTTGTCTTGCCAACTTAACCCAAATTGAGGAGATTCAGTACGTTTTAGGAACAAAGAACTGTTCGTTTTGAGGTGGACGCACATATAGCAAATTGAACTGCTTCTTTCCTGACCGAAGTGTCACCTCTCTCATAAGCATTAACTATTTTTTCTTGCAAGTCGACTGAGTAGGGTTTCATCGTAATTCTTGTTACATCTAATATCCTATTGAACGGACCTTATAAATCTCAAAAATGCTGTATTTACACCTGAATTTAGAATGCTGAGGGATGCGGGAGGGGCGATCGCCCTTTCATCATCCCAACCCTCCACCCCATGGGTTCCAACTCCAGACCCACCAATGCTCTATCCCCGCCTGATTCGCATTCACTTGCCTCTCAGTTCAACCTTTTTTAGAACTGCGCTTTAAGAAGATCAAGACTGGCCGGAAAACTTTTGCACTGCCAGAGTTTCACGACACGATAAGCCCCAATTAGTGCAATCGCTAGGGTGACGGCTCGATACAACAATAGTTCACCGAAGCACTGCGCTCCAGTATCCAACAGACCTAATGCTGTAACAGAACCCTGTTGATGGATCAGGCTAAATGGCAAGTACGGGCGGAAACTGGCTTCACCTAGTGCTGAATCACTAGAAACAAGTGAGTATCGCTCACTGTTACGCACGATCCTGAGCTTTGGCAGCATGGAGCCTTTTAACATCGTATCTGCTGCCTCAACTGCATCATAAGATGACCATACTGGATAAGCTTGGTCAGGTTTAATTAAACCTATCTTCTTGTTGTGCTAGTTCTAAGATCAGAAGTTGCACAATGTAGAACTTGTCTGAACGGTTCAGCCCCTTCAATGTAGAAATTAACTCTGACGAAACCATAACAATCACTTTGGTTTAATTGGGTACACTCTTCTAATTCTAATTACTCCCTGCCCACCAGCATGAGGCATTTGATAGCTGAAATACCGCTATCAAGGTCGGCTTGACCAGTAAGGCAGTTCTGCAACAAGTATTCGTTCATCGGTGATGCGTCAGGTTAATGTGGGATTGGTAGAGTAGAGAGGAACCTCGGCTGGAAACAAAGTGATGGAATGCCCTCTGTGCGGTCACAGCAAAGCTCATAAGCATGGCAAGATGCCCAACGGTCATCAACGCCATCTCTGTCCTGCTTGCCATCAAACCTTTTGTGAGTCGTTTGATAGTCTTTATTATCGTCGCCATGTCAGTCGTGAACAAATTC
>JAHHHI010000039.1 GCA_019359435.1 Kaiparowitsia implicata GSE-PSE-MK54-09C
AGAACTCAGCACACCAAAACAGCGTTTAAAGATCACTAATCAACACCATTTAGCGTAGCTCAGCTTTCTCTATCCGCACCATATCGCGCAGTTTTTATTAAAAATATCTTATTAAATCATCATCTTATTTTATTGCTGTGTGCTCTGCGTCCTCTCGTCCTCGGCGTGCTCAATGTGCTCACCGTGCTCCTGGGATTCTTAAGGGGCGTACGGGGGCATGAATGGGCCCAGAAAGTAGCTTTGGTGGTTGTGTGTCAGTGGGGAGCTTCTTCGCTGTGGGCGCATGGAGATGGCTGTGCTTGGTCTGGCCAAGGCGCGAGGCGTCCAGTTCGACTAGCTGCCCACTCTGCGAAAATGTGAGGGCTCAGAGCACGATGAGCACTCTACGAGGGGCGTGGCGAACGCCTGATTTGATAGGCCCACCTTCAGGGGCTAGTTGTCGTTGCAATCAATTGCAATCACACCTACACCACACTGCAGCACAACCGCACGTATGCATCCCAAGGCGTACATTTATTCAATTTTTTATTGAATTGTTTATGCTTAAACGTATACTGCAATTGCAAAAGTATACAGAGTATACAAAGTTTACAGTGTAAACGGAGGGTGCTAATATGGCTTCGCCTGTTCTGTCGTTTCGCCTTGAAGAAGAAATCGTTTCCCAGCTGGACAAGCTGGCCGAGGCTACCGATCGGGATCGTCTGTACCATGTAAAGCGTGCTATGGCCCGTTACCTTGAGGCCGAGTCGTGGCACCTGCAGGCGATTGAGGTTGGGATTGAAGCAGCGGACGCGGGCAAACTTACTGATCTGGCAGCCGTCAAGGCTAAGTGGGTGAGCCGTGCCGAGAGTCGCAATAACCGATCCAGCGCAGAATGACCTGGAAGACATTTATAGCCACTATGCCCCTCTCGTCGGGGAGTCAGAAGCGGAGGCCATAGTCATCCGCATCCTGGAGCAGCTAGAGCACCTGGAGACTTTCGTCGGGATGGGGCGTCCTTCGCTTAAGCCTGGGGTGCGTGAGGTAGTCATAACCCGCTATCCATTCATCGCCCCTTATCGGCTTGAGCATGACGAGATTCAGATTCTCAGGGTCGTGCATCAGCGCGCGCAGTACGCCAAAGATTGGTAAAGCCCCGGAAGGGGTTTTTTTATGCCTGGCGTTTGGGTGGGATACTGGGCAAGAAAACCGGATTATGTTGATTACGATAAATATCGTATATATAGTAAATAGAGTATTTGCCATAAATAACAGAACGAAGGGCTTACTTGATGATCCTGCTACTCGGTGGTGAAAAAGGAGGCAGCGGTAAGAGCTGCTTGGCGCAAAACCTGGCTGTGTGGCTTCAAGCGCGTGGCGGTGATGTGTTGTTGCTGGATGCAGACCCGCAGGGCACCACGGCTGATTGGGCTGCAGAGCGCGCTGACCAGGGCGATCTTCCGGCTATTCCGGTTGTTCAGGCTCACGGCAACATTCGGCAAACGCTCATGGATCTGCGCGGCCGCTATCGTCAGATCGTAGTTGATGCCGGCGGAGCTGACTCCGAGGCTCTGCGCTCAGCGATGACTGTGGCCACTCATATGTTGATCCCATTCCGGCCAAAGCGACGGGATCTAAAGACTCTGCCCAAAGTCGAAAACCTGGCCAAGCTGGCTACCGCTGTTAATCCCTCACTCGTTGTCCGTGCAGTCATTACTCAGTGCCCTGCACTGCCTAGCCAAGTGCAACGCATCCTCGATGCTAAGGACGCATGCTCTTCTTTCGGGGTTCAACCCCTGGAAGCGATTACAACCGCTCGAAACATCTATGACGACGCGGACGAGAACGGCCGCAGTGTTCTGGAGAGCGGAGCTGATAATCGTGCAATTGAGGAGATCGAGATGCTCGCGAGCGAGCTGTGGGGCAACTCCAAATGGGATTGAAGGACCTGGTTCGCAAGCCAGCCAACCCTGATGCGCCTGTACTAGACAGCGACGCTGCAGCACAGGAGTTCATTTCAGGAGCCGCAGTCAAAGCGAGCACCCCGGCAGCGCCTGCCGGACGCCGTCGTGGTAGGCCGCCGAAAAAGGTGTCTGAACTGCGGAACACCACGCCGACGATGTTCTCTCTAGATAAAAAGGTGAATCGTGCGATTGACCGACTGGCTCTAGCCCCCCGGAATCTCAAGGTCTCGCGCTCAGACATCGTGCGCGCAGGCGTTATCGCTCTGCAGGAGATGGAGCCTGACCTGCTCCAGGCACTGTTGGAGCGCGTTTCGCGAAGTGAGGTTATTGGTGACGACGACGATTAACCACATTTAAGCGATATATAATAAATACATTATTTATCGTATATATCTTAAATAATATAAATTGCATAAATACGTAAAGCCCCGCTACTACAGGGGCTTAGCCCATGCACGACCGCACTAATTTCCTATTTATGGCTTGCGCTGTGTTTTTTTGGCGTGCTAGCCTGCGTATCAGATTCAGCCACCCACGACCGCCCCGTGGGTGATAACACATTGGTTGTGCGCAGATATTGGGACCGGGCGGCCTCAATGATCTGCGAGCGCCAACCCCTGAAATTCAGGGGTATAGAAACGACAAAGCCCCGCATGGCGGGGCTTGAAGGGTCTGCCGCAGTTGGCGCTGCTCAGGCCTGAGGTCTCGGGGGATTTCTCTGCTTAGGGGCGAGGAATACGAGACCTGGACGACCTATTTTAGGCGTGCAAATGCGCGCCGTCCATAGTTCACCCAGGCCTCACCCCGATTTTTTAGAATCGTGGGGGCAGGTATGCGTAGAGAAATTGCTTACCGCCATTTTGGCGGTGAGAGATGGCGACGAAGTTAAGGGCCGTCCGGCTCGATCCAGCAGATCCGCATTCCGCCCTTCGTAGAGCGGCTAGAAAGCTGCCGCTGCAACGTGTCGCGCCTCGGCATCTCACAGAACAACAACTCAAGAATCCATTGATTCGCGCAGCTCATACGCGCCTGGGGAACATCGTCACTCTGCGCGGGAAGTACCTGCGCAGACTCGACACCGTGCACGGTGATCGCCGTTCACGGTTGGAGAAATTCCAAGCCATCGAGCGCGTTGCAGAACAGCTGCTCGTGCGCCTCGATCTTGCAACGGGCGTGCTCGGCTACATCGATTCAGAGAACGGCCGGTTTGTCCTCAATACCCAGTGCAACATTGCAGCAGATTCCGGCATATCAGCACCGGCGTTTAGCCGTCTGTTAGCCACTCTTGATGACGCTGGTTACGTGTACCGCCGTATTGAGCGCGTGCGTCTCGAAGAAACTGACGAGAACGGGCTTCACCTGGTGCGCACTCGTGTACTGGTCAGGTTCACGAAACAGTTCTGGGCCGACCTTGGCCTACGGTATATATACGAGCGCGTCCAGAAGGGTGCCAAGAAGAGGCGTGATGCTGAGTTGCGCGAGATCGGGCAACGCCGACTGGCTGAAATGGAGCGCCATTCCCTGGTACTGCATCGCCGCGAGGTGGCACGCCAGCGCTGGCAGGCAAAGGAGGCACGGAAGGAAGCTGGCGGTGACGCTCAGTCCCCGGCTAGGCCATCTATGCGGCAACCGGAAAATGGCCCAAAGCGAACCACTGGGCATGCCGTGCAGTGCGCAATGGATAGGCTCCTAGCCAACAAGCCTGCAGGCAGCGGTTAACCCCCCCTATGATTGAATCCGCCCACGCGGAGGGTTTGGCACGCCTGAGCTTTAAGAGCACCCCTCTAATCGCTTTGGCACAGCAGAAGGGTGGCTGTTTCGCCCTGCTTTTCATGCAACAAGCCACTCATGCCACCCATCAGAAGGGAAATACCTGCGGGGGTCGTAATGCTTTGAAAATAAGTGGAATTTTAAACCCCATTCAGTTTCCCCCTCCGGGTATTAAAAGAGACTTACGAGGTATCCACAGCCTCTTCACTAGTCGATAGCTCAGAGGAAATATGATGCCTCGCGCACTTCGCGCCAAAGGCGCGGCGCGAGCAAAGATCGCGGGGCTACTCGCCCCACACCCGAGGCAGGGCAATGCCCTGCACCCAGTTCTGCCTGAATTCCTACTCTGGGACTTGAGAAGCGCCGTTCCAGTCGCTGTAGGCCGAGAAAGACCGCGCCTACATGTAAGTGCGCGCAACGGCCTTTCGCTCCTTCACGGCGCTGCCTTCGGCATACGCGCTGCGCGCGCGTAATCAGCCGGTCGATGGTGCCATTGAGATCCGTTGTTCAGCACTTAACCTGCAACAGCTCTCCCCAGGACGTTGTGAATCGAGGGCTCAGCCGCTCGCGCTTCATCGAAAAACCCTGATCTGCCGCCAGCCTGGCTGGTTTGATCGTTCCCCGACCTTGCTTTGCGTTGATTGCGTCGACTGCAGCCATAAGTCGCTCACTACCTGGCCTCGGAGTCGGCGCGAACAGATCCTGGGTGAAACGACCTGATTCGACAAAATCCATCAGGATCACGCCCGCTTTTGCATAGTCCGGTCCTGGCCTGTAGATCGCCTGCAGGCCACCCAGCGCCGCTGCTACCAGGTCGCGGGTATCAGCTGATGGAAAGGGCAGGGGAACACATGTTGCGCGGCTGTATGCCTCGCCCCGCTGATCGAAAGGGCTCGACCGAATGAACACCTGCAGGGCCTGGCAAAGTTGCCGTTGGCCACGCAGCTTTTCACCCGCGCGGGTGGCGTAGCCGGTGACGGCTTCCTGCAGTTCCTGCAGGGTATGTTTCCGCTCACCGAATGACCTGGTGCAGGCAATCATCTGCTTAGGTTCTGGCCCGTCCTCCAGTGCGAAGAAGAGCTCGCCGGCGAGCTCGCGAGCTGTGCGCTCGACGTTGACGTTGAACATGCTGCGCAAGGTCTTGCGGTCGAAATCGGCCAGCTGCAGCGCTGTAGTAATGCCCATGACATTCAGCCTGGCTGATATTTTGCGGCCGATCCCCCAGACCTCACCAACCTCGGCCAGGGCCAGCAGCCGGCGTTGCCGTGCTGGATCGCGCAGATCCACCACGCCTCCCGTAGCTGGCCACTTTTTCGCGGCCCAGTTGGCCAATTTCGCCAAGGTCTTTGTCGGCGCGATACCCACACCAACCGGGATACCGACCTCGCGCAACACGCGAGAACGCATCTCCCGCCCAAGCTGCTCCAGGTCGCCCTGGATGCCCTGCAGGTCGAGAAATGCTTCGTCGATTGAATAGACCTCGATCCGAGGTGCCATCGTGCTCAGCGTCCGCATGACGCGGCCCGACAAGTCGGCATAGAGCGCGTAATTGCTGCTGCAGGCGATCAGGCCTTGTCGCTCCACCAGGTCCAGCAATTGGAAGTACGGTTGCCCCATCTTCACGCCGAGCGCCTTGGCCTCGTCGCTACGGCTCACCGCGCAGCCGTCATTGTTGCTTAACACCACCACCGGCACGCCGTGCAACTCGGGCCTGAACAGGCGCTCGCTGCTGACGTAGAAGTTTTTGCAGTCGGCCAGGGCGAACATGGCCATGTCATCGCCGGCGAAGTGAGTGGAGGTTGTCGGTCACGACTCCCCAGATTTCAAGCTGCTCGCCATCCTGCAGGATGATAGTGGGGTATGCCGAGTTCGCAGGCAGCAGTATCGGTCGACCGTCTACGCCATAACTCAGCAACTTAGCAGTGAACTCTCCCTCGATGAGGGCGACAACGACATCACCCTCATAGGCTACCGCTGCGCGATCGACCACCAACACGTCGCCGTCATAGATCCCGACATCTTTGAGGCTGTCGCCGCCGGCGCGCACCAGGTACACGCTGGGTGCTCGCACGTTGACCAGCTCGTCGAGCGACAGATATGTCTCGGCATAGTCGTCTGCAGGGCTTGGAAACCCGGCGCTGACACGGCCCTCGATCATACGGACGAGGACTGACGAGGGACGAATTCGGCCGAGAATTGCGGTCATGCTGTGTGCCGTAATACTGTATGGATATACATATTATATTGATTGGAAGCCGGGGCAATCTCAGTTCATCCGATAAACCAGAAAAAGTCAGGATTGGGTTAGGATTCGCGACTGGATACTTCGAAGGAACGAGACCAATCAATATGAGCGGATATGTAGCCAATGACCGGGGCAAAAGGCCCGCGCCGGTGATCGAACCCTACAACGGCGACTTTGACAAACAACCCCAACGGCCGTTGGTTCTGGCTAAACAGCCAGAGAAGGTCGCTGAAAAAGCTCAACCAGTCGGTTGCGTGTTCGCCAAGTCCTGCAACCTGCCGGACGGCGTGATCAATCACAACAACCCTGGTGGGTTCGTACCGCTTGAGCAGCTGAAGGACTATGGAGAATGGGCCGTTTTGGGGACCGGTTCTGCAATCAGCGCGGGCGGTACGCCCCTACAGCTGATAGGTAGTTCGACCGCAGCAACCACCATAGCCACCCGTTTGGGCGGTACTTTATCCCTGGGACTTCTCGAAGGTGCCGCTGTGATGGCGGCAGGTGCTGTGGTTGGCACCATCGGCATGCTGCTGCCGAACAACAGCATATCGGCGGATAGCGCGTTCTACACCAAAGAGCAGTACCACGGCCTAAGTCTGGGGCGCACGCGGGTTCGCGTTCATGTCCAACAGATGTCAGCGGACACAATCAACGTCTATGGCTTTTACACGGGGCGCAACCCGGAGTGGGAGAACGCCCAGGTCATCAAAGCCACCCCGCGTGGCGAGCAATTTGTAGCCGACCTGGGGCTGGGGATCGAGGTAATTTGGACGCCGGCCGCTGACCCTAATGAGTTGGGTATTCCGGCGCTTGAGGGTGCACCGAAATTGCCGTCGGTGTGGGTTTATCCGCCCACTGAGCAGTCCAACAAGGCCCTGGTTAACCCAGTGCATCCGCCTGACTACCAGGACGCGATTATCTGGTTTCCGGCCACTGATATTCCGCCGATCTATGTGGTGCTCAGTGTTCGCAATCAACCTGGTGTTGTCACTGGCCAAGGCCAGGATGTGACGGGGATATGGTTGGCAGGTGCTAGCAAGGAGCTCGGCTCCCCAGTTCCGACACAGATCGCCGACCGATTACGTGGCCGTGAATTCTCCAGTTTCGACGATTTCCGCAAGGCCTTCTGGCAAGCCGTAAGCACCGACTCTCAGCTAAGCGGCCAATTTAACCCGGACAATATCAAGCGTACCGCTAAGGGGTTAGCGCCTGCAGCTCGCGTGGCCGACCAGGTAGGAAAGCGGATTTCCTATGAGCTTCACCATGTCGAACCAGTAGCCGAAGGCGGTGCGGTTTATGACGTAGACAACCTGGGAGTTACTACGCCTCGGCATCACATAGATATTCATAAAGGAGCCAATTGATGGAGCTCAAAAGTGCGCTGGCCGACTACACCGAGGCCGAATTTACGATGGTGATTCAAGCGATCAAGGATTGCGAGGGAAGCGAGGATTGGCAGAACGACTTGATTGCCCACCTCAATAGCTTGGCGGCTGGAGCGGGAGGCTCGGACTTGATTTTCTATCCAGAACCAGGCGCTGATACCTCTGCCAGGGGGATCGTGCAAACAATCCAGGGTTGGTGCATTGCCAGCGGTCAGAACGGCTTCAAGGCGAGCTGATTGGGCTACTAAGTGCGGGGACGGGTCATGAGCGTGGATCAAACGACTGGCGAGGGAAACATCCTGAGCCTGCAGCTGGTAGACGGATATGTGCAGAATCCGGTCTATCAAGAAGGCCAGAAGCGCCCCTGGGCTGCGCTCGTCTGTCGCACATGGAGCATTGATGAGACTACCAAGGCGGCGTTTCTGGCGCGGGATAGAGACGGCCGTGAGTTTGATGTCAGTGGTCTGGTTGTGGGTTCCTGCATCAGTATTGGTGCGCAGGTTGAGGACGCGAATACCAATGCCTGGCAGAAGGTCGAACGTTATTTCTCTGTGGTCGGAATCGATGACCAGGAGCTGAAGTTGCGCGAAATCTCCGTCAGAGAAGTGCCGACGCTGGCTCAGCTCGATCCGACGGCGCACCCTGGAATTTTGGCTCTGAGGCAGGAGGTTGTGCATGTGCGCGAATATCTCGGGCGGATTGAGCGCATGTTGCACGAGCTGGAGGGGCGTTTGATTGGAAGAGGTAAAGCTGCGGGGGAATAAGACCGCGGCTGATGGTCGGTTACCATCAGCCGCGGGCATAGGTTGGCCCTAGGCCGTGAACGGCCTAGGGTATGGTGCTATTTGAAGTTCCCGTAATCCAGGTCGTAAAACAACCCGGTGTCCTCATCCAGCGAGAACAGGACACGGACGTTGCCACTTACGTCCAGCGACCAAATCTTCGCCTTCTTCTTAGCGGTTCCATGCCACGGGTGGAGCCTGTATCCCGGCAGATCGACATCTGCAAGGGTGGAGCCCGCCCTCATCATCGCCAAAATGTCCCCAACGGCCTCCACATGGTCGGCCTTGATTTTGGACGCGTCACCCTCATAGAGAAGCCAGAGGGCCTTACATTTTTTGAAGCTCTTTTTCGTCAGCATTCGATTACCTCGCTGTTAAGTTGACAGAGGTGATCGACTGGCTTCTAAGGGTTTGGTCTCGTCTGCCCCGCTCATCGGCGGCGCTTTATTTAAGGCAACTTATTAGTTGACATAAAATGCACAAAGGCTAGAATTCGACCTGCTAATTGAATAAAACTCCTTTCGTTACCGAATCGACACACCAATTTCGGATTTAATCACGAAAGGTAACCTGCCGTCAAGCGGGTTTATTTTTGTCTTTAGCTTTGCGCCTTGCGCAAAGCGCAAGAAACGAGAGAGGTACACAATGATCAGTCGCCATCCTGGTGGGATCATCCGCCGTCGCTACATCGATCCCCTCCAGCTGAGCCTGAGCGCTTTGGCCGATGCAATGGGTGTCAATGTTTCCAGCGTCAGTCGCGTCGTAAACGAAAAAGCCGACCTCACCAGTGAGATGGCTATGCGCATTAGCTACGTCCTGGGGGGAACCCCTGAAATGTGGATGGGGCTGCAGACTGACTTCAATCTGACTAAGGCAAAGGCCGCCTTCGATCCTGCAGGGCTTAAGCGGCTGAATCCCGATGCAGGGCGTGCAATTGAGGCCTAATCCGCCTCGAAAGCATGGTGCTCGATGAGTGCTTTTCCGGGCGAGGTGGGTGTGCGTAGGGTGCAGCTTGGGTGCTTTCCGCCTGATCTAGCCCAATATTCACGGTGCTGTATGCGGCGTTTAGGGTGTTCCCTGGGTGCTTTTAGGGTGCGCACCGGGTTCATGTAAGGCTGCCTCGGTGCGGCTTCGGAGCTTTGCTGGTGGTGGATAAGCGTAGTTGGGTGCTTTGGCCTTGTTCCCGTACTCAACGGCCAAGGTAGTGCGTGGTGGCCGTCTCTCGGGAGTGGCCGAGCTCCTCACTCACCTGAATGCGCGCTGCTCGATCAAGTTCGCGATCAATCTCTCCGGGCGAGCCGCCGCGAACAGGGGAGTCAATGCCGGTGTGTTTTTTGTAAAGGTCATTGGCATAGTTATGGCGTACACCGTGAGATGTTATCCCGGTTGATGCCTTAGTAATGCCAGCGCTTCTAATGACTCGACTGTAGCGACTCAGTGCCTGTTTGAGTGAGAGAGCTGGGTCTGCTGTGCTTGCAGTCCGTTTATTGGTAAATGCTTTGACTCGATCAAGCAGCTCCCGCTTCTGCTCAGTATCGATCGGCACAGTTCGGTCTCTACCCCCTTTTGTGCCGATTGATACTGCCAAATAAGTGCCTTTGTCTGCTAGGTGTGGCCTGAGCATCACGCTTTCCTTAACCCGAAGGCCAAAGATAGCCTGCAGCTCGACCTGCAGTGCGACGCGTTCATCTAGGGCCCGAATCACGGTCAGCTTCGCTTCAAAATTCACGCCGCGTGCCGACCAGGATTTGTCTTCGGTATTGATAGAGGTGCGAGAGGCTTCGCCATTCTGGAAATACCTCGCTGCCCCCTCGACCATTCCCTCCTTGCCGATCCATTGCGAGAAGGTGCGCAGCGTCGACAGATTATTCTGGAGCGTTGAGGCAGATAGTCCTTTCTCTAACCAGTGCTTACCCAGGGCCTCTACATGACGCCCCTTTAGCTGTTTCACATCATCGAGCTTGTAGCCCATTGAACGCAGGTCGGTAAAGGCGGCGAAAAGGACGTTGGAGCGCTTTTCCTGGGTCTCAAACGACGCCACTGTTCCATCGGTCGCTTTGATCCGATTGTGTTCCTTCAGAACCTGAGCCAGCGACGACTTCCACCCTGCCATTGCCCTACCTCTCAATAATTCCGTCGAGTGATTTTGTTAAGTGGTGCATGCGCGTTTTGGCGTACTTGAAAGCGAGTTCGCTACCTATAAACACGGTTTCCCGCATCTAAAAGCACCCCTATGGGGCGGACAACCGCAGGGCGGTTCCGGCCAGCCTGTTGGGCTGGTGTGCATCATTGACGAGGCTTCATTGCTGAATGGCTGGATAGAGGGGCGAGCATGCTCAAGCACCACTCGATCACTACCAGGCTGCAACTTCACCAGGTCTAAATGCGTTACCTCTCATTTACACAGCGTGCGCTCTAGAACTGCCACCATCCCAGACGCTGTGCGATGTTCTCAGGTGTGACAAATGCCGTGAGCATCCCCCATCACCGACTGCATCCGCGTGCAGAAAACACCTTAGGCGGAAAGCGCTAAGCGCTTCATTTCGTTGCTCGATCTCCACTACTACCTCCCGACCATCAGATCCAATGTTCGGGTTCGGCACCGTTGCCTTACCCGTTGATGAAATGCAGCAACGGGCCGAGGGCCGTTGATGCGTACGCCCCTCGATCTGTAGCCAGTCAACTGAAATTCAGTCGGTTGGTTGGTGACCCTGTGCCGCTTCACGAAGTTCGCGAAGCGGCTTACCAGGGCGGTTGTTCCAGACAAAAAACAACTCATTAGCACGAGACCCAATCCCGCTGGGTTTCGCCGTAACCGGCTCATCAGTCGTGCAGAAAAAAACTTTGTTCACCTGCCCAAATCATTTTCCACACTCGACCTCAGAAAATAGTGAGGTGCCGCAGATTCTCGAAAATAGTGGGTTTTGTGTACGAGGTGCCCTTCGGGCACCGTGCTCTGCGTGCACTCTCTTTATTTAGCTGCGCTAAAAAAGAGAGTGCCCAAGATCAAAAACACAGCCCTGCGCTTTCGCCCAGGCTCGTTATCGCTAACGAAAATTCGGCCTCGCTTACGCTTGCCTGTTTTCGTTAGCGATAACGATTGTGTGGGGTGCACGGAATTACCACACCAACCGGATGCAGACCGTTGTCAGAGGACGTAGTGTCCCCAAAAAACAGGAGACATCTATGTACTACCAACCGCCGCCCCGCCCACCGTTCAGCGTCTACAACCGCAAGCGCTACCTTGGCGAATACTTCCTCAAGGGAGGACTAATCGACTTGTTCGATCAGGTCCTGGCGTTGATCGGTGCTGACCTGATAGATGCGGATCAGGTTTTCGTAGCGGTCAACCATGGAATGGACTCCGCCACCGACCCAGTCGCGTGCATCCTCTTTAGCCGTCAGGCCGTTGACGACTTCGTTGAGAGGGCAAAACGCGCTGGGCGTGAACGCATCCAATGCTATTTGGTCGAGAGGGGTAACACGCAGCTCTTCTGTTACAGGCAGTTCGATGGTGAGTGGCGACTTGAGGATCATGCACATCGAATCTTGGACGAGCACCGGCTCGCATTTATGGCGGCTTATTACCCGATGGGCAGGATTCCAGATTGGTTGGCCACCAAATGAGCGAAATCATCAAAGCGGCGATGACTCGCCGGCGTTGGTTCGCGTTCTGGGCCGTTTGCCTGGTGTGTGGTCAGGCCGCGAGCTGGGGCCTGATCATCCTGGGCATGTTCGGCTTCCTACCAGGGCTGCTTATTGGGACAGCACTGCTGTACTGGATCATCCCAACCCCAGATAGCCTGGAGGCCTGACTATGCCGGCTGAGGATTATGCGGGTTTTGGTTGGCTGTTTTCGGTGTGGGGCGACGCCTTGCTGACGTTGCTCATCGTTGCTGAGCCAGTGATGCAATCGATTAATGCAAACACGGCGGCTCTTATTACGAGCTTCACGATACTCTGGCTAATCATGGTACTGCTCCGTAGTGCTGATGTCGGGCTTATAGAAGGAGCGACGGGTGGTGCGTTGATATTTGCTTGGATCATTTTTGGTATGCAGCCTGCAGAGTTTTCAGCGCCAGGTCGAACTCCTATCCAGATGCTTGAGATCCAGGCAAAGCCACTAACTTTAGTCCTAAACATTCACGGCATTTTCAGCAGTGGCCTGAACAGGGTAATGAGTGAGCACACAGGGACAGCGGGAACGATCCTGCCTGCCCAAAGTGCAGTCGATGACGCCATTGAGCGGAGCGCCTCATTCTATGGGGATAGTGATCTTGCTCGGCTGATCCGCGATTACAACGAACACTGCGCACCCTCGCGTACCTCGAATGCCGGTCCCGAGCATGCAGCGACGATGGAGGCCTATCACGCTATTGGCCTGCTCGGTGGTGGCGGTTTGGGGATTCCAGAGGAAGCGATCACGAGGGTGGCTCAGATAAAATCCGTGGCTTCTGGGTTCTGGGATGTTTGGGGCTCCGGTTACGACGGAGATTGGCTCGAAGGCTTTATGAACCGTATGACCCTGTCACCCCTGAGTGATGCAATCAGCAGCGCCAACGACCTGGCCTCGATCAAAAGCCGTCGCGAGGCTGGTCTAAAACTGCTGGAGGAGGCTGGCCAGGGATTTGGAGGCTCGGCGGCCTATGTGTTACCTACGCAGTCGTATTGGGAGGCCCAATTCTCTGGCAAAAAAGACGCAACCCCTAGCTACCTCGCTGTTGCCGATGGCCCTCCAGGTGCAAAGACGAATGTTAGTCACTCGGACCCGAATAGGCCGTCGATCAGCTTTACCCCGAGAAGCTGCGTGGAGGCTTACCAGGTCGCGCAGCATGCTGCGGAACAAGCCTATAAAGCTCTTGAGGCTACGGGAGGAAAGGCTTCTGGTGGGCAGAGTGTCAGTGCGGATAGCGGATTTATAAGTTCGACTGCTTCATGGCAGCGCTTTTTAAGTCGTTCGTTCAGTCAAACTGGTGATGTAAGCGGTGGTAATGCGGGTACTGCGGCCGGCCTAATGGCCACGTTTCAGATGTTTAAGAATTGGACGAGCTGGCTTGAGCTGCAGGTCCTGCTGCCCTTCTATGTAATGGGATTGGCTGGTCTTAGCTGGTTGGTTATTTTGAGTGCCCCGTTCGCGCTACTTCTCATCTCTGTGCGGGGCATGGAGGTACTCATCAGTTGGTTCTCTTTGCTGATGTTCCCTCTGTTATCTCTCATCTTTGCTCATGCAATCTCAGTTGCAGCATCCATTGCCCTTGCTGGTATATCGATCAGCCAAGCCGCTGCCGCCAGCGGTTGGACCGGCACCGGTGCTGACTACGATGGTCTTCGTGGTGCTCTTGGGGCGCTCTCCTCGGTATTGCTTATCGTAACGACCTGGATCGCTGGCCACCTGACCGGCGTTAGTGTTTCCGGTCTGGCAGGGAGTGCACGAGGTGGGGTTTCTACAACGACCGACGCGGCCGCAGTGGTTGCAAAGGTTGCGGGGACTTTTGCGCTCATCGGGCGCTTGGGGCAGATGGGGGGAGCGGCCAAGACTGCTGGAGGTAGAGGGCAGTCAGGCAGCGGTGAAAGCGGCAATTCGGGTGGTTCAAGCAGGGCTATACCGCGCCCGCCACTTGCATCGAGCCCAGGTACGGGCACGAGCAATTCAAGTGGAACTCGCTCAGCTGCGAAAGCAATGGGAATTAATTTAGTACCTGCTCGGGCTGTCAGGGTCGGGACAGTGCAGCCCGCAGATAACAGGAAGAACAAGAATGTCGAATAAGCCGATTAGGCCAGTGGGCTGGGAGGACGAGACGGTTTCTGATCGCCCAGCGGAGGAGGTCAAAGCGCTGTTTGCGGTGCTGTCTAAATCAGCTCGACGGGATCTTCGCTGCGCGATCATGACAGCTATAGCGCTAGGGGATAGAGCCGACCTGGAGGAGGCATTTCCTGAACTAGCTGACGCCAATCCCAATCATGGGGAGTGGCCGTTCCTGAATGGGGAAGGCATGTGATGCGGTGTACTCACTGTGTGAGCATCCTCCTCATCACCAGTTGCCTTCGTCGGACAACCCCCTGCCTAGGACGATGTTAGCATATAAATCGTTAGCGCTAACGCTTATGGTTTTTTCTGCGCCTGTATAGTTACGGCACCTACCAGCTGGAACGAGTGATGACAGACGCTACCCAGAAAAATCGGAGCAAAGGCGCGGTCAGGCAAGCGCGCTTCAAGGTGCGAATGGAGGAGTCTGGCTACAGAAAAGTCTCTGTTTGGGTACACCAGGGCAGTGAGTCAATTGGCTATGAGGCGGGCTTTTCAGGAGGTGCGCTCTTGCCTGTTCCTGGTGAAGTCATTGATCACCTCAGCTATTGCTCTGGGTGGTTGCGTGGGGCCGGCGATAGGGTGTACGTCGTGACGTGTACGGCTTGCGGAGTCGTGATTGGAGAAGGGGTCGCGCGTGATTACCTCGACCTCCTATCTGGAGCGCCCTTCGATGTGGTCTGTGATGAATGTGAGTCATCCGACCGGTTGTGACACGCCAGTTCTGCCAGAAAACTATCTCCTCCATTCATAGGAGGTGGTTTATGAACGATCGGATCAATGTCGCGGGGATGAGCTTTAAGCCTTGGCGATTCGTTGTTGTTGCGGCTTCGCTATTCGTTCTGGCAGCAACGGCGGGAGGTGCTTTCTTTACCAGGGCGAACGCTTGTAGCGGACTTTCCGACATCCTGGTGAGTGCTCAGATGGTGTCGTTTTTACTGCTGCTCGCGACCTCATTGTTTCTGTGTAAAGGTCTGGCCGGTTACCGCCCAGCGCTTCTTTGGCCAGCACAATTGTTTATGGGGGCGTTAACAGGGGGCTACCTAGGAACCGAGCTTTTACCCTTTTTGCTCTGAGGCCTCTGACACGCACGAACTGCCCTGACCATACAGGCTCACCTCTTATCAGGAGAGTTTGTATGTTCAATCAGATACACATACCAGCAGAGGTCGTGCACGACCTAGATGAGCAGCTTAGTCAGTTGGGGGCTATTGCCCACGTGGCCGCCGATCGAGGCGAAAGCCCGTCATTGGTTGCTATTGCCCAGGGCTTTTCGACACCGCTCCCGCTTACCCATCCACGTATTGAAACCTTCATCGAGGCGGAGTTGATCGCGGCCCGCGTCAATGCGCTTCAAGGAGCTGGTGATCGTCAGCGAATAGTGATCCTGCGAAGCATGAACACAGGTGAGTTATGAGTTATGAGTTTGATGGAGACATACGGTATCTCCAGGAGCCGGATGCACCATTTTCTCAGCTCGATGCATGGGTGCTGACGAAGAATGTGTTTGAGCGAAAGCTCGCTTGTAACCTGCGCGCTGGAATGGCTCTCGACTTAGATTTAGAACCCTTAAAAAGCGTGTTGGGCAGTGCTGTCCTGATCCGCGATAAGACGATAACCGTCGACCTGCAACTGCTTTCACCAGGTCGAATCAGGATGCAGGTGGTTGAGGTCTCGGATGCACTGTTGCCACTGTGGGCTGATTGCAGCGGGAATCTAGCCTACGCCCTGGACTGGTTTTGGAAAAACGGTGAATACGGACTGAGGCTTTCTGCCTGTGCGGATGCATTTTTCTGGATTCATGCACCTGTGAAGAGCGCTGGCAGCGTGGCCGCTAGGCGTACTAAATGACTATTAAAGGGACGATCTATGAGCTTTAACCGTGTAGTGATGTTGTGCGGTCTGATGACGGCTCTTGCTGGTTGCAGCGATGATTTCAGCGGCACATATGTGTCTAAAACTGGGATTTTCACAGTGGCTGTGTTGGAAGTTGAAGGTCGCAGCGCAAGCGTGCAGTACGTAAATACTGCTCAAAATAGGGTTATGTCGAGATTGGATTTCGACGCAGACCACAAGCGCGGCCAGGTGGTCTTTACCAGCAAGAAAGACGGAAAAACGTATGTGTATTCCTATGCGGCAGATGAGCGCGGACTGGAGTGCATCAGTGATAGCTGCAAGGGCTGGGGGTCTATTAGTACTTGGAATAGACAGCCATAGGATCGAATCAACAGCCCATCCAGAAGACCTAAAGCCCAGCCATCCAGCTGGGCTTTTCATTTCGCACTGCAAAATAGCCAGGGTGCATCTGTGACGCTGACCCCCTGTAGGGTTTTGGAAAAATGGGAAACCTCTGCCAAATGCCCGGTAGTCGTGACAGCACGATAGGCATGTCTATCCGCAGGAGGTTTTCGCAATGCGAAGTACAGAAATCGTAGTTTTGGTTATCGAGTTGTTGGGGCTAGGTGTTGCCGTGCTCGGATTACTAATCCAGGTGGGGCTGTTGCGTGTCTAGTGTCGCGCAAGTCCTAATTTATGCGACAGCAGTCGTGCAGCCAGGTTTCGCTGGTGATGACCTGTCGCATTTGTCTGTCGCGCAATGGCATGATGCCGCGACCATAACCTGCGACGGCCAATCATGCGCGACGACAACGACCCCGGCACTCTCGATCTCATCACCGGTGGTCTCATGCTCGGCTATGCCCGTGTGAGCACTGATGATCAGGATTTAACCCTGCAGCGTGATCACCTGCGAGCTGCAGGCTGCAACAAGCTATTTGCTGAGAAGGTGTCCGGTGCCAGCAGAGCGCGCCCGGAGCTGGAAAGGATGCTCGATCACCTTCGCCCTGGTGATGTGGTCACTGTCACCAGGTTGGACCGCCTGGCGCGCAGTACGCGGGATCTCCTGGATGTTGCAGAGCGGATTCGTAACTGTGGCGCTGGTCTGCGCAGTCTGGCTGAGCCATGGGCGGATACCACCTCACCTGCCGGCCGCATGGTCATGACGGTGTTCGCAGGTATTGCCGAATTCGAGCGAAGCTTGATCCTGGATCGTACCCGTACAGGTCGAGAGGCAGCCAAGGCGAGAGGTGTCCAGTTTGGCCCTCGCCCTACCCTATCGCCGGCGCAGCTCGATCACGCCAAGCAGCTGATCGAGCACGAAGAACGCGCAGTCTCCGAGGTTGCTGATCTCATGGGCGTGCATCGTTCGACTCTCTACAGGGCCTTGTCGAGAGCTGGCCGAGAAGATCGATAGCAGGCCGCTCCGCGCTTCAGATGAAGCGCAGATAAAAAGAAAGGAGGCCGGCTTTTAAAGCGGGCCTCCTTCGTTGCTACACTACGGGCGCTGAGTTTGGTTCGCGGCCTTCCTCAGCAGTGGTTGATGGTTGCCACGGCCCTGACTAGGTTAAGACTTCGCAGTTAGATCTAGTCATGGGCCTTCTACTTTTGGGCACCTGATGGGCAAGTCTGCATCAGATGCCCGCACGCTCTCCTTTTGAACATTTTGACTTCCCCCCTCTAGGTGTTGGCCGTGGCCGGTGCGGTTGCTGTTGCTGCTGCGGCAGTTGCTGCTGCCTGAGCGGCGCGTTGTGCCTCCCAGAATTCCCGTACTGCCTCGATCTCGCCAAAGGCACCAACCTCGATCAGGCGGTCAATGAAGCGCGAATACAAGCCGTCTTGGATCAGAGCGCAAGATTTCATCCACTCAAGTGCTGCGTTGGGGTTCATGAGCAGGACATAGTGGAAATCACCTGATGCGCCAGGCTTTGTCTGGATGAAATTCAGCTCGCGAAGTTTTTTCATCCGCCGGCGCCAAGTATCAACAGCCCGCTCACCTAGAAATCCGGCTTCGGCGGCGAATGTTGAAGGGTTCTCGATGGTTATCACAGGGTGGTCGGGAGAACGTGCCCATAGGCAAAACAAGGTGTGTCCTGCGGGCTGGCCTTTCGACTGCATATCGATGGCTTGCATTGCTATCGGTAGTGATCGAGGGATTGTCGTGTACCCATCGTTCGTTTTACGGTGCCATAACCAGGGGGGAGCCATGCCTGGGAAGTGGATGTTCATCTGCTGCTGGGCGCGATCGGCCATTTTTAGGCGCTTTGCCGAGGACTGCTTGCCATTCGCCATGATGTGTTCTCGCTTGGTGATGAGTCGTTTCTGTTGGGGCCAGTCTCGGCGAGCCAGGACGGAGGCACAATGATTGGATTGAACCGTCTATGAGGCAGAACTCAGCACACCAAAACAGCGTTTAAAGATCACTAATCAACACCATTTAGCGTAGCTCAGCTTTCTCTATCCGCACCATATCGCGCAGTTTTTATTAAAAATATCTTATTAAATCATCATCTTA
>JAHHHI010000040.1 GCA_019359435.1 Kaiparowitsia implicata GSE-PSE-MK54-09C
GAAGATCGAGAACCATATCGGGGCGATCTGGCTGTTCATCCATGACTACAATCGCCAAATTAGGCAGAAGTTGGTACAGCAAGGTGATCCCGTCTTTTCCTTTGGCCTGCACTAAAGTGCACTACCGTCTTGGGCTGCCTTTCGATTAAGCGGTGTGAACGCATCCTACAAATTCCTATAAATAATCATGGCTTTCTACTGAATTCCAATACGAACCGATACATCGAGCAGCGCTTAGGGTTGCAAGGCCGTTATCAACCTCGCATTCCTATAGCCCCGTGCCTTAAAGTTAGGGATGCGGAGTTCAGCCATCCCAGTAGAGGGATGGTTTCGGGAGGGCCGCAGGCTCTTTACGGGGAAATGACGATGCGTGTTGTGCTCTGTCCAGGGTTTCACCCAGCGGAACTGACCCAGACGATGCAGGCGCTCTTAGATCAGCAGGCAACGCCTTACCTGCTGCCTGCGGCATCCCAAACGGGGGTGGTGTCGGGCTGGCACATTGCAGAGGCGGTGGCGCGGGATGTGGCCGCTAGCGCCGCTGCGCCCCCGCCGCTGTTGTTTATTGGCTTTAGCGCTGGCGTGGTGGGGGCAGTGGGTGCTGCGCAGGTGTGGCAGCAGTGGGGCTATCCGGTGGCGGGGGTAGTGGCGGTGGATGGCTGGGGTGTGCCGCTGGGGGGCACTTTTCCACAGCATCGCCTGAGCCATGACGGGTTTACGGGCTATAGCTCGGCCTGGTTGGGCGGTGGAGATAGCTGCTTTGTGGCTGACCCCGCCGTGCCTCATTTAGACTTGTGGCGATCGCCCCACACCACAACTGGCTGGTGGTCGCAGCCCGTCCCCAACGGACGACGCGCCACTCGCACCACGGCATCTCAGGTGATTTGCAGGCTGATTCAGCAGACTCGGGCGATCGCAGAAACCCAGTCTCTGCTGTACACAGGCGATGCTGTACCCCCACTGGGCAAGAAATCGGGGTTCTAAGTCTTGAAGCAACACCGCTCGAGGAAAGGACTCCACTGGGTTCGGGCCTTGAGACCTAGCCGACGTTCTTGCCGCTCACTGATACTCAATCGGCCAACGATGATGGTGACGGGGCGGGGATTCACCCTCAAGGTCTACCCCCGCCCTGTTACCGAGAGGCCGTCCACAATGAGCGAGGGAGTGTAGCAAGAGCCGTTCCACTCGGCGTCGCTGCCCAGGGCCACCACCTGCTTAAGCGCGGTATACACATTGCCCGCCACCATTGTGTTTTTAACCCGACCCACAATTTCGCCATTGCGAACCCGATAGCCGAGGTCAACATTGATGGAAAAATCGCCAGAAATACCCGCGCCGCCACCCAGCATTTGATCCACGATCAGCCCGTCTTTGAGGGAGCCAATTAACTCCGGCAGATTAGCTGCACCCGGCTGCACCATTAGGTTAAACAACCCCGGTGTGGGATAACTGCCTAACCCCGGGCGAAAGCCGTTGCCTGTGCTGCCGCTGCTGAGCTGACGCCCCACCCGGCGGTCTGTATAGAATAGCTGCAATTCCCCTTCTTTGATGAATGTGATGGGCTGGGTGGGGGTGCCTTCGTCGTCGAAGGGGCAGCTATAGGGGCCAATGTCGGGGTGTTGGGAGAGGGTAAGGCTGGGGGATATGACAGGTTCTCCGAGGCGATCGCTCCAGGGAGAGGCGCCTTCGAGCACCTGTTTGCCGCTGATGGCGGCTTGCACCGTGCCCCACAGCATATCAGCGGCCTTGGAGGTAAACAGCACCGGAATTTTGCCGATTGGCGGGGGAGTGTTGTCGGCGGCCCACTTGACCCGCTGCAGAATCTGTTGAGCCAATGCAACTGGGTCGAGCTGCCCGCGTTCAGTTTGGCCGTCACCGATGCTAAGAAAGTCATCGCCGCGAATCCACTCGGCTTCGATGTAGCAGCTCAATGTGGTGTCGGTATAGCCGCAGTCGAGCCCCTGAGAGTTGAGCAGGCGGGTGGTTTCGATGTCGCACTCCCACTCAGCCGTACATAGAATGTCGGGGTAGACTTGGCGAATCAGGGCGATCGCCTCGCGTCCCCATTCGACGAGTTGCTCGACGGGCACGGCCTGACCCAGGTCGGGATAGGTGCTGCTGCTGGCGGCGCTCAATTCAATGGTTTCAGGGTCATTGAGCTGACTCAGCGCCAAGGCTCGATCCACCAGAGACTGCGGCTCAATCGGCCCATAGGCCACGGCTAGCCCTGGGCAACCCTCGCGCCATAGCCGCAGCGCAATGCCTTCCGCCTCTGATACTTCGAGCTGTTTCAGGCGGTTGGCTTCAAAAAATACCGGACGGGAGAGCGATCGCGTCTGAAACAGTTCTACTGCATCGGCGCCAGAGTGCTGCGCTAGCTCGAAGACCTGCTCGGTTAGCGCTGAGTAGTGTGAAAAATCCGACCCCATAGCTGCATCAATGATGGTGAAAACTGGTTAAGTGTGGGCATCCGCAACTACGACAAGCGCCTGGGATAACCCGCAACAGTGAGGGCGATCGCCCATCCTTGCTCCCCAGTTCTGATCTCCTCTCCACCTATCTTCTGGGATTGGGGGACATTACGCCAGATTTAGTTCTTGCATGAGCCAGAATCCGCTGAAGGTTTCCGCCTCTGGGCTAGATTGCACCGCTAGAAAATGAACGCGGTTGGCCCGCGCTTTGGCGGCCTCGAATTCTTTGGCCTCTTGCAGCAGTTCAGGAGTGGAGAGGCCCGCCAGGATCCAAGCATCATCAGCTCCTGTCTCCAGCAATAGCTGGTTGCGCGCGCCGGTTGTGAGCTTGAGATACGCCATTTCTAGCCCTGACATCCAGCCTGCAAGCGGCAGCGCCCGCTGCGAAAAAATCAGCATACCGGGAATGGGGGCGTTGGCAGAGAGGTTGGCCAACTGCAGCGGAAACGCCTCGCCAAAGTCAATCTGCCAGTCAGCCATATCGTCAAAAGCGCTGGCTTCTAGGGTGACAAAGCTCCACCGTTGCCCCCGTAGTGCATCCGGCAGCGGTTGCGGATCGGAGACGGGCATCATCACAGAGGGATTGGCCCCGGCTTGGTAGTTGGGATAGGTGGGATATTCTGTCGCTGTGCGCTGGCTGATCCACTGGTTTAGGGCAATGGTGCGGCGGCTAGCATAGGAGGGAATGCCGACTTCTTCGCAGGCGCGAGTGATCATATTGGCCATTTGCCGCCGAAAAAAGCGAATCTTGTCGGGCGGCTGAGGCGCTTGGGCGATCGCCGCCTCAATAGCAGTTTGTAGCGTTGCCGAATTGACCTCGGTATTGCGGCAAAATGACGAAAACTGAAAGGGCGCATCTACCGGGCTATCAATCGTGAGGGGGCTGTCACAGATCAAGACCTCCCACAGTTTTTTTTGATTCTCATCCAGCAGGGGACGAGAGTAAAAGTCGAGTTCCCAAATGACAGCCATGCACATCTACATATTCAAAGAGTGCTTCGATCATATAGCAATTGCCGCTACCATCAGGTTTTCCGCGCCTGACTGCAGGGTTAAGCGCTAGCGACCACGCCAAAGCTGACGCTCCTAAGCGAGCATTTGCCGGATAAGCGCTTGCAACCAGAGTCGTGTGCGACTCAAGCCGTGAGGGCTAGTGACCTGGGCATAGAAGGCTCGTCGACAAGGGCAGGAAACAGGGGCAGGCTGTCATCGGCCAACTCTAGGCGGGCGGTGCTGCCGGGGTAGAGGGTGGTGGTGGTGGTGGTGCGCAGGTAGAGCTTGCGCCCCGAGGGCATCATCATGCAGTAGCGATATTCTCGACCCAGAAACTGGCGATCGCCCACGACTGCGATGCCCTGTTCATCCGGCACGGGCACTAGTGCCTCTTGGCGAATCATGATATCCCCCTCTGTCATGGTGGGATCGGGGCAGGTGATCCGGGAGGCGTCTAGCCAGCCCAGTTCTGTGTCCCACTGATGGCCATGCCGTCGGGCGCGCACAAAGTTGGCCTGCGTTACAAACTCGGCTACAAACCGAGATTGAGGCGATTGGTATACCGTTTCTGGGGGGCCAAATTGTTCAATGTTGCCCTGCCGCATCACGGCAATCTGGTCGGCGATCGCCATCGCCTCTTCCTGATCATGGGTGACAAACACCGCCGAGGTGCCCGTTGCCTTGAGAATCTCGCGCACTTCCTGCCGCAGGTATAGCCGCACCTGCACATCCAAATTGCTCAGCGGCTCATCTAGCAGCAGCAGCGACGGACGGGGGGCCAGCGCCCGAGCTAGAGCCACCCGCTGTTGCTGCCCACCCGAGAGCTCGTGGGGATAGCGGTGCTCTAACCCCCGCAGACCCACAAGGGCAAGCGCCTCTTGTAGGCGATCGCCCTGAGTTTTGGCATCCATCTGTTGCAGCCCAAAAGTGATGTTGCGCGCCACCGTCAGGTGAGGAAACAGCGCAAAGTCTTGAAACACCATCCCTACCGAGCGCCGCTCAGGCGGCACCGCGCGCCCCAAACCCGCCACGAGCTGCCCCGCCAGTTCAATCTGGCCAGGCTCAGGCTGCTCAAACCCTGCAATCATTCGCAACAGGGTTGTCTTGCCGCAGCCCGATGGGCCTAACAGGGCTAGCACATCCCCATCTGCTAGCGTGAGGGATACGGCGTTTACGGCTGGCGATCGCGCCCCCGGAAACTGACGAGTGACCTGATGGAGCGAGAGGATGGATGCGGCAGCCATAAATTCAGTAACCCGATGTAAAACCGATACAAAAAAATGTACACAATGTACACAAACGTGAATAAGACTCGTGAATGGGGTCAGTTATCCTTGCTCAATCCCATGCAACCACGTGAATCAAGCTGCAATATCAGCCAGTGATATCCAGATGTAGGTCGGCACTGCCATCAACCCGTGCCTCAGCAGGACTCAGTTGGGCAACAGCAGTGTGATGAACCTGATGAGCACGGGAGTAGATGACTGAATTAAATCGCGCCGCTAAGATGCCGAATGAACCCACTCAGCCCCTGTGGGTTGAACTCTGATCGAGACGCCGAACAGGAAATCACAGTCATGCTTTTTACATGCTTTTATTGAGAGTAACATTCAATAATGTGCCGTGGATGAGTTTTTTGTGAGATTTGCCAGGCTTCCACTGGCGAATAGAATTTGGGAGGGTGTTTGGGGCCGACGCCACTCAGGCTGGCTCTCAAGTCAATCCCGGTAGCCGCACAGGTTATTTACTCAGTAGAGCAGTTGCCTCACGATCAAACTTCAGGCAAGCTTGATGACTGGTGGGAACTCTCTAGGCTTGGGCGCGTCTTGTAGTGGGATTGATTCTCAGCCTATGGCTAATTACGTAGCGCTATCGGCGCTTTATAGGTCGCTAAGGTATGACAAACTGGACGGCATATGGGTGGGTGATCCTAGGGGCGATCGCCAGCTTTGGTTTGACTGCCTGTGACACCGCTGACCCGCGCGAGTCGTTTCTAGAAACCAAGATCTGCCCTGGCTGCGAACTACAAGCCGCCGACCTGAGCCGCATAGATCTGACCGAAGCAGAGTTAAACCAAGCCAATCTGAGCAATGCCAACCTCATCGGGACTGACCTCAGTCATGCCACAATGGAGCGCGTCAACCTGAGCAACGCGAACCTGCGCAGTGCCAATCTGGCTCGGGCAGGCATGGCCTCTGCCAACTTCACCAATGCGAACCTGCGGAATGCCAACCTATCGGGCGCATTCTTGCGAAACGCTAACTTTACCGGAGCTGACATCAGCGGAGCTGATTTTACCGATAGCGATCTGTTGGGCGCCACGATTGATTACAACGCGCTGCGCCAGACCACCGCTACAGGAGCCTTATTGCCCGATGGCTCCTTTGGCCGCTAGGGTCTGCAACAACCTGCAGTAGACGGGCCGCCTTTCACTACTTCGCCGATCCGTTTTGTATTCTCTGATTGGGCGTTTAGTGCACCTCATGGATTGCACCTGATGTATCGCAACGGTTGAGGGGTTAGGGTATTCCTGTTGCGGAACTCTCGCATGACGCGGGTTCCACAACAATAGGCTATAACATCGCAAACTCCGTTCAGAGCTTCGGGCCTATGGCTGCGGCGCTATCAGTTGTCATGTCGCTCATAGACTACAGCGCTATCGGGGAAGGAGAAGGGTTCCGCGTCGAGGATGCAGGTGGCAACAGTTGAGGGGGCCGGGGCAGCGGGGGTGCGCGATCGCAGAGTTTGAAGGCTGTTGAAGGCTTTGCGGGCGTTGGCTTCGTGACCTTGTTGGGTGAATAGATCCAACGCCATATCTAAATCGGCGATCGCCCCCCCCATATCGCCCGTTCTAGGGCGCGCCAGCCCGCGATAGTAGTACGCGGGGGCCGAGTTGGGCGAAAACCGCAGCGCTTCGTTATAGTCGGCGATCGCCTTGTCTAGCTCTCCTTGTTGTTGATAGGTCATGGCCCGAAAGAAATAGGCCACGGCTGCGCGGGGCTGCATTTGAATAGCCGTGGTGAAATCGGCCAGTGCGCCAACTCGATCACCCCGATCGGCCCGCACATAGCCTCGATTGCAGTAGGCCGCGACTTGGCGCGGGGCGAGGTGCAGCGATCGGTTAAAGGCGTCAATGGCTCCATCCACATCGCCACTGTCAAACCGGATCACACCCTGAACGTTGTGGGCGATCGCATCCTCTGGCTCATGTTGCACAATGTGGTCAAAATCGGCCAGCGCGCCGGGGCGATCGCCCAGATCTAGCCGGGTAATGGCCCGGTTCCAATACGCGGCGATGTCGTCTGCATCGAGAGTGGCGTTGTTAAACCGCTGGATTAGCTGTTGCACCAGTTCCATATCACTGGTCTTGAGCTTAAGGGGCATGTCGGGTAGGGTGCTTAGCCCCACGACATCCTCATCCACTCCAATCACGCAATAAGTGTAGTCTGAGACCAAAAAATTTTCCCGTGCACCGAGAATTTTGAATTGCAGCGTCTCAGGGTGCGATCGCTTGAGCCCCAGCAACAGCTTCAAGGTGTCTTGCAGCTCGACTTTATGGGGAGGGTAAATTTGCCAGCGCTGATTAATCGGAGCCAAAAACCTCTCCGTGCGGCGCTCAGCCTGCTGGCACCAGCCCAAATCTAGCCGCCCACCGCGCTGCAAAAAGGCCTCCATCTTCTCTAGCAGTGCCGGGTCTAGCCGCGTCTGCCCAGACCAAGGCAGCACCACGATCAGCCGTTCCTCTGTCAGCTCTAGCGCTTCTTCTAGCACCGAGCGGCTAGAATGCATCACCCGCCCGTCAGGATTTGCCATTTGGGATTGGCGCGATCGCATACCCACTGGCAAATCCAGCACAAACTCATAGTGCGGCCCGACGGGGTGCTCATAGAGCTGCTGGTTGATGCTCTGAAGCTCACGATGCAGCAGCTCAGCCACCTGCACCTGAAACTCAGCCCCGGCGGGCAGGGTTTGCAACTGCCGCCCGATCTGAGCAAATTCTACCCGCAAGAGCTGCTCAAGCCGCGACTGAAACTCCTGCTGAGGCAGGCGCGTTTCGATTGCAGCAGCGCCGCTAGGAGAATCTTGCAGCAGCGCCTGCAACTGTTGGTTGAGCGACGTCAGCTCCTGCCGCAGCATGGCTTCGACCTGAGTCTGAAACGCTTGCTGATGCTGGAGTGTATTCACCTGTGCGACCAAGCCCCCCAGGTCGCGTTTGGGCACGCGATTGGCAACAGCTGTGAGCAGAGTTTGGATTTCGGTGTGGAGTGAGGTGAGATCAAAGGGGGGCGGCAGGTGTTGCACCTGCTGACTTAGCTGGTGAATTTGCTGTTGCAGGTGGGCTAGATAATCCTTTGTGGGCGTGTATTGCAGCTGTTGGTTAATGTCTTGAATTTTGCGCCACAGCGTTTCTTCGGCTTGGGCCTGGGACTCTTGTTGCTGTTGGAGCAGTTGCAGCTCGGTTTGCAGCAGCAACCAATCGCGCCGGGGCACTAAATCTTGCACCAAGCGAATTAGCTCGGTCACGTCTTGCCGCAGAGCGGTGGCATCAAAGGGTGGGGGAAGCTTCTGGAACTGACGGTTGAGCTGGTTAAGCTGGTCTTGCAGTGATGCCACATTGGGCTTGGTATAGTCTGCTAGGCGCTGCACATCCCCTTGCAAGACGGCTGATTCTTGCCGAATTTGGGCGATCGCTCGCTCTAGCCCTTCTACTTTGCCCGCTCGAACAAAGTCCTGCCACTGGGTATTGAGCTGGGTCAGGTGGTCGGCCAACAGCCCATAGCGGGTTTGCACATGCCCCAGCTCAGACCGCAACCCCTGCACAGAGTGCGATTCCATATCGCTGATGCGGTCATAGATATCACTCTGGAGGGTTCGCAGCTCCGCTGCTAGATGATCTGCCAGATCTCGATTGTTTTTTACGACCAACCGCCGCAGACCGCTCATGGTTTCGGGCGTCGGCAACTGCGAAAGCTGCTGGTTAATCCGCAGCACCTGCCCGGCTACGTTTTGGCCCAGTCTATTCATCTCATAGGCCAATTGCTCTTGGGTTTCTGCCTCGAGCCGCTTACGATTGGCGATGTTGAGCAACGCCAGCAGTGACAGGGGCGCTGAGGTATACAGCACCTGAGATGACACCAATGATGCAACTGATCCCACGCCAACCCCTACGAGGCTGACGTATTCTGCAATATCAATCCACCGATTTGATTTGACCAAGGTTGTTGAGCCTCCGGTCTTGCCGTTTGGCAAGAAATCAGTCTTCTGAACTCGTGGGAACTCGTGCGATCGCCCCAGCGATAGCGCTAGCTTGGGGTATTAACCTGGCATGGAGCAAGGGATTATACCTAAGCGCTGCGAGGTTGAGGCATAACGCATTTACCGGGGTGAGCTAGTTTGCGCGTCGCCGCATTGGGTGTGGACGGGGCAGTCCTTCGTTTCGATGCGGGCTGGGTCTGCGATTCTGGGGGCGATCGCCCTCAAACTCACCCCAGAGGGAGCTACAGGGCTTTTCACAGTCGCCGACCTGCAATGCCGACCTGCAATGCCGACCTGCGATACAGAGTTAATTTTTTATTCCAGATTGATGGAGTGAGATCAGGAAAACACTCAAACTCTGTTAACGCACAACACCCCCCCTGCTACGTTGAACGGCAGCAGAGGAGGTGTATAACGCACGAGGATCAACAGGTCAATCCAATCTTCAGTAATTTCCGATCAGTTCCGGAACTTGCGTCAGAATACGCCAGAATTTAGTTGCGAAAACCGAGCGAGCCTTGATAGCCAGACGCTTGCGCTAGCTGGTTTAGGCTCTGCGTACCTGAGTACAGTTCACCGTTAATCTCCCAGGTGGGATAGCCCTGAATTCCTTTTGCTTGGCAAACGGCGGGCTGAGCGTTGGCCCCGTCTGCCGCACATTCAACATAGGGGAAGGCGGTCGCGGCTTCTGCCCCAAACAGTTGCTTCTGATCGTGACAGTGAGGGCACCAATAGGCGCCATACATCACCGCGCCTGTGTCGCGGAGATGCTCTGCCAGAGCCACTTCTGAAGGGCCAGATGGCGTCGTGATCGGAGGCACGGTGTTGCCGCTAACGGTGCTGCCGTTTGTAGAGGCTGTCGGGCCTGCAATGCTGGCCGTCCACGCTAGCGAGCCAATCAGGGTAATCATGGCTACGATAATGCCGATAAACAAAACCTGGCCGATATCGTCCCAATCTCGCCCCAGCAGCGTGAACACAAACATCCCCAATGCGAACAGTGCCGAGGCAATGCAAAAGACGCACACCCCCTGCGCCCCAAACACTGAAACAAACTGAGACACCATGATGTACATCAAGTACAGGCTGAAGATCAGCATGGCGGTAGAGCCCGCTAGCAGCAGCAGCCAGGTGTTGTTGTCGAGGGTTGTGCGCAATGATTTATTGCGATCGGCGCTAACCACAAGTGGCCCTAACGCAAACGCAGCCATTGCCACATAAGCCAAAAACCCAAACAGCGCTAGCGGCAACCCAAGAAACTCAGCATAGGGGCTAGATAGCACCTGCTCGCATCCTGTGGTGGGGCAAGCTGCGGTGCCGCCCAGCAGCTTGGTGGTCGTGAGGTAGGCGGTATTGATAGCGCCGACTGTGGCGATCGCCCCAATAATGTAGCGTGACTTTCGATGCAACCAGGGCGTAGAACGACGACGTGCCATAGATCAGGTATCTCTCCCAACTGAAGGGACTGCAAGAGCTGTAACTGTCCAGTCTGGAGGAATTCAAACTGGTTAATGGGTCAGAGGGCAGGTATCGCCACCCTAGTGGGGCGATCGCTCTGTTTAATTCTAAGGATTCCCCAAAAGACTTCCTTAAGAGACCTCTAGTCCCATGTTCAATATCGCCTTCCAGTGTAACCTTCAACCCCTCACAGGGTCATGAAAATTCGCTGAGAAGGGTTCTAGCGTTGAGTACCTGAATGGTGATGAAGCGAGAATCATGGGCTTGAAAACAGGCTCACGGCTAGATTCCGTCAGGTTGTTGAGATCCTACCCTTGACCCCATAGGATTTATGCAATTGGACGATTTAGGGAAGACTCGATGTTCCAAAAATCATCTAAAACTTCCAGAACGCCGCACGTAGTGCGTAAGGCCTGCTCTATTTAAGGCTGTCCCCATCTAGGGAGAAACTACCACAGATGAAGGAGTTTCAATCGCAGGATTGAGCGCTATGTGGCGATGCATGGACTCTACAAACTGGCTAACGCGAATGGGATCGATCGGCTGAGCAATTTGGCCGCGCCGTTTTAGCGAGCTTGATACAATCACGCCATCTGCGGCCTGAATCAAGTTGGGAATATTTTCCCAATCAGCGCCGCTGCCAATGAAGACCGGGGTGCCGTTGGCCGCAGCACTGGCCAGCTCTAGATCCTCTAAGCTGGGCGGGCTACCGGTGGCCCAACCCGACAAAATCACGCCATCTGCCAGACCCCGATCAATAGTTTCTTGCACGGCGGTGGTGAGATTGGGCGACCCCAGTGGTCGGGCATGTTTGACCAACACATCGGCCAAAATTTTAACGTCGCTTCCTAACTCGCGACGGTAGCGCAGTAGCTTGTAGGCATTGCCCTCAATGAGCCCCTGATCGGTAGCCATCACGCCAGTTAGCACATTGACGCGAATGAACTGCGCCTGCACACATGTGGCGATCGCCATCGCACTGCACGCATCGTTTCGTAGGACATTAATCCCAATGGGAAGTGTCACCAAGTTCATCAGGCGCTGCACAATCAGGCTCATCGCACTGACGACTGCCGGATTCACGGAATCTTTTGTAAAGGGTGCATCGAAGAAATTTTCAACGATGATCCCATCCACGCCGCCAGAGGCGAGGGCGGTGGTTTCTTGCTCAGCACGGTCAATCACGGCTCGCAAGCTACCACCCCAGCGAGGCGAGGTCGGCAGCGGCAAAAGATGAACCACACCGATAATCGGGCGAGCAGTTTTAAAGGTTTGCGTTAAGTCCACGTTGCACTTGAATTCGGACTCGGTGAGCAGACGACCTGAGGGTTGGCTTCCCCCTCTCAGACGCCTTATTTCTATCACTTTAACAGGATAGGGGAACTCAATATCAGTCGCGTGGCAAGAGGCCAATTTTGACGCAGCTTAACTGGCAGCTTAACTGAATGAGGGCGATCGCCCATCATACCCACTCCACAGTCCACACTGGCTGAGATGCCACTCTCTTAAAATCACATCGGTTCGGGCCTGCTGAATTGATGCCAATAAAGCGCCGCCATAGCCCCACTCCGGCTATGGCGGCACCTTAACAATCTGGAACAATCTAGGTGTTATGTGGCTTATCGAGTCACGCGAGTATTCGACCCATTGGTGCTGCGATCTAGCGTGTCGTTAAACAATTCGCCAAACTCTTCAACAGCTTTCGCACTCTCTTCCCCGATGGCCTGAATCCGCTCGCCGGGCTCTCCTTTCACATCCCTGGCTTCTTGCTGCCATTCACGGGTGGTTTTGGGGCGTACAGAGTCAAGTTGGTTGACATCTTGCTTAATCTGCGGGTTCAAGGTTTTGGTGTTTGCTCCGGCGCCTGTATCAACATTCGTTGCGGCCAACACCATAAAGCTGAGGCAGGCAACTGTGACTAGGCGCTTGATCTGTAGCGTCTGAATGAACGATTTTAGATGGGCGATCGCCCCATAGATTAATGTATTCATGCGGTTCCTTAGTTGATACTCATGATTGAAAACAATCAGCCTCATTCTAGTGAGTCCAACCCGTAAATTCCTCGCACGTAGGGCAGACCTTGACTCCGCGCAGCCTGATCTCACCCACCACTCGCGAAGGATTGCAGCAAACCTTGAGTCGTCCCCCTGACAAGCCCCAGTAGAGCTACAGGCGTAAGCCTTAAGCATGAGCTTCAACGCCGATCAACCTCACAGGTCTAGAACCGTATTGTTATCGCGGAGGAGCGGATTGCCGTCTGCATCTACCGCATTAAAGGCGTGCAGATGGCGGCGCACCCGGCCCGGAAATTGAGGGAAGTCAAACTGAGCATCGCCCTTAGAAACCTCTGCCCAGAAGTAGCGCAAATCCGGCACGAGGGACTTGGCTTCTGCTTCCGGTACGTTAAGGGGCGGCTGGGTGAGAAAGCGCAGCATGAAATGGAAGGAGCGATCGCCCATCCACTCTCGGGATTGTGTGGCCAAATCGTCCCATCCTGGCACAGCAGTCACGTGCCGTGTCTCGACTTTGAGCTGCCGCAGGCGGTTGTTGTCTAAGGTGCAGCCCTGCTCTCGGTAGTGCAACACCCGATAGGGATGGGGATAGCTCACCAGCGATCCGGTTGTGATTTCTGTAATGCCGCCCTGTTGCGTAATGTCTTGGATATGCAGATGCCCCGTAAAAATGAGCGGCACATCTGCTGCCCTCAGAAGTGCTAGCAACTCTGGAGCGTTGTCGAGCATGTAGCGCTGGCCCATGCGGTGACGGCTTTGCCCCGGAATATGCTCCAGCACATTGTGATGAATCATCACCATAATCAGCTCACTGTTGCAGGTGGCGAGTGTTTTCTCTAGCCAGCGCAGTTGGTCGGCCTCTAGCCTGCCGCTGTAGTGCTGCTCACCAGCCGCATCAAATGCAATGGAGTTAAGCCCCAGCAAGGTGACCCCCGGCAGCACCTCGCAGGCATAGTAAGGGCGCGCGGCTTCGCCATAGCCACACTCATAGCCGCATTTAGGGTAGTAGCCTGCAAACTCTTCTAACCCAATGGTGTGGTCAGACGGCTGCTGCGCCACAATATCGTGGTTGCCGGGCACCACATAGGCGGGATAGGGCAACTGGGCCAGTCGCGTCGCAAGCCAGCGATGGTTGATAGGTTCGCCATGCTGCGTGAGGTCGCCTGGAATGAGCAGAAAATCCAGGTCGAGCTGAGCGAGATCTGCCAGCACCGCATCCAACGCGGGAATGCTCACCTCCACCAGATGAAAGCGCCCAGGATTGTCCCAGATGGTATCGGGCAGCGCAATATGAGGGTCGCTGAGGATGGCGAATCGAAAGCTGAGTGACATGGCGTTAGGTGATGAGAAGTGCGGATTGCGGGCGAAAGTACGGCAAGCTTGATTCCACTATCGCCCATAGAAGATTGGATTGTGGAGGATAGGAGCAAGAAGGACGATAGGTCGGTTTTGAATCGGTCGGTTTTGAAGAAGTGCAGGTTTTACTATGGGATGTGGGTGTTGGGGCTGAGTGATGAACGGGTGCCCTGTCCAGCCCGATACACCCCTCTTTTGCTTGATACTTGGATGGGGTGGAATGGCTTTGCGGGCGGCTGCGTTAACGCCGTTGCATAAGCAGGATGGTTTTATTTGGCGTGTGAGGGAGAGAGTCTTTGGCTGTTGTTCGTGTTCGTCAGCATGTGAATCCGCTCAGTGAGAAGTATCGGCAGTCTGTGCAGCCACCAGACTGGGCGCAGGTGTATGGGGATCTAACTCGACCGCTGCTGCTTGATATTGGTTGCGCGCGGGGACGGTTTGATTTGGAGCTAGCGCAAGCATGGGCAGATTGGAATATTTTGGGGTTAGAAATTCGGGAATCGCTGGTGGTGCAGGCGAACGAGGGAGCGCAGCAGATGGGGCTGACTAATCTGCACTATTTGTTTTGTAATGCCAATACATCGCTTCAATCCATTCTGCGATCGCTCCCTCCTGGCAAGTTGCAGTGGGTCACCATTCAGTTTCCTGATCCGTGGTTTAAGAAGCGGCACCAGAAGCGGCGCGTCGTGCAGCCGCAGGTGGTTGCGCTTATTGCAGAGTTTTTGGCGGCAGAGGGCCGGGTTTTCCTGCAGTCGGATGTGGAAGAGGTGCTGCTAGAGATGGGCGATCGCTTCCAAGAGCATCCTGCCTTTACCCAACTCAGCGGCATCCCCCAACACACTCCCAATCCGTTTCCGATTGCAACCGAGCGTGAGCAGTCAACGCTAGACAATGGCACGCCAGTCTATCGCATGGTTTTTGGCGTTACGCCCTAGAGCGTGTCATCAATTCCAACCAAACGCCTGATGCTATGAACGTTGCCACGCCCGACCCAAAAACCAGGTTAGGGGCTGTGACTGTTGATTTCTGGGATATCAGAGGCTAATTGATGACAGCCCCTAGCAACGCTGATCCATTCGCTTGAAGGGTTGTGAGGAAGATTGGGGCGATCGCCTTAAAAATCCTACAGCCGCAAACTATCTTACCTGAGGTAGTGTGCGGCTCAATCGTTCATGGTTATTCTGAGCGTGTCTCTACTAGCGTGTAGGCTAAGCGGCCATTGTATGGTCATGGGCTAGTCATGACTTAGTAGCAGCCATCATTCTCTGAACAAGAGCATCACCATGCCCCTATCTTCTTCCCTTCGACGCGTGCAGCCCATCTGGCAGTTGTTAAAGGCAACCGTATCAGAATGGCAGTTTAACCAGGTATCGCTGCTGGCGGCAGCGTTGGCCTACCACACGGTTTTTTCGATTGCGCCGCTGATGGTGTTGGTGATTATGCTAGTGGGCCTTGTGTTTGGGGAATCGGCAGCTCAGGGCGAGCTGGTGCAACAGTTAGAGCAAGTGGTGGGGCCAGAGGCAGCCCAAGTGATTGAAACGGCGATCGCCAGCCTGCGCGAAGATCAGAGCGGTGACACCATTCAGTTCATCGTAAGCCTCGGCTTTGTGGCGTTTGGTGCAATAAACGTGTTCCTCCAAATCCAAGGCGCGCTGAACAAAATCTGGCATGTTAAGCCAAGGCCCAGGCAAAACCTTTTCCGGTTTCTGCGAAAGCGGCTGCTGACCTTTGCCATGGTGCTGGTGATTGCCTTTCTGCTAGTGGTTTCATTCATCTCCAACACGGTAATGGGCACCCTGGTCAATCTATTGAGCGATGCCCTCCCCGATTTCTTTCCGGTATGGCGCCTCCTCAGCTTTTCAATTTCGTTGGTGATGCTAACGTTGCTCTTTGCGGCCATTTATACCCTATTGCCCGACGCCAAAGTCACCTGGAAGGATGCCCTAGTGGGGTCTACCTTAACGACCGTGCTATTTGTCATAGGTCAGTTTCTATTTGGTCAGGTTTTGTCACGCACAGAGTTTGGGTCTGCCTACGGCATTGCCGGTTCATTTGTGATTTTGATTACTTGGATCTATTACGCCGCGCATATCTTTTTTCTAGGGGCAGAGTTTACAGAGGTCTATGCTGAGCGCTTGGGAACCCCAATCGTACCTGAACCCCACGCTGTATCCATTAAACAAGAGGCCGAAGTTCATCAGTATTGATGGTTGGGTGTGCTGTAGTGGTTTTTAGTCGTGGACTGCATCAGTGGCTTGCAGTTTAGATCGCGCCCCTATCCCCAAAGATGAAAGTGGTCTTTTGACCTTCTAACCAATACCTACTGTCAAGTCTGGTCAATTACCCTCAACAAGCATTCCCGCAATACATTGTGCCTTAGGCGGCTAGAACGGGATGGCGCAAATTCAGCAACTGAGCCATGGGGGCTGAAGGTAAGTTTTTATCAAAGAAAATTCCCGATTAATCAGCGGGATTACGTTTGCGTCAGCCTTGCGGCTTCGGGATCGTATCGAAATTGCTCGATAGTCCCTTCCTTGATTTTTTCAATCGCTTCTTCAATGGCCTCCAGTGGCAAAAGGAACCACTCCCTGGCCTTCACCGGTATGCCGAAGCGGTCTTGCAACCCCACGTCTAATCGAGCGCTGTCGAAGAACTTGTGCAGCAGCGCCTCCATCCCTGTGCGATTGATATTCGCCAGTTTGAACGTGGCGACAATCTCCACCTCCGCTAGCAGATAGGTCGGATCTTTCTTGGCGTTAGCAATGCGCTTTTTGACATCGCCTCCGGTGACGCCGATCTTGTGGATGACCGACCGATGCTCGGCAATGTAGGGATCGTCGGACTGGCTCCTGAGCACGTAAATGTAGCCGGTGGGTAAGTCGTCCTCGGCTGCGGTGTCTGAAAACAGGGGGCCAAGATCGGGGGTGGTGATGCGGCGGCTGACTTTGTCTTTGTTCAAGGCCCGCTGGAGCGATCGCAGCAGCAGGTTACTCTCGGTGCCGTTGTCGTACACCGCTCGCAGGCGGGCATCGGGGCGGCCATGGTCGCCGACAAAGAACTCGCCCATATCGGCCACCAGCACCTTTTGCCCATCGAGGATGAACAGGTCGCCCTGGTTGACGGCAGCATTGTCCTGGTATTTCAGAGTTTGCCGTACTCCCGATGCCAAGTCCTGCTGCACCTGTTTGAAAATGGGCTTGAACTGTTTGAAGTCTGGGCAGGGGGTGCGCTGGGCGATCTCCTCAGCGGCTTTGATTTCCTGGCGCGATCGCACGTAGGTAAGCTGGGTAATGTCGTCGCCTGGGGTAGCGTCAACCCCTAGGGAGGCCAGCAGGGCTTCATCGTCTAGCTCATCGACCTCTGCCAGCTGGGCATTGGCGGCAGGGGTTAAGAGCCCTTTGGCGTCGAGCGGTTCGAGGATGGCCCGGCATTCCGCCGATTCCCGCAGGCGATCCAGGCGCACCGCGTAGAGCCGCTCAAAGATGTCGCGGTCTTCGCCATGCTGAGGCAGGTGGCCCTGCTCGGCCACAAAGCGCTCGATGTCTTCAAACCCGGCGATAATGCGTTCTTCTCTGGGGGTGCGCTGGGCCGTTTGGCTAGGGGCGGTATCTACGCCCAGTTCAGCCAGCAGATCGGCATCGGCATCGGTGGTGTACTTAGCCATCGTTCTCTTCTTTTACCTTGCGTTGCAGAAAGGCAATCCCTTCGGCCATCCGTTTTTCCCACGGGTCGGTGGCGGTGATGGAGGGCAGTCGGCCTTTCTCCTGCTTGAACCGTATTGCCCGTTTGGCTAGTTCTCTCGCCTCGTCCACCGACAGGTTTATCCGTTTGGCGGCGATTACAGCGGCCACTTGCTTCCACCGTTCTTCGCTCATGGTCTTGGCGAGAATAGCATAGGCTTCGCCAAAGGGATTGATGCGGTCGATCAGATCCATGTCGAGATCGGTGACGGAGAGGGCAAACCGCTTGATGCCATCAATCAGGGCGGTGTTTTTCGTCGGCTCAGCGTCGTCGGTACTGGTGGTGCCGGGATTGGCTTCATAGGTGCCGCCTGCTTCGCCTACGGTTTTCTTGCCCTGTTGGATCAAGTTGAGGGCGGCGATCGCGTGCTGGCGGACGGCTTCTTGGTCTTCCTGTTCTAGATCCGGGAACTTCTCCTGGACGATTTTGCCCATGCGCACCTGGGTGAGTTCTTCCGGCACCAGCTCGTCATCGAATAGGCCGCGCTCGATGGTGGGCTTGTCTTGCACAAAGGCAGTCACCAGCTCGGTCAAGTCTTCGCGGCAGATGCGCTGGGCCTCTGGGCTTTTGGGTTCAACCAGCGGTAGTGCATTAGTGTACGGGACAGAGGAAAATCAGACTAAGCCATCGAGATGACAAGAGAGTCGAGCCCATGACGATTGAGATGACCTGTCCGACCTGTGGGTCTCATGATATTTCCAAGAACGGC
>JAHHHI010000041.1 GCA_019359435.1 Kaiparowitsia implicata GSE-PSE-MK54-09C
GCAGAAGATTTGGGTCAAGTCGAGGCGCGCTAGACTCAAAGACATGGCTGAGGTGCTTAGAATTCAATACTTTGAGCGTAACCCTCAGCCTTTCTTTCAGCACTTCACTCGTTGTCGAACTCAGGTTTACCTGAAGCATTACCCCCGTTGCGCCTCTTGTTAGTGTGGGACAACTTAACAGGACATAAAACGCCTGAGTTGATGCTGTGGCTGTGTGAGCATGGCATTTTGCCCTTGTACACCCCGCTGTCGGGTAGCTGGTTAAACATGGCCGAGTCCATACAGCGCATCCTCAAGCGACGGGCGTTGGATGGTCAGCATCCCGAAACCCCTCAACAGATTATGGACCGATTTAAGACCGTTGCTGAGGTTTGGAATCAACACCCAACGCCGTTTGAATGGGGCGGTAAACGAGCCGCACGACGGCAACGAGCACGAGCAAAACAACACCCACATCGTTTAGGCGGGTCTGGAGCCGTGACTCAGGCGTTAGTGGCCTAAAACTTAATGGCTGTATTCAAGGCAAATGACCCACTAGTTGAGCAGTTGAACCTCAAGGGGGTGTGGGTGACCCTTGATGCCCTGCACACCCAAAAAAACAGTGGGTGAGATTGCCCGTGCTGGCAATTACTACTGTATTGGACTCAAAGCAAATCAACCCAAGCTCTTGAAACAGGCCCAACAGTGCCAGCATACTCAAGTGCCGTTGAGTTTTTATCAAGCCCTCGATACGTCTCATGGCCGAGTCGTCCAACAGCGCGTTCAAATCTTTGAGGCTCCGGTGGAGTTCTCCCACGATTGGGTGGGGTTAGCCGCGTTTGTTTTGGTGGAGCGCTCGGGGGTGCGAGATGGCAAGCCCTTCAGTCGACAGGCGTGGTTTATCACCAACCAAGTCATTGATGCCCAGCAAGCCGCCTTGATGATTCAAGCGCATCGCGGCAGCACGGAAAACAAGCTGCACTGGGTGAAAGATGTGGTTCAAGGAGAAGATGGCTCATCGTTTCGAGCGCCCAATCCGGCAACGCTGATGGCATTGCTACGGTCTTGGGCAGTCTCACTATTTCGCAAGGCTGGGCATGCTTCCATTACCAAAGCCATCCGTCGATTTCAGCATAACCTGCCAAAATTACTTTCCCTCCTTTAGAGAATCAACCCTACGATTGACCGGGGGTTGACGATGCAAGGATTGATAGAGCAGGCGGCGGTGTACAACTTGCTCAAACTAGGAACCCCGAGACAACATGCCTTCTCGATGGGCTTAAGTCGGAAGGGCTGTCGGCGGTTGTCGCGGACGTTAGCGACGCAGACGGGGATGACCAATGAGTGTTTAGCACAGCAGGGATTGCTCTCGATTCGTGACCTTTGGATGAAAGCCCAGGGCTACGATGAGAAGCCTGCCAATTCGTCAGCAGTTAGGTTGAGAACCGCCCATTGCGGAGCCGCACGATGGGTGGTGTGGAAGGGGGGATTTGTAAGGATTCTCCCTATCCCGATTATGCTGCTGAGCCAAAAGTGCATCAGCAGCATAATTACTAATCTCTATCAAACACCTGGAATTTGACTCACTAATGATTTCGTAGCAGAGGAAGGATCTTCTTGTCGCCAAGCGATCGCAAGCTCCAATGTGGGTGCAGTGCCACTAATTGCGAGATGCTTTAGACCATTTGGTTCAAGGCATTCCACACCTGAAGCAATAAAGTGAACGCCTTGCCCTGCCATCAGCAGAGCCATGCAGCTTTGATCGTCAGCCTTCTGCAAAATTCGCGGTGAAAATCCTGCCACTGTGCAGCATCGCAAAATATCATCATACATCGCTGGATTTTCAGCACGTGAATGCATGATAAGAACATCACTGGCAAAATCTGTCAGCTTCACTCCTGAGTGATTAGCCATTGGATGACTGTTAGGAACTGCTAACTTCATTGGTTCTCGATACACAGACTTGACAGCAAGCAGATTTGAGTAGACAGGCATGTAGATAAAGCCGATATCGATCTCTGCACTGCACAACTCGCTCAATTGCATATCAGTCGTGCGTTCACGCAGATCTAACTCAAGTTCTGGAAAGTCTTTGCGGCATTGGTCAAGGAACTGCGGCAGCACTGTGTAAAGAGCTAAAGGCACATAACCTACTCTCAAACGGTTTGAGGCTTCTGATGTTGCATGACGAATTCGTCTTGCTGTTTCATCTGCACAGAGTATTAATCCTCTCGCTTCCCTCAAAAGACTCTGACCTGCCTCAGTCAACTCTACCCTGCGAGTCGTGCGCTCAAACAAGGTAATGCCTAGTTCTCGTTCTAATTGCCCAATTAATCGTGTTAATGGCGGCTGTGACATATGTAACTTCTCTGCTGCCCGTCGGAAGTTCAACTCTTCAGCGAGCACGATAAAACAGCGGAGGTCTTTTATGTCCATCATATTGATACTCATGAGGTATCAATATTCTAGCTGAATGAGAATCAATATTTTCACCAAACTAGGTTAGCTTTAGATCATAGTTTCTTATCAATCATTAGTTATGAGTTAGGCAAAACTGGCTCGTCGTACCTTTTTGATGCTGTCAGGTGCCGCTTCAACAATCATGATCATTTCCCAGAAAGGACTTCAACTTATCATGAACAACAACTTACAAGCTGATAGCTCATCTATTGAGCTAAGCGTTCAGCAAAGTGAACAAAGACAGTTTGACGTAATTGTGATTGGAGGTAACTTTTCTGGGCTATCCGCAGCACTCCAGATTGCTCGTGCCCGTCGTCAAGTATTAGTGATTGACGCGGGTAAGCCTAGAAATCGCTTTGCTGAAGCGTCCCACGGTTTTCTAGGACATGATGGGCGATCGCCTGCACAAATTGCTCAAATTGGTCGCGAGCAATTGCTCAAGTATCCGACTGCCCATTTTGTTGAAGGTAAAGCAATCCGCGCAGAACGTCATCAAACAGGTTTATTCTCTGTGGAGCTAGAGTCAGGCACAACCTATCAAAGCAAGCGGATTGTCTTAGCAATGGGAGTTATCGATCATTTGCCAGAAATTCTAGGATTAGCTGAGCGATGGGGAAGAACAGTGAATTCGTGTCCGTACTGTCATGGTTACGAACTTACTGGTGGAACTTGGGGTGTGCTTTATACAGGGGAGGCTTCACTGCATCAGGCCAAGCTAATGCTGGATTGGAGTGATAACGTTGTTCTCCTATCCAATGGTTCTGATCAACTCAGTGATGACGTTCGGGCTGAACTTACTTCAAATAGTGGAATCACTGTAGAAGATGCGCCGATTGAATCTTTAGTTGGTGAGGGAGAAAGTCTCAGTGGCATTAAACTCAAAGACCAGCGCACCATACCTATTAAAGCTTTATTTGTCATTACCCGCTCTTCCATTGCTAGCCCATTGGTTTCACAACTTGGCTGTGAGCTAGAGGACGGGGCATTTGGCCCGATGATAAAGACTAGTGATTTGAAGGAAACAACTACAGCAGGTGTCTTTGCTGCTGGTGATATTGCTCGTCCCTTTGCAAACGCGACCTTATCTGCTGCTGATGGAGTATTAGCAGGTATATCTGCTCATCAATCTTTAGTCGTGAGCGGCAACCCCCATCATTGATAAAAAACTCCTTGTATATAGTTCATCAGCTATGCCAGTAGGAAGTGACTTAGATCATATTGGGTAAAGATGCACTGATAAGCTAACGCTATTTGGGATTTTCTTCCGCAGGCAATGCATCAATGGATTGCAAGATATTGCGTGTAATTTTCTCTCTTTTATAGAGGTCGTCCAATCGGTTTGGCGTGTCTATATTGAGAGCGAAGAACACGGGGCCTGTTGGCCACTCGACCCATCCTACCCACCAACCCCAGCGCCCTTCCCAGCCAGTTTTAGCCCGTAGAATCCAATCCCGCTCTGCTTCAACGATCATAATATCCTTGACTAATCGTTGGTGCTCAACCCTAAAGGGGAGTTCGTTCTGGTACAGCTTTTGTAGAAAATAAATTTGCTCTTGTGCCGAGATTGCTAGCGCTCCATCAATCCAATAAGCACCTTCGCTAGTTCTTGGGTCTGCGTTTCCATAATCAATTTGCGTCAGATACTCTCTTGCTTTCGCTTCTCCGATTTCGTCAGCAAACATTTCGTAAACCCAAACAGCTGAGTTTCGCATAGCTGAGCGCAACGTTTGATCCTGATTGTGTGGAGCGAAGTCCCTCTCAACTCCATCCCACTCAAAAACTTGAAATTCATCCCGAACAACATCGGCGTCGAGCGCAAAGAGAGAATGCGGAATCTTAAATGTTGATGCTGGGGAATAAGCTCTGTCAGACCGTTCCTGGTCGTAGACCCACAACTGCTGAGCATCTCCGCGCTGATCGAATACCACGATAGTTCCTTGAGCCTCAGCGCCGTCGAAGAAACTGGCCCAATCCGGTCGCTCTTGCCTGTCTACACTGTCCAAAGACCTATCATCTACGGTGGTCGAATTACTTATCTTCCGTCTCTGCGCAATCTGCGGAGTATTTAGTCTATTACTAAGCTCTGCTGAGATAGGTGAAGTAAGCAGTATCCCTGCACTACCTATGACCAAAGAAACAAGTAAAAGGAAACGATGATTCATAATGCCATCTTGCTGCGATAAAAGTTTTCGTTCTACGCATAGGCGGCAGCGCTAACGACATTGCTGCCGCCTATGCAAAACTCATGGAACAATTGCAGTCACGCGGATTTCAATCCGCATCGTTAGCAGTCCAAGAGCCGCAACTCCTACCTGTGTCCAAATTGGGGCATGGTTGGGCATGTAATGGCGATATAGTCTGACCATCACATCGTTCACCTCGGGGGGCAACCCGCCAACATGGTAAGAATTGACATGGACAACGTGCTCCCAACTCGCCCCGGCAGCCGCCAGGGTTCGCTCTATATTTCGAAATGCCTGGGCAATCTCATCTGCGAGCGACTCGGGAATTTGCAGGTTGTCATCCCAACCACCTTGACCTGATGTCTCCACGCAATCGCCAATTTTTAGCGCTTGCGAGTAATGCAATTCATTATTTTCAACAACTCAGGTTCGTTTCGGTGCAGCAGGCTGATTGGGCTGCGTCTAGCCAAACATTGTTGCGTAGTCACAGGCGAATGTCTTAAAACTGCGCGGTTCTTTATCAATTGCGTTCTGTATATCAGAAGAAATCTCTGCTGCCTCATTGCGTCGGTAGTGCGCGTAATCCTCAATCAGCCCGTCTGCTTGCCAAGCTGGCATCCCAATGTTGAGCAGTTGATCGCGCATTGTTTCAGATGGAATATCGACGAATGCAATCTGACGATTGAGTGCAACCGAGAGTTGTTCTGCCATCTCAGCATGAGTCAATGCCTGTGGTCCGGTGAGGTTATAAATCTTTCCCTCATGCCCTGCTTCTGTTAAAGCAACTACTGCAACGTCTGCAATATCGCGCACGTCCACCACGCTGACCTTTGCATTGTCGATCGCTGCATAAAAGATGTTTTGGCTCGTGATTGTCGATTTAAAGCTTAATAAGCCCTGCATAAAGAGGTTGGGACGCAGAAACGTGTACGTCATTCCTGATGCTTGAATTGCCGCTTCGACTGCGGCATGGTAACGCAAAAAGCGCACGGGCGAATGGGCATCGGCTGCAAATTGCGATAGTTTGACGATATGTTTGACCCTACTCTGCCGTGCCGCATCAACAAACGCGAGTTGTTGTGCTTCTGCGTGTTCTGTAGAGTTCGTTAAAAGAAAGGCACGGTCTACTTCAGTCAGCGCCTTCAACAGCGTCTCAGGGTGATCAAAGTTCCCCTTCACCACTTCAACATTCGGAAGTGCAATCTCCTTTGCTCGATCATGGTTACGAACCATTGCGCGGACTGGCACGTTCTGTGCTGCAAGTCGCTTGACAATCTCTGTACCGTTGATCCCAGTTGCGCCAGTGACTAAAATCTTCCGGTTCATTGGAAACCTCCTGATAGGTGTGTTGTAGTAAGGTTTGAAGTTTTGTGGGCACTGCCCACCCTATTGGCTGCAATCTAACGATTTCATACGCCATTGATGGCACCCAAAGTCGCGGCTGCTTGAATGATGAAAATTGCCTTTGAAACTGCTTTGCCGACCAACTCCCCTTCTGCGATCGCTTTAATTCGCGATCGCGCTTCAGTACGTTCTTCAGGTCTGAACACCGAATCGGTCAGGTGAGAGGCTTGCATCAAACTAATTAATGCTGCCATCCGAGAATTCAGTCCAGTGCCTGCTAACACGGCTGCACGAACTTGCTGGACAATCTCGCGTTGAATAGATTCATCGGTTAGAAAATATCGCTGCGTTGGGAACAGTCCAAGAATACGTTGCTCTTGTCGTTCTAAAACACCTAAATCAACTAAGTTCTGCAACACGATTGGCTGAAACCATCTGTATCTTCGTCTCCAACGAGTAATCCAGAACCTTGCAGTTCGAGGACGAGACGATGCCAGAACCTCATTGAGGTGTCGATCTAAAAATTCATCGCCTGTGTTGCCTGCGGTGGCTTGCCCATGCGAAGCATGTATCGCACCAATCACACGATTGTCGTCGTCGATCTCCAGTTTGTCTCGCAGGACTAAGTCTAGTAACAGAGAACCGACCAAGCCATATTCGAGCGCCGCGTACCAAGAGAAGCGAGTTTTCCCAGTTTGGGGATTGAGTGCAAGAACGACTAAGTCCTGTGAAAGATATTGCATGATGAATTCCTGATTGAGGTATGTTGCGGTTCCTTCGGAGTTGCGCCTCAGCGCTAATCGCAAGTTTGTGTATTGCCCTATCGGGGTTGATGACGCAGCAGCCATTGCAGGCAAATTCCGGTAACGATGCCGTAGCTTAGCCAACCTGACCCATAGCTCAATGCTGTCGTGAATGGTGGTGGTAGTAGCCCTGGCAAAATGTACGCGACAGTTGAGCTACTTGCTCCTTTTAATGCACCTCCTAAGGCGCTGATCAGAATCCACCAATGCGCTTTACGGACAAATCGTGTCAAAATCGGAAGCTGAGCCGCACCAAAAATAGCCAGTTCAATCGGCCGTATGACCAGATTCGACCAAAAAACTGGCCATGCGCCTAGTGTGCGCAGGAATTGAATAAGCGGATCAAAAAGGGCTATGTAAAAACTTACCAGCGCTATCCCAAAAGTCCATCCCAGTGCGCTAACCACTATCCACCAAAAGGCTTTAGGCATGTACTGGCGCAAAACGAGCCATTGGGCTGCGCCAATCAACAAACCTGTAAAAAATATGGTTGCTATAAACTGAAATCCTGACGCTTCCAGTGCTCCAACGATCGCCCCCGCAATTGTAGTAGCCAATGTCCACCAGAGCCATAGGCGAGGCGCGATCGCCAACTGTCGTGTTTCATCTTGCCATTCATGCTGCACCATAATGTTCACCCCAGAGTTGCACTTCAACTCTATATCTGTACTATTTGGTGTTCTGATTTAGACCCTAATGTTCAGAATTCACTTGCCTTATAATCACAATGTTTTCAGCAAACCCTAAAACAATGATTAGCCGCGAAAACGCTCCTAAAAAAGCTTCCATCGCCCAGTTCTGACTCAGAACCTCCCAAATCATCCCAATAATAGTGAGTCCAATCACCAACGAGGATAGGATGACCGATGAATTGCGGCTGCGATAGAAGCGGATTGTCCTCTCCCGCCAAAATGGATTGAAAATACAAGCGATGTAGGACACTCCTGCACTGATGAACAAGCTGGTTTGAAGACCTGAAGGCAGGTTTGGGTATCCAAACGCGATCGCCGTCAGACAGACTCCCAGTGCGAGGTACAGAAAAGTAAATAAGGTGAATCGTTTCATTATTTCTTCTCTGGTGAAGCTTATTCTCTGTACCAAACACGCACACATTGAAAGCAATTGATTGCAAGACCCTGACTGATCATCACTGGGTAGAAAGCATTACTGGTCGTCACTCCGTAGTCACCATCACCGGTGCCTTCAATCCGATCAGGTAAAACAACAGTTTCAACATTGATCACCTGTATCGTTGTGCTTTCGATCCACTGATTTACAGCACTCACAATCTCCGAGAAAGATTCATACTCGGAAGGTCCGCCGAAGGGTCCCCGTTCAGTAATTCGAGGCGCGAAATCTTTGTACTTAATCATTTGATTCACCATCTTAAAATTGTAGAGTTGACAATCGATTCAAGAAACCATCATGATTTGGTTTGTTTAGCGCTACAACAACCATTGGGTCAGCGGCTGAACAGGTAGCTGAGCGAGAACGCCTCCCAGATCGCGCCGACGATGAACAGTGGGAGCGCAGTCAGGCTCAGCCAACCGAGTTGTTGCAGCCCACGGACGTAACCCTGACGAGGGTTCCGAGCACCGATGGTTGCGGGACGGATCCAGGCTCGGCCGAGGATGTACGCGCCTAACATCAAGAGGGCGTAAGCCTGGAATTCAATGAGTAACGTCAGCGAGTGCGGAATCCATACCACCGCGATCGATGTGGTGGAGGCTAGGCTCAAACCGATAGTGAATGCCCTATGCGCGAATATGGCGATGCCAGCGAAAGGAACGATCAGCGAAGGGAGCATGATCGACAGCATGCCGACCCTGATGACGTTGACTCCCAGGATGGTCAGTGAGAACAGCCAAGGGTTATTGATTAGCGATCGGACAAGGTCTCCCGTTCCGTTGTCTTCCAGGGTGGCCACCTGAGCTGCGCCTAGGTCGGGGAAGACCATCGCCGCTACCATCCCAGTGAAGACCAAGCCATACACAATGGAGTTGATGATGAGGTAGGCGCGAACATTGGCGCGAATGATCTGGAAGGGTTTGCGAAGCAAGCGGATGTGTCTTGCTTCATGATTTGGGTGAATAGGGCGCTTTGTGGCGATCTCTTTGCTTGGCATGTTTTTAGCTCCTGTGTTTGGTGATGGATGCAGTGATGCTCAAGAGTGATAACTGCCGCGTAGAGCAGCACTGTCGATGATGCAAATAAGGGATTCCTAAATCCTTGGTTTTGGCGATGGGGGGCTAGAGGACGCAGCGATCGCCCTCTGCGGGGAGTTCAAGGTCGATAAGGTAGTTGGCGACGATCGCATTGACACAGGGGCTGGTGCCCTCCATGGCGATGGTGTGCCGCTCTCCCTCAACGGTGAGCACGGTGCCGCCCAGGGCTTCGGCTAGACTGGCTCCAGCAGCGTAGGGGGTGGCAGGGTCGCCAGTAATGGAGATAATCAGCGTGTCGGGTAAACCCTCAACGTTCTGAGCATGGGGGAAGCCGAGGGTCGGCTCACCGGGCCAGAACTCGCAGGCGTCGCGGGTGACGCCCTCGACGGGTCGTCCGGTATCAAGAAAGGGGCTCACGTCGAAGATCTGGCGGCGCAGTTCTGCCTCCTGCTCAGGGGTGCGGCGCTCCTCGTCGTTACAGTTGATGGCGAGCTGAGCATCGACGAGGTTGCTCTCCAACCCTTCAACGATAAAGTCGTCACTGAGAGCGAGGAGTTTGTCGCCTCGGCCCTCGTTTTTGAGCTGGGCGATGCCGTCAATGATTCGCGGCCACTTCTCGGCATCGTAGAGCGCCCCGAGGACGCTGCCAGTGCCAAACAAAAAATCCAGGGTGCGCCCCTCGCCCGCTGGCACGGGGTTATCGATCAGCGGCTGGAACAGATCTTGGAACACAGCGGTGGCCTGCTCGGGGTCGGTGCCCAGCGGACAGTCTGAGCTCTTAGCGCAGAACTCGGCCATCAGATCGAACGAGCGCTGGAACGCGGCATGGAGCGCTAAGCGGCGCTCCGCACTGCCCTGCCGAGGGTCGAGCGCACCGTCGAGGACCATCGCCCGGACGTTCTGCGGGAACATCTCAGCGTAGACCGCGCCCAATCGGGTGCCGTAGCTTCGCCCAAGGAAGGTCAGCTTTTCGTCGCCGAGTGCGGCGCGGAGCACGTCCATGTCCCTGGCTACGTTGCGGGTGCCGACAGCTGCAAGCACCTGCTCACTGCCCGAGCCCTCGGCGCACTTCTCCATCAACTCGTGGGTGTCGTCGGCACTCCATTCTCCCGACGTACCCAGCAACGTCGTCTGGTTCTCGCCCCGGTCGTTCTCTTCGTCGGTGAAGCAGTTGATGGCCGGGGTCGAGGCTCCGACCCCGCGAGGGTCGAACCCAACCAGGTCGAACCGTTGAACAATGGGAGTCTCCTTCAGACTCAATGCGGTGAAGGGGGTTTGAAGCGTGCCCGAGCCCCCAGGCCCGCCAGGATTGAGCACCAGAGAGCCGATCCGCTGGTTCGACTCACCCTGGGTCGGTAGCCGCAGTACTGCGATTTGCATGGTCTCACCCTCAGGGTCGTCGTAATCTAGCGGCACCTCCAGGCGACCACATTCAAACGGATCAACGTACACTTGTGCCTCGGTCGCATTAGTCGCAAAGCTTTCGCAGGAGCCGAACGTCAGCTCCTGGTTGTAAAATCTCTCCAGTTCCGCCCCTGGCTCCTGGGCAGACTGGGTAGAGGCGGCAGGTGCCCCAGCGAGGACAAGCAACATCACTGCTGTGCCTGTTAATAAGCGCCTGACGTAGGTCTTGGGAACGCGCATAATTCTCCTCCTAATGGAAGCTGTTGGTCTTGAGTCGTACGTGAGTCGGTCACGATTTCGTGAGTTGTTAGAAGAAACTTGAGACATGGTGTTTAACGCTTTAACTGTGGCGAAGATTCGAGATCACCCAACCCCTGTTCGTGCACGGCGGGCTTGAGGAGATGCCTTAGCCGATGAGGGCCAGCACGGCATGAACTGTCAGGTGAGCGATTATTGCGGCCTCTAGCCCGTAGCGCCAGAATAAATACCCCGCAACCCCTGCAAACAAAGCATTTTGGATCAGCAAGAATCCTACTAGGGCTGGGGTTAACGGCAGTTCTAGGGCGATCGCAGCGGGCAAGTGGCCCGCTGCAAACACCAGGGAGGAAACGGCAATGGCGACGACCACCCATCGAACCTGGGGCTTACCCTGGCGCTGCTGCCCAAATCGCCAGCCCAGCCATAGCAGCAGCGTCATCAATCCCCAGCGAATTAGGATTTCTTCGGTAATACCGCCGTAGAGAAATCGCACCAGCAGCGGCGTAGGTTCAGCCGCTCCATAGGCGGATGGCAGCAGCGGGCGAGACAGCAGGGTAATCGCCGTCACCAGTGCGCCGCTGATCAACCCACCCACCACGCCGGGCAACAGTTGAGGAACCATGGCTTGCCGCCACGATCGCCCAGCGGCCAGAGCCTCTGCCCCCGGTGCCATTAGCTCTAACCGGTGGGCCAAGAGCACGCCTATCAGCACCGCCACCGACAGCAAAACCGTGGGCTGCACCAGCACCAGTAGCCTGACCACGGCGGCAGGTGGGGCACCCTCTGGGAGCAAGGGCAAAGGCAGCAACCCTAGGGACATCACCCCAGCCATGCCTGCCAACCACAGCAGCCCAAACAGTCGCAGCCGAGTATTTTTATGATTAACCATGACTCTATCCTCAACGTCATCTCAGAATTGTTTTCAAGCCTTCGCAATCTTGTGGTCATAGGGTGCAGATCGCCCCTTCGTCGGACAGTTCGAGGCTGATGCCGCCCAAATGCGGGGGAGCCGGGTCGCGGGTAACCGACATAATCAGGGTTTTTGGTAGACCTTCAGTCCCCATGCGCCAGACCCATCGCCCCGGTCACTAACAAGCTGACGAGATCACCCACGATCTTGCGATGGCTCTGAAAAACGGGTTGGGGTCTTATGCTTGAACACTCCGTAGGCGATCGCCAGAAACACGGGTACTGCAACCAGCACCGCTAGCGCCCCGTAGGTGGCGTGATACTCGCTGATGGTGAACAGAGCGGGTGAGGGCAAGGCACTTCCAGTGATGTTGAATAGGAGTACCCCGCCGATGTTGTTCGCGAAGTGTACGCCGATGGCGAGTTCAGTGGTTCCGTCAATCAACGAGACCACAGTCCACACCAGCCCCGGAACGAAGAAGTAGTTGGAAAAGATCGTGAGCCAGCCGCCCGCCCGCGCCTCCGGGTTAAGGAGGTGCGGCAGGGTAAAGATAACGGCTGGCACGATCGCCAGAAAGACGCGGTTGCTCCAGATAAGGCTCGCGCCCTGCACAATGTATCCGCGAAAGAAAAGCTCCTCCGTTGTCGTCTGAATCGCGGTAAGAACCAGCGCCAGCGGCACAAAAAGCGCAAATGTTATGAGGTCGGAGTTAAAGGAAAAGGTATCCGGGTAGAACAGATACTGCCCCAGCCCACCGATCAGGCAGTACGGCACAAACCACGCCACAAATCCATGACCGACCCGGTGCCAGTCTATCCACTTCCGCGCCGTGACGAGCGTTCGGGGGTGGCGGCGGTGGACGAGGGAGACAGCGATCAGGACTCCCGCGAAGAAGCACAGGAAACTCGCCATCACAAACAGGTAGTATTCCACAAGCCCAAGCCCCGAGGGGTCTGCCTGGCCGCTGAGCGTGAACGCGACGAGCACACTGGCACCACTACCCACGATCAGCCACGCAAAGAGGATGATTATCAGCCCCAGAACATACCGCCACCCCCGATACTTACCCCACCGGGCAGCCTCTATGTAGGTAACTTTTTTCGATTCTGCGATGATTCCCTCTGTTCTTTCGGTATTTTGCATCTTCATCTCCATTCCCTTTATGGGTAAATTCTGTAGTGCTTGTATCTGGTTGCTAATCACAGTTGTCGATAGTTTTAGGATTTAACGATGACTTCGATAGATCTGGTTTCACCAGATCCGGCATCGTTGGACATGTGCTTGCCCTTAGTCGAACCATCATCCGAGTATCGACGGCCACTATCAACGGAATTGTTGTGCTGTGTTTATGTACTTTTTGTGCAGATTGTCTTTTATCCCGCCCGATCGCAACTCAGCGAGCATCAGCATACCAATCTGATGCAGTTGCACATCCTGCTGACCGAAACCATGAACAAGCTCGAACCGTGTGGAATCAATGTCAGACGCTTCAGCAACGTGTTGAACCAGTTCTGGCTTTAGGCAAATGTGCAGCGGAGTACAGATAACACCACTCTTATCTCGACACCAATAGCTCGGTTGTCCAGCCGGGACAAAAAGATTGTCCCCTTCATGAAGGATTGATTCATGCAGGCGATCGTCCCGTTTCTGAATTAAAGGGGCAGGATTTCCGATGTGTAAGTTCAGCCAATGGTCTGAGAGGGCTGAGAGTTCCACCTCAAATGCTGAAACAGGGCTTTGACACTGCTCAACGAAAACGCTATTCCAGTTCATTTGCTGACTGGAGAACATCAGCGTTTTATTAAACTGTTGGCTGAGTTCGAGCGAGTTAAGCCGATTGCTAGTCATGAAGTTTGCTCTCACCGATTGCTCTTATGTAGGAATCCAGGGCTTGTAAGTGCCGATAGACCACGGGATCGAGTCAGAGCCGCGCGTCAGGGCGGAGCGGGGTGCGCGCGGGGGTCAGAGCGGGGCCGGTTCGCCGCGTGCGCCACCACACCACTGCGGTGATCACGACAACCGTAAGCGTGGGCACGAGCTGGTAGGGCGAACCCACGCCTGCCGACCGGTCCTGGAGCGCGGTGCCAAGGTCGACGCGCAAGAGAGCGGCCCCGATGAGAACGACCGTGTTGAGCACGGCGTGGAGCACGACCGCGATCTCGATGCCACCGCTGCGCCATGTTATCAGCGCCAACCCGGCTGCTAGAACGAAGTACCACACGATGATGTAAGGGTCAGTTGAACCGTGGATGGCTGTGAACACCACGCTCGAGACCAGAACACCGATAACCAGCCCCGCCCGCGACCCACGGGCCCAGCTCCCGGCGACCCGGAAGACCAGTCCGCGCACGCCATACTCCTCGCCCGCCGCCTGCAGCGGCGTCAGCAGGAGCGTTCCGATGAAGATGCCGATCAAGTCCGTTTGCGACCAGGAACCCTGCTCACCGGGTGTGAAGAACGGGAGCAAGTTGACGACGATCCAGACGGGGCTGAAGAGCAGGAGCGCCCGGCCAAACACGTCGAACCGAAACCGCGACACCACCGAGTGCAGTGAGGGACCGGGCACGCCGTAGAGCCATCGCTGGATGACCATGCTCCACGGAATGAGCACGGCGAGCGAGAGCATGGTGCTGGCGTGGTAGAGCGGCGTGTAGTCGGTGCCACCGATGATCGGAGTGGTGTTGCCCATTTGCAGGTCGATGACTGCAGCGCCCCTGGAGATGACGTTGGTGAAGACGACGGCCCCAGCCAGCAGAAGCACGATAGCGAAGATGCCGCGCCCGATGCGGTGTTTCTTGTCAGCGAGTACGCGATGGTACTCCACGCCGGCTGGGACTGGCGCCGGTCTCGCGGGCCGCTCCGAGGGCGTGGCGGGGATCTTTCCTAACTCCCGCGAATAGTTAGAAGAAAATTTAGACATGAGGATCAACTCCTTTGGTACGTTTGCTTTTGGTTCTACAAACTGAGAAGATTACTGATGTTCTTTCGGTGGCTCTGGTAAACGGGTTGAGTCCTCACGCTTGAACATTCGGCAAGCGATCAGACGTTAATCTGTCGAGAAATTAAGGGTTTAAACATTTGCTCAGAAAACTATTTAGACTATTGCCTCAATGGAGCGCTAGTCTTCTTGTCGATTCTCGCCCTTAAAAATTTTCTGAACTATTGTTTCAGCACTACAGTATTAAAAATCTTGTCGTGCCATGTCTCCTGCTGTTTATCCACAAAAAACCAGAGATAGCCTAACCCAAAGATTAAGCCACTCAGGAAGTAGCCTAACGAGCCGCGCAGACCAGCCATCACAAAAGACAACGAATGTCCATCGGATTTAACTACCCTGATGTTCATCATTCCCATGCCAATTGATCGCTCTCGCTGGCTCCAAAGGTAACCAAAATACAAAAAATGCCCAAATGCGGAAGCGAGTGAAAATACAATCACACTCGGAGCCACAATTAAATTTGGTACAGGTATCCCGCTATTAGCGTAAGCTCCGATAATCACTCCAATGACAACCGCTGCTAGTGAATAGATGATTGAGAGAACAGCTTGATCAATCAACCATGCAGCAGCCCGCTGTAAGAAGGTCGCCTTATTCATCTTTATGTCCTCAAATGTTTTCCACAATTGTCTAAGCAAAATACTCTGAACAGCCTTTGCGGGTAGCTAGAAGGAACCTGAGACATGAGGATCAACTCCTTTACTCTTGTTGCTGATTTCAGTTGTTAATTGGTTTAAGGATCGACAGGATCGCCGACCGCCCCACCTGTAGCTGTATGCACGGCGCGGGCCATCTGCCCAAGCGTGTTACCAAGCGAGGTGGGATCGGCTCCTGCCATCAGGGCCGCACTGACGTCTTCACTGATAACGCGCACGACTGCGGTGGCTGCTGCGGCGTGCAGTCGCACCTCGATATCGTCAGGCGATCGCCGCAGGCGATCTGCGAAGATCTCGACCAGAGCGCGCTCTATTCGGTCGTTAGTCATCAGCCAAGCCGTCCGCAGATCCGGCTCTTTTTCGGCCAGCACAGTCATCTTGATCACAGCCTGATCAAAGGACTGCTGATCGGGATCTTTAGTACGATTCACTGCCCACTCCATAAGGTGATCTTCAAGGGAGACATCTCGAGGCCAGCGACGCAATAGCGCCACAAACTCCTCGCCATCCTGCGCCAAGACCGGCTCGACACAGCTCTCCTTATTGCGGAAGTACCGCCAGAGGGTGCGCACCGAGAGACCCACTGCAGCAGCGATTTGCTCGCCGGTCGTGGCAGCGACGCCTTGCTCCCAAAACAAACGCGCCGCTTCCCGCGAAATCTCCAGACGTATCCGCTGCTGCCGCTGCTCGCTCATTCCCCCTGGTTTGCGCTCATTCTTTGTCATGTCATTGGCACCGTTATTCCGCACAACAGCCTTCCCTTTGGACAACTGTCACTAAGTGACAATATAGCGCTTAGTGACAGTTGCTGGCAAGGGGCTGCCTTACTAATCAGCACGCCTGGTGGTGCAGAAAACTCCTGAAACCCTTATAAGTCAAGGATTCTCGCCGATACAGCAGATTTGGGATTTCTCTAGGAATCGAACGAAGGCAATGGGTTTCAGCCGCTATTTTGACCGTCTGAGCTGTCCATCATGAGACTCAGAAAAGTTTTCTGCACCACTAAGAATCAGCACGTTCAATTTGAGCCAATAGCTATTCAAACTCTGGCAATGCTGGTCAGGGAATGACATCTGAGAGATCCCGCCATAGTCGGCAGGGGTGAGGCTACCCCCGCTACCGGTCACTTTCAACGGGATTATTAGGCGGTGTTTATATACTTTCCGTACAGATTGTCTTTGTCTTAGCTAACTTGAGTGTATGAGTTTTAACACTCAAGTTCTTTCAGCTTCTTAAGGTGATTTATTAGATTCTTAGGTCGCTAGCGCACCTGTTTAAGAGCCAGTTCAGTGAGGCGATTAAATTGTTGCGCTAGATGGCTTTGACTAGAGGAGCCGACTTGCAGGGCTATAGCTGCTTTGGCGCAGCCTGTGCGCAGCACGTATCGCTAAATCTGTTTTCGACAGCATCAATCTTGCTGGTTCTACACACTGCTGAATCACGTACTGATGGCAGAGCTGATTCATCTCCTCAAGCCCTTGCCTGATCTTCGTATCTATTCAGCCTTACTCTGGCGCAGCAAAAGCGTCTACCAGTTAGGAAGCCAAGCCAATAACTGGCGCATCAAGGCACAAGCTAGCCATCAACGCTTCTCTCCTGAGATAGACTTTTCTAACTCAGCCGCTGATCGTTCATTCAGCAAAATTGTGCCTGACTTATTAACTCTCTATACAGTCGCTTTCATCAGCTTGTACTGGATGGGATTGTTTCAGCAATTCAGCAACTTCTTGCGCGATCGCAATCAGGGCATAATTAACTGAAGAGTCATAAATGGAATCAGTCTGAGATGTAACCTTAGACTCAAAATCATTCTTGCATTGTGATATTGAATGCGTCATGGGATCATTCTCAATGATGGGTTTACATCGCCTGGCGAATCGGACGGACAATCACTTCATTGACATCAACATCGTCCGGCTGGGACACAGCGTATAAAACGGCTCTGGCGATCGCCTCTGAGGGAAGTGCAGTTGTGCGAAGTTCTTTCAACAAGCCTTTAGATGACTCATCAGTGATATCAGAGCCCAGTTCGGTAGCAACGACCCCCGGAGAGATGGTGGTGACGCGAATGTTTTGTGATTCCTGCCGCAATCCTTCGGAAATGGCCCAAACTGCATACTTGGTTGCACAGTAAACTGCCGCAGTGGGTACTACCACATGGGCACCAATGGACGCAGTATTGATGATTTGCCCGCCCCCTTGCGCTTCCATAATTGGCAGCCCCGCCGCGATACCATTCAACACGCCCTGAATATTCACATTAATCATGTTGTCCCATTCCTCGACTTTCAGGGCATTCATCGGAGATAGGGGCATCACGCCTGCATTGTTAAAGATGACATCGACGCGACCAAATTTGTCTTTAGCAAACTCAACAAATGCTTTCACATCGGCGCGATCGGTAACATCGACTGCCTTGAATTCTGCTGTACCACCAGATGCGTGAATTTCCTTGACTAGCTTTTCTAGCTTGTCTGTCCGCCGTGCCCCCAAAACGACTTTTGCACCACTTTGGGCAAGCAACTTTGCGGTGGCTTCACCAATACCGCTACTGGCTCCGGTAATAGCAATCACTTTGTTTTCTACATTCAACATGATAATTCTCCTGACTGTTGAGGTGGATTGAAATTAAATAGACTGACCACCAGAGACTTCGATTCTCTGCGCATTCACCCAGCGATTATCGGCGTTGCATAATTAAGAGATGAGTTAGGGAACTTTGCAATGCAATGTCCAGAGTGTGGAGCTACCCATATCCGTAAGAATGGGAAGAGAAAGGGTAAACAAAATCACATCTGTGTCGCGTGCG
>JAHHHI010000042.1 GCA_019359435.1 Kaiparowitsia implicata GSE-PSE-MK54-09C
CTATTTCAACTGGATTTGGCAGCATAGCCGTTTTAAAACTACCGCCGCACAGCGAGCGAGGTTAGCAACACGATCCTGGAATTGGCACGATATTGCCACCTATCCCACATTAATTTGAGGCACTACCTTACAGAGTCTGTAGACGGTTTTCTTTGAAACAGACCGTCGTCAAAAAGTTACAAGCTACATCGTCACTGATTGCACTAAACCTCATCCAATTCCAGAAGTGGAGCTCCGCCCGTGGAAGAACTACAGATCCTGAGATGGACTTGGTATAGCTAAAATTCTCTTTTTTTTGGGAATTAGATCTGTGAACTTATCCTTACTTCTTGCCCTGGCACAATCAGCAGCATCTTGTTGTCACAGATACAATCTTTGCCAAGCCCTAGTTGCTGCCCCTTTCCTGGTTTTGGGAGTTACCGCGCCTACTTACCACGCCTCTGCCCAAACTATCCCTATCCCTGATGCCACATTGGGGGCCGAGAGTTCTCAAGTATATTCTTTAGATGGTGTTACTTACAGGCTTGAAGGTGGTGCTACTCGAGGTGTCAGTTTATTCCACAGTTTCCTGGATTTCAATGTTGCAGAGAACCTACAGATTTACTTTGAGAGTCCTGCAGGAATTGATAATATATTTTCCCGTATTACTGGCACCACTGTTTCTGAGCTCTTCGGTGTTTTAGGTGTTGATGGTAAAGCGAACTTGTTTTTGATGAATCCCAATGGGTTTCTCTTTGGGCCAAACTTTAGATTGGATGTCGAAGGCTCCTTCGTAGTTACTACGGCGGATGCTATGGAATTTTCAGAAGATGAATATTTTGACGCAAAAAATACTGACTTAAACTTGCCAATATTAACAGTTAATCCCACAGCATTGTTATACTCTCCCTCTACCTCCATGCCTACAATTGAGGTAGAGGGTTCGATAACGGTTCGTGAAGGGCAAGATCTGTCACTATTAGGTGGGGATGTAGTGATTTCTGGTGGACGGGTATCTGCTCCAGGAGGAGACGTTAGTGTAGGAGGCCTGGATACGTTTGGTCGTATAGATATTGGATCCTCTAGCGATCGTATCAATTTTGCATTCCCAGATGGACTAGTCCGCTCTAATGTGATCCTATCTAATCAAGCTGAAATAGATGTCTCCTCTTCCGGAGGAGGAAGTATTTCTATTTATGCTCAAAATCTACACCTATCAGATTTAAGCCGCCTCACCGCAGGCATTCAGCCAGGAGCTACTACTGGTGATAGTCAAGCTGGGAATATTGAGATCAATGTAGCTGAAGAGACTGTATTAGATGGAGCCGTAGCTCTCAATAGAAGAACTGGGATCTATAATTTGGTAGGTTCTAGAGGAGAAGGTCAAGCTGGCAATATAATCATTAGGACTGGATCCCTTTCAATTGTCAACGGTGCGGAGTTAAATGCTAGTGCTAGCACTCAAAGTCGAGGGAATGCTGGTGAAATCATCATCATTGCTCGCGATGCAGTTGAATTTGAAGGGGGATCAGGTCAAGGGATAGGATTTGCTTCTAGTCGTGCTCTCAGTCGAGTAGATTCTGAAGCTACAGGCCAAGCAGGCTCGATTTCTATTAATTCTGGCTCTCTTTTGGTTGCCAATGGTGCATTATTAAGTACCACAACTTTTTCCCAGAGTGATGCTGGAGACATAACTATCAATGCTCGAGAATCAGTAGTTTTTAGTGGGTCAGGGCCTGATAATTTTGGTGGACTTTATAGCCAAGTAACCTCTGGGTCTACAGGACATGGGAGGACTATTAATATTGATGCGCAATCAATATCTATAACCAACGGATCCGTTCTGAATTTCAGCATCGCTGGGCAGGGAAACGGGGGTCAGATAAATCTTCGAGCTTCAGATTTTGTTTTGGTGGATGGAGTTTCACCAAACGGCAGGGTTTTAAGTAGCCTAATAGCCCAAACTGAAGGCTCGGGCAATGCTGGACATTTAACTATCACCACCGATAATCTGATTATTGATAATGGGGGTCAAGTTTCTACGGCGACAGATAGACTGAACAGCACAGGCAATGGAGGGCACGTTAACATAATCGCTTCTGGCAGTGTAGTGGTTAGAGGAGAGTCATTAATTTTTAGGCAATTGACACCTGCTAGTGAGGTTGTTCAAGGTAGACATCTCAGTCGATTAACCACCAGGACTGAGGGAAATGGAGTCGCTGGGGACTTGTTAATTAGTGCCAGGTCATTATCTATTGAAGAGGGAGCTCAGGTTTCCTCAGGAAATAATAAAAATGGTGCCCTGGGGGCAGCAGGAGACATAAACATAATAGCTACTGAACTAGTCAATATAAGTGGTGCTTCATTATCTACTGAAGATGGCCTTTCTTTTCTCAGTCGCTTGACAAGTCGAACCCTTGGCATTGGTAGGGCAGGTGACTTAGTGATCAACTCGCGACAACTCCTCATACAAGATGGAGCGCAAGTTTCTTCAGGAACTCTTGGCAATAGTTCTGGTAATGCCGGAAATATGTCGATCACAGCTAGTGACGAAGTACGTGTGCAGGGGGGAGCAGCAGCGGGGAGAGATGTAAGTCGCCTAACATCGCGAACAGCGGGAACAGGGCAAGCTGGTAATTTTAGTATTGACACTAAAGATTTATTGGTTGAGATGGGAGGGCAAATATCAGCTGGAACATTTGGGTTTGGCTCAGGCGGAATTCTTTCTATAAATGCTACTGAATCTATAGGCTTGAGTGGTTTTTTTGTACAGCCGGATGGAGAAATAATAGTTAGCAGGATAGCTACTCGTACGCAAGGTATTGGATCGGCTGGAGAATTAATTATTGACACTCAAGACTTAACTCTTGAAGACGGATCGCAAATATCAGCAGACACTTTTTTTGGTGATGGCAGAGGTGGAAGCTTAACAGTTAATGCATCTAATTCAATTGTGCTGAGTGGTGTCTCACCATCGGGATTCCGTGGCGGACTATTGCTCCGAACTTTTGGCGAGGGTTCATCCGGAAACTTAACCGTTACGAGTACAAATCTTACAATTGAGAATGGCGCTCAAATAGCCGCTAATGGTCAAAATCTAGGTGATGCGGGCAATATTTTCATTACTCTAGAGGAAGCCTTAAATGCAGAAAACGGTTTAATTACGACTTCCGCTCAGCAGTCTTCTGGAGGTCAAATCTCAATTGAAGCTGATGCTATTCGTCTCAATAATAGCGATATCCGTACTGAAGTTAACAGTGGCATTAACCGCGGCGGTGACATCACTCTTACGGCTAACTCCATTCTTGCTTTTGGTGATAGTGATATTCTGGCATTTGCTCGGGATGGCCAAGGCGGCAACATCACCCTCAATACCCGCGCTTTCTTTGGCGAAAACTATCAACCGGCCCCCCCTGGTACTGATCCTCTTACGCTAGACGGCAACGATCGCGTCGATATCAATGCCAGTGGGGCAGTTTCTGGGGTGGTTACCCTTCCCGATGTCAGCTTTATTGAAAATAGCTTGACTGCGTTACCCGATACGGTAGTCGATACCGACCAACTCATCGCTGGGAGTTGCATTGCCCGTACCGACGCCGGGGGCAGCTTTATTGTATCGGGTCGAGGCGGCTTGCCCGATCGCCCCTCAGACACCTTCACCGCCCCCTACTCTACTGGCTCCGTTCAGCCTCTACCGGCAGATGGTGCAGCAGCAGTCGAGGATAGTAGCACCGCTGGCTGGCAACCAGGCGACCCCATCGTAGAACCAGAGGGGCTGTTTCAACTGCCCGATGGCCGCTTAGTGATTAGTCAGCGCTGCGCAACAGAGTAGTAGGCTCAAAGGTAAGGGAGAAATAGAAGCCGCTGGATTGCAGGCCAGTGCTCTGGCTATTGGCCGAGATCAGCGGGATGCTGTAGTCGGCGCGAAACCGCAGGCTGGGGGCGATCAGCCAGCGCAGGCCCAGGCCAACGCTGGCCAGGGTAGCCGGGTCAGCGTTGGGGCCACGATTGTTCCAAGCGGTGCCCAGCTCCAGAAAGGGATTGAGCTGGAGCTGATTGGGCGGGTTGCTGAGAGAGATTAGTGCTTCGACCCCGGCGGTGAGACCATTGTCAGCCACTAGCTGGTTTTCTTCGTAGCCTCGCACGGTGCTAATGCCCCCCAGGCTAAAGCGCTCTAGGGGCAGCAGAGCGTCGGGGGTGAGCTGGGTATTGACTCGGCTAATTAGTAGCACTGTAGGCGAAATCTGCTCGACCCACTGAACCTGGCCCAGCCAGCTAAAAAAGCGGCCATCAATGCCGAGGTCGTTGATGGTGGCATCAAAGGCGTCGAGGCCGAGGCTGAGCTGCGATCGCGCTGCCAGCACCCGGCGTGGGTAGCGCTGCACCCAGTCTTGGGAAAACCGCAGAGCTGCCACCCGCGATCGCCCCGCCTCTGGCCCTAGGGAAAATGAAAAGGGAATATCCTCCAAAATGAAGGACTGGCTGCGTCGTAGGTCTAGGGTTAGCCCTAGGGCAAACTCGCTTTGAGGACTGCGAATCAGCGGCTGACGCACCCCCAACGACAACGTCTGGGCCTCACTGCGAATGCCCAAATCTCGAAACACATCTTCGACAATGCGGCTGTCGCTGTTGTTAAAGCCCAGGCTAACGGTGCCCCCCTGCGGGGTAATCGGAATGCCGTAGCTAAAATTGTACAAGTTTAGGCCTTGGCCGAGGCTGTAAGCGGCGCTGAAGCGATCGCCAAAGCCCAGCACATTGTTGTGCACCGCCTGCGCGCTTCCCTGAATTGAACCAATACTGGGAGGGCGATAGTTGTCGATCGATAGGCTAGTGAAAAAAGCCGGTGCTTCGCCTAAGTCTAGCAATAAGACATTTTGGCCAGGAGCCCGACCTGCGGTTAGCTCTGCATTGACCGTAGACAGCAGCGGGTCCAGTTGTAATAACTGTAGAGCCGACTCCAACCGTTGCTGATTTAGGGGTGCGCCCGTGCCTAAACTAACGCGACTGCGCACATAGCCTTCCCGAAGCCGTGTCAGCCCAGTGACTTCAATTGCTTCTAGTTGGCCTTCAATGACCTGAATCTGCACTATTCCATCAGTGAGATTCTGATTGGTGGGCAAAAAGGCTCCAGAAGTAATGTAGCCGTTGGCCACATATAGCCGGGTAATGTCAGCCCGCAGGCGGAGCAAGTCGGCAAGGGTGACCTCTTGGCCTTCAATGGCACTAGTAAGGGCTGCAATTTCTGCCTGTAAGACGTTGCTACCCAATACCTCTACTCGCTCCACCCGCACCCGAAAATCGGATGGCACGGATCCTTCAGGGGGCGCTGGTGGGTCAGGAAACTCTAGCTGAAGATCGGGGGCTGGCCTGGGCACCGGAAAGTCTGGGGGCGCTGGAATGGTTTGCTCAAGGGGGTCAGGCACATCGGGGAATCGGTCAGTAGAGTCAGGCGGAACCGTTTGGGCAATAGTCGCTGGCGTTGTCTGTGGGAAAGAGATAGGCCCATTCTCTAGGGCGATCGCCCCTCCTGGCATCCTTAACCACCCACCGATGGCAACACCAGCGATTACGAGTTTTCGAGATAGTGTACCCACCTTTTACTCTCCTCAATGGATAGAAAATTGGGGAAATATACCACGTCCAATTCGGACTTGGTATAGCAATCACCTGAACGAAAAGCTGAAGCTAGTCTAGTCTCTGACCCAAAGCAATGGAAGTGATTCTAAATTTACCTGACTTTACTCAAAAGGGGTTGCACAAATAGGTAAGCCAACGCTATTCCTAGAGTTCTATCAAAATGCTCAGGGACTATTCCAGACCCGTATCTGCCTATATTTGGTAGAAGCGAACAGAGAGATGGCACTTTTGTGCCAGCAATTCTGCCTATCTGTACCACCTCGCTGGCCTAAAGAGTAGCTGACTAGCCGCAGGATGGAGACTACGATGGCATCAACTTGTTCAACACATTGACATTTTCCTTCAATACTGACATGGCAATCAGTCTCTGATCGGTTCCCAAAATCCCTGTAGATGCTCTTTTTTGAATCAGTAGGTGTTGAAACTTGAAGAAGATTAGTCAGAGTAGCTGACGCGCTCTTTCTTCCTGAACCGACAATATTAGAGTTCCCCTTAGACCTGCTCAGAGGACGATTACGCTCTGGATCTGCTCTATTTTCCCTATGAATGCAAGATTTTGAATTTGATGACAAATCAATTTCAAGTCACCTGCACAATTCGCTGCTCTCGCTGACTACCTAACCGTGAATGCCAACGTACTCCTTTTATAGAAAGTCAAGCAAGTTCCAAGGGGGTGAGCCAGAGAGCAATGTTTCGCTTGACGTTGAAAGATTTTGAGGTATTAACCATGAATGGACTTCCCCACATTAGGCGTGGATATATTTCTCTCAACTACTCTGCACGTCAGAAGATGCAGTCATCTCAGCCTGCCTCAGAACCCCAGGCTTTACCGAGCCATAATCTGTTTTTGATGGTTTCAGTTTTTTATATTGCTCCAACTTTTTTATTAGTGGGTATAGGTTTAGCAACGCATCTAAAACGCAAGTTTAAGCTTAGCAGAGATATCCAAAAGCTCAGCCGCGTAGCCAGCCTAGAACGAGTTTTAAGCTTGAAGCCAATGGAAAATATCAATTCCTAGGAACTGAACCTGAGCTAAGTCACTAGCTAGAGTTTCTAGATCAAAGCTTTTCTGAAAATGACGATCAGTTTGAGCAACAGACACCGATCTGACTGGTTTTTAACTCATTCAAAATTGATCATAGGGGTGGAAATATGACCTTTGAAGATGCGATCGCAATCATTGAATCAGCATTAGCTCCAGAGCAGCTGACTGAACTACAGAAAACCATTTTACATCACGTCTGGAATGGTGACTCTTACCTAAAGATGTCGTTTAATCTGCAATATAACCACGGCTATATCAAAGATGTGGGCGCAGGATTATGGCGGCTGCTCTCTAATGCCTTGGGCGAAAAAGTAAAAAAACATAATTTGCGCACTGCCCTAGCCCGATATCAGCATCGGCAGTCAAGCTTGCCTTGGGCAAATCTGCTGGACACCTGGCAGACCAGGGCAGGCCAGAGGCAACCGCTAACTGCCTTAAATGCTATGCAAAATCCTTTAGAAGAGCCTCAAACCCTCTCACAATGGATTATGCAGGAGCAGCGCCCTGTAGTGGCTGTCTTTGACGTAGGTCGTCTAAACAACAAGTCTGCTAAGGCAAAGCCTGTGGGCCAGCCTGCGCCCCTTATGGTTGAGGGACTAAGCTCAGACAACATTCTGCAAGATATGCTGCAATCCCTAGAACCTGAACTTGGTTCAGAGCCCCTCGATCAGCCCGAAGTACTGATCGCCCAACTTCTAGAGGTACTCAGTCAACGGCAATGTCTGCTGGTGTTTGCGGCTTAACCAGCGGGGGTCACTAGGGTTTGTAAGGTTCTCTACTTCTCTATCCGGCTTGAATACAACATCGACTCAGCACTCTGGTTTTGCCAGGGTGCTTTATTCTCCTGATGCACAATTCTATTTGCTGTTCCCCGATTGGGCAGGGCAAACGGCGTTTGCCCCTACAAAGCTGACTCTTTTTGAACCAGGGTTCTTGAATTCGGATTTCTTCCGACAATAATCTCAGGGTGCATCTGCGGAGCTATGCACCCTGAGATTTGCTCCCTTGCTCCTCCGCTCCTCCGCTCCCCGCTCCCCCGCTCCCTTACCCCTCCTCCTGAGCCTCGCTGAGTGCTACAACAGCTAGGTCATAGGTGCAAAAGGCGGGCTTAACCTGATCAATAATCGTCCGCAAACAAGATTCGTCTAAGCTTTGGGGGCGATCGCTCCGTAGGGTAACGCTAAAGTGAAAGGGCCGTCCGCCGCCGAGCATGGGCGTTTGGGCAAACTCAACGCTGCCCATAACTAGGCCAGTTTGGTGATTTTCGACCACACTGATATGTTTTTGGCTTTCGGGAGTAGTGTCGTCGTCTAGGGGCAGGTCGGTGTAGAGGTGCAGGTAGAGCCGTAGGCCATAGCGAGTACCGCGCCAGCGATAGAGCTCTACTGCCCGACGCAGCAGGCGGCGCTGTTCGGGTATCGACCAGCGGGCATCGAGGGGCCAAGCCACCCAGCGGGCCAAAAACGGCAGCAGGGCCTCAGGAGCGGTGAGGGGGTCGAGGTAGGCCCAGAGGTTGTCGATGGTTTGTACGGTGGGGTCAAAGGCCTGCTCAATAATGGCCAAAAACCGGCTGGTCACATCGGACGCCTGATAGATGGCCGGCAAAAAGGCGATGTAGGGGCTGCTGGGTCTGACCTGGAGTTGTATAGTGCGAAAACCTGCCAGCACAATTTTGTGAGACTGGGCCTCAAATAGGGCCGCGTAGAGGGAAATTTCGGCGGTGTAGTTCAACGGTAGCTTGGGTTGGTGCAGTCCCAGGGCAGCCTGGCGCTCAAAGTAATCATCGGGAACGCTGAAGGTAAAGGTTTTTTCGCGCCGATCGCCACAGCCAATGACATCCTTAGGAGCACCATTTTCGTCCAGAAAATCTTCAATGCTGGGCAATCCTTTCCAGGGTTCAGAGCCTGCTTTCTGAGATTGCTGCTCCGTAGGATTTTGCTCAGGCACTACTATCACCTGGGTATTTGAGGGAGTCTTTGGACTCTCAGGTAGCCACTCTTGAGGAAAATTTCCGGTAATGGCTATATGCCACGCCACCTGAGGGTGCTTGGTGTGGCTCTCGATCTGCACTGAAAGTTGCCCTGGCCGTCCAGGCATCAGATGCAGACTGGGGGTTTGAATGAGCAGGTCTAGGGTGGGTACATTAGGCCCGTCGGCTTTGATCCAGTCTTCGGTATTGGCAACCTGTTGAGGTGCCAGGTGCAGCGGCATGGTGGGGCGGTGGGGGCGAGTTTGGGTCATGGTAGGGCAGAGGGTAGCGGAGGGGCAGGGGAGCGGAGGGGCAGCCTGATTTAGCGATCGCGCGATTCAAACCGAATCTCGTGGCCCGACTGCAATGCCGGATCATTCCAGGAGCAGAGCAGGCCCAGTTCGCCGGGGTCGACGATTGAATCGGGGAGGTCAGAGCGCTGCCAGCCGCGATCGCCACCCTTGCGAATGCCGTAAAGATCTACCTTGCCGACGTAGCTGACCTCGGGTAAATCTTGTAGCAGCGCCACAATGTCAGAGCGATGCAGCAGCTGCCCCATCGGCCAGCCGGTGCCAGCAAAGCCCCCGGTAATGGGGTTGATAAAGCGGTAGAGTCTCTCCATTAGACGCTGGCGAACGGTGGCTTGCATGGCCGCCGTGTCGTACTGGGGCTGGAGCAAGATCTCGGCTGCAACCTGCACACCCACGTAGGTGGGGCTGTCGAGGCGCACCTGCAACCCCAATGCCCGATGGTGATCGACAGAGGCTTGGATTTGCGCCACGGTTTTAGGGGCGATCGCCCCCAGGGCAAAATGGTCGTCGGGGGCCATACCGTTCTGGGAGTGAATAACGCCGTCGGGCCGGGGCACAATCAACAGCTTCACCACCCCCAGGGTATCGGCCTGGGGAGGGCAGTGGGCCCGGTACACCGAGGGGTGGGCGCGCAGGGCAATATTTTCAAAATCTTCGGGAATGACGGCGGTTTTAGAAGTACGCAAAATCTGCGGCACGCGCAGCACCGCTTCGTCTAGAGATTCGGCCTCTTGCCCGCCGGTAGCCGGGCCGTAGTTTATCACCCGCTGAATGTAGGGAAGCGCCACCTTCATAACCGAGAGAGTCTCCGCCTGCACATTGCCCCGGCTGCCGCCGCCCACTCGGTAGGCCGACATGTAGATCTCAGCCCCTAAAGGCGGTACTTTACCGTACTGTCGTTTTTGGTCAGGGGTGTGGTTGTCGACTGGGGGCAACAGGGTGTCGAGGTGAGGAGTCTGTTTGCCCCATGATTGCAGCTGCGATCGCTGCTGGGTCATGTCTCTAATTTGCGAGGGCTCCCGCACCAGCGGCCCAAACTGCACCGTCCCGGCCTGGGAGTCGATCAGGTAGTGGCGATCGCTTGCCCCTGAGGCCCCAAAATCGGTTACCTCCTGCCAATCTTCTACATCGCCGTTGGGTAGACGCAGCCAGATATACTCATCCGGCTGCCGCGCCAGTACCGGAAGCCCTTCTAGTTGAAAGGTTTGGCCAGCTTTGCCGTTGCTGACCCCCAGCAGTTCGTCCTGTAGACGCACACATTCTGTCGCGCTCACCGAACCGCCGATAGCACGCACCCCCAACCGGGTAATAGCCGGAGAGTAGCGGTAGAGATTTGAACCATCCCCAGGATCCTGATCTTTATAGGTACAGCGAACCCAGTGGCCATAGCAGCCGCTGCCAAAGTCTACCCAAGGCAGATTTTGGGGCAAATGGAGAATCACATCTCCCTCGCCATAATCGACCTGATTGGGGTTAGCGCCCCGTTGGCCGTGGAAGCTAAAGCCTCGGGTTTTGTCGTCTTCCGGCTGCCGTAAAAGGTTTGCTCGCCAGCCTTCGCCATCCCAAACCTGCCATTGCAGCGGTGGATTAGTCGGGTCGATGCCCGTAGTTTCGGCAATTCTGCCGCGAAAGTTGAGGGCGACTACATTGCCTGCGATCGCATTTTCGGGGTGCCCAACATTGGCTGTCGCTTCGTCCTGCCGACCGTCATTCACGCCCCCTGTATTTGACTCACCTAGGGGCCGTGACGGGGCCAGCACCAGGTAGAAACAATTGCCCACCCTCGGTTGTTCGGCGAACAGCTGTAGCCCATTGCCGTCCCAAAGCTGCTCTAGCTGGGCCGTGCCGTCGCCGACCTGCACTCTTGCTACAAAGTCCGGATTATCTAGCTCATGCTCCGTCCATTGCGCTGCCGTAAACAGCCCTCGAATCTGTGGTTGCCCAATTACCAAAGCGCGATCGGTAGTAAACACCACCGCTGGCTCCGTCTCTGTGCGCACCGTCGCCACCTCGGTATAAGTGGGAATGACAATCGGCTGGCTTTGAGCCTTCGACAGATAAAAAATTAGCTCTACCTGGGCCGCCGTCGGCGGTTGCAGCCGAATGCCCAACAGCTCTAAAAACGCCACATAGTTACGGCGCGGCACCTGGTTAAACCGCATCAGCATCTGGTCGGTCATCCAGGAAAACAGCTCAATTAGCGTAATGCCGGGGTCGCCCGGATTGTGGTTTGTCCACTCCGGGCAATAGCGCGGAATCCGCAGCATGCATTCCTGCACGAGATCGTCAAAGGTGCGATCGTCCAGATTGGCCTTGGGGAGTTCGGGGAGGAAGTTGAATTCGCGAGTCATTGTTGGAAAAGGGAAGTGGAGGGGCAGAAGGGCAGAAAGGCAGAAAGGCAAGGGGTAGATGGGTAGATGGGTAGATGGGTAGATGGGTAGATGGGTAGATGGGTAGATGGGTAGATGTAGGCTGCAAACAGATAAGTTGGCTCCCTAGCTAGCCCCCCTGCCCCCTAGCCCCCCTGCCCCTAGCTCCCTGGCTCCCCCGCTCCCCATCTCCCCCCTTCCCCTCCTCCCCCGGCGGCAGCAAATAAAAGGGAAACACCATGCTCCGGCTGTCGTAGCTGTTTTTGGGTAAGTACTGAATCTCGATATCGACTCGCCCAGTATTGGGGTTGGGGATGGTGAGGATGTCTTGGAGAATAATGCGGGGTTCCCAGAGTTCGAGAGCTTCTTCGACGTGGATGCGCACGAGCATGAGGGTGCGGGCGTTGAGGGGTTCGAAGACCAGTTCTGAGAGGCGAGAGCCAAAGTTGGGGCGGTAGACCCGCTCACCCAGTTTGGTACCCAGGATGATGTAGATAGATTCTTCGAGGTTGGGGGTGTCGGTGCTGAGCTGGAGGCTGCCCTGGACATTGAGCCGGATGGGGAAGGCGAAGCCAGCGCCGAGGTAGGGGGAGGTGAGGGGCATGGGGAGCTAGGGGGTGGAGGGGTGGAGGGGCAGAGGGGCAAAGGGGCGGGGCGTGGAGATTTAGGCAGCAAACAGATAAATTGGCTCCCTAGCTCCCCGGCTCCCTGGCTCCCCGGCTCCCCGGCTCCCCGGCCCCCCACTTCCCTCCAACACCCTCTCGGCAACCACCTCAGTGGCTAGCCGCCCGGTTTGGGCTGCGCCGTTCATGTAGCCGTAGAATTCATCGCTGAGGTGTTCTCCGGCGAAGACTAGGTTGTCGACATAGACGTCTTGGCGGTCGTCTGGGGTGTCGGCTTCGATGTAGAAAAACTCGGCAAATTCGGTGAGTTGGCCTGGTTGGAAGCTGGTGTAGGCTCCTTGGGCGAAGGGGTCTTGGCTCCAGGCGGTGCGGAAAAATTGGCCGTTGGCGGCGGCGGGGAGGTCGGTGATGGTCAAAGACCGGCCCTGAGGGGCCATCGCATCCCCCAACCCCTGCACAAAGGCCTGGCCCTGGGCAGCGGCGGGAGTGGCTTGGGCGGTGATCGCATCCTCACCGCCTAGATAGAACGTGAGGGCACCGGCCTGACTGTCGGGCTGGCGCTGGGTCGACTCCCAGGCTTGGGAGTAGCCCTGGTCGGTCCAGATTTCGTTGATAAAGCCGCCGCTCTGCCGCCAGACTTTTTGGTTAAATCCGGCGAAGAGTTTTTCGTTGGCTCCCAGGTCAACCTCGTGGATGAAGCGGGTTAAGTCTTTGGGTAGGTCGACGTGCAGGTCTACCCGGCGCAGCACCGTAAAGGGAATCGCCAGGATGACGTAGTCGGCGTCGACCGTTTCAGCGCCATTAAAGGTGAGGCGAAATCCTGAATTTTGAGACTGAAGCCGGGTGAGGCGGCGGCTGGTGTGAATCTGGCCGGGCAGGGCGGCGGCGAGGCTGTCGACTAGCCGACCGATGCCGCCCTCCATGGTGTAGGTTTCGTCGCTAGACAACATCTCCACGCTGTCGCCGTCGACGGTGGGCAGGTTAAACAACAGCTGTAGGGCAGACGAGTCTTCGGGCTCAACTCCGTATTCGGTGCGAATAGATTGTTCGAGCAGGGTGCGCACGAAGGGGCCGGCAATTTTGTCGGCATGGAGGTCGAGGTAGTCGGCTACGGAGAGCTCGTCAAACTCGGGGGCAAACTGGTCGTAGTCATCGTCGAGCAGGGCGGCATCGTCGGCGATTTGCTGGGCGATGGGGGCCAGGCTGGCGGCGACTTCAGCTTCAGGGCGTAGCCTGCCGTCAAAATAGTAGCTGGTGGCGGCGATGGGCGATCGCTCGGCATCTTCCACCCGGTTAAACAGGGGCAGCCCCAGCTCGTCGGCCAGGCTCAGTATGTCGTCGTGGTCGCTGTTGATGAAGTGGCCGCCAGGGTCGAGCACTAGCCCTGGCCCCACTGGCCCTGTGACCGATGGGGTGCGGCCCCCGACCTGGGGTTTGGCTTCGTAGACCGTGGCCGATAGGCCCAGGTTTTTGAGTTGGTAGGCGGCGTTGAGCCCGGCTAACCCGGCCCCGACGATGGCGATCGCAGGGGTTGCCCCCGACGACTGAGCCTGGGTCGCAGCGGGGGTAGACAGCAGGCGAGTGGCGATCGCCGTGCCGCCCACCAAGGCGGTAGAGCGAATAAATCGGCGTCGGGTCAAGCGCGAGACCGAGGCTCCAGAGGTGGCCGTTTTGGGCTGAGAGACGCTCTGCCGCAAGAGGCGCAGGCAGTGGCGAAAAAGGGGAGAGTGAGGCATGGGAGGGACTCCATAAGGTGGTTGGGGAATGGGGAGGTGGAGGAGGTAGGGAAGTGGAGAAGTGAGGGTTAGTGGCGATCGCGGATGAGGTCGTCGATCACTTTTTCGTGGTGCCACTGGGTAGAGCGATCAGGGTGCTGGCGGCGTACGAGGGTTAGTAGGCGATCGGCGGTCTCACGATCGCTGTTGAGGAGGTACAAAACTTTGCTGTAGAGGGGATGAGCGGGGGCTAGGTCTGGCTGGCTGGGAGGTTTACGCGCTTTCTCTAAACCATCTCCTCTGCCCCTCTGCTCCCCATCTCCCCTGCCCATTGGTAATGCTTGGGCAGGTTGACAATCAACAGTGACAGTCGTTGGTGGAGCAGGGGGTGTTTTGGGGGCTTTGTTAGGGGATTTACTGGGAGATTTGTTGGGCTTTATAAAGACAAAAAATGCGATCGCACAGAGCAGCAATATTCCAATAACGGGTCCGATTGAGGGGTTGCTAGCGATTGCTGGGCCAATCAGCAGTAACGCTAAGATGCCAAAAATCGGCCCGGTGAAGGCATAGACGCTTCGCACCTGGGGCCAACATAAGGGAACTCGCTCAACCAAGTACTTATTTGAGTAATAAAAAATCAGGTTAGTGCCCTGCCCTGCTGGCCTAACTCGGTAGGAGGCGATGGGAAAAATGGGCACATATACAACTACAAACCATTCGGTTGTGATGTAAGAACCATCCACCGCGCGATCGCGGTTTCCGTAGTATATGGTGCCAATTCCGTTAAGCGTAAATGGCATGGCAAATCCTCTACAGCAATTAATTGTGGTAGCTGGGTTAGGTTTTTTGAGCAAATTTGCTCTGGTAAAAGCTATTCTGCAAAATCACTAGATAAATAAAAGGGCGAATAGTTAACTATTCACCCTGGCCAACTGGCTTCCTGACATGCATCAGGTATATCATTCATTTTGGTCAGGCAAAGTCAGGTCATAGTCGTATGTGATTTGAAATCGCCAGAGAAACGAGAACAACTAGCATAAGGATTATTAATACCAGAAGACCAACCAGAAAGGAGGGTCAACGATATGAGTTAGGAATTTAAGTTATTTTCTGAAAGGGCCAGCCGAGCTGCACCAGTAGAGAGTCAGAAATTTAGAGATGCGATCGCTGACCAACTTAAGATTTACTTGAAGCGGCGAGATCGTTCGGCCATTGACAGTGGCCAAATAGCATACCTAAGTCAAGTCTCTGGATGTAACTGATCCAACAGATTAAGGAAACAATCGAGCTTTAGCTATACCAATTCAATTTGAACTTTCAATCAATATCTCTTTGTGCGGCAAGGATTTCAGCTCCTTATTAGATGCCGCTTCATAGAGGATTGGCATTAGAATGTGAGCGAAAACAGCAAGAGCTAATAGTTTTCTTGAGCGCTTAGTCCTGAAGGGGAGACTATTTGTAGTGATATTTGCAGGCAACAATAATGATGTCTGTATCGGTTACCTTGTAAATTAAACGATGTTCATCGTTGATTCGTCGTGACCAATAACCGCTATATTCATGTTTTAAAGCTTCCGGCTTTCCTAGCCCTAAAAAAGGCGAACGGTCAATATCTTTAATGAGGCTGACAATCTTTCTCTGAATCTTTTTGTCCTGAATTGCCCATTCGTTAAAATCTTCAAAGGCAGAACTTTCAAAAATGATTCGTCGATTCATTCAAATGCCTCAAGATTGACTTCAACCAAGTTTGTCCCGTTTTCAACATTTTCTATGGCTTGAAGTAAACGGCTTTGGTTTGTCTCTGATCTGGAAATATAGTCAGTTTCATCAACTTCATAAACGATGATTTCTATTTCTTTGCCCTGGAATAGGGTTTTTAGTGATTCAATGAACTGCTGATCCAAGTCTCTAGCATTCAGGCGATATGAGCTTTGCATTGTTTTCACACTACGATTGGGATTTTCTTGATTATAGTTAAGCGATCGCCCCTTTACCTTTGTCTTGATCAGAATGCAGTTAAGGAGAAGATAGGATAGGCGCAAGTTGGGCGATGGCTCTCCTAGCCTCGGTCTTGGATGGCTATATCGATGTTCTGCGCCCCTCACTCCCTATTGAGCGATCGCATAAGAGGTATCAAGAAATACTGCCATTGTCTTGCTGAGTTTCTTGGCCATACAAATAGTCATTAGGATGGCAGACCAATCAGCAGGGCCGTCTAGATTTAGCGATCGAGCGGTTTGCAAAAAAGAGGTCGGCTCTGGGTCGTCAAGGGGCAGGGTTTCGATAATTATGGCCACCCGAGTATTGGTAGCCCTGCTTGACTGACAAAACAGGGTAAAGCTGAAACGAAAGCTAGGAGGGAAGCAGAGCATGATTTAGGCTGAGAAGTAACTACACAAACCAGTCAAATCAATGTCTCCTACTTCCCGTCTTTATGATGCGTTGAATGATTTTCTGCGTCAATGCGACATTCAGTGGCAGGATGCTCGCCATCTGCAAACACTTTGCTGGATGATCATTGGCATGATTGGAAGCCAAAACGTACACCTCAATGGATTTGGAGTGTATGTGAGCAGTCGCGCTCAAATTGCGCAATCCCACCAACGCCGGTGTCGCCGCTGGTTGTCGAACCGGCGGATCAATGTCGCGTCCGCTCATCATGCGCTCATCGGGCAAGCTCTGTCCAACTGGCAGAGCCAACGACTCTACTTGAGCCTCGATACAACGGTCGTATGGAATTGTTTCTGCCTCGTCTGGGTCGGAGTGGTGTATCGGGGCAGAACCGTTCCGGTCGCCTGGAGAGTAGTGGCGCAATCAAGCAGTACAGTAAGGTTGTGGACGATTCAACGGGTACTGCGTCAAGCGCAAAGGCTGATGCCGGATGGTGTAGCGATTGTCCTTTTGGCAGACCGAGGGTTTGCCGACGGCAAGTTGATGAAGTACCTCCGGGAGAATCTGGGTTGGCATTTCCGCATCCGCATCAAACGCTCGTTTCAGTTTCAGCACCAAGGGCAGTGGCGCACGGTATCGTCGGTTCAATTAAAACCAGGACAAGCTTATTTCATGCCTAGAGTGTCGGTCGGCAGAACAAAGTCCTGCGACCATGTTTACCTTGCCTTTGCCTATGACAAGCAAAGCTGTGAGGGCTGGACAATTGTGAGCGACGAGCCAACGAACTTACAGACGTTTGCCCAATATCGACTGAGGTTTCAGGTGGAGGAGTCGTTTTTGGATTTGAAGTCCAACGGGTTTAATCTCGAAGCCTCCAGACTCAGAGACAAGTTTGCCCTGTCCCAGTTATGTGGGGTGATTGCCTTGACGATACTGTTCTTAGTTCTCCAAGGGGTGCAGGTGGTCGCATCCGGCAAACGTCGCCAAGTCGATGCTCACTGGAAGCGGGGCATGAGTTATCTCAAACTCGGTTGGAATTGGATTCGACTGGCTATCACTCACCACTGGAGAATTCAGGTTTATCGGTTCCTCCCCAGTTCGCCTGACCCTCAGCCTGCCATCGCATCAAGGCGACAGTACGATGAGTTCCTAAAGCGTGAATTCACCGTCCTCAGCCGTTTTCCAGCTTCTTAGTTTTGTCAGTCAAGCAGATTGGTAGCCAAGTCAATTGGCTCATCTGGGCGAAACACGGCACCGTCGAACGGAGCTGCTATTTTTTGGATCATGGCTACAAAGACTCTAAAGCCAACCCGCTGCGACCATTGTAGTGACTATGACCTATAGGTCAGGCCGTAGCTCCCCCGCTCCCCCAGGATTAATTCGTTGTTGATGTAGAGAAATTAGAATCAGAGGTAGCCATCTGACTTTTAGGGAGGCATGAGTGTGAGCATTATCGAAGCCCTGCAACAGGTGCCCGACTATCGAG
>JAHHHI010000043.1 GCA_019359435.1 Kaiparowitsia implicata GSE-PSE-MK54-09C
TTCAAACCCGTTAACGCCCGCAGCAAGCGGTCTTGGCGGAGCACACGGTCGATGTTGAGCACGGCCCTAGTCAATACACATCGTCCTTATCTTCTCAGATATCTCCTTATTCCCCAACAGGTCTAATGACAAGCTAGAGCCGTTCAACAGTCTGAGGTTGTGCGACGAAAACCGGATTATAGGCTGGGTGATCACCCACCGCACCTCAGCCGACACCTCCGCTACACCCAGGATGTAGTAGACCAAGCCTGCAGCCCCTCAGCCGCAGCACCCTGCGGCTGGCCAAAGTCATCCAGCTTCAGGTCGAGAACCTGCCTCACACCGAAGGCACTTCTCATGGTCGCTACTGCCGGGGGGCAAACTACACCGTCGATACCGCAAACGCATCGGCTGCATTAACCATCATGGAGAGTTTCCCTATTATGACTACTCAAACCGTGACCGTTTCCATAGAAAACCTGTCCCCTGACAATGGCGCGTTTCTCACCCCGCTGTGGTTTGGCTTCCACGACGGCACCTTCGACACCTACGATCGCGGTCGGCCCGTCTCCCCCGGTTTAGAATCGCTGGCCGAAGATGGGGCCACCGAGCTGATCTCCCAGGAATTTGACCTGGCGGGCTTTGGCACCGTACAGGGTACCATTCTCGGCCCTGACGGCACCCCCGGCCCCATCGACCCCGGCGAAACCGCTAGCTTCACCGTCGAGCTCGACCCCAGCGACCCCACCAGCCGCTTCTTTAACTACGCCTCGATGATCATCCCCAGCAACGATTTCTTTATCGCCAACGGCAACGAGCGTGCCCACGCCATTTTTGACGAAGCGGGCAACTTTATCGGCGCAGACTTTATCGTCTCAGGCAGCAGCGTGCTGGATGCTGGGTCAGAGATCAACGACGAAATTCCCGCTACCACAGCCTTCTTTGGCCAAATGGCTCCCAATACTGGGGTAGATGAAAACGGCGTGGTGCAGCTAGCAGAGGGCTTCATTCCCGATGGCCCCATTCTCAGCGATCCGATGTTTGCCAACGCCGACTTCACCGCCCCCGATTTCCAGGTGGCCCGCATTCGCGTGTTTTTGGGCGAGCCTGTGCCCCCCGTACCGCTAAACTCCATTCTTAGCGGTAGTCAAGAACTGCCTCTATTTAACGGCACCGCCGCCACCGGAGTCTCTGCTCTCACCCTCAATGAAGCGGGGGATGCCCTCAGCTATAGCCTCACCCTCAGCGGGTTAGACTTTGGGGCGCTGCTGGGCACCGACCCCACCACCCCTGACCCTGGCGACGACGTGACCCGCATTCACATTCACAACGGGGCGCGGGGCGCGAATGGCCCGGTAGCCTTTGGCCTGTTTGACCTAGTCGCGCCCGAGGCGGATGGACAAGATGCCGACGATTTGATCGTGACCGAGAATGCTGACGGTTCTGTCACCCTCTCGGGCATTTGGGAAGAGACCGACCCGGCCCTAATTGGCCTCAGCGAGTTTGTCGAGGACATTCGCAATGCTGAGCCTGGCGCAGACCTAGACCTGTACTGGAATGTGCACACCGAGCAGTTTCCCGGTGGCGAAATTCGCGGTCAGCTGCAGCAGGGGGAAGCACCCACCGCTGGCCCGGTGCGGCTGACGGTGGCGGTGGAAAATTTAGCGCCGGAACAGGGGGCGATCGTCACACCGCTGTGGTTTGGCCTCCACGACGGCAGCTTCAACACCTTTGATCTGGGCGAACCGGCCTCCCCCGCAGTGGAAATTGTTGCCGAAGAGGGCTTCATCGGCCTCGAAGGGCTGACCCCCGACTTCCCCAGCTTTGAGGGCACCGGCTTTGAGGGCATTGACCTGACGGTAATTCCAATTTTGCCGCTGACGATTTCTAGCCAGTTTGCCAACAGCCCCGCCGGGGAGCGCGGTTTGCAGGGCATCATTGCGCCGGAGGGTAGCCCGCTAGGAATTTTCCCCGGACAGGAAGGCAGCCGCAGCCTGACGGTGTTTGACCCGGCCAGCAGCCGTTTCCTCAGCTACGCCGCGATGGTCTTCCCCAGCAACGATGCCTTCATCGGCGATGCCGAACCGCTGGAACTGTTTGACGAAGCGGGCAACTTCATCGGCGCAAATTTCACTGTGCTGGGCAGCCAGGTGTGGGATGCGGGCACCGAGGTCAACGATGAGTTGTTTGAGAGCCTGCCCTTTAGCGCGGCGGACGTATTGCAGGGCACTCCCGAAGGCGGCGTCGTTGAGCTGCCCCCCGGTCTTTTGCCCCCCGGTGAGGGCGGCATTGTCGATTTCCCCGGCTTTGCCAACGCCGACTTTAGTGCCCCCGGCTACGAGCTGGCCCGCATTCAGGTGTTTGCCGAGCACCTGACGCCCCTGGAAGGGCTGGGCGGTCAGAACACCTTTGACATTGCATTGAACAACACCTTCACCGTGGAGAATTTTGGCGGCGTCGGCCTGGGTGCTGTGCCAGCGGCGGGTCTGGTGGATGAGATCGACACCCTGCGCTTTGTGGGCGAGGGGCTGACGGCAGAGAATCTGCTGCTGACTCAAGAGGGCAGCGATCTGCGCCTCAGCTTTGAGGGCGTTCCCGGCACCGGGGCGATTCTGCGTGATTTTGCTCTGGAAGATTTAGACAACCTGCCCGGCGGCGAGGGTAACATTCTCTTCGATGGTGATACTGTCATTCAGGACAGCTTTGACGTATTCAACGCCGACTCTACCCAGTCGCGCATTTTTAACCGCAACACCGTCACCTTTTTGAATGACCTAGACAACGTTGTTCAGGGCTTTAACGTTTCTGACGATGTGATCAATGGCCAGGGCGGTGACGATATCATCCTCGGCCTTAGCGGCGACGATGTGCTGCGCGGCGGCGAGGGTGACGACATCCTCGACGGTGGCCGGGGCAGCGATGTGAAAACGGGCGGACTGGGGGCCGATACCTTCCGCTTTGGGGCCGACCTGATCGCCAGCGGCGGCGGTGATATGGATGTGATTGCCGACTTTGAGGCGATTGATCGCATCGACCTCAGCGGCTTTTTGGGCGCGGGCGGCGAGTTTTCGCTGGCGGTGTTGGGCGATCGCCTGGTAGCTAACCTCAGCACGGGCGACACCGTGACGGTGTTGGGCGATCTGGATGCGGCAACGGCTCAGCTGGTGCCCTTAGCGACAGCGGTGGCGATCGCTTAACCGATCTCGGCATTGCTGAATGTGGGTATGATTTACCCTCATTCCCAACCCTCTTCGACAAGCTCAGGACATCCCTTCTCCCTAAGGAGAAGAGATCTAGAAGGCTTGTTCCCTTTCCCGTTGGGCTACTAGGTACACACAAATTGCCCTGGCTATGGCAAATCCGTTGAGATCCCACTAAATTCTCCTTAGCAAGGGGGACTTCCGACCCGGTTTCTCTCTTTTTAAGGAGGGCTAGGGAGGATCAACCCGGCGAATCCTCAGTCGGAAGACTTATGTGTACTTAGTAGCCCGTTGGGAGAGGGCTAGAGTGAGGGCAGTTTTTGCCTTTCATATCTCAATTCAGCAACACCCGAGAAACCTTCTTAGCTTTCGCCGCGGCTGCTTAGGGCCAAATCCGTCTGCACCGCGCTAGAAGGGCCAGAGTAGACTAACCCACGTTGGGTATCGAGGGTCAAAATCGTGCCGTCGCGAATCGCTTGGGTTGCGCCTTTTACGCCCACAATGACCGGAACGCCCAGACGCAACCCAATCACGGCGGCGTGTCCGGTTAGATTATCATCCTCTGTCACAATGCCAGCAGCCTTGCGAATCACTTCAATATAATCGGCGCTGGTTTCTGTCACCACTAAAATATCACCGGCATTGAAGTTGCTGACTTCGTGGCTGGTGTGCGCCACCCGAGCGCGACCGCTAACAGAACCCTGCCCAATGCCAATGCCCTGCCCCAGCACCGCCGTCACCAGTTCCACCTTAATCAGATCCGTTGAGCCAGAAACTCCCTGCAGTGTGCCTGCCGTCATCACGACTAAATCTCCTTCGGCGAGCAGGTGCTTTTCTTGAGCCACGTTCATCGCTGCCTGAAAGGTTTGCCCCGTAGAGGGTAGGTCGAGCACCAGCAGAGGACGTACGCCCCACACCATCTGCAACTGCCGCGCCACATCGACATGAGGCGTCACCGCCAAAATGGGTTTCGTCGGGCGAAACTTCGACACGTTGCGCGCGGTAGATCCGGTTTTGGTTAGCGTCATGATGGCCGCTGCATCAAGCTGATCCGCAATGCGTCCTACAGCTTGGCTAATTGCATTGGGAATAGTGCGGCCCGGTGTTTTTTCTAGATTGCGGGTTAGGGGCTGCTCGCGCTCAATGCGCAGGGCAATGCGCGCCATCGTTTCTACCGCCTGTATTGGAAACTGACCTACGGCTGTCTCGTTTGAGAGCATTACAGCGTCTGTGCCATCTAGAATGGCGTTGGCTACATCAGAAATTTCAGCGCGGGTAGGGCGAGGATTGTTCACCATGCTGTCGAGCATTTGCGTGGCTGTGATGACCGGAATGCCCAGACGGTTGGAGGTGGCGATCAGCTGCTTCTGCAAGATCGGCACGTCTTCGGCAGGCAGCTCTACTCCCAAGTCGCCCCGGGCCACCATCACCCCGTCGCACAGAGAGAGGATGGCATCCATCTGCTCAATGGCTTCGTGCTTTTCGATTTTGGCGATTACGGGCACGTTTTTTCCAGCGCTAGAAATCAATTCTTTGATCTCCAACACATCTTGAGGATTGCGGACAAAGCTGAGTGCGACCCAATCTACGCCTTGATCTAGCCCAAACATCAGATCGGTGCGGTCTTTATCTGTCATGGCTTTGATGGACAGATAGACTCCCGGAAAGTTGACTCCCTTGCTATTGGAGAGCACGCCGCCCACCACGACACGGCAGTGAAGCTGGCGTTTCTCGGGGTTAACCCGTTCTACCATCATTTCAACACGGCCATCGTCGAGCAAAATAACGGCACCAGAAGGCACTTCGTCGGCAAGGGGGCCATAGGTGACAGAGCTGATGGTCTGAGTGCCTACGGTAGGCGCACTGGTCAATATAAATTCATCACCCTTTTGCAGAATGATGGAGCCGTTTTCAAATTTGCCTAGGCGAATTTTCGGCCCTTGCAAATCCTGCAGAATGCCCACCGGCTGGTTTAGCTCAAAGGAAATTTGCCGAATCAGTCGAATGTTGCGCTGGTGGTCGTCGTGGGTGCCGTGGGAGAAGTTGAGGCGCAGGGTGGTGGCACCCGCCTGAATTAGCGCCTTTAGCACCTCTGGGCTGCTGGTGGCGGGGCCGATAGTCGCCACAATCTTGGTGCGTCGAAGGGGAGGGTGCAATGACATGAGCATTCCAATAGTCATTCCAAAAGTCTAAAGGCCAGAGGTGACAAATTAAGAGAAAGCGTTTTGCAGGTGGCGTTGATCTTTGCTGGGATCAGGCCATCTGATGAGAACAGCCTCAAGCGTGATGCCGCAAGAGCCAGAGGTATCCCAAGCTGTTCTTACTGGTCTCACGGACTGACGTCCCAAATTGCTCTGCCGTAGGCAAAAGGGATACTATCATGTTTGGTTATCCTGATTCCTAGATTGCAGAAGGTTTTTAGAGCGATAGACTTGAAATACGTGGATTCGACTCAGTTGCCGATCGCCCTCACGGCACATGTTCACCTCCCACATCACATTTGCCTGTGACTTCTTCTCTCCGCCTTACGCTGCTAAAAGATCCAGAGCGCTTAGAAACCCGCCTGAAGGAAATCCCCCAAGAGCCGGGGGTTTACTTTATGCGCGATGGGCAAGACAACATTCTCTATATTGGCAAGTCTAAAAGCTTGCGATCGCGCGTCCGCTCTTACTTTCGTGAAGACCACTATCGTGATCCCCGGATTGCGCTGATGGCGATGCAGGTGGCCGAGATTGAATTCATCGTCACCGATTCTGAAGCGGAAGCCCTCGCGCTCGAAGCCAATCTGATCAAGACTCACCAGCCGCACTTCAACGTGTTGCTGAAGGATGACAAAAAATACCCCTTTCTTTGTATTACGTGGAGCGAAGCCTATCCCCGGATCTTTATCACTCGCAAGCGGCGACTAGGCAAAACCAAAGATCGCTACTATGGCCCCTATGTGGATGTGGGCAACCTGCGCCGCACGCTAAATCTGGTTAAGCGGGTGTTTCCGCTGCGACAGCGGCGGCAGCCTGTGTTTCGCGATCGCCCCTGCCTTAACTACGATATGGGGCGCTGTCCCGGCGTCTGTCAGCAGTTGATTTCCTCAGAGGACTATCACAAGATTCTGCACAAGGTGGCGATGATCTTTCAGGGGCGCACGCAAGAATTAGAGGACATCCTCAGTCAGCAGATGGAGAAGGCTGCGGAAAACCTCAATTTTGAGTATGCGGCGCGGCTGCGGGATCAAATTCGAGGGATTCAAACCTTGGGAGCTAATCAAAAGGTGTCGCTGCCGGATGATACCGTGACCCGAGATGCGATCGCCCTGATGGCCGACGACCACCACGCCTGCATCCAGCTCTTCCAGATTCGGGCAGGACGGCTCGTGGGGCGACTGGGGTTTGTGGCCGACGCTCAGTCGGGATCACCGGGCGCAATCCTCCAGCGAGTCTTAGAAGACCACTACTTCACCGTCGACAGTGTAGAAATTCCCGCTGAGATTTTGACCCAGCATGAGCTGCCCGATGGCGATATGCTGGCGAGCTTTCTCAGCGAACGGCGGGCGCGCAAAGTCTCGATTGTCGTGCCCCAGCGCCAGTCTAAAGCTGACCTGATTGATATGGTGGAGCGCAATGCAGGCTATGAACTGGCACGGACTCAGTGCTTTGCCGATCGCAATAACCAGGCCATGCTCGACCTAGCCGAAATTTTAGACCTGCCCGATTTGCCCCACCGCATCGAGGGCTACGACATTTCCCACATTCAGGGTTCTGATGCGGTGGCTTCGCAGGTCGTGTTTGTGGATGGGCTGCCGGCGAAGCAGCACTACCGTCATTACAAGATCAAAAATGCTACGGTGCGCGCTGGACATTCCGATGACTTTGCCAGTATGGCAGAAGTGATTCAGCGGCGGTTTCGGCGTTATGCCCAAGATCCTGCGCTGCAACGGCTGGGCAACCCCGACTTTCCTGACTTGGTGATGATCGATGGCGGCAAGGGGCAACTCTCGGCGGTGGTGGCCGTGCTGCGCGACATGAATCTGCTGGATGAGGTGAAGGTGGTCAGCCTAGCCAAGCAGCGTGAAGAAATCTTTTTACCAGGGGAATCGCTGCCGCTAGAGACGGAGCAGGAGCAACCCGGTGTGCAGCTATTGCGGCGATTGCGGGATGAAGCGCACCGCTTTGCTGTGAGCTTTCACCGGCAGCAGCGTAGCGACCGCATGCGGCGATCGCGCCTTGAGGAAATTCCTGGCTTGGGGCTGCATCGTCAAAAACAACTGCTGGCTCACTTTCGCTCGATTGACTATGTGCGCGAAGCCAATGCCATGCAAATTGCCGATGTGCCTGGCATTGGCCCCAAGCTAGCGCAAACTATTTACGATTACTTTCACCCCAATGCCCGCGCTCAGGCAGAAGAAGGGATGCGAGATTTAATGGATGCGCCCATCCACTCAGCCCGTTCAATGACAGAGGTGCCCGTGCCCACTGAGCCATTCTTGCAGAGCGCGCCCACCCAATCGCCGCCGCCGGAGTCTACCCCGTGATGGAGCCGCTGCGTGTGTTTGTCTATGGCACTCTTAAACCGGGCGGCTTGTACTATTCTGACTATTGCAAGGCCCATGTGGTGGCCTACTGGCGGGCGATCGCCCCCGGCATCCTCTTTCACCTTCCGGCGGGCTATCCGGCCCTATGCTGGGATGAAAGCGGATGGGATGAGAGCGAAGCTAACACCGTGCATGGCTATGTCCTAGAATTTGCTAACCCCAGCGTTCTCGTCTATCTAGATGAGTTAGAAGGCTATTCCCCCAATCGCCCGCCTGAGCAAAATGAGTATGATCGCCAACGCCTTCCGCTGCGGATGCTCGATGGTGCTCCTGCAGGCACTGCTTGGGGCTACACCATGACCTTCACCCAAATTCAGCAGTTAGGTGGGCAGAGAGTCGAGTCAGGCGACTGGAGCAGCACCTTGATCCACACTATGGACAGCACCCCAAGCCACATCTCAGTCAACATAACACCGATTGATTGAGTTGAGCGCAGTGTAAGGTCAATCGACAGAAACAGAATCAGAACTTACGCAGGAATATACGTAAGGCAAAGGGAAGCGTTGAATGAACGAGGAGGATGAGCTTGACCAACCTCGACTACTGCCAATGCCTGCTGAGCATTCCCGTCACCGCAGTCCCTTTAACTTCCTCATCAATTTGGTCTCCGGTTTTGATCGCCTACGCCTACCCCCTCGATAAGCCGCCGTTAAGCATCTCTGATGACGAGCTTCAAGCCCTACCAAAAGCCGCGTTTTATATCAATTCTCTAAATCATAACGGCGAATTGTTTGAGGAGGGGAGTAGGGAACTGCGTTCCCCAGAAGGGGGCGAAGCTCCCTTGCCCCCCATTTGCAGCCCAAATTTTCGGAATTGATATTATCTGTCGAATTTAGGTTGGCAAGGGCAAAAAAAAGACGCCCCAAAGGACGTCTCATATCGCTCAAAAGGACAGCGGTTATAGATTAGCGGTTGCGATTGCCGGGAGTACGACCGCCCTCGTCATTGCTGCCACCATGAGGGCGAGAGTTGCCGGGGTCACAGCCTTCTGCGCCATTGCCAATGCCCTGGTTACAGTTCTGTCTGCGGTTGTCGTCATCGTCGTCATCATCGTCGTCATCATCGTCGTCATCATCATCGTCATCGTCGTCGTCATCATCATCGTCATCGTCGTCGTCATTCACTCCGCCAAAGTTGGTTTCGGTGGTAGTGGTTTCGGTGATGGTGACGGTTTCGCTCAGTCTAGAAAAATTGGTGTTGTTGACAATGTAAGCCGACTCAATGGTTTCGACCTTGCCCATGTAGGCGAGGGCCTGGTAGACAAAGCTACAGGCCTCAGAGCGAGAAACCACTCCAAACAGATTTAGCTCAGTGAGGGAGGGATAGTTCACCAAAATGCCGCGCTCGACCAGAGCCGCAATAACGACGCGATACTCGCTAGGAATTTGGCTAGCGTCGCTAAAGATGCTTAAGAGGCTATCCACCGACTGTCCCGAGGTGACTTCGGTAATGTTTAAGCCCCGCGCCAGCATCACCAGCATGTCGAGGCGGGTCATGGTGCTGTTGGTGTCAAACAGCCCGTTAGAGATATCCAAAAAGCCCATGCTATAAGCTTTTTGAATGGCGCTATAGGCCCAGTAGCTGCTAGACACATTGCGCAGAGCTACGGCCTGGCGAGTCACAGGCTGATCAAATGCCCGGGCAATCATAGCGGCGTACTGAGCTTTGGTGAGGTTGTTGCTTGGTAAGAAGTTGCCGCCAGGAAAGCCGCTGACCACTCTGAGGGCAGACAGGCGGTAGACAAAGTCGCTCGCCCAGTAGTTGGTGGAAATATCGCTAAAGCGAACCTGGTTGACAGTGGTGTTCGTCGTGGTAGTGGTGCGGCGCTGGTAGATAACTTCGCCCGATTCTACGTCGTCATCGTCATCGTCATCATCGTCGTCTTTGGTGTGAGCCGCATCAAGGGCCTGGTCGAGCAGGGCTTCGTCTTTAAGCCAGTTGAAGTTTTGAATGGGGCCTTCTTCGGCGGCCAGGGCGATCGCCGCCCCACTACCAAGGGTTAAGGTAGCCAAAATCGCTGAAAGCGGCACTAAACGCAGTAGTTTAGTCCAGTTGGTTTGAGTCATTCTTGTTCATTCTCCGTAGAGTTGTTTGGAATGTAATGGTGATGAGGTAGATAGACAATCTTGTTGCATCGCTAGCAATGTGCGACTTTAACAGTTTGCCCACCCCATCGACTTAAATCACGGTGCTCCTGATTGCTGGATGCCAACGACGGGCCAGAAACACTAAGGTTTCAGAGCTAGAGGCACTTTATAGGATTCCTATGCAGTCTTTACAATTCTTTGATTAACGGCAAAATTTTGCCGCTATCAAGGATTTTCTGCTACTTGCTTGAGGATGCTCCTGTCAACTGAGTTTTCCCTCGATTTGATCTGGCTGGTTAAAAAATGATCGCCGACCCAACTGCTTTGCCTTAACATCCCGAATTAGTTTCATTCCGCAGCCGATTTCACGCCAAATTCGGCTTGGTTACCCCCGATTCAACTGGGCGAGTACCACTGCTTCTACGATTTAGCCTGACAGGGCAACGCCACTTCATGGCGCAAGTGGTTCAAGCGCTAGGGCGTTTTATCAATTCCAACCAAACGTCTTATGCTATGAGCGTTGCCACGCCCGACCCAAAAACCAGGCTAGGGGCTGTGACTGTTGATTTCTGGGATATCAGAGGTTAATTGATGACAGCCCTTAGGTTGTAGGGGAGCCGTTCAAGCTGAACAGGAGTTGAGCTGGAATCGGGGCACGAAACAAGAAAAATCGCTGAAATTCTTTCCAGGAAAGGTCTTTAAAGTTTTTTGGCCTTATTGCCCAGCAACTCTTTTGCCCTACCACACCCCTGCGTTGGAGACTTAGATAAACCACGGCTAATATCAATTCTCTAAATAATAGCTACGTATAGAGCATCGACATCCAATACCATTGAGTCAGCGATCGGAGTCAGCGATCGCCCCCTGCTTACACCAAAACGACTACTCCGTCGGCTATCCAACCACACCTGGGATCTCAACATCCAACCCCACTAGCCTACGCCCTCAGCCCTGCCGCAAGCCAGGATATGACGCCCACCGCGCCCACATCCCGGCTTGTTTGTTCTATTAAGCGGCGGTTCAGTGCGATCGCACCAACACCGTCATATACTGCCCGTTGATAAACGGCGCAGGGATAATCGGCGTAAACTGCGCGCGATCCGTCGCCACCTTTTTCACATACAGCTCGTTCATCAAATGGATCACCTGGTCTCTCGTGCCGATGATCCAAATCTGCGCGTTGCTGTCGCCCTGGTGCGATCGCACCAAGGCCTTAATCTCTGAACTCATGGGTTTTGCCTCGCTAATGCGTGTTGTAGAGGAAACGCGCTCAGGGACGTGGTTGACCCAACCACTTGTCAGCATTCGCGAGGCGCTTGATAATCATCAAAGCCTGGCTCCTGCCATAGCCAGGAGTCAGGTCAGCTGGTTAGTGAGTGTTCTCAGCACTCCTAATCAGCGCCCAAAACCCCAAGCGCGCGTTTTACTTGTCACCGGAATCTGATTCCGGTATCGCAAAGAATAAACCAATCGCCCAAAGAAAACAAGAGTTTTCACTACAAAATGTAGAGGAAAACTCTTTATATTTCTGTACCGGAGATAAAGCTTTGCTAAAGCCATCGGTATAACACCCTTAGTAGGCATAGTATGCAGAGCAAGATCTAGCTAAACACTCTATGAGAGTAATTATCACGACCTCATTCGGCATAACATCCGAATTCGGGTAGATAGCCCGGCAGAGTTCGGCATAATACTCCAATTTGGGCAGTTATACGGATGATATTTGGTATAACTCCCTCCAGAGGAGGTGATATGCAACTTTGATTCTGGCTAACTACCCTGCTGTGGGGTGTTAGACAGAATTTAGGAAAGGGAGTCAGCATAAACAGTAGTTGTTCTGACTGGTACAAATGTTAGTACTTGGGAACACTAAGTCAACTTGCCAGTCACAACAACTTCGCGTTGGAGCCGACGAACGCCGTTAGCCCGACGACGCGATCTAAGCGTCGTTTGCGGCTCAACTTCAACGTTGTACTGCTTTGATTCTGGGTTGTGGCTTGTATTTGAAGCGTATTTGTTTTAGCCAAGGTTAACTTGCTTGAAGGTTGCCGATGCAGAGATTTATCATCAGGTAATCCACCAAACTAATTAGGAAGGCTGTATGACAATCACAACTGTCTCGGCATATTTTTTGATTGCTTGCTATTTCGTAATAGAGCGATCGCTGAGACAAGGTCAGCAGGCACTTAGTCTCAAAGCAGGGGAAGCTGATGCTGGCAGTTCTCAAGTGCTGTGGGTTAGTGGCGTGATCAGTATCTTGCTTGTTATTGCTGCGCCTATTTTAAATACTCGTCAAATCGGCTACTGGGATAACGCAACTGTTGGTTCGATAGGACTAACGTTGATGCTTGGTGGCTTGGCTATGCGGTATTGGGCTGCCAAAACATTGGGTGAGTTTTATACAAGAACATTACAAATTATTGAAGCACAGGAAATTGTGGCGTTGCTGAATCAAGAGATGAACCTTGGAGGGACTGGGACATCGTCGAACTTGAGGTAGTGAAGTAACAGTCGAACAGAGTGAGCCAGCATTTCTACGGACTTGGAGTAGCAGAGCGTTTTGCGATGCAACCGAGCGAGATAGTGCCGTAGTCGAGTGTTTTCTCCCTCGACCCGAGTCATATAGGTTTTGCTGACAATTTGATCGCCTTCTGGAATAAAGCTGGGGTACACCGTCCACCCATCAGTGACATAGAAGTAGCACTGCCAACGGGCCACTAGTGTCCAAAGCGGTTGAAACGTCTCGGCACTATGGTCTCCCAAAACCCAACCCAAAATCCCTTTCCTGAAGTGGTCAACGGCGGTCCACAGCCAAATCTTGTTTTTTTGAGCCTACAAAAGTTTCTAACTCGTCGAGTTCGCCAACCTCTGGCGTCGTTTCAGGGTCGTAAGCATCAGGCAGGTGTTCACCTACTTGCTTCACCCAAGTAATGACCGTCGTATGATGCACCCCTTTGACTCGCTCTATTGCTCGAAACCCAGCGCCGTTGACGTACATCTTGAGGCATTCGCGTCTGACCTCATCCGAGTACCCTCGGTGAGGCTCATAGGCATCAATAAACTGACGACCGCAGGCTACACAGATGTGGTTTTGTTTACCTTTCCTCTTGCCATTCTTACGGATGTGAGTAGCTCCGCATTCTGGACATTGCATCGCAGATTACCCTAACTCATCTTTTAATTATGCAACGCCGAAATTGTCAATCAAGCTCCGTACAACATGATTCGCCACCCAGGGTATCTTGGAACCTTATTGATGGAGATAGGCGCAGGATTAGCGGTTACGAACTGGGTCGTGCTGTTCGCTCTTTTAGTGATTGGAGTTACTTCACGAGCTTACCGAATTGGGGTAGAAGAAAAAATGCTAGAAGCTAACTTTGGAGAGGAATACAAGGTTTATTCAGCCCAAACCTGGAAGTTAATTCCGTTTGTGTATTAAGGTAATACCAACAGTACAACAACGCTGTTGCAGCGGGTTGGTGGTCAGTCGGTGGAGTGGCAGAGATTGTTGGCAACCGCTGAACAGCAACGTTCGACCGCTCAATCATCAGGTGATACTCGCTTGGGGAAGTATCTTATAGGATGCAGTTGCAAGAAACTGATAGACAATTATTAACATCTTTCCTAAAGTCTTTAAGAACAGTTGTAAACCGGAGCTAGCAGCATGGGTCTTGGATTAAGTGAAAAGGTCGCTATCGTTACAGGCGGAAGCTCTGGCATCGGTCGAGCTACTGCGACTGAGCTGGCGAGACAAGGCGCGAAGGTCGTTGTTGCTGCTCGCAGAGAACCGGAAGGTGAAGAAACAGTTCAGCAGGTCAAAGCGACTGGCAGTGATGGATTTTTCATCAAGACTGATGTCACAAAGTCAGCAGATATTGAGGCACTCATCAATCAAACCTTGGAAGTCTACGGTCGCCTCGATTGTGTTTTCAACAATGCTGGAACTGGCAAAGCTACCCCCCTTGTTGAGCTGTCAGAACATGGATGGGATTTAGAACTGAACGTCAATCTGAAAGCCGTATGGCTATCGATGAAGTATGAGATTCCAGCATTGCTCAAAAGTGGGGGTGGAGCGATTGTCAATATGGCATCTCAAGGAGGTGGTGTAATTGGAGTACCTAATTTCGCCAGCTACACCGCAGCCAAAGGAGGCGTAGTGGCTCTAACCCGGACAGCGGCAATGGAATTTGGGGGGCAAGGAATTCGGGTCAATTGCGTCAGTCCAGGTCTAATTCTGACAGATTTACTAGCTGAGGTTCCTCAAGATACCCTACAACAAATGCAGGAAAGCGTTCCGCTTAAGCGAGGTGGAAAAGCAGAGGAGGTCGCTAAAGCAGTCGTTTGGTTATGCTCTGATGATGCCTCTTATATTACTGGACATAACTTGGTGGTTGATGGTGGCTACACAGTACAGTAAGTTGCAGTCGAACAATCCCAATGCACCGGAACACAATCAAGTCGTCGGTGAGTTTCAAAGGTTATCGATGTCCGGTGGTTGGGGTCGTTATGCGGCTTCTATATATTGCCCTTTGGCATTCATACATCCTATGTCACTGACATTTTGGTAGAGTCTTGGCCAATTTGGATAATCTCTTGCTGGGAAAGCTCTAATGAGCCTGCGCTCATGTTCTCCTCTAAATGACTGATCGTTGTTGTTCCTGGAATTAGAAGGATGTTCGGCGCACAGTGCAGCAACCAGGCAAGGGCAATTTGAGTGGTACTGGCGTTATGGTGCTGCGCAATTTTAGCAAGAATGCCTTGAGTAGTGGATAGGGGCGTACCCTGTTTAAGCGGATGAGCACCCAAGGAACCATGCGGGATAAAAGCAATTCCTTGCTCAGTACAGTAATCCAAAATATTTTCATGAGTACGATCGCTCAGGCTAAAACGATTCTGCACTGAAACTATGGGGGTAATCGTTTGAGCTTCTTGAAGCTGCTCTAGTGACACGTTTGAGAGGCCAATATACCGGATCTTTCCTTCTTTCTGAAGTGCTGCTAGTGTCTGAACTGATTCAGAAAATGGAACTTTTGGGTCAGGTCGATGTAGCTGATAGAGATCAATCTGCTCACGCTTGAGCCGCTGCAAACTTCTCTCTACCCCTCGTCGCAAACTTTCCGGTCTGCCATCTGCTTGGATATTATTAGGCGCTGGTTTATAAACCCCTCCTTTGGTTGCGATCACTAGGTCTAAGGGGTAGGGATATAGCGCATCGGCAATTATGGCCTCGTTCTCCCCTGGCCCGTAGGCTTCTGCTGTGTCAATAAAATTGACTCCTAGCTCGACTGCACGACGGAGTAAGGCTTTCCCTTCCTCCCAATCAGCATAGGGACCAAAGTTACCGGGTTGCCCAGTTAGTCGCATCGCTCCGTAACCAAGGCGATAGACAGAGAGTTCACCACCAATTTTGAAGGTCGTTGACAGGGATGGGATCGAATGGCTCGTCATTATTGGTTTATTCCTCTATCTTTTCGTAGGTTACTTTAGGATTCTCCACCTGTGTAGGGCTGACGTTCACCCAGGGGGAGTTCTTCGAGAAATTCGATTAAGTTGCCGTTGTTGTCCTCAAAGAAAGCAACTCGCCGACCACTGTCGGGAAAGCTTGTCGGGGGTAAGACAATTTGAACGTCCCTCGCTTCCAAATCCGCGATCGCGGCATCCACGTCGGCAACTAAAAAGGCAAAATGGCCAATACCGGGTTGTACCAGACGTTCAGAAAATGTTTCTGTAGCTGGCATCGTCGGTGTATCTGGTGACGCTACAACCTCAACAATAAACCCATTTTTTTCCAGGTAGGCAAGCTGGAGACCGGGGAATTCGGGCACTGTCCATTCGTGCTTGATGCGAAAGTCTAGTTTTTCTTGATACCAAATTAGGGTTTCGTTATAGTCAGCAGTTGTAAGCATAATATGCTCTGCCTGCATGGTGGCTAGGGGTTCTGTAGCGGAAATAGCGGATTCTGATTGCAGGGTTTTTGCGATCGCTGGAGTTGCTAGAGCAGACCCCATCAACAAAGCGACTACCATTCTCTTTTTGGCGATATTGAGCATTTTGAATTACCTCTTTTTGTGCAGAATGAGCTGTTCCTAGTCGTTTGCCACTCCGTTGTCTTGGGCTTGTAACCACTATCGCAGGCTCATCAGCTATTGTGTAGACGAGTAACAAGAATAGTTGTAATTTATATCGCGTATGAGCAAATCTCTAGACCGTTTGTCGTTGCTACAAACATTTGTGAGAATCGCTGATGCTGGTAGCATCAGTGCTGCCGCCCGAACAATGGGCTTGTCTCAGCCATCGGTTAGCCGTCAGCTTAGTGAGCTAGAGTCACGCTTCAAAGCTCAGTTAATGCGCAGAACAACCCATGACCTTTCCTTGACAGCGGCTGGTGCTGAGCTATTAGCCGATGCTCGCCGCATCCTAGACGAGTGGGAAGCTTTAGAGGAAAAACACCTGGAAGCTGAGGACGTTCTGCGCGGCAAACTGAAGGTCGTCGTGCCAGTTGCTTTAGGCCAGCTCCACCTACTGGATACTGTTCTCCGGTTTCAGCGGCAGCACCCCTCGCTCTCGGTCTCCTGGCAATTAGAAGACCAGACTATTCGCTTTGCAGAGGTAGGTTGTGATTGTTGGGTCAAAATTGGCGCAGTTCCAGATGATTCTCTAATCGTGGAGTCCTTGGGTCAAGTTGAGCGTATGGTTGTTGCTATTCCCGAATTTCTCGAAGCGCATGGCACAATTAAAACACCTACTGATCTAGAAAAACTACCTTGTGTTGCGCTAGAACCCTTTGAAGGGGGACGCATTCCACTGACAAATTCACAAGGCAAGACAGCCACGGTGCTTCCTTTTGTACGGATGACGACCAATAATATCTTTGCTCTACGCAAAGCCACACTAGCTGGCATAGGGATATCTGTGTTGCCACGTTGGTTTATTGAGGAAGATTTGCAGAGCCAAAAGCTAGTAGACTTGCTACCACAATGGCGGGCACCCAGGCTGGCTATTCATGTTGCTTCCTTGCCAGGACGCTATCGTCCTCGTAAACTCCAAAATTTTTTGGAAGTTCTCAGAGCTGCTGTACTTGAGATTCCAGGTATTGAACGTTAGACTCACTGCCCTATTACGTACCTAATTCTCATCCACATAACATAGGCCCTGAGGGAGACTGAGTCAATAGGGACAGCTAAGGTGAAGTTGTAGGGTAGATGTGAGCAAGAAAAAGAACAGCAGAAATGAACCAAGCAAGTAAAGACTCGAGGTATCTCTC
>JAHHHI010000044.1 GCA_019359435.1 Kaiparowitsia implicata GSE-PSE-MK54-09C
GCAAAACGCTCTGCTACTCCAAGTCCGTAGAAATGCTGGCTCACTCTGTACGCCTGCTACTTCACTCCCTCAAGTTCGACGATGTCCCGGTCCCTCCCAGGTTCATCCCTTGATTCAGCAACGCCCTCTTTCAGAGCCGCTAACGCGAACAGAATGACATTTACAAAAGTGGGATGCACCCGAGATGGAGACCGCATGACTGGGCAATAGGGTAATAGAACGTGCACCTTATTTCGGTCGTTATCGAGATCCGTTGCTCCGCACCCTGCGGGAAGCAAGCGGCAGGATCAGCAGATCGAAAATGTTTTAGCTCTACCCTCCCCCTCATCCCCTCTCCCGATTCTAGGAGAGGGGATGAGGGGCAGCAGGGGCTTTGTGATCCGCTGAAGATAACAAACGTGGGTTGCACTCCCAACGAAGGATGGAGAAGACCCAGTGGACGATCTCCCAACTTTCTGGGGAGCAAAAGATAGTTAAGGAATACTCTTGATTCGCAGAACATTCAGTCTATACGCCAAGAGAGTTTGGTAAACCCGATTAAAAGGGTAAAACAGAAACAAGAGAGCCCCTTCAATTGCTTCAAACGCGTTGCCTTCTAAGGGAAATTCCACAGGAACGATGCGGCGAACCATGAGTCTGATGATGAAGTCAAACAACACGATGCCAAAGGAAACCGCAAAAAAGACCTCCCACCATCGATTGTTTACCTGGTTGCCATAGATTAGGTAGTTCTGTCCAGATACCAAATCTTGACTGTGCCGAATGCTCTCCCCTGGCGAGTCACCATTGAGGACAATAAAGTAGTCAAAGAAATGCGCATTGATAAAGTACAGCACACCCGGAATGAGCAGCAAAAGGATTTTAACGAACAGGACGAGACCAAATTGAATTCCTCCGAGAACCAGCTTTGGAGCACATTTAATCCCCTCTCCAAAAGCCTCGAACACTGTAATTGGCGCAGCCGGATTTGTATGTAACACATTACTCAAGAGGCTTTGAGTCTGACGGATGCTGCGTTCAGAGCGGCTGATACGGCGATACGCAAAGGATATGCTTGCCCCCCACACGCATGGAGCAACAATCAACCCATAAAACAAAAGACTCACAACAAAAGCCCACTGACTGAGTGGAGCCCAAGACATAAACCCTATCCACAGTAGATTGGGCACGTTAATAACCAGGAGCTGACCATACATGGGCCAGCACAACGCTAAACTGTCTTGCAAAAGTTTGAAGGGATTTCGAGAAGACACATCAGTTCTCAGCATCGGTAGATCAACTCCTTTTGTATAGCTTGGATCAAAAACCGAGGTTCTAAGGAGGTGGGCTCCCTAGTAAAGCGACCCATCAGACTGCCCACAGACACCCTTTTCGTCGTGCTACGCACAGGCACAGCACTACATCCTTCTGCCTTCTGAGTTCCCTTTCGTTTCCGTCCCCTTGCGGGGAATGGGTTGGGAAAGCGGCATCGCTGCCGATGTGGATGGTGACGGAGGTATTGCTGGGTTTCCGTCCCCTTGCGGGGAATGGGTTAGGAAAGGCTGAAGGTTGGACTGCTTTACGTGGAAGTGATGCCAAAGTTTCTGTCCCCTTGCGGGGAAGTGGTTTGAAAGAACTACAGCAACACCGAGAGGCGATCGCCCTCCTGCTCGTTTCCATCCCCTTGCGGGGAATGGGTTGGGAAAGTATTGAACGTCATACATCGTGCGTTCACAACCTGCCTGCATGAGTTTCCGTCCCCTTGCGGGAAATGAGTCGGGAAAGTGGTGCTGGTGGTTCTGTTCGTGACTCTGGCAATTGTTTCCGTCCCCTTGCGGGGAATGAGTTGGGAAAGCAGATTGTAATCGACCAAGCTGGACAAAAACTACTTCAAGGTTTCCGTCCTCTTGCGGGGAATGAGTTGGGAAAGTTTACCTTCCTTGTCGCAGGCGCAGCAATAATATTTGCAGTTTCCGTCCCCTTGCGGGGAATGGGTTGGGGAAGCAATGATCCAAGCTGCGATCATGGCGTGCAGGAAATCGGGTTTCCGTCCCCTTGCGGGGAATGGGTTGGGAAATCTTAATACTGACGGTGGCGATCTCGCAACCGTTGCAGAGTTTCCGTCCCCTTGCGGGGAATGGGTTGGGAAAGACTGGGCTGCATTACGGTTATACGTGGAACCAGATCATGTTTCCGTCCCCTTGCGAGGAATGGGTTGGGAAAGTCTTGCCTTGGCCTATCCATTGTCGGTCTCGGTGGGGGTTTCCGTCCCCTTGCGGGGAATGGGTTGGGAAAGTATTCTGTCGCAACTCCTCCAACGTAAGTGCGTTTTACCGTTTCCGTCCCCTTGCGGGGAATGGGTTGGGAAAGACGGCAGCAACAGCAGCAACAAGCGAAAGCATTTGGTTTCCGTCCCCTTGCGGGGAATGGGTTGGGAAAGCTATATGCGTATGGAGCCCCATACGCTACCGTTTTATGGCAAGTTTCCGTCCCCTTGCGGGGAATGGGTTGGGAAAGCGCCAAAGAAGAAGCAAGCTCTTGTATTACTTCGAGCTTAGTTTCCGTCCCCTTGCGGGGAATGGGTTGGGAAAGTCACCCGCGCCCGTGCTATCATTGGTCTTGTGTGTTTCTGTTTCCGTCCCCTTGCGGGGAATGGGTTGGGAAAGAAATGTCAATGCCAGTAGGAAATAGATACATACCAGTCGTTTCCGTCCCCTTGCGGGGAATGGGTTGGGAAAGACGCACAGAAGACGAAGATCTGTACAGATTCTTAGACGAGTTTCCGTCCCCTTGCGGGGAATGGGTTGGGAAAGTATTGCCACAAAGAATATCGAGAAGCTTAACGCTCGTTAGTTTCCGTCCCCTTGCGGGGAATGGGTTGGGAAAGATCAAATTAAGCCGCTGATGGGCGATTGACCTTGATCACGTTTCCGTCCCCTTGCGGGGAATGGGTTGGGAAAGTTTTGGGGCAACTGCGGCAGCCACCGCTGCTAAGATTCTTGTTTCCGTCCCCTTGCGGGGAATGGGTTGGGAAAGGGTACGACTTTAGAACCCTTATCTAGCCAGGAATGCAACACCCTCGATCTCCATAGGTTCAAAACAGCCTGGAAATTAGGAGTTGAGCAACCTAAAAACAGTAAACATTGATGGCTGAAACCCTTGTGGGTCAAGCTATCTCCATAGGTCAACGAAATAATACGGTTTTCAAGGTTCTGCCGACCTATGGCGTGCCGCCATAGTTGCCTTTACCATAGCTCAGACCAGCCAAAAAATCGACCCGTCATCATTAAATAATGTAAGACTCTGGCGGTGGTTCTGGCGGACTGTTACCCAGTGTTAGCACCTTCGGCAGCGCATCTGCCGGAATCCAGTAAAACCGCACATTGTCTTCCTCTAGCTTGATGCGCCGCTGCACCTTCTGCTGGAGCCCCTTCATTTCTGCCAGAGTCAAAAAGCACTCAAACACACTCTTCTGCACCCGCCTGCCATACCCCTCTAAAAACGTTGCCAGTTTCGTTCGCCGCTTATTGTCCGGAATGTCATAAACCACCAGCACTAGCATCAGTTCACCTTGCGAAAAGCTTCGTAGGGTGCATCCCCCATCAAAGCTTGCTTATAGCGCTGCACCTGAAGCTGGATAGCCCGTCGGTAAGACACAGGCGTTTGCACTGCCGGGTGGGATAGCTCAAGGGAGAGCCGCTTTTCAAACTGCTGGAGAAACAAGCGTCGAGACGTATCGTTGAGGTAAATGCCGCCTGCCTCATTGGGCCAAGTAAAGTCTGTGGGCCGAAAGAACTTTTGGTTGATCAACCGAATCACCAGGCTATCCACCACGGGTGAGCGAAACTCCTCTACTAGGTCAAAGGCCAAAAACGTCTGCTTTTTCTCAGACCCGTGCAGGTTGCCCAGGTAGGGGTTTAGCCCCTCTGCCAGTAGCAGGCTCAGCACATTGTTAAACAGCAGCGTATAGCCAAAGCTCAGCAGCGAGTTCACTGGGTCTTTGGGCGGGCGACGGTTGCGCTCCGCAAACGTAAACGCCGGATTCACAATCAACGCCCCCAGCGCTCTAAAGTAGCGAGCTGCCGCCAGCCCCTCATAGCCCCGCAGGCTGTTGAGGCTCTCTGCCTGGGCGCTAGCCGCCATCATCTCAGCGACGGCGGCAATAGTATCAACCACCTCTGGCAACTGCCGTTTGCGATTTAGCCTCAGCAAGAGCTGCCGCGAATTGGCCAGCTTGCCCACCACGATCGCCCGCGCTGTCGCCAGCTTAAACCCATCGTCGCCCTGCCGCCCATACTGCACCAGCTCGGTGCGAATGTCGTCATATTCCGCACTCCACAGGTGTCCTTTGTAATCGCCCAACTGCGACATAAACACCACCGGCACCTGATGATCTAAACATTCTGAAATTACTGCTGTGGTGAGCTGAATATTGCCAAACACCAGCAGTCGCTCTACCTCCCGCACCGGAATCTCTAGGGCTATTTCTTTCGGCACCTTGACCACGTAGCGCCCCTGCTCTTTTTTGACCGTGGTGCCCTGGTGCACCAGATACAGCGTAGACATGCCTTTCCTCCACATGGTTTCGTTAGAGTTGATCTCGACCCGCTGCTCCTGCCGCACCCGGTAGCCCAGCACCACAAACAGCGGGGGCGGTATGGGCTTTTGAGATGCCTTCAGCGCCTGCACCAGCGCCTGCTCCATCGGAGTTTTCGACGCCGGGGCATCACTGTGCACCAACCGCAAATTTGACCCAGGCTGCGCCCCCTTTTCTACTTGCTGTCTACTGCTCTCTGCCTTTCTCACCGGCAGAACTAAATCGCCACTAAACACATGGCCCAAAAACCGGAACCCCCGACTAAAGCTGGTCAGGCTGGTTTTTTCGGGGTGCAGCACCAACCCCATTTCCCCCAAGAGTTGCGACACCTGGCTGTGCGCCTCGACCACATGGTGCTGCCGTCGCCCCAGCACCAAAAAATCGTCGGCGTAGCGCACCAGCTTCAACCGCGTTCCATCAATCGCCTCGTCGAAGTCATCTAGATACACATTGGCCAAAATCGGCGAAATCACTGCCCCCTGGGGAATTCCCCGCTGGGGAAAGCACAGTCCCTCTGAGGTCAACACCCCCACCGACAACCACTGCTCGATCAAGTGCAGTGCCAGGGCCACAAACTCCGCCGACGGCCATGTTTTCAGCCGATTTACCCGAGTTGGATACCCGTGTTCCGCTTGTTGCTCTCTGCCTGCTGCCTGAATTGGCAGTCGCTCTGCCACCTCGGCCAGCAGTCGCTCGTGGCTAATGTGATTGAAATAGCTCACGATATCGGCGTCGAGTACCCAGCGATAGCCCCGACGCTGATAGGCGGCGATGCGTTCGACTGCCATTTTGTGCGAGCGCCCCGGACGGTAGGCAAAACTGCACCCCTCAAACTGGGGTTCAAACACCGGATGCAGCACGTTGAGCAGGGCCTGCTGGACAATGCGGTCGCGCACCGTGGGCACCTGCAACTCGCGCCAGCCCCCACCCCTCTTGGGGATAAAGATCTGCCGCAGGGGCAAAGGTCGATAAGTACCCTGAGCGACCTGCCGCCGCAGCAACGCTAGCCGACGCTCCAGGTCTTGAGCGAACTGGGCCAGAGTTTCGCCATCTACCCCTGCACATCCCTGGTTGGTCGCGACCTTACCCCAGGCCAGGGCAACGTTATCGGCACTGAGAAATTGGGCAATGGCATTGGCCATGGAACAGACCTCGCAACGAGGAGACAGTTCCAGTAAAGCAATCGCTTTGAAGAGGGGGCTTCAAACTATTTCACCGCCTTCATCTGATAGTCCACCTTAATTTCCAACAGTTCGGGGGATTCGCGCCCGGCGATGTATTGCAGCCGACGCCCAGGACGGGTGCAGGCCAAAAATGCGCCTACTCCCAGAGGTTTGGTGCCCCCGGTAAAATCGACAATCACATCGTCTTCGCGCAACCCTAGGCGCTGGGCGTGGATATAGATACTGTTGACCCGATGCAGCACCGCATCAGGGTCGTTGGCTTCGGCGGAGCTGAGGTTGAGGGTGAGCGGTTGCTGAGGGTTGGCGGCATCGGGCAGTGTGTAATCGCCGTAAAAGAGGTTAATCTGCTCAGCAATACCTTCATCGATTAGTCGCTGGTGAAGGTTACGGGCGTAGCCCAGTGAGTCGGGGGTCGTGATGAGCCAGCAGTAGCGCAGTCCATGGCGATGGTCAAAAACCGGCCCGGATGGGCGATCGCCCCTGTTCCAGTGGTGGCGCAGGGCCACTTCGGCGGGAGAGTTGTCACTGAGGCTCATAATCGCAATCAGGCCCGCGCAGGTATCGGTGAGGGGCACCACCCTGGCATCTTGAGGCACGACAGCATCCACCAGACGCAGCTTGGTCAGCAGCCGACGCACGCTATCGGTGAGGTTGGTGGCGTAGATGGCCAGCAGCAGCAGGGCCGCCAGCCCCAGCAAAATGCCCACGCGCAGCAGCACCACATTCTGAATGCCGGTGACGGTTTGCAGCCAGCCGCCCAGATTGTCCCAAAACAGGGTGGAGAGCCCGGCGGCAAACACGTTAAAAAACAGCACGCTGACCGCGAAGAAGGCCAGAAAGTTTTTGGCCGGGTCGGTGATGGCGTCGAGGAAGGGGTTGGGGCGGGACATGGGGTGGTGGGATGGTGGGGTGATGAGGTGGTGGGGTGGTGGGGAAAGGGCTTGAGGTGGGGTTCACTCATCCACCGATCCACCCATCCACTCACCACCTACTGACTGCCAAAGTCTGTAGGAAACTGGGGCAGGGGGCTTCGCTGTTTGCCGGGGATTAGGGCATCTAAGGCGGTTTCAATGAAGGTTTGGATCACCTGGCCAGAGTTTTGGTAGTCGCGGTTGGTGACGGGGGTGAACCCGTGGGCCAGGAGAGATTGGTTGCGGACATGGAGGGCGTCTTGTAGGCGGTTGGCCTGGGGTTGAAAGTGGCGTCCTAGGGGGTCGTCGAGCAGTTGGCTGAGCAGTAGGTAGCTTTTCCACAGGGGAATTTGGATTTTGCCGGTGCGGGGATTGCGGTCTGCTACATAGGTTTCGCGCAGGAATTCGGGCAGTTTGGTTACATCAAGATCGCCCGTTTCTAGGTCGTAGTGTTGCTTCAGCCGAATTTGGGCCAGCAGTTCTAGGGCACGATAAAGCCGACCCACGGCGTCATCGTAGCGCTGCTGGTGGGCGCGGCGCTGGGCGTTGAGCAGCAGATCCTCTACCAGTTCGTAGCCGTGGCCAGGAAGGGTGGTGGGGGCGGTGAAGTTGGGGTCGATGGCCTGGCGGCTGGTCAGCACGCGCTTGAGGGCAAGGGCGTGGGGATGCTTGCGATCGAGGTGCATGGAGAGCAAATCCCATGCGGCGAGGTGGTCGAAGCGATCCCAGGCGTCGAACCCGGCGCAGAGGTCGCGCTGCTGACGGATGTGGCGCTTTTGGTCGGCGGGCAGTTCGAGGGATTGCAGCAGGGCCTGGAGGGTGGCGATCGCACCGCTGTAGTTAAAGTCTTGCAACAGCCGGGGCAGGTCTTGGTTGAGCGCGCGCTCAACCGTCAGCAGGGTGGTGGGTGCCCGCTCAGTGGATTGGCCCCGCTCCACGCGGAACAGGTTTTCGCGGGTGGCGTTGGTGGTCAGATACAGCGAAACCCCATAGTCGAGGGCGGACATGGCCAGGGATAGGGACATGGTTTTGGTGCCGCCAGTGTAGTCGGCATACAGCTCTCCACCAGGGCTTTCCCGCTGTATGGCGTTGATTTTGGCGGCAATCAGCCGGTAGCATTCGGCCAGGTCGTCGGGGTTGTCGAGCAGTACCAGGTCAGTATCGGCGTTAAAGCGAGTGCCCATGCCCAACTGGGTGGGGATATTGGGCTGGCGATCAACCACCTCGGCCCCGCGCCGAATCTCGCAGGGATTGCCCTCGCCGGTAATTTGCGACAGGCTGCCCCGTGGCCCGCTGGAGCAGATGAAGATGGTGCGATCGGGCCGCAGGCTCTGAATAGCGGTGAGGATGGGGGCGGGGGAGCCGCCGACAGTGAGGAAGAGAATAGACATAAAGGTCATCAGTGCAGGGGAATCTATCTTGGGAAATGACTGCATGCGCGGCTTAACATGAAACTAGCTCTTTTGCTGGAGGAGATAAAATGGTGTCGCCATTTCTGGGAATGGATCCCTATCTTGAGAATCCAGAGCTGTGGTCAGCGGTTCATAGTCGATTGGTTGTGGCGATCGCCGATGAATTAGTCGATTATCTGAGCGAAAAATATCGGGTTGAGGTGGAGAAGCGGGTCTACTTCAGCAGTGATGACGAGAGTGTCTTCGTGGGCATTCCCGATGTAGCTGTAGCCACCAGAAACTCAGGGCAACAGGCTAAAAGTACCGTGACATTCCCCCTACCGGTGCAGCCTGAACAAGTTACCGTGCCCATGGCGACAGAGGTCACAGAGCGGTATCTAGAAATTCGGGAAGTCGCAACGGGCATGGTGGTTACGGTGATAGAACTGCTGTCGCCCACCAATAAGCGACCAGGAGAGGGGCGCATCGCCTACCTGCGGAAGCGAAACCAAGTGTTAACCAGTGGGTCGCACCTGGTGGAGATTGATTTGCTGCGAGGGGGACAGCCGCTGCCGCTGTCGGGTGGACACCGAAGTGACTACCGAATTGTGGTCAGTCGGGCTGAGCAGCGCCCGACGGCTGACCTGTATGGGTTTGACCTACAACAACCCATTCCACCGTTTCCGGTACCTCTGCTGCCGGGAGAGGAGGAGCCAATTTTGACGCTGCAGCCTCTGCTCAATCGGGTCTACGAAAAGGGACGGTATCATCTAGCGATTGATTACGGACAACCCCCAGTGCCGCCATTAAAGCAAGAAGCTTCAGAAGGGGCCGCAGAATAGATACCACGATTTAAGACCATGTTGTGCAGCCCATCCCCAAACGGGGCTTAATCCCTGTACCGGAGAACTGACCATACTGAACGAGCAAATGGGCTACGTTGGCTAAAAGTGGATCAAGGCGAGACAGCACCCTCAGGGATGCATCGCCGGTAAAGCCAGTGATGGGCTTTTGGTAAACCTGTACTGAGCAGGTTTGAATGCGATGGCGCGACAGGGCGATCGCATCTCCCAAATATCCCACTAGTTCATCACCGCCCAAGTAGACCGGGGCGAAGTGGTTCCAGCGCTCTAGCCAGCTGCGAAACATGAGGGTGGGCACCGGCAGAGGTAGATAAAGCCGATTTTGGGAAAACGCGGTGGGGGTAATGAAGCGCAAATCAAACGCGTGAACCGGCTCGGGTTCGTTGGCCACTAGCTTTTGGTACAGCGCCTCGTAGCTGGTGGTCTCGTCTTCGCGGTTGACGATAGTAAATGTGGCCCCTAAAAACTGAAGCTGATTGCCGAGATCGAGATCTGCGATCGCCTTCGAGGAAGTGTCTTGCAGCCCGCTGAGAGAAAGCTGATAAAACTCTTCGGGTCTAAAGGTGACGAACTCTCTGGAGGTGGAGCAGTTGCCCACCAGCCCTGCAAAGGTGGTGGAAGGAATAGCCTCGCTGCCCATTTCAATCTTTAGCTGAGTATGGAGCACTTTCACCAGATCTAGGCCATAGGATTTGGGCAGCGTTATAGTCGCATCCGTGGTCAACGTCCAGGTTGAGCGAATTAACATGGCTACAGCGCCTCCAGCTTGACCCAGCCGGGCACGTAGCGAATCTCGCCCCTAGAATTCATAATCGTGCGTCGCGATTTAGGGGCTTCAAAGCCGGGGGCGCGCAGCCCGCAGGTATCGCGAATTTCTCTCACAGTTTCATCAGGCAGTAGTAGGTTAATGGTGGTGCCCCGCAGCCCGCTACCCCAGCCGAGCCGCAGGGTATGGGGACAAGCTTCGGGTTCGTAGAGATCTTGAATAGAGTCAAAATTGAGATTTTTGCTGACATTTCGATCCCGAGCGTTGGGGTTGTTGACGATGGTGGCCCAGTAGTCGTGCTCAAAATCCCACTGTTCTTGGGCAAAGTCCTGACAAATTTTCAGCAGGTCGTCTACTGACTCAAAAGGGAGCGCCATGCCTCGGTTGTGGCGAAACCAAGACAGCATGTCGTGATCCACACTGAGGGTGAACTGGGTTTGCGCGTTGAACACCATCTCGGCATAGATAGAGGCTCTAAACTTGGCCTTATAGTCGGGAAATCGGCTAGAGACTACCACCTCTGCCACCACCGGCAGATTGTTGAAGCTGGGCCGCTTTCCATCCCGTTCAATTTTTTGTTCAATCAGCGGTTCAGAGTCAGACACCGACACGGCCCGCATGATGTCGGTATTGGGGCCTTGGCGAGCGCGCACCTCTCTCCCCTGGTAAGTAAGGCCAAAGTTGCCAAACAGCTCATCCATAAACAAGCTGTCATCCGCAAACTTTGCCTTGCGCTTGAGTTCGCCCATAGACTGACGCAGCTGAGATTCGATGGCGCTCACACGACTGGCCTGGGGCACCTGGTAGCGATCGCTGTGCTTGAGCAGGTGGTAGGCGATCGCTGTGCGAATTGCCCCCTTAATCGACGAGCCTGGAATGTAGTGGTGCCCAAACCCGTTGCGAATCATCGGTCGCAGTTTTGTAATCTCGTTACCGGCCCAGTTCACACTCCGCAGCGCCCTCGGGAAAATGGCACGCCCTGTTTCTCCAGTGGCTCTGGTCCAGTCTTCCCCAAAGGCTTTTTTCAGTAAGCTGGTAATGTTTTCTCGCTGTTCAACGCGGGCAATGTAGTCATTTAAATACTCTCGCCCTCGCTGGCGCAGAGCTTTTGCCAACTCATCCTGGTCGGGCAGGTAAACAAACCTTCCCTCCCTCACATACTCAAAGGGGGTAAGTTCAGACACCGCAGACCCAATGTGCACCATGCGGCTGGTGAGGCGCACCTGGCGGGTGTCTGTGACGCTGGGTTTAGCAAGGGATGTGCTAGGAGAAAGAGTCATGCCAGTTTTCTAATGGATAGGGCATCAAACAGCTTTTTGAGTTCGGCTTTGAGGCTGGCGATCGCCCCCTCTAAAGAGTCACACGGGGCAGAATCAACCAGCTAAATCTCAGCATCTGACAGAATCATTGCTAGCTGGCTTCGAGCTTGACGGGGAGACTAACAGCCAGGCCACTGCGGTAAATGGCGTGGCGGGTAAACCCGCTTGGGGTGACATCGGCCAACTGTCCAATTGGCTTGTGGGCAAAGACCGACCCTTCAGCAAACATCTGCAACTTTTGACGACGGAGTTGTCGCCCCGACAAGGGAGACGCGATCCAGCCGCCCCGCTCGTGAATGGCGTAGCAGGCACCGCTGCCGAGCTGGGTTTGGTCAATGCCCAGCTGCCAAAACAGGCTCACCAGACTGTGGTGGTTGCCTTGGGCAAAGTTAACCACAGCCTGCCAGTCTGCCGGTAAGCTCTCCCAAGCCTGAACCGAGAAACGGCCCGCTCCACTGGAGCGCTCTCCCCCCATGCCCTCTTCCCCCAGCACCGCCAGCGCTTGTTGCAGGTCGGCTTCTAGCTCTGGAGCATCGGTTGGCAATTCCAGCAGAAAGTAGAGACCGGCCAGGTTTTGCACCCCGGCATTGTCCCAGGTAGCCTCGTCGGCGATCGCAGCCGATTCCCAAGCAAACTGAATCAACCCGGTGTGAAAGAAGTTGGTGGCATGGTGGATGCGATCGACCGCGATCTTCGGCAGGGTGTAGCCTTTAAATGCCTCTTCGTAGGCAAAGCCACCCGCTCTAGATAGGGTAGATTCGGTGTCAGGGTCTTTAGTGTGGGTTTCCAAGTTAACAGCGTCTTCGGTTGAAAAGCCGCTGCCCTGATACCACCGCTGCCACACCTTCAGGGGCAGGTACTGGAGTTTTTTGTAGGTTTTAGCAAAGCTGAGATCGTCGCTGGGGTAGCCAGCGGGCCGCCCTAGCAGCTTGGGCAGGTAATAGATCACCTCTTTGGGATTTTTTGGGCAGCGATAGACAAAGGTGGAGCTGACCCGAAAAGGTGGCTGGGCTGGGTTGGCGGTGAACTGGGCCAACAGCAACTCCACTCCGTCTGCACCAAAGATGCGCGCATAGGCACTGATCCAGGCGCTAAACAGGGTGTCTGATCGCACCCGCTCGGTGGTATTTTCTAAACCAATGCCCGTTTCACCAAAATGGACGGGGCTGCGCCCGAAGTTGAGGCGCACTAGTCTCCAGTTGCTCATGGGGCTCCTTAGGATGCGCTACCGGGTAGAAGTCTGTTGACTGTGGCGGTGAGGGTGCCAAACTGCTCCAGCAACACTGCTGTATTTTCCATCGTGGCGATGGGGGCTAGGAAGTCGGCAGCTCCGGTGGTGACCTGGCGATATTGCTCTACGCCGCGATAGTAGAACTGGAAGTTTTCAAACCGTACTTTGCCGTAGCCGCGAGAGCCGTGGCCACCCAGGGCATCGTCTTCGAGAATGGCGAGGGCGATCGCCAGATTTTTCAAATCTTCCACCGCCTGGGCCTCATTCTCGAGGGTGTAGACCATCTCAAAGTGAAACTTAGCCCCGGCGGGCACCCGTTCGAGCTGTCGAGGGTTGGCGGCGGCTGTGACCCGGTCTAGCCCGTTTTCAAATTTCCACTCGGTCATGTAGAGCCCAGTGTCAATTTTTTCGAGTTGTTTGACCGACTCTGGCAGGAGATGGGCGTCTCTCACCATCAACCGCGCTGGGGCGTTGCGCCCTTTTGTTTTGATATATTCCTGATTATCAATGGTGGCCGAGCCTCGGTTGTCGAGATCTTCCCCGGCAACGACGTCTGGCTTGAGGTAGCACTTAGACCCACCGGTAGAGCCAAAGACCCGACTGAGGGGACAAGTCGCCGCTCCCTGAAAAGCCACGTACTGACCATTAGCAATTTCGGTGTAGCCATCTTCTAGATCATCACTTTCGTAGCGGTAGGTGCCGCTACCACCAGGCCGGTTTAAGGGTTTGTTCAACAGGCGCTCTAAGATAGACCGTAGTTTGCCCTTAATGGAAGACCCTGGCAAGTAGGGCTGTTGGGTAATGGGGTCACGGATGACTGATTTATCGAGGCCACCAATATCTAAGGTCTCACCACCACCGCCAATATGGAGACCAGTGTCGACAATCAAAGTGCTGGTGAGGCGGAGTTTGCCCAATAGGGGTTTTTGGGGTCTGGTTACAACGGTCATGACTAACGGCCTCCCTCGGCTTTGTGGTACGCAATGATGGATTCAACGAGCTGGACGAGGCGTTCAAAGTCTTTTAAGCTGTGAACTCTGTCAATGGCGACAGCCATGACCTCGCTTAGGGGTTTTGCCGCCTCTTGCCGGGCCGCCGCATAGGCCAGTTTGGGTTTGAGCAGCACGATGTCGGTCTCAATGTCAGCAAACAGAGCGGAATCGTCTTTAGGGACGCTTCCCTCGGTGTCGCCCTGGGTGAGCTGGGCTTTGAGCCGGTTGATGGCATCTAAGAACTTACGAATCTGGTTGGTTTCTAGCCGCCGATTGCGCAGAAATGGGCCAAACTCTTCGGCGTGCTTTACCAGGGTTCGGATGTCGTAGTTCTGGAGATTGTTGAGGCCACTGATTTCGTCGATTATTTGCTTACTGGTGCTCCCAGTCTGGTTGTCTCTGGGTCGGTTATCTCTGGGGCGATTATCCCGCGGGGGATTGTGTTGTGGTCGGACAGCTGGTCTATCTGGCATGGGTATCCTTGGTTGCTATCGGTCAACGGTTGAGCAAATCTAGCCAGGTGGCGATCGCCCGAAAGTAGGGCGCATTGTATGGACTTTTCAAAGACGTTCTCACAGCATCAAATCCCTCCGTTGTTTTAACCGCGTTCGGTACCCTAGCCAGGGTATAGGCCACCCTGGGCAGGTGCAGAAAATAGCGGATCGCTTGCTCTTCACCAGACTTCTCTTTCTTCGCCTTTTTAATCCACTGTTCCTGAATCTGGGCTGTGGAAATCAGGTTGCGGATAAAGCTGCGGGAATATTGAGTTCCCAAGGTCTCTTGCAGATGGTCTACAAAGGGGAAAATGCCAAATAGGGCTAGGGTAGGGGCATCGCCGAGGTATCGTCTTAGTTCTGCGGAGACCACATCGATCTCAGCTACGGTCTGGTGGCTGCTTCCCAGCCATTCTCGCCACTTAAAAATCTGATCAAACAGCCCTAGACTATCGCGACCATGCCCTTTGGCAGCAGATTCAGCCCGGCCCGAGTCGGCGGCAGACTGATAGAGCGGATACTTCGGTCCGCTGAGGCTAATACCTGCCGAGAGCGTAATGTCGGGATGCTGACCTGTGAAAGCACGAAAGCTTTGGTACACATCAAAAGCGAACTCGGTCACCTGGTCCCAGGCTCCACTGACAAAGAGGTCGTCGCCCCCGGCATAGATAAAGAGTAGGTCTTGTCGAGGAGACTCGGTCAAAGCTTGGAAGTTGTAATGGTCTCTGTGGGCTAAGAAGTCGCGATCGCGATACTCCGCCAGGCTGTTGAGATAGACCTTAAAGAAATAGCTTATCTGCCGCGACAGCCCCGCCAGTCTAGGCAGGGAGTAGTTATCCCCTAGACCTTTGGCAAAGATCTGGCCCAGCTTATCCACATCCATACGCAGATAGCCCACTCGCTTGATGCCGGTAGCTTTGTTCTCTGCCATTTCTTGGGCGGTGATGTATCCGGTTTCTTGATCGCTGGCCTGACCGTAGTTGCCCAGCAGCAGCGGCGTAGGGTTCTTAAAGTGGCGAAATTTATAAAGATCCACATCCCAGTTATTAATCAGGTAAACCGCCTTAGGGTCTAGTGGGATGGTTTTGGCCTCTTCAAACAGGTGGTAGTAGATGGGGCGATCGCCAATCGAAATATCCACTCGTGCCAGCGCTCCATTTACCTGCTGAGCTGTAGATCTCACCAATGCCCCCACCTTAAAGAGTTTTTGCCCCCGCTCAAACATCTGGCAACAGGTGGGGCAGGCATCAACACCGTCTTGCCCATCTAGAGGCTTCAAAGTTTCAACGTCATCGCGATGGCAGACCTTGCAGGGCTCGTGGGCAGGCTGGATCATCAAGTGCTGATCAAGGTGCTGGTCAAACTTTTGGCTTTTTTGCACCGACAGCTTTTCAATTGCCGCTTGCCAATGGTGGGCAAGCTTTCGAGTGCCGACATCTTGTCGATCAAAATTGAGACTAGTCAAGCTAAGAAAGACTTTGCCCTGATATTCCTTCAGCAGCCAGTGGTTAACCTCGTACCGCAGGGTTTTCACAGTTTCATGGATCGCATCCCCCACCGGGGCCAGCAGATACAGATTGCCCCCACCGGCATAGATCACGTTTGACCGGGGCAGCGCTAGTCGGGTTAGGAGTTGCTGCACAATTTCTTCGGTCACCAACTCCAGGGTGAAGCTGCGCGCCCGCAGAGATTTTAGAGCTCCATCCGACGAAATAGTGTAGATAAAATCCTGAATGCCTGATAGGTCGGCGGAAATTAAACAGAGTTGCGTTGCCTCTGGATTTTCCCCTAGGGCAGCGGCCACGGCGGCGGTGGCTTTGACTTGGTCGAAGAAAGCGACATCGGGCTGGCCAAAGCTGAGGTAAGACCCATATTTTTCTAGCACCAATATCAATAGAGATAGTTCGTGCCAATCGTTGGTGGTTAGGGCTTCTAGTGCTGCCTTGACCTTTTGCTTTAAAGTCTGAATTTGGTCTTGAGATGGCGCTTGAGTTGAGGGGTAGGGAATTCTCGGGTACTGCTTTCTGGGGTCGTGGGCATTGTCGGTGTTGGTGATCGCCCAGGCTGGCCAGTAGTGAGTCTCGGTTTGCCTCTGCTCTAGGTGAATGGCGTCAAACACAACCTTGAGCGGGCCGATCTCCTCCTGGGCGGGCCAGGCTACGAAATCTTTGGCCGTCGTAATTACGCTGGCACCCCCGATCTCAACCTCAACAGGTTGATGAGACCTGAGTTCGACCGTTAAAAAGCGGCTTGTGGCAGGGCTTTAAGCTCATCATCTGGGATGCCCAACGATGGCTTGTCGGGGTGGTAGGCGTAGGCAATCAGGCCCGAGACCAGGTTGACGAGAA
>JAHHHI010000045.1 GCA_019359435.1 Kaiparowitsia implicata GSE-PSE-MK54-09C
CGAGGGATGAAGCAAAGGTCTGGGCCGTTGCCAGGGAGCGCGTCCTGACCCAGAGATTTTCCAGACGTGGTCCGAGTACGGCGTCAAGCGCAAGGCAGATGCTCCGCGCAATCGGACCACCTCCAAACAGAAATACGCTAGTGCTGGAGCGTCTAGAGAGAATGGCTTTACCGACCAGCGTTGCGTAGGTCGCAGTCCGCGCTGCCGAGATGTCTGTGCCTTCGAGCAGGCAGACCGGGCGCATTGTGATGGCGTCCAGCAGCAGGATTGTCGAGCATGAGCGGGGATATCCGAAAAACCGGTTGGCAGCATTGGCGCCCACGATTTTGACGCTTGCCAGTTTCGAGTTGGCGGCCGTCAGCGTCGACAACTTCCACCCCAGACGCTCTCGTTCAAAGTGCTGGCGAAGCCCAGCGTGTTGGGAGAAGGCCCAAAAGGCGCTCTCGGGAGGAAGAAGCACCGACTTCTTGCCCGTGCTCTGAGCCGTCCCGATATCGCGCCACATTAGTGCGGCGCGCTCGTGAAGAGCGCGTGGATCTAGTTCGACACCGGATCGAACCAGGTCGGCCGACGAAATCAGTAGCGGCGGGAATGGGGGCCTCTGGTGATCCACTTTGGCAATCCTTCCAGGTATGAACCCGTTGAGGATGAGGCCTTTAGGAGGACGGAAGTAGCCAAATTTGGAACAAATCGGGCAGGACAGTAGGGCGCCCGGAGCAGCCAGAGGGGCAGGATGTTTTACCGTTCACCCTGAGTACAAGCCATGCGGCAAGCGGGCACCAATCGGTGGACCAAGGAACGCAAAAGTCTGCAGGTCGCCACCAGTCGCGGGCGCTTCTGCTGCCTGAAGTACGGACGATCAACGGCTACAAAGCCTTGCTTTAGCGTTCAACGTAATCTAAGTTGTGTTCAACAGATGAGGTTCTCATGGCTGCGCAAACACGGACGGCTGCAGAAAGCGAAGCAAAGGTCGCATCGACGCGCAATAGGCTCGTCCTCGAGCAAGCGAAAGCTGCCGGCCTCCTCGGCGCCGCGAAGAACACTCGTCTTTCGGGGCGGGTGTCCTCCGAGCTGATCGAGGCGGCCAAGAAGCGCGCCCACGTCACCTCGGACACCGAGCTGTTGGAACTGGCGCTGTCGCGCCTGGCCCTCGAAGATGACTTCGGTGCTCGCATGGTTGGACGCAAGGGCAGCATCCCGGCGGACATAGATCTTGGGGTTTGATCTTTCCGAAGCCCTGCGATCCCTCAAGCCACAAAAGTACGCCGGAACGCTGGAGCGCAGAGCCGACGACGATCTTCCATGGGTTGCTGACGAACCCGCGATCGGCGGACCGCTGCTTCTGGATACGAGCGTCTATCTGGATGTTCTGCAGGGACGATCGCCGGCGGAAGTCGATACGCTGCTTACCTATCGCCGATGCCACCATTCCGCGGTCTGCCTGTCTGAGCTGACCCACGCCTTCGGCCGGCTTGACCCAAAGCATGCCTCCACAAAAGCTGTCCTGGAGACAATTGAAGCCACGGTAGAGGACATCCCAGACCACCGTCTTCATGCCCCGGATGCAGTGATATGGGGACAGGCCGGTGTGTTGGCGGGCTTGCTCTTTCGGCTGAGCAATCTGCCCAAGGGGGAGGGGCACGAGCGCCGCTTCGTAAATGACGCTCTGGTGCTCCTGCAGGCACGTCAGTTGGGTGCGAGCGTGCTGACCGGTAACATCCGGGATTTTGATTTCCTCACCCAGATACTGCCGACGGGACGGATCATCCTCTATCGAGCTCCACCGGGACCTCGGTCATCATAAACATCGCGGTCAGCCCTCCCAGATCGGCTTCAAGCCGGGGAGCTTGGCGGTTGCGCTCCCGGCGACCAGCTTGGCGCCCCGCTGCGGGCTTTATAGGGATCATGTTCGGCGTCGGGCCCCGGGGAATACCTCAGGGCCCTTAGCTTTTATCACTGAAAGATCCTTAGCTGACGGTCCCCATATCACCGGTCGGCTAAGGCGCGGCTCCTTGTCGTCGAGCGGCGCGGCGATCGCTGCAATTGGACGGGAAAGGACCAGCGGGTCGTCCTTTGGTGGAAGGAAGCCGCGCCGCTGCCAGAATGCAGCGGCTTCGGCATCGACGGCATTGACATCGACGGCATTGACCATGAGCGCGCGACCGCCGACGAGGCCTGCCGCGGTTACGCAGCGTTCCAGGGCGTGCTTCAATAGGCCAGTGCCGATCCCGCGCCCACTCCATGCGACGTCGGCCGCGAGCTGTCCTGGGAGCGGACAAGGTACCGGATCTGGCGGCTGTCCTGAACGGATGGACCGAGGCACCACGTTCGGGACGACGGCCGTTGGTGCGAGGCCATAGTAGCCGACGACGCGACCCGCCTTGTGGACAACCAGGACAGCGGTGAAGCCCTTCTCCTGATTGGAGAGGGCGCGGGTCTTGAGCCAGTGGTCGAGCGTGGGCTTCCGCAGGTAAACTCGGAAACGTCATGGGCCGCGCTCAGTGGTTCAGGAGTTGAGAGAACCAAGGATCAGTTCTTCGCGATAAACCTGATTCCCAAGGGGCAGGGCGCTTCGCCAACTCCACCATTTCGGGAACCGGCCTGGCTGGCCCCGACAAGACCGCCATGAAATCGGCAAAGCCTTCCGGGCTCATGCGGATCAGCCTGTTTTCCATTAACACTTCTTCGGCGGTGCGAACGGCGGCATCACGCACAACGTCCGTACGGGACCGACCCCGAAGGCCAGCAGCGCGATCGATCATCGCGATGTCGGCTTCTGGGAGGCGCATCGAGATTGGGTATTCTTTGCGTTCCACAATGTTGGCCATGACGTTCTTCCTACGACTTAACCCAACGGATCGTGGTGCAATTTACAATACGAATTCGATCGCGATTACTCCTGTTCAGCGCAGTCGTTCCAACCGCTCGCGCACTGCCTGGTGTCGGTCATGGTTTCGCAGCCAGGCGCGACAACTCCCTCGCCAGCCCGTCCACCTCCTCTACTTTGATGCTCAAAGCCAAGAGACCACCTTTTCTAGATACCTGATCTAGACAGCATTTTCGGTCTGATGCTTCATCGGGAAAGAAGGCTCGATACGTTGGCAAGCGCTACAACTCGACAGACGTTTGCGATGGGCTGCCATTGGAATGAGCTTTCGCGCGCGCTCGATTGCCTCGCTCTGCAGATCGGCCGTCGTATATCCAACGCCCTCGGGCGCCCGGGCGATCACGCGGCCCCATGGATCGCAGACAAGAGAATTCCCGAAGCAGCTTCGCTCGGTTCCGTCGGCCGACGGGTAGGCGCCCCACTGGCCGCAGGCAACGAAATAGGTCTGGAACTCAATGGCACGGGCCCGGCAGAGTACCTCCCAGTGATCGCGGCCCGTCTCGGAGGTAAAAGCGGCAGGCAGGATCATGACGTCGACTTCGCGCCGCGCCAGTTCCCAGAAGAGGTTGGAGAAGCGCAGATCGTAACAGATGGCACAGCCGATGCGCAGCCCGCCCAGCGTATAGACTAGCAGGTTCGAGCCCGGCAGGACGGTCTCGGACTCGCCATAGCGTCGTCCTGAGGGCGTTGTGATGTCGAACAGGTGGATCTTGCGATAGCGCCCGACCTCCTTGCCGAAGCCGTCAAAGATCACGGTGGTATTGTAAATCTTGGTGTCGCCGGGAACGCGCTCCAGCATGCTGCCCGCATGCACCCAGATCTGGTGTTTGGCGGCAAAGGCAGAGATCGTGCGGTAGGCCTCGCCCCCCGGCAAGTCGTCGGCAGCAAGCAGCTTCTGCTCGGGCGTACCGCCGGACCAGTCGAAATGTTCGGGCAGGACGATAAGATCGGGATGGGCTTGCTGGACGGCTTGCTCCATCAAGCGGACAGCCTGCGCCAAATTGTGGGCGCGATCAGGCTGGGAATTCATCTGGATCATTGCCAGTTTCATGACTGGGTCTCCCGGTCGAGGTCAAAGATGGAGCGGCCAGCCTGCAGGTGAGCGCGTGTGGCCAGTGATTGCTTCTGCCGGGCGATGGCTCGAATGGCCATTTCGCGCATCCGGTCAGGGCGGGCGACATAGACGCCGCTCTCATCGGCGAGGACGCAATCGCCAGCCATGACCACGGCATGGCCGCAGGCGATTGGATGATTGATCTCGCCGCCGAGCTGGATATGGCGCGAGGTTGTCCTGGCGGAGACCCCACGGCACCAGACCGGCAAGCCGTTGGCGAGGATTTCCGAAGGGTCGGTGCAAGGGCCGTCGACGATGATGGCTGCCGCCTGCCTGGCCTTGGCGGCGGCCGAAACGCCGCCGCCTACACAGGCAATGTCGTCCTGATCGAGGCGGGAGATCACCAGGATATCTCCCGGCTCGAGCATATCGATGGCCATGTAGATCACCCGCCCATCGCGGCCTGGGGCGGCAACAGTAATGGCACGTCCCACAGCATGAGCTGGAAATACCGGGCGAAGACCCCCCGTGATGAAGCCTGTAGTCTCGAAATGACCGATAGTGGCGGTCTCGACTTCGGCGAGCAGAGCGCGCAGTTCTGGGTCCAGCGGCTCGGGTTGTGGCGCTGTCCGGTATTGGATAGCCATTTTTGTGTGTCCGCGTGCTGGGGGAACTAGATGGGTCGTTCGCCGGCGGTAGTCGTACGGTGCATGATCCGGATCGAATTGGGATCAAAGCCGTCGCGACGATGCATGGTGCAGCGGTTGTCCCACATCATGATATCGCCGGCATGCCACTGCTGAACGAAGATGTCCGAGGTGTTGGTGGTGTGATCCCAGAGCTGGGCTAGCAGATCATTGCTTTCGTCGAGCGGCATGCCCACGATCCAGGCGCCTTCGGTCGTCCCGCCCAGATAGAGCGCTTGGCGGCCGGTTTCGCCATGCGTGCGGACCAGAGGATGCACCATGCCGACCCACTCCCGGAAATCCTTAGAACTTGGCTCAGTCCGCCCCAGACGCAATTTGCCAGTCTTGTCATAGGCCGACTGGAAGAAGATCTGGCGCACCTTGACTGAGTCGCGCAGATGGCCGGGCAGGGTATCATAGGCCTGATAGGTCGACAGGAAGTAGGTGTCACCGCCGGTCTCGGGGACCGCTACGGCACGCAGGATGGCGCCGGCGGGGGGCTTCTCATAGAACCAGGTATCGGTGTGCCAGGTCGCTTCGCTATTGCCCATGGCGCCGCTTGGACGACCATCCTTCATGGCGTTGCTGATGACCAGGATTTCTGGATGAGTGGGGTGTCCACCTTCCTGGAGCTGCTTGGGGTGAATGACGAACTCGCCGAAGTGGCGCGAGAAGTCGACCTGCTGCTGGTCGCTGATATTGGCGTCCCGAAACCGGATGACGCCATATTGCAGCCAGAAGCTGCGAACCAGTGCAACATCGACCGCGTCGTAATTGTTGAAATCGAACCCTTCGATATCGGCACAGACGTTACCGTCATGCTGTACCGCCTCTATCCTGGTTTTCACGTCCATGGACTGTCTCCTGTACATGTCGGCTGTTCCGACACTGGTAGCCTAGGGTCTGAGGTCGCCGACGGTCCAATATCAATTCAGCAGCATTGATAGGCTTGGATTATCGATCAGCTACTTGGAAAGCAGCTTGATCGCGGCTGGTTCGATCGTGAGCTCGATGTTGACGCCAGGCTTGAGGTGCGCGCCGCGCGCGGCGCTGATCAGGGATTTGATGACCGTATCGCTCTGGTGCCGACACCACACTTCGAGATAAGCGCCCAGATTGACGATCTTGTTGATCTCGACCGGCAGAATATTGAGCGGCCGATCGGGTCGGGATCGCCCTTCGATCCAACGCGCGGCCTCAGGCCGAATACTGCAATAGGCGATTTCCGTCTGATCAGGCTCGGGGGAGGCAGCAAGCAGTTCGAGGCCGGTGCCGGAGATCTCGATATGATGGATGCCGGCTTCGGCCCTGGTGGGGGTTACGGCAAAGATGTTGGACTTTCCAATGAAGTCAGCAACGAATGTTGATCGGGGCGTGCTGTAAAGTTCGGAGGGGGTACCGACCTGGGCAATGACACTCTCCTGCATGACCACAATCCTGTCGGACATGGCCATGGCCTCTTCCTGGTCGTGCGTGACGTAGACGAAGGTGATGCCGAGCTCTCGCTGGACGTCCTTGAGCTCGATGCGCATGGCCTCGCGCAATTTGAGGTCGAGGTTGGAAAGCGGCTCATCCAGCAGCAGCAGCGAGGGCCGGGGCGCGATGGCCCGGGCGAGGGCAGTGCGCTGTTGTTGACCACCAGACAGTTCCTTGGGATAGCGGTCCTCGAAGCCATCGAGGTGAACGCTGTGGAGGGCCTTTTTGACCTGGGCGTCGATATCTGCCTGGTTCTTGCCCTGCATTCTGAGCCCGAAGCCGACATTCTGTTTGACGGTCATGTGCGGAAAGAGCGCGTAGTTCTGGAACACGAGACCAACCCGACGCTTTTCGGGCGGCACGCCATTCTGATCGACGCCGCGTACCCTGATCTGCCCGCTGGTCGGGGCGGTGAAGCCAGCGATCATGTTGAGGGTTGTGGTCTTGCCGCAGCCTGACGGGCCCAGAATGCTGACAAACTCGCCCTGTGGCACGGTCAGGTCGATGGCCCGGACGATCGGGGTACTGCCATAGTTCTTGCTCAGCTTGACCAGCTCGATATCGGTCGAAGTCATTTGCTTCCTCCGTGGATTTGGGCGGAAAAGCCGCCGACTTTTTCAAAGACGAAGATCACTGCCAGCACGAAGAGCAGGGAGGCGACATTGACCGCCGCCAGGACTGGATCGAGGCTGTATTCGAGATAGTTGATGACGGTGATCGGCAGGGTGGTTTCACCGGGGCGGACCAGAAAGACCGACAGGGGAATGTTGTTGAAGGAGATGATGAAGGCGAAGGTCATCCCCGAAAAGACGCCCGGCTTGATGATGGGAAGGAGCAGGTGTCGGATGCGCTGAGCTTTGGTGGCGCCCAGGCTCTGGCCGGCCCGGTCGAGGTTCTTGTCGAAGTTGAACATGGCCGTGGCGATCATCCGTACGGCAAAGGGCAGGGTGAGAATGATGTGGGCGGCGATTAGTCCTGGGGTACCGACCCAGCGATAGAGCCCTGCTGAAGACAGAAACAGCACGATCGCGACGCCCTTAACGATCTGGGGAACGGCCAGGGGCGAGAGCAGAAACGACATAATCGCGGCGTGCCCGGGACATTTCTCGAAGGCGACGACATAGGCCGCCAGAAGACCGAGCACGCCGCTGATCACCGAAACAAGAACAGCAATCTGCGCGCTCAGCATGAAGGGGTCGAGCCAGCGGCTGGCAACGAGGTCGCCATACCACCGTATGGTCCATTCCCAGGGGACAAGGGTCACCTGGGCTGATGGGCTGAGGGAAGCGGCGATCACCACGATCAGAGGGAGGGTGATGAAGGCCATGACGCAGACCAGGGAGACCCAGAAGAAGCCCGATACAATTTGGTTCATTTCGATCACGCGGTTCTAGAAGTGAAGCTTCTTGTGCAGGCGCATTTCGAGCCGTGAGCCGATGAAGGCGACGATCAGCATCATCACCAGCAGCACGTTCGCCATGACCGCGGCGAACGACCAGTCCACGTAAAAAAGCACCTGCTCGTAGACCATGGTGGCGAGCACCTTGAAGCCGGCGCCGCCCAGGATCGCGGGAGTGGCATAGGCGCTGGCGGACATGGTGAAGGCGAGCAGCATGGAGCTGACAATGCCGGGAACAGTCAGCGGCAGGACGATGTGCCGGATGACGGACAGGCGCGATGCGCCCAGGATCTGGGCTGACTTTTCAAGGTTCGGATCAACGCCTTGCAGGCTAGTCAGGAGCGACAGCACGCCAAAGGGAAGGATCACATGGGTCAGCCCGACAACGACGCCGAACATGTTCTTGGCGAGGGGCAAAGGCTCGGAGATGACACCGAGCCAAAGCAGAGCGTTGTTGATGAAGCCATGATCTTCCAGAATGATCAGCCAGCCATAGGTGCGCAGCACGACACCGGCAAGTTCCGGGGCGATGGCCAGGGCAAAAACGACGGCGCGCCACGGCGAGCGGGATCGAGCCAGGAAATAGGCGACAGGATAGGCCATCACGGTCACGCAAATGGCGACAAGTCCTGACATAAGGACGGTTCGGCCCAGACCAATGAGCGTGAAGTCATCGGTGAAGAAGCGCCCGTAATTGGCGAGCGAGGCGGCTTCAGCCCCTTTGGGCTGGAAACTGAGACCCATCATCATGCCCATGGGGATGGCAAAGAACAGCAGCAGGATGAGGCCGGGGGGCAGGAGCGGAATGTATTGGCGGATTAGGGACGTCCGCACGGGACGTCCCTTTTCTGCGTGGAGGGCAAGGCTCGACATGGCGGTTACCGGGCAGCCGGAACGACTTCGCGTTCCCAGCGCATACCCCAATCCGCGAGGTTGGCCGACAAGGCGTCGAGGTCGGGAAGCAAAAGGGCGTCGAGATCGGCCTGGGTGGTGATCTTGCGGGCTCTAGCTTCGTCGGTGACTTCGATGTCGGGACGGGCCGACCCGACCTTATAGCTCTGGACCCAGCTTTCCTGGCTGGTCTTCTCAAGGAAGAAGTTTACGAACTGAAGGGCCAGTTCCTTGTTGTCCGCGCCCGCGGGAACATTGAGTGTGGCAATGAGCGGGACGGAACCTTCCTCGGGCAGGATATAGTCGACAGGCGCGCCGCTATCGACCAATAGCTGCGCTCTGCCATCCCAGAAGGGCATGGCCCAGACCCGGCCATCCGCGATGTAGCTTTCAAGAATTGCCGATGCCTGCTCGAACCCGACCGCCTGGGCGGCGAGCCGTGCCATGGCTTCGAAACCGGGGTCGATATTGTGGTTGAGATCCCCGCCATGGACCGATGACATGACCTGGGTAAGATAGGCGGCCATGATATTGGCGAAGGTGGGGAGGATGATCCGGTCTGCCAGCTCTTCGTTGAAGAGATCCTTCCAGGATGTAGGGGCTTCAGCCAGCTTGTCGGTGCGGTAGAGCAGGGAGAGATACTGGATCTCATGGACCGCGCCGCAGGGGCCGGCCACGGCGCTGATGGCGGGATTGAGATGGGCCAGATTGGGCACCGTTTCGGCACTCATGGGCTCGAGCAGGCCTTCGCGGCAGCCCTCAAGTGACTGCGAGGCTGTCATGACCACGACGTCGAAGCCGGGCCGTCCGTTGGTCGCCTTGATCTTGGCATAGTCCTGCTGGGAAGAGCCGACGGCATCATAGATCACCCGGACGCCGTATTGTTCTTCGAAGGGCTTGATAATGGCCTCCTGGATGATCTGCTCATAGGGGCCGCCATAACTGTTGACGATCAGATCCTGCCCATGGGCGAGTGTAACGACGCTGGACAGGGTTACGGCCGAGGCCGCAAGGAATGCTAGTTTCATGAATGTTCCCCTCAATGAGCTTGCGCTGGACAAGGTGCAGGGGGGCGGGTGGGAATTCCAATATCGAAAGGGACACATTCATACTGGAACGCGATCAATAGCGTTACCGAGCTGGCCCCGATCCGCCCCGCCCGCCATCATGCGTTGCGTGGGATTCTGGAGGCCTGGATGTGTTTGAAGGCGTCCAACCAGAGCTGGTAGCGTTCGACCTCGCCCTCGGCGCGCGCATAGAGGGCACACCAGGCGGCTATTGAGGCAGCGCCACTTCCGAAGACGCGCTCGAGCGTCGTCGCGGCCGAAAGGGAACTGGCCTCGAGTTGTTTGACGTCGGCGATCGATCCCCAAAGCTGGCGTGGGGACCCAACTGATGTGTCTGACATAGCGACTGCTCCGTGAAGAGCCCGGCGCGGGGGTGGCCGGACGTTTTCACGGCAGGCAGCTGGCCTGCATCGTCCGGAAGCACCATTTCAGTCAGCACTCGATGCGGCGGAATCCTAGCATTGACACCGAGTTGCGCAACGCCAAAAAGCGTCGGGAGCACCCGCAAAATTTGACGGGTCAAGCCGTCCGTTGCGCTTCAGCCGCGGTCTGGCCGAGCAGGGCAAGGTGCGCCTCACACACGGCCTTCACCAGATCATGCAGGGTCTGGGTGCGATCCATGAGCCAGGTCATGGCCTCTTCGCTGATCTCGTAGTGCCGGGAATAACGCGCTTTGACATAGGCTTCATTCAGCACATTGAACCAGGCGTTAAAGCGCTGCTGCTCGCGCGGCCAAGCCTCAATCAGCCGGCGATCGCGATCTTCACTCAGCATGCGGAGGAACTTCAGGTTATGCGAGGGCGGGCTGTAGTTGGTCAGCACCAAGAGAAACGTTGAATAGACTTGCTCCACCGACTGATGCAACTCAAAGGCTGCCTCGTTTGTCATTCCTTTGGATATTGCGTATCTGCTTAGCTCTAACCTGTTATGAGCGGCGAGTGAGCGTTGATCATAGTTTTCCTTGGCTACGCTATATGCCTGGGCGGGAGTTAGAATACCGGGTTCAGCCAGTTCCCGATCATCCATTTCGTAGAGGAGAATGCCCTCCTTCCGGATATCGGTGAAGAAGTACTGTGCATTGCGCAGGGCGTTGTTCACTTCACGGCCCGAATGCACAATCAATCCCACGGGAGCTCCGATGGACGGGTCTCGATTCAGCCGGTCGGTGGCGCGATCCCAATACTCAAAGCCGGCAAAGCGGCTCTCGTTGACGATCACCAGAACGTCAAAGTCCGAGCGATATCCCTTCATAGTGTGGGGCTCATCAACCCAGGTGCCACGGGCATAGGAACCAAACAGGATTATCTTGAGAATACGGCCGCGGCGCCTGTTTTCCGACTTAGCCTCTTTGAGCGCATCCTCAAACTCTTCATGAATCGCCTCCACGATGCGAGCAACGTTCCGCTGCTTGCTTTCTGGAAGGTGCTCGAGACTGATCTTCATTTCAGCGCCTCCTCTGGTGCTAAACCATCAGGTGACAGAAGTATGCCAAAGCACGATTCCGCTGACAACATTGATAGCGTTTGATTTATGGATTTGCCGCTTGCATAATTGCGCTCGCATACAAACGAAGGTATGGACTAGGCACCATCGTGGAAATACGCCAACTTACCTTATTCGTGGCCCTCGCCGAAGAGCTGCATTTCGGCCGAACGGCTGCCCGCTTCAATATCGCTCAGCCTGCGCTCAGCGTTCATATTCAAAACCTTGAGCGCGACCTTGGGGTGCAATTGCTGGTTCGATCGACTCGACGCGTTCAGCTTACCAAGGCCGGCTCTGTGTTTCATGAGCGCTGTCGCCGGATACTGGGCGACCTTGAAAACACCCGACAAGTCGCTCAGGCCATCGCTGGCAAAGATCTGAAAAAGCTTACGATCGGCACGATCTACCCAGCAACATTTGGGATGCTGCCGGCGTTACTGGCCAAGGTCGGTCGACGCTTTCCCGATGTGAAAATCCATGTCCGGACGGGAACGAGCGAGTTCATCATCCGGGAAATTGAAGCCGGCAATATCAATATCGGCTTCATAAGGCCGCTGGAGAAACTTGGGGCGCTGCGATGCCTCGGCCTTGCGCACGAGCGATACGTTCTCGCAATGCCTGCTGATTCTTTGCTATCGCGCCTGCCCAAGGTCGGCATTGACGATCTGCGGCCGCAAAAAATCATCGCCTTCTCCAGATCAAACCTGTCTTACACCGAAGGCTATTTTTACCAGATGTTTCGAGAACACGACCTTCTCGATAGCGTTGCCTATACCTGTGATGACACCCTTTCCCTTTTCTCACTGGTTTCATCGGGTCTAGGCGTTGGATTTGTCCCTGAGTGGATGAAGGAGCTGCCCAACCAAAATGTCGCTTTCCGCACAGTTGAGGGCGTCGATTTCAACATCGGACTGTCGATCGCCTGGAGCAAGGATGACCCAACAGCTAATCGAGACGAGATAGTAGAAATGGCGCGTTCGCTGAGATAGCAGTGGTGCGTTGATGCGTTGGGCACAGAGGTCGTGTCCCGGGCCGGGGTGTAGCTGATCGGTGGTCATCGACGGATTCCGGTCGGGTCGGGTTGCTCACACCGACCTAATATTGGAAGGACCACCGATGACCGACGATATGATGAACCTGCGCGCGCGGTGGAGAAGACCCCCGACGCCGACATTCTGCGTGAGATGATCGGCTTTGTCGCCGAGCGACTGATGGAGCTTGAGGTGGGTGCTGCCACCGGCGCGGAGTATGGCGAGAAGAGCGCCGACCGCCTGGCGCAGCGCCTGGCTACCGGGAGCGGTACTGGGAGACGCGGGCCGGTACGGTCGAGCTGCGCATCCCCAAGTTGGGGAAGGGCAGCTACTTCCCCGGCTTCCTTGAGCCTCGGTGCCCGGCCGAGAAGGCACTGACGGCGGTGATCCAGGAGGCCTACATCCGGGGAATTTCCACGCGCTCGTTGGATGCCAGCCTACACCGACGACGTCGCAATGTGCCAAGTTCGTGGTGTTAGCGCCACGCAAGATGCAGTTGTGCCTTTGCCGCCTGGCTTGGCTTGGTGCCGCTGCAACAATCGACCGGCGGCAAGCAGAGCTGGGAAAGACATTGAAGATGGGTTAGCGCGATATTCGCCGATTGTTCATCGTTGGCGCCATGGCGGAAGTTCGATAGGCCTGCCGGAGCGGCGCCCCACTGGATTCCAGGCTTAGTCGTATGCTGGGGATAAAGCCGCGAATACTTGTTGCAATCGCCTGGCCAACAAAGGGCACGGGGGATCTGAGCGATGCTGACGAAACAGGAGGCCTATCGAGACCAAGCGATGGCAACTGCATAATCTGTCGGTAGCGCACCCAAGATCGGTACATCGGTATGTGGGGAAGGCGTGAAGTGCATGGGAAAATGATCGATCACATCCGGGTTGGGAGAACCAGTACTTGGCGTGGAGGATGGCGCTGACCAGCCCAGCCCATGCCAGAAAAGCTACGGGGCCCAGCCTAAGCGCCACCACGCTACGGAACACGAATTCGTCTCACGTTGTCACGTAGGCGCATTTGGCGTGGCTAAGTTTAGCCTTGGCCGAACGCTCACCGAGAGGTCGATTTCCTGACCGAGTTTGTGAGAATTTTCATCAGCCTGTCGAGCGGAAATCGATGAAGATAGCTCTGCAAATGCGAGAATAGTGGTCGTGGCACCCGTCGCTCCTCCACCTTGAAGGCCACTGCCGTTTCCGTTGGCGGCATTTGGCACTTTCCGAGCTACGCCGTTAAGGCGAGTGCCATAGATCGAGTGGCGGCTTTGGGTCCTTCGACTAAAGTTGCTGGCCGGTTTTGACGGAAAAGCCGCGACCCGCTAATGGACGGAGGCGACGACCGGATGATCGAGATCGATTTCCGCTAACAATAGGACGACCAGTGCTATCCGGCCTTGCCAGCACACTTTTGATAGTCGCCATCGCCGCGACGATTTTGCCACCCGGCTATCCGGCCTATATCGGCGTCTATATCACCTTGGTGGCAGCCCTTCTGGCCGTCCTCGGGTACGGCTGGCGCGAACGGGCAGCGTTTTCGCATCCCACGTCCCTCGCTATCCTTGCCGCCATCCTGCTGGTCGCAGGTGCCATCCCCTTCGTTTATCGCGGGCCGCAGGATCTGCTGGCGCCTGTGCTGATCCTGCCCATGTTGACGACCATTGCACTGGGCGTGCTCGCGCGGCCGGCTAGTTGGGTGCCCAGCCCCACGGTCTTTGCATTGATTTGCCTGATCGGGTCGCTCCTCGCACTGATCGGCGGTGCTTACGAGCATTTCATGCTGGGTCTCTACCGACCAGGTCTTGGCAACAATCCCATCCATTATGCTTCGTTAGCGGCCATGTCAGGATGTCTGGCCATGGTGGGCGTGGTGTCGAGCACAGCGCAATGGCGCTATCTCTTTCTGTTTGGGCCGATCTTCGGTCTCGGCAGCGCCATGATCGCCGATTCGCGCGGCCCCCTGCTAGGCGCCCTGGCGATAACCGCAGTTGGCATGCTGGTACTGACCGTTTGGCTGTGGCGGGAACGGTTGTTCCGGATTGCGTCGCTGTTCTGCCTGGTCATTGCCATCGGCGGCGCCATTTATCTGGTCGGCAGCGGCAATGCCCGAGGGCTCAGCGTCCTACAAAACGGGCTCGACATCTTCCGCTTCACGGGCGGTTCCGATGATATCCGCGCGGCGCTCTATGCATCAGCCATCGACATTCTAAGAAGATCCCCACTTGTCGGAGTCGGTCTGGGGCAGATCATGCTGACGGCCGAAGCCATGTTCCCCGAGCTCGTCGCCGGCACCGGCTTCGAAAATCTGCATGCCGACTGGGCGAACTTCGCTGCCATGGCGGGAGCGATGGGCTTGCTCGCCTGGCTGTTGCTGTTGGCGGCGCCCCTGCTCCTGCTGATTGACCGCGGGGGGCGGCAGGATCAGCCCACAGTGCTGGGGGCGTTAGTGCTGACCACCGGGCAGTTCATCCTCGGGGTCAGCAACGCAACCTTCGGCATCCTGCCGCAGACCGTGATCTATGCTGTGGCGATGGGGTATCTCCTGGTTCGGGCGAGGCGATCGCTGTCATAGCTGGCTCTGTCCTCGGCTCGAGTTGCCCGGCCTCAAGTGCGAAGTCTGCTTGGCGTTCTCGTGACCCGAGCTCCTCATGGCGGTAGCTTGGGCGCCGCGTCGCCACGCGCTTGGCCCTCCCCGGGGCGAAGACATCGTCACCAAGTTGCGGTAAGTGGTGCGCCGATCCTTCGACCCGTTGCCGGTACGGGCCTCGCCGGATCTGGATCAATACAAATCCATTGACCAGCGGGAGCTATTTCCGATTGGGAAGAGGCAATGGATCCGAGCGCCTTAGCGGTGGCTCCGCTACCATCCGGAATTTGGCGGGTAAAGAAGTCCAGTCGAACGGCACCTCCACGGTAGGGGTGCAGGTCGTCAGCATATGTTGCTCGTCGGTATTCACCACCTCAAATATGTAGCCGGGCCGCTCCATTGCCTTGCACTCCTGCCAATGGGCAAAATCAATCCACTCAGACATGTCTGTCTCCTAACTACTCGCTGCGGAACGACCGCATGATCTGGTCGGCAATTGGCTTGGTCAGGTAACTCAGGGCTGTACGTTCCCCAGTTTGAATGAAGGCTTCCACCGGCATGCCGGACGTCAGCGCCAGATCCGGCAGCCGGGTTAACTCCCCCTCGTCGACGGCGATACGTGCGGTGTAGTAACTTACGCCTGTCTGTGCATCCCTTGTCAGATCCGCTGAGAGGCGGGTGACCGTGCCATCCAGCTCTGGGGTGGTGCGCAGATTGAAGGCGGAGAAGCGAAGTAGAACCTTTTGGTTGACATGCACCTGATCAATATCCTGCGGCGCGATCCTCACTTCGATGCTCAGGGCATCGGCGATTGGCACGATACGCATTAGCGTCTCACCGGCCCCTGCCACCCCGCCCACTGTGTGGATGGCGACTTCATGCACCTGCCCGCTCTGCGGCGCGCGGATCGTGGTCTTTGCCAGCTCGCTTTCTGCGGCAATGCGGCGCTCCCGCAACTCGGCCGAACTCGCCTGCACGCTGCTCAACTCCTGCGCAGCCTCACTGAGAAAAGTCTGCTGCAACTGCGTGATCTGCAGCTCGATCTCGGCGATTCTTCCGCGCGCTTGCGCACCCCCAGCGATCAATTGCCCGAGCTGCCCCTCTGCCCTCGCCAGCTCCCGAT
>JAHHHI010000046.1 GCA_019359435.1 Kaiparowitsia implicata GSE-PSE-MK54-09C
GTCGGAGAGATACCTCGAGTCTTTACTTGCTTGGTTCATTTCTGCTGTTCTTTTTCTTGCTCACATCTACCCTACAACTTCACCTTAGCTGTCCCTATTGACTCAGTCTCCCTCAGGGCCTATGTTGTACTGCTTGTTGGTGATTTATCGGGCCAAAAGAAGCGTGTGCCCACCGTTGCCTTCAGGAACAAACCGCGACCACAGAACCGAAAAACCACACTCTTGCAACCAGTGTTCATAAGTTTCGACATCAGCATGGCTCCAAAACATAGTCGCACCCAGCACAAGCCAATCGTTTTCTGTTCTCGTCCAAGAGGCGTGACCGACAGTTGCCATGAAATAGCCGCCCGCTTGCAGCCAACGCCTGATTTTGCGGAACAATTCGGGCTGCCCCTCAACAGGAACGTGGATGATGGAGTAGAAAGCCACGACCGCAGCGAAGCTATCAGGAGCGAAGTCAACCTGCGACATATCTGCACAGAAAAACTGAGCATGAGGAACAAGTGATTGGGCACGCTCAATTTGAACTGGCGAAATGTCAACGCCTGTTACGGTGAAGTGAGCGGCCAAAGTTATGGCGACTGGAATACCACAGCCGCACCCTAACTCCAACACGGGCGCGTTTGCTGGTAGCAACGGAGTCAACTCGTCTAACCATGACAAATACTCGTCTGCGTTCTCGCCCTTATCACTTCGGTAAGCGTGCGAAACCTTGTCATATCCTTGCCGCACAATGTCTTTCATCTTGTCTGTTATTTTGACTCATTGCCAAGCCGCGCGCAAGCAGCACAACTACTGTTTATGCTGACTCCCCTGCCTCAATTCTGTCTAACACCCCACAGCAGGGTAGTTAGCCAGAATCAAAGTTTCATATCACCTCTTCTGGAGGTAGTTATACCGAATATTATCCGCATAACCACCCAAATTGGAGTGTTATGCCGAACTCTGTCGGTCTATCTACCCGAATTCGGATGTTATGCCGAATGAGGTCGTGATGATTACTCTTATAGAGGTGTTTAGCCAGATCTTGCTCTGCATACTATGCCTACTAAGGGTGTTATGCCGATGGCTTTAGCAAAGCTTTATCTCCGGTATAGAAATATAAAGAGTTTTCCTCTACATTTTGTAGTGAAAACTCTTGTTTTCTTTGACGAGTTGGTTTATTCTTTGCGATACCGGAATCTGATTCCGGTGACATCTCTAACGCGCGCTTGGGGTTTTGGGCGCTGATTAGGAGTGCTACCAACACTCACTAACCAGCTGACCTGACTCCTGAGCATGGCAGGAGCCAGGCTTTGATGATTATCAAGCGCCTCGCGAATGCTGACAAGTGGTTGGGTCAACCACGTCCCTGAGCGCGTTTCCTCTACAACACGCATTAGCGAGGTAAAAACCCATGAGTTCAGAGATTAAGGCGCTGGTGCGATCGCACCAGGGCGAGAGTAACGCGCAGATTTGGATCATCGGCACGAGAGACCAGGTGATCCACTTAATGAACGAGCTGTATGTGAAAAAGGTGGCGACGGATCGAGCGCAGTTTACGCCGATTATCCCTGCGCCGTTTGCGGATGGGCAGTATATGACGGTGTTGGTGCGATCGCACTAGCGAATTCTGGCAGCAGCGTTGTCCATAAAGAGAAAGAGAGGGGCGATCGCCCCTCTCTTTCTGCATTCGCGTTGTGCAGATGGCATTCTCAAATGTCTGCATTCAAAGCTGTTTTATGTTGCTCCTGAGCTGGCTGTTGAGCAATCGCCCCATCATGCAACAGCGCACACTCTACCTACAATAAAGGTAGGGGCAGTAGAGAGTAGAAGCATGACCCATCCTCTGCTGGCTCACATCCAAACAAAATAGTCAAAATCCTATGAAACTGAAGCGCCTTGGGCATGTTGCCATCTGTGTCGCCGATATCGATCGCTCTGCCAAATTTTATCAAAGCCTTGGCATGGAGCTAGTGCGAAAAGACCCCGACTGGGCCTATCTCAAAGCTGGGGAAGACGGGCTAGCGCTGCTGGGGCAGAGCTATACCCAAGCAGGCCCCCACTTCGGCTTTTTGTTTGACGACCGGGCCGAGGTCGAAGAAGCGTTTGAACGACTCAAGGCCGACGGCATTTCGGTTACTGATATCCACGAGCACCGAGACGGCACCGCCTCCTTCTATGGCCGTGACCCAGATGGCAACTGGTTTGAGTATTTGTATGAGCCCGTTGCTGTTCTAAACCCTTAGTCTCTGGAGGGTTAGACATGTGCCGAACGGACGTTGACTTAAATCTCTGCGTCTAGCAGCTCTCGAACTGCGGTGCGAATAAACGCTTCATCCTCTGGATTCTGATAGGGATTACCGGCCCGGTGTCCCCATAGGGAAGGAATGGGACGATAGTCGGCATGGGGAATGAGGTGGGCTTCGGCCTTGCAATCGTCGGAGGTGAAGTAGAGGTCGGTCGTGGCTGGCATCACCACGGTTTTTGCTTGGATAGCGCTGAGCGCCTGAGCATAGTTGCGCTGGTAGACCGGGTTATCGCTAACGTCGCAGCGCAGCCACGTGTCGATCATCGCCAGCAGATTATGCGGGTCGCGCTTGCGATAGCCTGCTTCCCAGCCGCGCAGCAGGTAGTCGTCTAGTGAGTCATAGCCAAGGGGATAAAACAGCCCGTCTCGGTAGTAGGCCTGAGAGGCTGCCCAACTGGCATAGATGCGGGCAAAGGCGCGGTATCCCCGGTCGGGGATGCCGTCGAAGCAGGTGCCCGTCCACGCGGGATCGGCCGTGAGTGCAGTTCGGAGGCTTTGCAGAAAGATGATGTTGTGGGGGGTGGTGCGGGCGGTGCCGCACAAGGCCACAATCCGCTCAACCCGGTGGGGATGCAGCGCCCCCCAGTGGTAGGCCTGCTGTGCCCCCATTGACCAGCCATACACCAGCGCCAGCCTGTCAATGCCCAATTCCTGGCGCAGCAGGTGATCTTGAGCGCGCACATTGTCCCAATGGGTAAACCAAAAGCCCTCTTCACTCAGGCGACAGGCGGAGTCGTTGCTGGGGGAACTCGACAGTCCATTGCCCAGCATGTTGACGATAATGATGAACCAGCGCGTCGGGTCGAGGATGCGATCGCCCCCAATCAACCACTCAATATCGGGATGCTGCGCCCCATACGAGGTGGGATAGAGAATCACGTTGCGGCGATCGCCCGCCAAGGTTCCATAGGTTTGGTAGACCAGCCGCGCCTTGGGCAGCACCGCCCCACACTGCAGCTCAAAGTCGGGAATCGTCAACACCTGACCTGCACGGCTCATCCGGCTTTCTCCAATGTGCTTATCAGTTTACGGTTTACTGTCACATAGCCCTGCTCGAGCTGCTGCCAGTGACCTACGAGGTGCTCATGGGCAGCCGGGAGCATGTGAAACGGTATGGAGGGATAGAGGTGATGCTCAGCGTGGTAGGGCATATTCCACATCAGCAGCCGGAGGGGAGCGGTGGTCAGTGTCGTGCGGGTATTGGTGTAGGGATTGTCGTCGTGGGTACAGCCGGTGTGTTCTGCCAGCAGAATGGCGCGCAACACGGGCTGCCCTACGGCCATCGGCAGCACCCAATAGAGCAGCACCGCCCAAGGCTGACCCAAGAGGATAGAGAGGGCGATCGCCCCTCCGTATACCGCCAACTGCCAGCGCGTAGATCGCACAACGTCGGCGTGCGCACTATCGGGCAGAAAGGGATAGTCTTGCACCTGCCCGGTCGCAACCCGCGCATGGGTCTTCACCTTGCCCAGCCACCAAGGAATCGCGCTGAGTTCCCAAAGGTATGCTCGGAGCGTAGTGGGTTTGGGATCATCGAGTTCAGGATCTTTGCCAGGAATTTGGGTAAAACGATGGTGCCACTTGTGATAGCGGCGATAGAAGGTACCGTTATAAAAGGACAGCACCCCTGCCCACCAGCCGAACCCGTCGTTTAGCTGATTGCTGGCAAAAGCAGTGCGGTGCGTACATTCATGCATCGCGGCAAACATAGTGGCCAGGCTCACACCATAGAGAACGAGCGCGGGCAACGCCAGCCAGAGGTGCGCCATCTGCGTGGCCCAGATGCCCCCACTCACCCCCATCACGCCAAGGTGCGCCGCAACTTGCTGCCAACCCTGGCGGTTTGAGCGCTGGTTGAACCGCGCCAATTCTGCGGCGGTTAAGACATGCCGGGCGGAGGAAACAGGCTCGGGGTGTTGCTGCACGGCTGGCTCTATCGCGGGTTCAAGCGTGGCGTCGAGAATGACTCCCTGGACTGCGTTGTTCTGCACCATAGATCTACTATCTAATTGGGATGAGGTTGAGAGGGTGAATGTGGGGTTAAGAGTGGGTTGAGAGTTAGACGATGGCTCTCTGATGGGATAAGGCTCACTTGTTATAACAAGTTACACTTGACAGCATAGCAACTTGTTACAACAAGTTTGTGCAATTGGGTACAAACTTGCAGCCGTTGTGCCGTTGTTGCCCCTGTCTTCTGGTTGGTGTGCAGGCAATTCTGCTGGCGGACAGAGGCTGGGGATCTAGCCGATTTCCCAATCCCAAATTCCCCAATGGCCCCATCCCTCCACCTCTCGATTTCTGAACATCTGCGCCATCACGTGGTGGTGGGAGACTACCAGCCCGGTGACCAGTTGCCGAGTGAACACCAGCTAATGCAGGAGTTTGGGGTGAGCCGCACCACCATTCGTCGGGCGATCGCCAATCTGGTTAACCAAGGGCTGGTGACCGCGCACCAAGGCAAGGGCGTGTTTGTGTCTGAGCAGCACAAGGTGGCCTATTCTCTCTCGAGTCCGCTGGTCTTTTTAGAAGACGACATGGCTCGGCAGGGGATTCCGCTGGTGGTGACGCTGCTGGAGGCGGGGGTTGTCTCGGTGCCCGACACTGCACGGCATTTGGTGATGGCCTCAGCCAATCCGGTTCAGGCCGCTATGCTGCAAGAGGCGCAGGTCTACATGCAAAAGAAGCGGCTGGACATCAACAATCGGCCAGGTGCGCTGGACTATACTTATCTGTCGCCTGCGCTCAGTCCGCTCCTCGACGCGGCCCCGCTCGATAGAATGCACCACATGGTCTTTCCTCTCTTGGAGCAGCAGGGCATTGCCATCAGCCGCATTGAGGCGATTTTGGAATGCACCCACGCTGATCCCGATATTTGCCACCATCTGGAGGTGCCGCTGGGGCATCCGCTGATTGTGTATCGCCACACGGCCTACACTACAGAAAACCAGCCTGTGGCCTATGGCGAAACGATTTCGAGGGGCGATCGCTTCTGCTATTCCTTAACGATTCCCCGCTGAATCATGCAGCGAATGTCGGTTTGGCACATGCCGAAACTCGTGCGGCCTGCGGTGCGGGCAGCACAGGGATTAGCAGCGAGTCTTTAAAGAGTGAATGAGGGGGGCGATCGCCCCATTTGTCCCTCAGTTTAGAACGCAACAAACCTAAAAACTCCCATCAAATTCATTCAAATTCATTCAAAACTTTAGTTCATCTGTGCCAGCGTATTCCAGAATGGAGGTGCCAATTCTCAGCGCTCCCCAAGAGAGCTGCCATCATGTTTGAAATCTTGACGCGCATCCTGCTCTGGCTGCTGATTATTGCCATTCTTTGGTACATCTTCAGCCAGTTTATCCCTCGGGTCTACCTCACGTGGCTGGGGGGGGTGATCTTGTTTGCGTTTATGCTGATGGCGTTCCTCGACCCCAGCAGCAGCGCTGTGTCGTCGGTATGGGGCATTTTTTCGCTGCCGCTAAAGCCGCTAGGGTTAGCGATTTTTTTGCTAATCACATCCTTTAAAGAAGGCACCAAAAAGGTGGCGACCAATCAGGTGGTGGCAGCGCTGCTCATCCTGCTGGTCTCGAGTATGCCAATCGTGGCCTATTGGCTGACCAACCAAGCCGAGGTCAACTTGGCTCCGCGCCCATCGGTTCAAGCGGCTCAGCAGCAGATTCCGGCGGAAGCTGTGCGGGCTATTGTAGTGATCAATGAAGGGTCAAATCCCGTTGATCCCTCGTTTCGCAGCCGCACCCAAATTAGTACGGCACAGGATGGCTTTAATAATGTGCTAGCGTCGCGGTTGCTCTATGCAGGGCGGATCTATAACGAATATGCCAACTTCAGCAATCCGCTGGTGATCGTGGGGGCAGGCCCCGGCATTAACTTGAGTGCGCAGGTGGATGGCACCTCAGTGCAAGACAACATTCGCGCCGTGTTGGAGAATGCCGGTGTGCCGGGCGATCGCATCATTATCGAAACCCAGGGCACTGATCTCTACAGCAGCGCCATCGCCATCATTCAAGATCTAGAACTGCAAGGCTTTCGGCCTGATCAGGACGTGGTGCTGCTGATTACACCGTCTCTCAACATGAGTCGCAGCATCTCAACCTTTGCTTCCCAAGGCATTCGGGCCTTGCCTCGCCCCACCGACCGCTTTGCCTTTCAGGTTGAGGGGGGCGGTCGTTTGTTGGCACGCGTGTCAGATCTGCTGCCCAATGTGGATGCCCTGGCGCTAACCACTCGTGTGGTGGATGAATATTTGACCTCGGTGTATTACTTTCTGCGCGGCTGGCTGGCCCCGCCGATGATATGAGGATGGGGATCGCTGGAGGCTCTTGCCGCAGGGTTCAAGAGCTTGCCTGTCTCAGGCAACCCGTCGTGATGGGCCTGTAACGTCTAATCTATCCGCCTGATCCCAACCCGCGACCCGCAATTCGATAGGATGTTGATCAGATCCTTTTTCATCTCTCAGTGTGGCATCAGCTATGACCCGTTCTCGATTTCAGGTGTTAGGCGACTATATGCGGCCACACTGGCGCATGATGGCGGGGGGCATTGGGGCGCTGCTGGTGGTGAACCTGATTGGGGTCAGCATTCCCCTATTGCTACGGAGAGGCATCGACGAGCTGCAAGTGACCTTTAGCTACGAGCGGGTGATTACCATTGCGCTGATTATTATGGCGCTGGCGTCGCTCATGTGGCTGATGCGGATGGCGTCGCGCATCTGGCTGTTTGGGGTGGGGCGGATGGTGGAGTATGACCTGAAGCAGCGGATTTTCAACCATTTGCTGACCTTAGAACCGGCCTACTTTGCGGCAAACACCGCCGGAGATTTGATCAGCCGCGCCACGAGCGATGTGGATAACGTGCGTCGATTGCTGGGGTTTGCGGTGCTGAGTTTGGCAAACACGCTGTTTGCCTATGCTCTGACGTTGCCGGTGATGCTGGGCATTAGCGTGCCGCTGACGCTGGCGGCGATCGCCATCTATCCCGTCATGTTTTTGATTGTGCACTTTTTTAGCAATCGCCTGCGCCAGCAGCAATCCACTGTGCAGCAGCGCACGTCTGACCTGAGTGACTTGATTCAAGAAGACATGAGCGGCATGGCGCTGATCAAAATCTATGCGCAAGAGGCCAACGAGCAGCGGGAGTTTCGCCATAGAAACCGACGGCTCTACGGGGCAAACCTAGATCTGGCCCGCACCCGCAATATGCTGTTTCCGCTGCTGGGGGGGCTGGCGAGCATTAGCCTGTTGGTGCTGCTGTGGCTGGGGGCAGGGGCGATCGCCAATGGGCAAATTAGCATTGGCGACTTTGTGGCGATGCTGCTCTATGTGGAACGATTGGTGTTTCCGACGGCGCTGTTGGGCTTTACCATCACTGCCTATCAACGGGGTGAGGTCAGCATTGACCGGGTGGAGTATGTGCTGTCGGTAGAGCCTGACATTCAGGACGGGCCCAGTGCCCTTTCTCTGCCCAGAGATGATGTGCGCGGCTGGCTCAGCGCCCACAATCTGAGCTACACCTATGGCGATGCAGCAGAACCGGCACTGCATCAGGTGGAATTTACGGTGAAGCCCGGGGAAACGGTTTCCATTGTTGGCCCGATTGGGTCAGGCAAGTCTACGTTGGCGAACGCCATTCCCCGATTGCTGGATGTGGCACCGGGGCAGCTGTTTGTGGATGGCATCGACATTACGCAGATTCGCCTGCGGGACTTGCGGGCGGCGATCGCCTATGTGCCTCAAGAGAGCTTTCTGTTTAGCACCACCATTAAAAACAACGTGCGCTATGGCGATCCCTTAGCCGAACAGGACGAGGTAGAGCTAGCGGCCAAAGCGGCCCAAATCTATCCCGAAATCCTCAATTTCCCCCAGCAGTTCAAAACCATTGTGGGGGAGCGCGGCATTACCCTATCGGGCGGGCAGCGGCAGCGCACGGCACTGTCGCGGGCGCTGTTGGTCGATGCCCCGATTCTGATTTTGGATGACTCGCTCTCTAGCGTGGATAACCAAACCGCCACCCAAATTCTGCAAAATCTAAAGGAAGGCACCCGCCGCAAAACGGTGCTCTTTATCACGCATCAAATGTCGGCAGCGGCGATCGCCGATCGCATTCTGGTGATGGATCGAGGCACCATTGTGCAGGCCGGCACCCACGAGGAGTTGGTGAATCAACCCGGCCTCTATGTCACCCTCTGGGAGCAGCACAGGCTTGAGGAAGTGCTGCGGTAGACGGGGTGATATGATGGCGAAGCTTCATCGGATTCTGGGGGGATCAGCCCCGGAAGGCCCCAACGGCTGAGGAAAGTGCAGTGTAAATCTGCCGCTGTCCCGCAACTGTGAACGGGATGTGTGAACTCGATCAGATCGGGCGATCGCACCCAGCAGTCAGAATGCTCGCCGATGAAGATTCGTCAACCTATCATCTGCGAGGTACAGAGAGATGGCAAGGATTCGTGTCCTGGCTCAATGCATTGATCTACCCAATTTTTCTCTAGGGAAATGGAGCGCGATCGCCGCAGGTTTTGGACTGCTGGGGGCTGCGACCCCGGCGCTGGCCCACCATCCGTTCGGGGGCGAGGTGCCTACCACGTTTGGCGAGGGACTGCTCTCGGGCCTGGGGCATCCCATGATTGGCTTTGATCACTTGGCGTTTATTGTGGCGCTGGGGCTGCTGTCGGCGCTGCATCCTCGAGGCGGGTGGATTCCCCTCGGCTTTTTGCTGGCGAGCATTGGGGGCACCGTGCTGCACCTGTCCGCGGTCAATCTTCCCCTGCTAGAGGTGTGGGTCGCCCTGTCGGTGCTAGTGTTTGGGGTGCTGCTGCTGCAGCGGCAGGCGATCGCCCCCGGTCTGATTCTGCTAGCTGGGGCGATCGCCGGGGTGTTCCACGGCTATGCCTATGGCGAAGCGGTGATTGGGGCAGAGCCGACACCCATCAGCGGCTATCTGCTGGGCTTTACGGTGGTGCAGGCGGCGATCGCCTTAGGAGCCTATGGCCTTGGCCGGCGCTGGCTGACTCAAGTAGGGGAGCGATCGCTCCAGGCTCCGGCGCTGATCCTCTGCGGCATTGGGGCGGCGTTTTTGGCACTGGCGATCGCCGGATAGCCGCTCCAGCGGACTGCGGCCAATCTCGTTAGGATAAGGATAAGGAAGGCGCTGAGTTCAGCGCCTTCTGCGTGTTGACCCCACCCCCCTATCGAGATACTCATGGAATGGCGCGAGATTGCAGGTAACTGGGTATTGATCCCGTCTCAACCAGAGGCCATTATTCACTTTTTGGGCGGCGCGTTTGTAGCCACAGCACCGCAGCTAACCTATCGCACCCTGCTTGAGTTTTTGGCTGAGCAAGGCTATGTGGTGATTGCCACGCCGTTTGTGAATACGCTAGATCACGGGGCGATCGCCCTAGATACGTTGCGCTCGTTTCGGCGGGCACTGGACTATGTGCAGACGCGGCTGGTGTCTCGTCCCTATCTGCCGATCTACGGCCTGGGCCACAGCCTAGGCTGCAAGCTGCACTTACTCATTGGCAGCCAATACCAGCAAGAGCGCGCGGGAAACATCTTCATGGCGTTCAACAATTACTCGGCTCGGCGCGCGGTGCCCTTTGCAGAGCAGGTTTATCAGTTCTCATCGCAGTTTTCTGAATTCACATCGCAACTGCTGCAGCTCTACCCAAACGCCCCCAATCTCGATGTGGAATTTACGCCCTCTCCCGATGAAACCTTTGCCATGATTGGCGATCGCTATCCCATTCCCCGCAATTTGCTGCTCAAGTTCACCAAAGATGACATCGACCAAACACGCCCCCTCCATGACGTATTGCTGCCGCGATTTCCCGACATGACCACCGTCAAGATTCTCAAGGGCAATCACCTGACGCCGCTCGGCCAAGATGTCAAGTGGCAAGCGGGCAGCACCTTTACCCCCTTTGATGCTATCGGGCAGTTTGTGCGCCAAGAAGTAACCCGCGATCTGAATCAGCTCAAGAAAGCTATCCTGATGTGGCTAAATCCGCTGGCATTACTTTAGAGAAGCGCTGGACTGAGAGTGCCACCGACCTCATGGCAAATCAGCGCGAAGTGGACGAGTCCATAAACATGAAGCTCATAGATACGAAACTCATGGACATGGAACTCATCGTCTCAGCGCTGCGTCGGTTGCTTTTAGACGCAAAACTCCACTCACCCACGGAGGGTTGGCTCCAGCTCTGATCAGAAGTCCGCGCCAACCTGTTGCTCCAACGCTTGATGCACTGTTGCCCTCACCATTGCCCTCACCATGGTTAAATCTTCGTTTTATTCTGCACCTTTGGGACTGTTGCTGGCGGGTCTGGCGCTGCAGTCGAGCTGCAATGCGCCCCGAGAACAGACGCCTGTTGAGGCAGAAAGTCCGGCTCCTGTGGCAGAGGGCTCTCCCGAGGCCATGCCCGATTCCAGCCCGTCTCCACCGTCTGCCGATGTCGCAGACTCGGTGCTGATTTCGGCAGACGGCATCGGGGCGGCGCAACTGGGGATGACGCTGGGCAGCCTAAAGCAGGCACTGCCCGAGGCTGAGTTTGAGGCGCAGGCGCCGTTTATTGTGGATTTTGATGCGATCGCCGTTCGGCAAAATGGGGTAGACCAGTTCCACATTTTATATTTGGCCGGAGAGACCTTCACCGATGCCGATACAATTCAAGGACTCTTCACCACCAACCCTGACTATCAAACGGCAGAGGGGGTCGGTGCAGGCACTGTCATTCAGCAGGCAGAAGCGGCCTATGGCTCTGTGACGCTCAGCTATAGCACCAATAATGAATCGCGCGAATATGCTCGGTTTGAGCAACATCCCTCCACCAACATTGCCTTTGGCACAGGGACTGTCAGTGGTGACTCAGCCGCAGCAGCAGGCGTTTACAGCACACCCGCAAGTGAGTACAACGAAACGCCAGACTACCGGGATGATGCTCAGCTAGCGTCGGTGCTGGTCGTGTGTTTGGTCGAAAGCTGCACGCCTACAGCCGCTGAATAATCGGTTAACGCTACATAACGTCAGTTCGGGTTAAGAGGGTTTTGGGGCATCGCGCGACGCGCGATGCCCCAAAACCCTTAATGTGCCTGCGCGTCGCGCACGGCACATTAAGGGTTTGAGCTTATCCCGAACTCAGGTTAACCGAAGCTTAATCGGATCGGGATTGGGTGTAAGATTGCGGCTATAGTGCGGGTAGACTGCAGCGATGGCTTGTGGCGCTGAAGATCGCTCACGCTTTTCCTTGCTTCAGGTTTGTATCCCGCAGGTGCCCCCTCTAGTAATGAGCCTATGAGCAACGTTCGTGAGAATGCGTCTGCTGTTGAGCCAGAGTCCCAGTTTGCTGACCTAGCGCTGCCGACGTTTCGCCCCTGGCGCGATCGCCAGGCAGAGGGCAAAGCACTGCGGAAACAGGTGCCGCGCTCAGCCCATCGCGAGTGGACACCCACGGGCGATCGCCCCGACCCCCTCGCGCTTATCGAAGCCTCCAATCAGGGCCGAAATCCAGACTTGATTCCCCTGCGCTACGGGCGAATGCTGCAAACACCCTTCACGTTTTTTCGCGGGTCGGCGCTGATTATGGCGGCAGATTTAGCCACCGTGCCAACGACGGGCATTCCGGTGCAGGCCTGCGGCGACAGCCATTTGATGAACTTTGGTGGCTTTGCCAGCCCAGAGCGCAACTTGCTGTTTGACCTCAACGACTTTGATGAAACGCTGCCCGCCCCCTGGGACTGGGACGTAAAGCGGCTGGTCACAAGCCTAGTGATTGCAGCTCAAGATATGGAGTTTGACGCTGAGAGCACCTACCAAGTGGCCCGCGCTACGGTCAGCAGCTATCGCCAGACCATGCGTCTGTTTCGCCGCATGACTGCTCTAGAAACCTGGTATACGCAGCTTGACGATGAGTCGCTGATTCAGCACGCGCCCGGCTCTATCACGAAGCAACACTGGCAGCAGATGGCGCGCCGCGCTTATAAGCGAACGTTGGTGCATACCTTTAAAGAGTTTGTTGAACAAGCAGACGGCTACTACCGCTTTGTGGAATTACCGCCGGTGCTCTACCGTCCGCCCAATTATGACCAGTATTTTGCCGAAATTCGCGCGCTGTTTGAGCAATATCGCCGCACATTGCAAAACAACTGCCAATACCTATTGGAACGGTATCAACTGTTTGATGTGGCAATTCGGGTCGGCGGTGTGGGCAGCGTGGGCACCCACTGCGGCGTGGCGCTACTCATGGCCGATGAGGGCGATCCGCTGATTCTGCAATATAAAGAAGCCACTGCCTCGGTGCTAGAATCCCACTTGGGCAAGAGCCGTTATGAACACAATGGGCAGCGAGTGGTGAGTGGGCAGCGGTTAATGCAGGCCGCCAGCGACATGTTTTTGGGATGGACGAGCAACGAGAAGGGGCAAGATTTTTACTTTCGTCAGTTCCGCGATATGAAAACCTCGATTCGGCTGCAAGGGATGCGCCCGGTTGAGCTAGAAAACTATGGGGAGATTTGCAGCTGCGCGCTGGCGCGGGCTCATGCCTGCTCAGGGGATGCAGCTATGATCGCGGGCTATTTGGGCAAAGGCAAGGCGTTTGACAAAGCGGTGATCGATTTTGGCTTAGCCTATGCCAAGCAAGTGCATATGGATTATCAGCGCATGGTGGATGCGGTAAAGGCAGGCCATATCGAGACGCGGGAGGGATAACCCTAACGCTGCGCCACCAGTCCTGCGCCACCAGTCCAAAGAAACCCCTACCCCATACCCCAATAAACCCAAAAAACTCAATGGATTTGAAATATCGAGGCGTGTGTTGAGGGGCTGATGTCAATTCCGAAAATTTGGGCTACAAATGGAGGGCAAGGGGGCAAAGCCCCCTTGTGGGGAACGCAGTTCCCCACCCCCCTCCTCAAACAATCCGTCGTTCTGATTTAGAGAATTGATATAGTAAAGACAGTATGTCAATGGTTAACAGCGAATCGAATGGCAAGGTTGCATTGGTCACAGGTGCGAACAAGGGTCTTGGATTTGAAATGAGCCGCCAGCTTGCACAGCATGGGTTAACGGTGCTTATTGCAGCTCGCAGGCTCGAAGCGGCTGAAGAAGCAGTGGCGAAGCTGAAAGACAAAGGGTTGAAAGCTGAAGCGATCGCACTTAATATCAGTGACAGCGCTCAAATTCAGTCAGCTGTTCAAGAGATGGTAGTCCTAAAGATGTAAGGATAGAGAGGAAACAGTTCTTTCAGAAACCCCATGTCTGCCCCCCAACCAACTTGCCCTGTTTGTCAGTCAACTCATGTGGTCAAAAACGGCAAAATCCATAACGGTAAACAGAACTTTAAATGCCGTGAGTGCAATAGACAGTTTGTGCAAGACCCCCAGAACAAAATCATTGACCCCGCAACCAAAGCCTTAATCGATAAGCTGCTGTTGGAGAAGATTCCCTTAGCTGGAATTGCCAGAGTTGCGGGGGTTTCAGAACCTTGGCTCCAACGTTACGTTAATGAAAAATATCAGAACCTACCCCGTCAAGTGAACGTAGGGGCTAAAAGAAGGGGCGTTTAACCATCCAGTGTGATGAGATGGGGTCGTTTGTGGGCAGCAAAGACAACAAGCAGTGGATTTGGCTGGCATTAGATGTCGGAACGCGAGAAATTGTCGGGGTGTATGTGGGTGATCGGAGTCGAGAGGGTGCACAAGGATTATGGGATGCGCTGCCGGGTGTGTATCGACAGTGCGCGGTTGCTTACACTGATTTTTGGCGGCTTACGATGAGGTCTTTCCTAGTAAGCGACATCAACGTGTGGGTAAAGACAGTAGCAAGACCAGTTATATTGAGCGGTTTAACTGCACACTGCGTCAACGAGGGTCGCGTTTAGTCAGGAAAACGTTATCGTTTTCTAAGAAGTTGGGGAACCATATTGGAGCAATTTGGTACTTCGTTCACCACTACAATGCGTCCTTACCTATTTAGCACTACCCTCCACGTCCACACAGAAGGCCTACCTGAACTGAGCAAAGACGAACTCTTAGCCTTACCCGATGAATCAGAAAATGACTGAACTCGATAGATTAAAGGGGTAAGGCAGTCTGATCAGTAGGCATGAGACTCTAGGGGCTGTCATCAATTAGCCTCTGATATCCCAGAAATCAACCGTCACAGCCCCTAGGCTGGTTTTTGGGTCGGGCGTGGCAACGCTCATAGCATCAGGCGTTTGGTTGGAATCGATGACACGCCCTTGTATGTAGGGCAGGGCCCACAATGGGATGCAGGAGTGACTCTGGACACGCCCTAAAGCCCCTTAGAGCTTGCGGCCTAGATACGAGAGCCTCCCTCCCTTGTCATTGCGACGG
>JAHHHI010000047.1 GCA_019359435.1 Kaiparowitsia implicata GSE-PSE-MK54-09C
TAGAGGTCTTTCCTATCGCTTCATTGCAAACTGGATGTGAGCAGTTAACGCACAAAATGAATGGGTTCATCTGCCCACTGGTACGTCGGTTGAACTTACAATTGATCTTTTCATCTGCTTAGAGTGACAGAAGAGGGATATGAGCGCACTTAGAAACTTAAGACTAATATGATCCGTGACAAATAATACTTTTAAGAACCGGTCTACTCATTCCACTCCTGCATTACAAGAAGCCCTAGTCTGGTGGCAGCAGCGGGCGATGGCTAGACACAATGCCTACGCGGAATCACTGAGGGAGCAGGTGCTCCAGGATCTATTTGCGATGCGGCGCAATCTGGAGCTAACCACAGGCTCATCCTTTGATGGCGGTGAGGGTAGGGTACAGGGGCTAGGGGCCATCGAGCAGGTTGTAGCCAGCCTCGATAAGCTTACCCAGTCCCTGTATCCCGCCTATATCGATGACAGTTTACCCCTGGCACTGCAATACCAAGCCGAGGTGTGGCGTCGGCGCATGCCCCAGCTGCAACTCAGCGTTTCGGTGCCTCAGCAGTGGCGTTCCAGCTGCCCGTATTACAATTGGCTGATGTTGGCGTTGCTTGACGAATGGCTGCTGGCTCTATCGGCTAAGTCAGACATAACAGCGTCTGTTGCGATCGCCCTGGCAGAAGATGAATCAACCCAGTGGTTAAACATTGAGTTTCAAGCGCAACCTTTAGCCCGGCTCGCTTCAGCACCAGAGATCCCGGTTCATCACCTGATTATCCTCTTTGAGACGATGCTGGCCGGGCAATTTACTACCGAGACCGTAGGTTTTCAGACCACGTGGCAGTTCTATTGGCGACCTAGCTCAACCACCGTGTTAACGCCTCAATAAGGAGTAAACCCATGGGCTACAACAACCCTAAGCCGCTGCGGTTTGTCATCGTTGATGACCATGAGATCGTGCTCGACAGCACAGCGCGGGTGGTGCAGCACCGCTACCCAGAGGCCGAAATTTTACAGGTGCCGACGGCCAACCAAGCTCTAGATTTGGTGGAGGCCGACATCCCCGACGCAATGATTGTGGATCTGTCTATTCCTGAGACGGCACTCGTTGATTCCTTTAGCCGAGCCAGGGTAGAGGTGGGTATTCAGTTGCTGACGATTTTGATGGAGCGGTTTCCGACCCTGAATATTATGGTGCAGAGTGCCCATGGGCAGGCTCTGGTACGACTCAAGCCATCGATTTTGGCCCATCAGGGCGGGTTTACCATTGCCGACAAAAGCCAGTCTATGGAAGACATGCTGACTAAGTTCGACTGGGCTTTGAAGGGGTTAAACTACCTGCCCCCCGAGATGCGATCGGGACTGGAGCTCAAGCCCGAATGGCTGACAGTGCTAGAGTTGGCTTTTCAGCGGGGGCTACAAGATCGGGTGATCGCCGAGGAGATGAACATCGCCCAGCGCACCGTACGCCACTACTGGAGCAAAATTCAGGACGCCCTGGGGGTATACCCCGAAGAGGGCAAAAACGTTCGCATTCAAACGGAGATTCGGGCCCGGGAAGAGGGCCTGATTGACTGATGATGGACTGGTGGAGGATAGGGCAGCTGAGCCGATGGCCAGTGGGTTTGGTGCCCGGGGTACTGGTGCTGGCTGTGGTGCTTGCTACCCGGGGGATGGGCTGGTGGCAAGGGCTGGAGTGGAAGGCCCTGGATGCCTCGCTGCGATCGCGCCCAACCGAACCCCTGGATGACCGTATAGTCATCGTTGGCATTGAAGAGAACGATATCCAGCAGGTAGGCACCTATCCTATTCCTGATCGCCACCTGACGGAGCTAATTGCCACCCTAGAGCGCTACCAACCGCGGGTGATTGGTCTAGACATCTACCGCGATCTACCCATCAATCCTGGCCATGAGGAATTTAGAAAGGTGGCTGAGAACCTAGACAGCCTGATTGCCATCGAAAAATTGCTGCCTCCGGCGGTGGTGGGGCCCGAGTATTTGCCCCCTGAGCGGATTGGCTTTGTGGATGTGGTGCCCGACGGTGATGGCTTCTGGCGGCGTAGCTTGTTGGGCGCTGCCACCCCCGATGGGGCCTACCACTTGGCCTTCACCTTGCGCATGGCAGAGCGCTATCTGGCCCAAGAGGGACTATCCCTTGAAAACGGTATTCGCAACCCAGTGGCAATGCGGTTTGGCACCATTGAGTTGGCGCCTCTCACTCCTAATGCCGGAGGCTATGTCAATGCCGACATGGGGGGACATCAGGTGTTAGTCAACTACCGGAGTGGCTCAGACCCTTTCCGACGGCTGACCATGGCCCAGGTGCTGAACGGACAGCTAGAGCCTGATTGGCTGCGAGATCGCATCGTACTGATCGGCATTACCGCCCCCAGCGTCAAAGACTTTGCCAACACAGCGGCGATTATCAGCGACAACCCGGGCTTGGTATTTGGCATCGAGTTTCAGGCCCACGCCATTAGCCAAATTACAAGTGCCGCGCTAGATAACCGCCCGCTGCTAAAGGTCTGGCCCCAGCCTGTGGAGTATGGCTGGATTATGCTGTGGGGGGCAGCGGGTTTAATTTTGGGTCGCCTGTTGCCCAAGCCGTTGAAGCAGGTGCTGGTAGTGGGCGGCGGTAACCTAGTCCTGTTGGGCACAGGCTTTGGGCTGTTGCTGTGGCAGGGTTGGTGGATTCCAGTGGTGCCAGCGCTGGCAGTGTTTACGATCAACGGGGTAGTGTTTCCGCTGTTTTACTGGTACGACCGAGGGCTGCGATCGCGTATTCAAGAGCGCCAACTCGTTATCGATAACACCTTCAGTGCCATCCATAATGGTCCCCTCCAGACATTAGCCCAAGTTTTACAAGCAAGTCGTGACCCATCTCAGATATCGCCAGCTTTATCCAGTAAACTGCAAGATTTAAACCGTGAATTGCGACGGGTTTATACTTTGGTGAGTCAAGAAGCTCTAGTCCATGAGGCGCAAGTCTATCTCAACTATTCCCAAGGTATCGATCTTACTCTGCCACTCCACCAGCTTTTTTACCAGGTCTATACTCAAACCTTAGAGCAAGACATGCTAGGCTTTCAAACCCTTAAGGTCAGGCTGATCGAGTTTGAACCCATGGATGACCGAGCCCTACACCTAGAAGACAAGCGCAGCCTTTGCCGGTTTTTACAGGAATCACTGCTCAATGTCGGCAAATATGCTGTCAATGCCACCCGCTTGTGGATTATTTGTAAACCGATTACCAGTAAGTTAGGCAAATTACAGAATATGGTGAGAGTAGCTGATAATGGCCATGACACTTGCTCCGCCAGTTTTGACGGTGATGTTAGCGATGTCTGTGGTCATGGAACTCAGCAGGCTAAACACCTGTCTAAGCGATTACGGGGTCAGTTTCAACGATATCCCAACATCCCTAACGGTACTGTATGTGAGCTGATCTGGCCGGTTTACAGAGAGGGCGTATGGCCTCTCCGCCCCATGTCCTGGTCCGAAAAAGGAAAAGAGAGGCCGACAGATAGCTTTTGAGACAGAGCCGTGAAGCTGTAGCAAGCTGATGCGCTTTGAGTTGCCGATGCAAGCTTAGGCGTCACATAGTGCCAGGCAAAAGACTGTACTTCTGATCAGGTGACTGCCATGTTGCATCTTCTCAATCGTGTTACGGATTCTGCTGGTAAAGCGCTTACTTACTTACTTTGCCTCGGGGGGGTATGGGCTTATGTCGCCAGCCCAGCCTGGGCCAACTATACCCCCCCTGAAGATGCCGATGCCCCCTCGGGATCAACGGGATCTAGCGGTGTTCGAGGTTGTTTAGATGCCTCTGGTGCGATGGCGATTTTGGCCCCCCGTAGCCATGTTGGACAGACAGCTTCAACCCGTCCGACGGTTAGCTGGGCTATCACTGATACTCAGCCTTTTGCCATGGAAGTACGCCTCTACCAGGTCAGTCATGGGGGAACTCAAACTCTGATTGAGCAGCTTGCCCTTGAAACAACTCCTGGTTTTATGCAGGCCACTCTGCCCTCGACTCAGCCGGATTTGGAACCGGGTCATCGCTATTTGTGGAAGGTGATTGTGCTGTGTAATCCCAATCGCCCATCTAATGCCCTAGTGGATGAAGTGGAAATGGACGTGGTGCCCTTACCGCCTAATTTGGCCAATGCTCTTGAACAGGTCGATAGTCCTCAGGCTCGGGCTACTCTCTACGCCGGAGCAGGGCTTTGGTACAATGCTCTGGCCGAAGCGCTGAACGAAGCCCCGGCCTACGCCCAAACCCTTTTACAAGACTTAGCCACCTTAGAGCAAGGATCTGCTTTAGGGCAACAGTTTGAAGAGCAGCTTAGACGCGTGATGGAAGAGTAGACAGATTGTAGTTATAGCCAGTTGCCCACCAAAATGAAGGGTGCCCAATAGGCTGGGTGCATTCCAGCTTGAATTAGATTCAATTGGGCAACTTGCAGAGCTTTAGCCTTAGTCAATTGTCCTGAGACGAGACTTTGGTAGAATTCCGCTGAGAGTTGCGCTGTCTGGGCATCGTCGATCGACCAGAGGGTGGCGATCGCACTGTTAACCCCAGCTCTTACCGCTACTCCCCCCAGCCCCAGAGCCGAGCGATCGTCCCCGATGCCGGTCTCACAGGCGGTAAGAGTCAGTAGGTCGATTTCCCCCGCACCGACGGATGTACGGCCAACCAGCTGCTCCAGATCCGCCAGGGTCAACTTTTCGCCGCTCCCGGTCACCAGAAAGGTATCTTCAGGCTGTACCCCAAACTTAGCGTGGGTAGCCATGTGCAACACTGTATATGTGCCATCGGTCAGCTCTTGCCCTAGACGCTGACGGGTAAAGTCACGATCCAGCAGTACCATTGCCCTAGGTACCGTGTCCTGGATAATGTTCAGCTCCTCTCTAACGTGGGGCAGGGGTTTAAAGCTCTGCCCGGCCACGGTCACGCTCTCGCTCATCCCGGCTACCAGAGCACTAATCGGCGGGGCTGTAGTGGGGCTAGTAGCGGTCAGCGACAGGGTTGGCACCGTGGCCAGAGCGTAAGTTTCGACTAAAAACCTTTCACCATCATGCAGGGCCGCCATTGGCACACTGCGCAGCATGCCGTCGTTGACAAACACGAGTGTCTTAATCTTGGCATTGACCAAATGTTGCGAGAAGGGACGGATTAGCCAATCGTAAACCTGTTTTGCCAAGCCAGGGTCAAAGTCATTAAACCAGCTTTCTAATCCTTGCCGGAAGGTTCTGATAGTGGCTCGTAAAGTCGCTTCATCTACTGGAATCCAGGCAGCCTGACGACTACCATCAGGAAAACTGACAATAATAGCAGTGCGCTCGCCCAAAATTACCGATGTAAATACGGCGGTGGCGCTGTCAGCGCCCACCAACCCCACTGGGGTCTCTGCAAAGGGAATGATCTCACAATCGCTACCAAAGTAATTTTGTAGCTCTGCTAGTCTGAGGGCGTCGACGGTTGTCAGGGCTGCAACCAGATTGTCCCTTGCTGGGATCAGCGGCCCTGGCTCTGCTTTGGTCGCGGCCGTTTCGGGTATGCCTAGCTGCAGGGCAATTAGCTCGCGGTAGATGGGCTCGACGCTATCACGAAAGTCAAACTGGAGTTCGCGATCGCTAACCAGTAGGTCACTCCGGATAGCCTCCAGGGTTTCTACCGCCTGAGTGTACGCCTGGATTGCCGCCTGGGTTTTGCCCTGGGCGCGATAGATACGCCCTACCTGCCATTCCCATAGATAACGACTATCTTCGCCATCTCGCTGTTGGTCTGCTACCCACTCTGCCTGCTGAGTCAGGGCAAGGGCCTGGGCATAATTCTGTTGACATTCGTACCAGTGTCCCAGACTGCCCAGGGCAAAGGCTTCACCCCGGCGATCATTCAGGGTCTGAGCTTGGGTAATAGCACGTTGCAGCAGTGTCCGTATTTGGGGGTTGACGGCCCCAGCAAAACATCTCGTCGTTACAGTGTGCACGCTGCCAAACTGTATCAGGTTGGCCAGAGCAATGGTTGCAAACACCGTATCGTGGCCGCTGGGCACCTGGTAAAGCAATTGCCAGGCAGCCTGCTGGACTACTCGGGCCTCGGCCTCCCGACCTAGCCGATGGTAGATAGGCACTTGGCTCAGGTACGCTCGCAGCTGAGCCGCCCCATCTCTCTGACGACTGGCCAGTGTCTGGCTTTCTGTCAAGTAGGCTAGCGCTCGCTGGTCTTCAGTCTGGGCCTGGGTTTCGATTGGCCTAGCGTCGTCACCGTCGAGGATGGCCGATTCGGCTCGTCGGTAGAGTCCTTTAGCTTTCCCGGCATACACGTTGCCCAAGCTATACAGGGCCGATATCCGGTAGCTAGGCTGATCGATTTCGCGGGCGATCGCTAGACTGTCTTCTAAGGCGGCGATCGCCGCCTCGTAGTCACCCCGCAGACGCAGTGCCTCTCCCAAGGCCCCCAGCGCCGCTGCCTGGCCTACTCCATCGCCCGTGGTAGTCGCCAAGCTCACTGCACTAGTTCCCGTGCAGGGGACATCGGCACCCATTTCACCACACAGCAAAGCGATTGCCTGGCGATGCTGCCCCATGGCACTGTAGATTTGGGACTGTTCTGTCAGCGATCGCCCCAGCGCCATCAAGTTACCCTGCTGGCGGTACAGGTCCACAATCTGCTGCCAGTGGTCAATTGCCAGACTGGCCTGCCCTGTACGCTGATAAGCCCGCGCCAGATTTTCCAGCACAATGATGCGATTTCCCAGCCGTTGATCGACATCTGAGGTATCTAGTGCCCTCTGCCAGAGCTGAATCGCCGTCTGGAACTCACCATTTTCATAATGGTTGACGCCCTTCTGCACGAGCCCCTGGACCGACAGCGCCTGCTCTCCAAATGCTGTGCCTGACCGATTAGCGATTGCTGGTTGCCCCAAAATGCCCAGCAAAACAGCCATTAGCAGGCTACCTAAAAATAAAATAGACCACCAACGCCTCTGCCCTAATCTTGCCAAGAAACTTGCCATAGCCCGCTCCTTCCAGCGTTCTACTTCTGCTCTCAATTGACAGGCAACTCCTCAAAAGTTTAAGCCCACTAAGACTAAATATAAGTAGTAGCTTAGGAAAAATGCAGATTACGCTGGCGCGATCGCACTACAGAGACCAGGAGTGCCTCTTACGGAGGAGCTACGCTATCGAATCTCCTATTCAAGTCAAAAATCGATTAGCTCAACGACAGTAGCCAGAGCTGCCTGATCCTTCATGAGCCCTTTGTAAAAGTTAGCTTAGCTTTGATGAGTTGAGCCTGGCCGGATTCATCTACGGGGTTCTGCGGTCTTTAGAGACAGGCCTTTGCCTGATAGACACGGGCCATGTCTAAACTTACCATGTCTAAAGTGGCCCATTTTTTTGTCAATTGGGGAAATATTGGGGGAATCACCTCATAAAAAGCCTGAAACTCTTGCGCAGCAAGCATCTGAATAGGACTGAAATCCTCGTATCGGCGGTTCAAGCCCGCCTCCTGGCATTCAACTAAATCAAGCGAAAAGACCTGAATCTAATGGACTTTACTGCGCTGTGAGGCCCGCTGCTGTTGGTCTAAGACTGCTTTCAGCTCCTCAGCTGTTTTGCTGATATCGATTTTTAGGACTCCTGACATGGGGATAGACCATAGCGACTATCTCTGTCCATATCAAATCTTTGGAGAATTGATATTAGAAAATGGATCAGTCTGGTCAGCAAACCGCTGGTAGGTCTGCACCTGTACGCAGACCTACCAGCGTCAAATACTTCCCCGGCTGACATTCCACTATTCCCTAGGCTTCCATACTCCTATTGCGAGTCGACATCCGCCTCGGCTGTCCTACCTGGAGCGCCTGAATTGCCTGCACCTGAGCCACCGTCCCTTGAGCATATTGCTCAATCGTTTGCGGGGCCATCCCCTGCACATCCTGCTGAAAGCGAGCATAGGGCCCTTGATGTAGCAAAGCCGCTACAGACTCTCCAGATTCTCCGGCCCCCAGCGCCGCCGCCGTCACCTTTTGATCCAGCTGAATCGCCGACAGGTCACTGCTCACATAGTCCCGATAGAGATCGGGGTAGCTCTGGATTTTTCCCGTCACCGAGCAGGCGTACTCCAAGTAGCGCTGCTGCTGAAGGCTATCCACCGTTGTCTGGGCGTATTGAAGCAGTTTCGGCAGTGCCTCTTTCTTCTCCTCCTCAGATAATCCCAAAATCTGCTGCTGAGTAAACGGCCCTTGAGCCAGCAGTTGAATCACTTGTCGGGGAGCCTTGCCGGTTTGTAGCGCGGCTCTAGCCACCTCCTGATCCAGCCCCTGAGCTGATGTGACGTTTTCGCTATAGCGGCTGTAGAGGCTTTTGTAGTCCTTGGCATCCTTAAGCGAAGCCTTGGCTAGCGCCAGGTATTGCTGACGCATCAATCGCCCTTTCTCCGTCTCAGGTTCTTTCGGCAGCTGTGGCTCGCTCATAGGGCATCAGTGAACTCATCCATCAAGTCAGCCGCCGGAGCCGCTACAGACATGGGTTGTACCAGTGCAGTGTCTGCCTCTGCTTGTAGCTTCTCTGCATCAGTTGCTCCCACCAACTCAGGGGTGTTAGGCCTCGCTAACACCAAATCAAATTCTTCTCGCAAGTGTTGAATTTGCGCTTCCATCTGCCAGATGGACTGCTGCGCCAGATCGCGCAGTTCCGCTTCAGAATACTCGCCAGAGTGCCGGTAGGCGAAGGGGAGCCAGAAGGCGCGGGTCGCGGTGGCCGCTTTCTCTTTGCCGCTGTAGGTGTCGTGGATCAGCCAAGAGTAGGTGATGCCGTTGGGGGAGGTGCGATCCGGCTCAAAAATGAATCGCACTCTGGGCTTATGTTTGGAAGAGCCGTCAGAGGATGACGCAGAAGGCCTTCTGGGCATGGTGGACGTCCTACTCGCTGTACTGATGACCGTCTTGATTGAAGCACCCCTGAGGAAATTGTAGCCTGGTACAGCGGAAACAATGCTGGTATTTCAGAGACCACATCCGAACAGTTACAAGCATGGCTGATTTGTTGCTGAAGCCACTAGGAGACGCTATAGGTATCGCTGCTGGCGGTTGTGATGATCAAAGACCGGCCCTGGGGCGATCGCCCAAGTCTCTGGCCACCCGAATAAGGCAGTATCAATGTGATCGATAGCTCGACTTCTGAACGAACTGTCTACCGCTCCAAAGATGCCTAACAATGCCCAAACATAGCTAAAAGCTGGGGTTCTGGCATCTTATTGAGATAAGGATTGAGATAAAAACTAATTTCTAGATTTACATGAATACTAAAACTTAATCTGGGCAATGCTTTCAAAAATACGACCGCCCGATTCGTAATCGAGCGGTCGTGAGTTCAAATCTCATCACCGGCTTCCCCCTTAAATGCCTTAAATGCCTTGGTTTCAAAGGGTTTGTGGTCTCGACCGCTTAGTATGTCGAGACCCTTAGAATTCTAAAATTGGGTGTAGATGGACATCTTTAGGCCGCTTTTTGGGGTAAGTTTGGGGTAATTAACGGGGGTCTACCACAGTCCACTTACCCCATTCCCCGTCATGACTTCCCCATCAACGGTCCAGTCCAAGTCTAATAAAGCTAAAAAGGTACCGTCCAGGTCAAAAACTCCAATGATCGCTTGCAGTTGGTCTTTAGCTGGCAGCGCCAACGATACTACTTCAGCACCAGCCTTCCTGATTCGCCCATCAACCGCAAGCTAGCTGAGCAAAAAGCCCGGCAAATCGAGCTAGATTTCGTTTCGGGCAACTTTGACCCCAGCTTCGATAAGTACCGACCAGAAGTTGAGCAACCCGAGTCTAAACACAGGACGGCTCCCAACCCTAAGCTGCTCGATCTGTGGGAGCAGTACATGGAATACCGAACCCCCAACATTTCGCCGACTACCCTGAACAGCACCTATGAGCCCGTCGCCGCCCACATCCGCAAATGTAAGACTGACGGGCTGAAGAACCCGCTCAAATTTTGGACAGAACTTCTGAAGGCCACCACTGAATCGCAAGCCCGCCGATCGCTGATGCAAATCTCAGCCGCCTGTGACTGGGGCCTCAAGCACAATCTGATTCAGGAAAACCCCTTCTCGGGCATGTACCTGGACATGCTCCAATCGAAAGCGCCACCGCCTGTAGCGTTTACTGTTGAGGAGCGCGATGGTCAAAGACCGGCCCAGAGGGCCATTGCATCATTGCGGCCTTCGTCAACGACAGCCGACCAGGCACTAACTACCGGCACTATGCACCCTTCGTCAAATTCTTGTTCTGGACAGGGTGCCGCCCCTGTGAGGCCATTGGGCTGCGCTGGGGCAGTGTGATACCCGATTGCAGCCGTGTGCATTTTCATGAAAGCATCGTTGAAATCTCAGGACGTAAGGTCAGACGCAAAGAGGATAAAACGGCGGTCAAGCGCTGGTTTACCTGCCCCGATAATTTGAAAGAACTCTTGCAATCCATTCGGCCTGAGCATCCAGATCCCGAAGCCTTAGTCTTTCCATCGCCCAAAGGCCACTCTATGACCGCCAGTAACTTTCGAGACCGGGGTTGGACAGCCATTTTGAGTGACTTGGGGCTGTCGATGAAAGAGGGCATCAAAATGACGCCCTATAACTGCCGCGATACGTTTATTACCCTCCAAGCGCTACAGGGCCATTCCTCAACCACCATTGCCCGCTGGGTTGGCAATTCGAGCAAAATCATTGAAGAGCGGTACCTAGACCGGATGAAATTGGATCATCTCCGGCCTACCAATATCTGAAGGTGATGGCGGGCTACTGTGGAGCACTTGCACTCGAAAGTCAGCAGTAGACCCGCCCTCGTTCCAATGTTGATGAATCGGCACCAGTTCATCCAGCACTATCTCAGCACTTGAGCTAGAATTGGCGCAATTGAAAAAGGCTCTCCCCACTGCTGAGCAACCTCAAGTTCTCTTGAACTCCCAATAATTTGGGCCATGCCTCGAAGACCTAGCGAAATCAAGTCTGGAACCGGCAAAAGCCGGGTGCGCTTCATTTTTGAGCCGGATCGCACTTCCCCCAACGGCATTACCTACTCCTGGCTAATCCACGACACCTACAACGGCAAAGAGAAAGCGGCCACCGCGACCCGCGCCTTCTGGCTACCCTTCGCCTATCGGCACTCTGGCGAGTATTCTGAAGCGGAACTGCGCGATCTGGCGCAGCAGTCCATCTGGCAGATGGAAGCGCAGATTCAACACCTGCGAGAAGAATTTGATTTGGGGTTAGCGAGGCCTAACACCCCTGAGTTGGTGGGAACCCCTGATGCGGAGAATCTACAAGCAGAGGCAGGCACTGCATTGGTACAACCCATGTCCGTTGCGGCTCCGGCGGCTGACTTGATGGATGAGTTCACCGATGCCCTATGACCGAGCCACAGTTGCCGAAGGAGCCAGAGACCGAGAAAGGGCGATTGATGCGCCAGCAATACCTGGCGCTGGCCAAGGCTTCACTTAAGGATGCCAAGGACTACCAGAGTCTCTACACCCGCTACAGTAATAACTCTACTTCAGCCCAGGGGCTAGATCAGGAAGTGGCTAGAGCCGCGCTACAGACCGGCAAGGCTCCCCGACAGGTGATTCAGCTCTTAGCCCAGGGGCCGTTTACCCAGCAGCAGATTTTGGGATTGTCTGACGAGGAGAAGCAAGCAGCGTTGCCCAAACTGCTCCAGTACGCCCAGAAAACCGTGGATAGCCTTCAGCAGCAGCGCTACCTGGAATACGCCTGCTCGGCAACAGGGAAAATTCAGAGCTATCCCGATCTTTACTGGGACTATGTGAGCAGTGACCTGACGGCGATTCAACTTGACCAAAAGGTAACTGCTGCGGCGCTGGGGGCCGGGGAACCGGGAGAAGCAATAGCGGCGCTGCTGCATCAAGGGCCCTATGCTCGCTTTCAGCAGGATGTGCAGGGGGTGGCCCCGCAAACGATTGAGCAGTATGCCCGAGGGACGGTGTCTCAGGTGCAGGCGATTCAGGCGCTCCAGGTGGGGCAGCCGAGGCGGATGCCGACTCGCAACAGGGGTATGGAAGCCTAGGAAATGGCGGAACGTCGGCTGGGAAAGTATTTGACGCTGGAGGAATTCTGCACCTGCACGCAGACCTACCAGCGGTTTGCTGACCAGATTGATCCGTTTCCAAAGAATCTGGAGGAGACGCTGCCAGCCCTAGAGGTGCTGTGTCAGTACATCATTGACCCGGTGATTGATGGGTTTGGGCGCGATTCTCCTGCGGAGAGGCGGCGCGATCGCTTTCAACTCACCTACGGCTTTTGCTCGGTGGATCTGAAGCGGTGGCTGGCGAAGAAAGACCCGCTGACGGGGAAGAAGCACGGCATCGCTACTCCCAGCCTGGATCAGCACATGGCCCACGAGGTGAAACGGAATGGGCGGTACTACTGCGATCGCCTCGGTGCTGCCTGTGATTTTCGGATTGTAGAGTTGGAGAGCGATCGCCTCATGGAATGGATTCTAGAACAGCAGTTACCCTTTGATTCGCTGTACTACTATGGGAGCGATCGGCCTATTCACATCAGCTATGGCCCCCAGCACAAGCAGAATATTTGGGCATTTACTTCAAAGGGGACGCCTATTAAATTCAGAACTTAATCTGCATCCTTTCGCCGCACCACCCGGTGTCATCGCAGTTCTGCGCCGTGTGTGCTCAAACACTGCTCCCAGCCGCGCCGATCAAAAATCGCCTTCACATCGTTCAGTAGGCCCCATTTTTGTTCTTGCTGGCTGAGCTTGGCAAACTTGGCATAGTTCGAATAGTCGGGCACAAGGGTCTGGTCTTTTTGGTGAAGCAGGGTCTGGTTATCGGGGTCGTAGTCGCGGTAGCAGACGTGGCGATCGCGCAGGCCGATCGCCATGCTGGTCTCCATCATCGGGTGCGGTTCCTTGTCGAACTCAGGAAAGGCCAAATAGGTGATTTGCGGCTTTTGAACGTGGAACTTCACCACCGTGGCTTCTTCGGGGCGGCCAATGGTGCGAGAAGCGCAGCCTTCGTAGAGACGCAGCAGCGGGTCGAGTTGGTCTAGGGCAGACACATGCACCCAGAGAGAGTTGGGCCGCTGCTGGCCAATGGGACTCTGCCGACAGCGCTGCTCGATCATCTCTGTGCGGGCCAGGGTCATCAGCATGAGGTCGGCGGCGGTGCAGGCTTGCTGGTAGCTGCCGAAAAGGGCTTTGATATTGGCCTGCACCGAGGGGGATAGGTCTTTGAACTTGGGTCGGTGGCCGAAGTGACTGAGGGCTAGGTAGACCAGCAGGTCGTTGCGGCGCTTGTCGGCGATCGCATCCCATTCACCCACATCCGTCGCTTGCAACACCACGGTGAACGCCCGCCGAATACTACCAAACGTCAGTTCGGGTTAAGCAGAAACAGGCAAAGCGGTATCCATGAGCAGAGAAGGCTTCTTGGGTTGGTGGCAGTCGGCGATCAGTCGGCAGACTCAGTTGACCAAGCAGTTGAGCGGAGAACGATGACGCGAATGCTCAATCTGAGAACTGTTGTTGAGCTGGTCGA
>JAHHHI010000048.1 GCA_019359435.1 Kaiparowitsia implicata GSE-PSE-MK54-09C
CGCAAAACGCTTTGCTACTCTAAGTCCGTAGAAATGCTAGCTCACTCGATCCGACTGTTACTTCACTACCTCAAGTTCGGCGATGTCCCGGTCCCTCCAAGGTTCATCCCTTGATTCAGCAACGCCCAAGAATCCACGGTTCACAAACCACCGTTAACGAACCAACCGTGGATAAAGGCGACCGCAGAGAGCAATGAGCAGCGCGGTGACGCCCACCAGCACCGAAAAATTGAGCAGAATGCCGTAGCTGCCGACCGACTCGACCAGCATCAGATCGCGCAACACATCCACCAGATAGGTCAGAGGATTTAGCCGCGACAGCACCTGCAACCACGGCGGCATGATTGAAATGGGATAGATAGCATTGCTGGCAAAAAACAGCGGCATCATCATCAATTGCCCCACACCCATCACACGCTCATGGGTTTTAGCCCAGCAGGCCACAATCAGCGACAGGGTAGAAAAGAGCGCAGCGCCCAGCATGACGGCGATCGCCACACCCAAAATCGCCAGCGGGTTTAAGTCTAAATTCACCCGCAGCAGCATAGCCACTGCATAGACCACCAACAGCTGAGACAGGCAGCGCACCCCAGCCCCAATGGCTTTTCCCAACACCAGCGCCGCGCGCGGAGCCGGACTCACCATCAGCTTGTGCAAAATGCCGAGGTCTTTTTCCCAGATCACCAGCAGCCCCGTGAAGATCGACATAAACAGCACGCTCTGGGCCAAAATGCCCGGCGTCATAAAGTCGAGATAGCTGAGGTTGCCCGTGGGAATGCCGCGCACCTGAGTAAACACCTGCCCAAAAATCGTCAGCCATAGCACCGGCTGCACCGCTCGGGTAAAAAGCTGAATAGGGTCATGGCGCAGCTTGCGAATTTCTAGCTCTGCGGCAACCAGAGCTTTGGTGCAAAACTCGACCAAGCCCAATCCAGCTCGGTCTGCTCTAGCCCAGCCGTTGAGCCGTCCGTCGTGTGGTTGAGGTGTCACCATAGCTTCCGTCTCCTTCGATGGCAGATTGGTCTTGGGTAAAGTGGATGAAAACGTCATCCAGCGTGGCATTGGGTTGGGGGGTTGCGGCTTTGAGCGCCGCCGGGGTGCCCAGCGTCACCATCTGCCCGTGATAGAGAATGGCGAGGCGATCGCACAACACATCAGCCTCATCCATAAAGTGCGTCGTGAGAACCACGGTCGTGTTATGGTCGCGGCGCAGCTGGTGAATCAGCTCCCACATAGATTTGCGCGCCACCGGATCTAGCCCCACCGTCGGCTCATCTAAAAACAGCACGGGGGGATAATGCAGCGTGGCCTGAGCAATTTCGAGCCGCCGAATCATGCCGCCCGAATAGGTGTTGACCAACCGCTGCGCCACAGCCTCTAGCCCGACATAATGCAGCGCCGCCTTGATGCGCTCTAACCGCTGGCGACGCGGCACGTTATAAAGCTTTGCCAAAATCAGCATGTTCTCGTAGCCCGTCAGGGTGCCGTCTACCGAGAGCGCTTGGGGCACATAGCCAATTCGCCGCTGCACCGCCATTGACTGCTGTGCCACGTTGTAGCCTGCGACATGGGCCTGCCCTGAGGTGGGCGGCAGCAGGGTTGTCAGCATTTTGATCAGCGTGCTTTTGCCAGCGCCGTTTGGCCCCATCAGGCCAAAAATCTCGCCGGGCTCAACCGATAGGCTAACCGATTCAACGGCAGTTCTCGGGCCAAAGTGTTTGGTGAGGTCGTGAAGTGCAACAACAGGCATGGTAAGGGAATCGCAGGGTAAGAATAGGAAATTGAGCAGTGTGGCGGCGGGGAGTGGGAAGCTTGGTAGTGGGCGATCGCCCATTGGCGTTTCATGACCGCAAGTGGTCTGCATGACCTAAAGCTAGCCTCCGTCGGCTAAACCCACTGGATCAGTGGATGACTCAAGAATCGGTAAAGCACTCGCTGAGCAGAGCTAGGCCTGCGCTGATATGCTGCCGTTCTTGATCAGACAAGGCTCCTAAGCGATGAGCAACGCTAGCCAACGCGGCGTCATAGACGCGGGCCTTCTCCGCAGACCCTGATTCCGTTAGGGTGAGCAGCACTCGCCGCCGTTCGCTCGGGTCGTCTATGCGATGCACCAGCCCCCGCAGCACCAACCGCTCAATCATGGCGGACATCGTAGGCCGGGTGACATCCAGATAGTCTGCCACTTCAGACAGGGAGGATTGGGGCTTGCGGTCAAGAAAATACAGCACCCGCAGTTGCGACAGCGATAGCTGCGGCTGACCATGATGTCGAATTTCGGCCCGCAGCCACCGCATCATGGCAGGCATCACAGTCATAATGTCGGCAGCGCACTGGTCTGGGGCGATCGCTCGCATACTCATTGGCGATCCTTAACGCAGGTTGCTGTCATAGAATTCTCCCGATAATTTGTCCAGCAAATAGTTTGTTGATCTAACCATTAGCCTAGCGCAAGCCTGGCAACGTGAAGCGATACCCTCTGACTAGATAACTGGGGCGAGATAACTGGGGCGATGAGCAAAACCTTAAAATGCTCTAACTTTAGGAAGAGTTGTTTGCCTAATCCCCATGACCTCTGTCAGGATCTCTGCCGCATAAGCCAAAAACATTACGATTTGCACCTGTTTTTCATTGCACATCTGGGGTGAATTCGCCCAAGATGGATTCAGCATTAATAAAAATTAAGTAAGATTTCGGATTTGGTTTATTGGTGCGAAGCAAGCTCTCAGTGCTAGGGCGGTCATCAATTCCGACCAAAAGCCTTGTGCTATGAGCGTTGCCACGCCCGATCCAAAAAAACAGGCTAGCTGTGACCGTTCATTTCTGGGCCATTAGCGGCTAATTGATGATAGCCCCTAGCATCCCAACCATTCCGACCCAGCATGACGTGTTCGAGTTCAGGCAACGCTCGTTTATAACCCTGCTGTGACCGCCCAGACCCGATCGACACAGCGCTCTTTAATCTGAAGATTTACCATGCAAGACTCCGTGCAATCATCTGCCAAATCCTCGGCTACGGCTCGTCCTCGGTGGAACCATGCCTTTAAGCGGCTCTGGTCAATTCATTGGTGGATGGCCGCAGGTTTTTTGGCCATTTACTTCTTTGGCATCATCATGGTGCGGCTGCCCGGTGGGTTAGATATTCGGGGCTCAATGTACAACATCCACAAATCGCTGGGGGTTGTGGCGCTGGGGCTGCTGCTAGCGCGGGTGGTGACGCTGCTTCAGGTCTACAGCGGCAAATATCTCAAACGCCGACCCAAAGCGACCGCACCGTGGATTCGCAATGTGGTGTTGCACTCGCTGCTGTATGGATCGATGGTGGTGGTGCCGGTGAGCGGCATCTGGCTCTCTAACTCGGCAGGGCACGCCATCCCGCTATTTTTTGTGGATTTGCCGGACTGGTTTGAGCAGAACAGCGCTGTCGTTTCTGCCGCCCGCAACCTGCACTTTTGGATGGCTTACACCATGCTGTCTTTGACGGTGGCGCACATTCTGGTGCAGCGCAAGTATGTGCAAAAGATGTGGGCGCGCTATCGCAAGAAGTTCTCGGCATCCTAAGGCGTGTCGTCCATTCTGATCCAGCGTCTTGTCACTATAAAAGCGGGGCTAGGTTCAAGACTAGCCCCGCTTTTGTGGTTTTTGGTTTGATCGGTCACCCTTGGGGTGCTGCTCGTCTGGGCGATCGCTACGACGAGACCGAAACAGCGATCGCCAACATTCCACCTATTAGGGCGATTGCCCCTACAGCCATCACGACGTAGATCGTTTTTTGCTTCTTCGTAGGTGGCTCTGCCTCATACATTTTGGGTTCTGCGGCAAAGTTATTCAGGCGACCGCCTTCTTCAGTGGTGTATGGCATGTGTCAAAGTCCATTGCATTTATTTTTTGAATTTTAACAAGTTGAGCGAGTTATTCCTCATTAAAAAGAGAGATAAGTTTACATTACGCTAATCTGCCCTTAAAGAAAGTCAGCCATCCGCGCAACAGCCGCTTCTAGAATGGGCGGCTCATGCACCAGGGCAAAGCGCACATAGCCCTCGCCCGATTTGCCAAAGCCAGCCCCTGGCGACACCGCCACCCCGGTGTGTTCTACCAGCTGGGTAGCAAAAGCAATGGAATCGTGAACCCAAGGCTCTGGCAGCCGTGCCCACACGTACATGGCAGCCGTGGGCATTGGCACGGCCCATCCGATCCTATGGAGGGCGTTGACGAACGCGTCGCGCCGCTGGCGATAGGTATCCACCGCAGCTTGCACACCGGCATGGGTGCCATCTAGAGCCGCCGCCGCCCCATGCAAAATGCCGAGATACTGGTTGAAGTCCACTACGGCTTTGACCTGTCGCAGGGCGCGAATCACCTCGGCGTTGCCGATGGCATAGCCCACCCGAAAGCCGCCCATATTAAATGACTTAGACATGGTGAATAGCTCGACCGACACTGATTTAGTGGGGTCAGCCTGGAGCACTGAGGGCGGCGGCGCACCCTCCAACACAAAGTCTGCGTAGGGAAAATCGTGCACGAGCACCAGCTCATGCTGTTGGCAAAAGGCGACCGCTTCCTCAAAGAAGGCCAAGGGGGCGATCGCCGTGGTGGGATTGTGGGGATAGCTCAGCACCATCATCCGCGCTTGGGCGAGCACCGGAGCCGGGATATCCGCCAGGATGGGCAAAAACCCATGCTCTGCCAGCAGCGGCATGGGATAAACCTGCCCGCCCGCCAAGTAAACGCCACCAGCATGAGAGGGGTAGCCTGGATCTTGCAGGAGCGCAAAATCGCCGGGGTTGAGCAGCGCCAGCGGCAGATGGGCCGTGCCTTCTTGAGAGCCAATCAGCGGCAGCACTTCAGTATCTGGATCAACGGGGACACTGAATTTCTGGCGATACCAGCGAGCGGCTGATTCTCGAAAGGGGCGGGTGCCGTTGAACAGCAGATAGCCGTAGGTGGCAGGGTCTTGCAGCGATTGGGCGATCGCCCCGAGCGCTTCTGGCGGAGGCATCAAATCTGATGAGCCGAGAGACAGGTCGATCAGGTCTTTGCCCGCTGCTCGGGCGCGCGCCTTGGCGTGATCCATATCAGCGAACACATTGGCCTGAAGGGGCTGAAGCCGGGATGCAAGTTTGATCATGCTGGGTTAACGCGAGGATTTAGAACGAGGGTGTTTGAGGTGGCGCAGCCGCTGGTGCAGCGTTGGATAATCCTGAGGCTGACCGCTGTAGCGCCAGCGTAGATAGGCTTGAGAAATGGCGGACACGATATCAGCCTGGGTCGGGGACTGCTGAGTCTGCACTTTGTGGGCAAACTCTAGCGGTGTTTCGGCAGGCGACTTGTGGATGCCCTGCTGCGCCAGCCAGGCCACCATTCGCTGATAGAGCGCTTCCATCGGCGGCAGTTTGGCGAGGCGGCGGCGATCGCGCCATTGACCCAGCCCGCTCCAGCTCAGCCAGCCCACAAATGCGGTGACGGTGATTAGCCCCAGCCCCGCCAGCAGCCCCACCCAGCCTCGGGTAAACAGGTTAGACAGTAGGGCGATCGCCCAGCCAGCGGCGCTAATCAGCGCCTCCATGATGCCCCCCAGCCAGCCCACCAAGGGCGACGGCAGCCAGCCTGCTATCCAGTTCCACAACTGACGCAGCGTGCTAAAGGTGCGCGACTCTTCCGCCGACGGCGGCACCAACTCCATCCCCGGAATCGGGTTGAAGGAAAACCAGCCGTACTTGTTGAAATACACTTCTGTCAGCGCAAAGGCGTCGGTGTTGCGCACCACATAGTAGCCCGTAAAGGGATTAAACTCGCCCGGCCCATAGCCCACCACCAGCCGTGCCGGAATATCAATAGAGCGCAGCAGCATCGTCAGCACGGTCGAAAAGTGATCTGGGTAGCCGCCCTGATAGCCAAACAAAAACGCTTCAACCAGATCCTCTCCTTCGTCAAAGAAGGGCAGTTCAGGCTGCACCCGATAGGTTTGCTTCAGGTATTGAGTTAGATAAAGCACCGTCTCGTAGGGGTCAGTCAGAGGCGGCTCTGCAGCAGCCAGAATAGATTCGGTATACTCTCGCAGACGCGGGGCGATCGCCTCTGGCACTTCCAAATACTGCCGAGTGATGGGAATAGGGTAGCGATCGCCCGTTTCGCGCAGCAGCGATCGATCGCGCTGGGGCACTTCCGACACTACGGTATAGGTCATCCCCGCTGTTAATGGAACGGGCGATCGCACGGCCCCTTCCGGATCAATCGCAATCTGGCGCGTGGGGAAGTATAGCTCCTTCGCCTCATACATCATGGGGATCAAGTTAGGCAGGTTCTCCACGACTGTAAAGGACTGCACCACCTCGCGTCTCCGCCCCAGCGAGACCGACCACGGCAGGTTAAACCGATAGGTCCAACCGGGGCGATCCAGCGTTTCGACACTGTCGTCATCATTGCGCGATACCTGCCACCCCTGCCCGGTGTAGCGATCAAACGCCATCACTCGCCAGAAGCCCTCCGCTTGCGATCGCACCCGCATCACCACTGCTGGGGCCATCTCCCCCCGCAAATTTTGGTTGATCTGGTCATTAAACCCATAGTAAAAATTGCGGTCGAGATCACCTGGGCCACTGCGGGGACTGCCACTGCTGCCGCCCACCACACCACTGCCGCCCTCAATCCCTTCAGTTTCGTAGCCGGGGTTGAGCACCGTGCTGCTGTTAAACTGCCCATCAAGATCAATCGGCGCACTCACCGGAAACGTCCGCAACTGATACCCCGGCAAGCGTGGCATCAAGGCAAAAATTGCCAGCGCCAGCACCAAAATCCCCAGCAGCACACCCCCCACCTGGCGAGGTGACACCTCCAATGACAGCCGCCGTCGGGGCTGAGGCCGCAGCCCCAATCGCGAGCGATAGTCAAGCATTAGCGTGGGCACCGCCAGCGCCATAAACGCCAGCACCATCGGCGCAAACCAGAGGGTTTGGCTGAGGGTAGCGGCCACACCCATCAAAATCAACCCAATCACAATGGAATAGCCGAGATCTTTGCGCCGGGGCGTATCAAAGCTGTGGAACACTTGGAGCTGAATCAATAGCTCTGCCAAGGCCAGTCGCGTGTCGTTGCGCTCAAGGGTAAGGCGCACAAAGAACAGCGCAAGCGCCACCAGCATGGCGATCGCAATGCAAAACTTGACCGGAATGTTACGCCGATGCCGCTGTCGCCAGCTCCAGGCGGCTCCCATTAGGCTCATCGGCACGGCCCAATAGCTAATGCCTGGGGAATCCGCTACATCCGCCGCTGCCACATCTACTGCAATGATGCCGACCACGACCATCCCCTGCACCAGCACCCGCAGCGCCAGCGACTCCTCTGGCATTTCTTGAGGCAAGTTGCGGAGCCGATGGAGGAGCGATCGCAGCGGTTCTAGTCGCCGGCCAAGCGCAGTCGTTTGAGAATGGGTCGCCATACTAACCAGTGGGTGAAGAATGCGAGAATCGTCTTCACTATGCTAGCCGACCCTACCGTGAGTAGAGATTGCTACACGTTACTCGATAGCAGACATCTGCATCACAAACATTCGCATCACGGACATCCGCAGCCTGGGCAACATCACCGAAACCCGCATCGACTGGCGCGCGAGCTTCGGCGATAGTTACCTCCGTCATCGATGCTGGGGCGATCGCACCAACACCGTCATATACTGCCCATCGGCAAATGGTGCAGGAATAATCGGCGTAAACTGCGCCCGGTCGGTCGCCACCTTCTTCACATACAGCTCATTCATTAAGTGGATCACCTGGTCTCGTGTGCCAATGATCCAAATCTGCGCGTTGCTCTCGCCCTGGTGCGATCGCACCAGGGCCTTAATCTCTGAACTCATGGGTTTTTACCTCGCTAATGCGTGTTGTAGAGGAAACGCGCTTGGGGACGTGGTTGACCCAACCACTTGTCAGCATTAGCAAGGCGCTTGATAATCATCAAAGCTTGGCTCCTGCCCACGACAGGAGTCAGGTCAGCTGGTTAGTGAGTGTTGGTAGCACTCCTAATCAGCGCCCAAAACCCCAAGCGCGCGTTTAACTTGTCACCGGAATCCAATTCCGGTATCGCAAAGAATAAACCAACTAGCCAGAGAAAACAAGTGTTTCTCTCTACATTTTGTAGTGAAAACCCCTTACATTCTCTACCGGAGATAAAGATTTGCTGAAGCTATCGGCATAACAACTCTCAGCAGGCATATTATGCAGAGCAAGATCTGGCTAAACACCTCTATTAGAGTAATTATCACGATCTCGTTCGGCATAACACCCGAATTCGGGTAGATAGCCCGAGAGAGTTCGGCATAACACTCCAATTTGGGTAGTTATGCGGATAATATTCGGCATAACTCCCTCCAGAGGATGTGATATGCAACTTTAATTCTGGCTAGCTACCCTGCTGTGGGGTGTTAGACGGAATTTAGGAAAGGAATTCAGGCTAAACAGTAGTTAGCCCGCTAGGCTGTTGGCTGGGGGTGTATTCAAGGTATTTGTGAAACAAGATTGAGAATCCAGTTAAATTTCTATCTGCCAAAGGAAATATAGAGCAATACAATGGCAAATCCACAGCATCTTGATCAGCTTTCAAATAGTATGGTTGATTGGCAAACGTGGAGAGAGCAAACCTCTAATGAGAAAGTTGATCTGAGTAATACTTCCTTGGCAAGGGAGATTTTTGGTAGGAAATTCACTGCCTTGTCCGTAAATATCACTCCTATAATATCAGTAATTTTTTCGTTAATTTTTGCTGTAACTTGTTGGCTTTTGCCCTCACGAGATCTTCTTGAAAAATTCAATATACGCTCTAATCTAAGCCTTCAAATCTTTTCAGCGCTAATTCTTGTCTTTTTTATTTTAGGACTCCGAATTTTCCTTTCATACTTAACTGTACTTATCTCCGGAACTATAATGTCAAGGTTTATTGAGATATCTCATATGGGTTTTGGAGGGCTTGATCTTAGTTATTTTGATTTGCACGATGCAGATTTCTCTAATTCGGATTTGAATGGGGTGAATCTGGCTAAAGCAAATTTAGCAGGGGCAAATTTGACAGGAACAAATCTTACGAGAGTTAGGGCGTTAGAAACTGATTTCAGACATGCAAACATGACTGGGGTATGTATCAAAGAGTGGCAATGTGAAGGAGCAAAATTTGATGGTGTGAAATGTCATTTTTTTTATCAAGAAGAGAACGGAGAAGAACGATATCCAAGTAATCGAGACTTTGCTGACGACGAATTCTCAGAACTGCTTCAGGATGCACAGAAAAGGAATAGATTGTTGAAGCTTTTATCAGTCCGTCTAGAGAAAGGGAAAAGTGATGAAAACTTAAGAAAAGTAATTGAATTGCTAGATAGCTCAAGTGTCGAAGCGATTTTCGATCCATATTTAGAGGACAATGCACTCAGAAACTTAGAGAAATTGTGTGGTTTTGGAGCAACTTTATCTCCGAGTCTGAGACTTTTAACATCAAAAAAGGTCGAAAAAAGATTGACAAAGACTCAAGTTGATGAATTTTTTCAAAAATTTTCAAATTCGGGCGAAATTCGGCAAATGCGAGACTCTGAGCATCGTCGTTTTTTATTATTGAGTGGTGGATATGCTCTAATCATCGGATGTTCTTTAAATGACATATCTAAAAATGAGGTTGCCTTTGTGGAGTTCGATCGTATAGATCGAGACTTCTTCGATGCTGAATGGGAAATCGCTTCAAGAATTTGCTAATTTAGATCAGTAGCTGAATGGTTTGGTAGCGGCAGGCTAACAACTCAAATGCAGCGGACGGATGAAAGTCACTGATGCTGAGTTCAAGGTTATCTGCCGCCGCTGATTTGAATCGTTAGCTGGCTCTAGTAGAGTTGTTGAACTCCTCCTTGAAAGTCACTGATTAGAGCAAAATATACTTCGTGGTAATTAGTAGATAGACAGCCTCAACCGTCAAGCCCTTAAAATTAAAGGTAAGTGCATGAGGTCAACCCAATGCAAATTACTCTGAACCTGCCTGATAACCTCAGCCAAGCTGAAACCTTTAACCAGAGCGACTGGCTTCGGGAGATTGCAATTGCGCTGTTTCAGCAAGAGCGGATTTCCCTCAGCCGCGCCAGCAAGATTGCTGGGATGGAAATCATGGAATTTCAAAAGCTGCTGGCAAATCGGGGTATTTGTGTTCATTACGATGTAGAAGACCTTGAGCAGGATGTTCAGCATCTGCGCGATCGGGGCTGGCTATGATCGTTGTCAGCGACACCTCTGCCCTTTCTAATCTTGCTATTATTGGTCATTTGTGGTTGCTAGAAGCCATTTATCAAACCGTTATTATTCCTGATGTTGTTGCCAGCGAATTAGCAGCCGCTAGCAATCCCAAGATTTCAGCCATTCTCAAAGTGGGCTGGCTTCAAACCCAATCCCTCACCAATACCCAACTTGCTGACCAACTGCAAAAAGAACGGGGACTGGATGCTGGGGAAGCGAATGCTATTGCGTTGGCATTTGAGCTACAAGCCGATGATTTACTCATTGATGAACGCTTGGGACGACAAGAAGCTATTCGGCTTGGGCTGTCTATCATTGGTATTCTGGGTATTCTGCTTGTGGCTAAACAAAGAAGCCTCATCCCTCAAGTTCAACCTGTTATGGATGCCTTAATCAATCAGGCTGGTTTTCGCGTCAGCCCCCAGCTATATCAGCGTGTCTTAGCCCTTGCCCAAGAACATCAGTAAAAGATAAGTCGAGATGGTCTGCGGAGAAAGCCAGCTAACACTGCGTGGCAGCAGACGGTCGAAAGCTAACGGTGTGGATTTCAAGGTTGTCTGCCGCCGCTGCACTTTGACGTTATGATACTTTAATAACTTGCTGAGACGATATAGAAAACGCTCTATATCCAGAGGTTCTTCAGTGTTGAAAGAACTAAAGACATGAGCAAACCTTAGCCAGTTGTGTTCTAAACCACACTTGTGCCATATTTTGTTGAAGACGTTCATGCCACATCATCTTTACAGATGTGGGATTAATTTCAATAGGAACAGTTGCCAGGTGAAGCTGATTGGCAATTCCACTTAATTGAACAACTCGTGTGGGAAGAACCGCAATGAAATCAGAATCCATCAGGATTTGAGGTGCAACAGAAAACTGATTTATGGTGAGTCCGATTCGCCGATTCAGCCCTCGCTCCTGTAGCAGTGGGTCAATTAACCCGGTTGCTTCTCCAGTTAATGTCACCAGTAAGTGTTTTGCTTGAACATAGCGTTCTAGTGTCAGCTTTTTGCTTGCAAGCGGATGATCACGCCGCATGACACAGACCCAGGAAGAGGTTAGTAATGGTTGCGATCGCAATCGTGGCGGTGGATTTGGAAACACCCCGATTGCAATGTCAATTTCTGCGTGTTCCAACAACATAGCAGCGTTGATGTGCGTGTTGGGTATGGTTCGTACATTGACATTGGGGGCGATCGCTTCAATCGCTTTCATCAATGGAGGCAAAATCAACGCGGCGGTAAAGTCGTTGAGGGCGATCGTAAAGGTAACAGTTTCAGTTACAGGATCAAATTCGATTGGTTCAAGCGTTTGTCGAATCTGATGGAGTGCTTCATGAAGGGGTTGCCAGATTTCTAGAGCTTTTGGTGTTGGACTAACTCCACTCGGAACCTTGATAAACAGTTCATCGTTCAGCAAGTGTCGCAATCGTTTGAGTGCGTTGCTAACCGCAGGTTGAGTCATATTCAATCGTACAGATGCCCGTGTCACATTAAGTTCTGTCATCACAGCATCAAACACGTTGAGCAGGTTAAGGTCAAATTGCTCGTAATTCACGCCAGTGATGACCCCCATCTTGATTATCTATTAGACAATATAACGGCTTTGCCAATATCGTGGATTTATCAAGCTAAGGCAGAGCAAGTTATGAAAAACGCATTGGTCATTTTGGCGCATCCAAACTTTGCAGAATCAAGAGGCAATCAAGCACTAATAGAAGCCATTCAAACGCTGCCCTCTGTTAAGATTCAAAATCTTTATGAGCAATATCCAAACTGGCAAATTGATGTTCCAGTTGAACAAGAACTATTGCGACACCATGATTTGATTGTGCTTCAGTATCCGTTGCAATGGTATTCAGTGCCACCTCTGCTCAAGAAATGGATGGATGACGTGCTGACCTATGGGTTTGCGTTTGGAACAGATGGAATTTCACTTCAAGGCAAAGAGCTAATGCCCGTTGTAACCGCTGGGGGGACATCAGATATGTACATCGCAGGAGGTGCGGTTAACTTTACAATCAGTGAATTTCTGCGACCCATCCAACAGACCGCTCACTATTGCGGCATCACCTACAAAACACCTTTTGTCGTTCATGGTTTGTTGCCTAAAGCATTAGCAGCTTCTGGAACAATTACCGATGAGCAGTTGCTTAAAGAAAGCAAGCGATATCAACATCTCTTGCAGGAATATATTGCAAGTTAATCTACTCAGATCTTGCACCTTGGCCGGGGGGATGAGAGAAAAGCGATTATCTTAAATGTCAAGCCTGTTATGAGATCGCATAACGTGACGGGTATCTTGCTGCAGACAAAAAATCAGCAGCACCATCTAACCCTAAATCATTGTTAGAGTCTTGCTCAACAGAGCGAATAACAAGATGCTAAAAACAGAGCAACCGTTAATTTTTCTCAGTGGCTAAAGTAGGAGGCTGCCAAGG
>JAHHHI010000049.1 GCA_019359435.1 Kaiparowitsia implicata GSE-PSE-MK54-09C
CCAGCCGAGGCGGTCAGCGATGGCTGCTAGGTCTCGCCCGAGTCGATTGCCAACCCTCAGGTCTGCGGCTCTGCCGCCCAGGTGCTGGCTGTTTTGGGCTCCACCTGCTTGAGCGTTGAACGGCTCTGGTCGATACCAGCTGAGCACCCTCACGGGTTGACCGACTGCGATGCGCCAGGGTTGTAGCGCTGTCGCCAGTGCCACGATGTTGCTGACTTCTGCCTTGGTGCGGGGGATGCGGTTTCCTTGGTGCAGGGCTTCGGCCCAGGTAAAGTTGCCGCCTGGGATGATCGGGGCATTGAGGTCAACCTTTTGCCCAGGGATTTCTATCAAGCTGGGGCGGTTGACCTGAGGGGTAACCCCAGGCGGTTGGACGGGGGGAGGGCCTTGGGAACGCCAGCGGTCACTAAACTCCACCAGGGCTTCTAAGGGGATTTGGCCCTGCAGGTATTCCAATGCGTCTTGCTGGTGGGGCATGCCCCGATACCAGGTTGCAACGTCGGTCAGTCGAGCTACATCAGTCAAAGTCCCATACTCCTAATTTGGTTTAACAGCAGCCGTTCGTGAACTCTTAAGGCCTCGGAAACAGGGTCACCCTGGCTCTGAACGGTGACGGTGTTGTTTTGCACTGGGCGCTCAATGCCGCGCAGGTCTTTGCGGAGGCCTTGGATCTCTCGCAGGAGGCCGGAGTCGCCGGAGCTGCCGGGCAGACTGGGGCGGCGATAGGCGGCCACACTCTGGCGCAAGAGCTGGGCGGTTTGGGTGGCGGTGAGGACGAAGCCAGAGCGGCGGGGCATGACCAGCTCTGGCCCTTCTTCGCCGACGAGGTAGGGTGACCCGGCGCTGACGGGGCCACCGTCGCGACGGGCGCGAACGGACTGGCCGGTGGCCAGGTTGTTGGCGATGCGGTTGGTGCTGGCGGCGGCGCGTTCGAGGGCGGCGGCAAACCGCTCTGACTCGTTGGCGGCGTCGGCTTGGGCGCGCTCGGCCTCTTGCTGGGCGTCGAGTGCTTCGCGGGCGTTTTGGGCGAGTTCGGCCTGGGCGGCGGCTTGCTCTTCTGCGGCGACTCGGGCTTGCTGGGCGAGGTCGGTGCCTTGCTGGGCGAGCTGCAGGTTGGTGCGGGCGTCGGCGATTTGGTTGGCGTCTCCGGTGGTTTCGGCTTCGCGCAGGGCGGCTTGGGCGGCGTTTTGGTTTTGGAGGGCTTGCAGCTCGGCGATGCGGGTTTCGAGCTGGAGCCGCTGGGTGGCGATGGCATTACGCCGGAGTTCTAGGTCTAGGCTGGCGGACTCTTGCTGTTGTTTGGCCGCTAGGGCGTCGCGCTCGATTTGGGCGAGGCGTTGCTCTTCGGCCTGGCGGCGCTGCACGAGGGCCAGCTGGTTTGTGCCGCGCTCAACGCCGAGGGCTTGCAGCTCGCGCTCTAGCTGGCGGCGGACTCGCCCGTTGCGAATTTCGCCAGAGCTGAGCTGGCGCTGGATTTCTTCGGCACGGCGCAGGCCGTCGAGCCGAGTCTGGGCCTGGGTGCGCTCTAGGTTGCTGAGGGCAGATTGCAGGGTGGCGCGCGATTGCAGCAGGGTGTTTTGCTGCTGGAGCTGAGCGCTGACCTGATCGAGCGCGGCCACCTGGCGCTGCACTTCGGCAACGGCCAGGTCGCTGGCGCGGCGCTGCTCGGCGGCGATGTCTTGAATGGCTTTGATGGCGGCTTGCTTGGCGGCTTCGCGCGCGGCTAGTTCGCCTTCGATCGCTTGCAAATTCAACTGGGCAATCTCACCCTGAAGGCCACTCTCTTGCTCGGCGGCTTGCTCGGCACTGAGGACACCCTCGGCACGGAGCCGTTGCACTTCGCGTAGCTCTTGCTGCTTTTGGGCGAGGATGGCGCGGGTGCTGTCTTGCTGGATGGCGAGGATCTGCTGCTCGGCCTGTTGGACGCTGAGCACACCGGCGAGCTGTTGCTGGCGGATGGCGGCGGTGCGATCGGTTTGGGACTGGGCAATGGTGCGAGCAGCGGCTTCGTTGGCGCGAGCCACCGTTTCTAGGGCGTCCTCTTCTGCCCGCACACGCTCGGCGCTGGCCTGCTCTGCGATTTTGGTGCGGAGGTCGTAGGTGGTTTGCTCGGCTTTGATCAGGTCTTCTTGGAGCTTGGCCTTCTCTTTGGGGTCTGTGACTTCGGACTCTAGGGCGCGGAGGGCGGCCAGGCGCTCGGTGGCTAGCTCTAGCCGCTGCTGGTAATAGGCGCTCTCGGCGGCAAGGGCCTGCTGGCGAGCGGTCTCTTCGGTGAGGGTGCCTGCGGCGATGCCCTCGGCAATCTCGGTTTGCTGCCGTTTGAAGTAGGTTTCGGCGGCTCCTTCGTTGGCGCGATAGGCCTCGTTGAGCTGGCTGAGTTTGCTGACCTTTTCGTCTATCTCGTCGGTGTCTTTGGCGTTGAGGCCGATGGCCTCTTTGAGGGTGTTGTTCTGACTTTGGAGCGCCTTGGTGGCAATCTCGTTTTGCTTGATCAGCGCGGCCTTGGAGTTCTCTTGCTCTTCGTTGGCGGGCTTGAGGGCTTCGAGTTCTTTTAGCTCTTCGGCGAGCTGGGCAAGGCGTTGGTCGTTGGCGGCGACGAGGCGCTCAGACGCGGCCTGTTCTTCGGCGCTGAGGGCGATGCCCTTGGCCTTGGCCTCGTTGGCCTGCTCGGCGGCAGTCTTGGTGCGACCCGCGGCGGCGAGCGCGGCCTGGGTGCTGGCCTCGGTGCCTGCCTGGAATGCGGCGATCTGGGTGTTGGCCTTGGCCAGGTCGTTGGCGAACTTGGCGAACTTGATGGCTTCGATGGCGACGGCGACGGCGGCCAGTTGGATCAAGAGTGGGGCAAAGGCAATGGCCGCTGCCTTGGCTCCGGCTGCGCCCGTGGCCAGCGCGCCGGTCAATCCTTTGATGCTGATGCTGGCCCCGGCTGCGCCTTTGGTGAGCAAGCCCATCTGAATGGCCGTGGCCTGAATCTGCCCAGCCAGCCCTACGGCCTTGAGCGCTAAGAACCGAATCACCAGCGCCTGCAACACGGTCGCTAGGATCTCGCCGTTGTCGGCGGCGAACTTGAGCGCATTGACCAGCAGCTGGATCAGGTCTCCGGCTGCTGCACCTGCCCCGATCGCAAACTCCTCAATCTGGGGCTGAAGGGTTTGAAGCAGGTTGACGAACTCGGTGAGGGCGGGGAGCAACTGCTCGCCAAAGCCGCGCGTGATGTCGTTGGCGTTTTCGCCGAGGGTGTCGAGCGCGCCGGTCAAACCCTGGGCGGCGGCCACCGCCGCGCCGCCATACTGCCGCTCCACTTCGTCGAGGATGACACCCTGCGCTTCGAGCAGTCGGCCCGACTCGACGAGGGCCTTGACCTGCTCGCGCTGTTGCTTGGTGAAGACGGTGCCCGATCGCGCCAGGGCGTTCAACCCGGTGACGGGGTTTTCTAGCGCTTTGCCCAGGCTGAGGATGTTGCCCTCTAGCGACCCACCCAAGGCCTCGGCCAAATCTTGGGAAGCGGCGAGGGTGCGCTTGAAGGTGTCGCCTGTGACGTTTTGAAAGGTGAGGAGAGAGCGGCTGGCGCGCAGCACGGCCTCTTCGCTGGTGAGGGTGGCGTTGCCGAGTTCGTCGGCGAAGGCGATCAGCTCTTGGGTGCTGAGGCCGACGTTGCTGTTGGCCACCAGGCGATCGACTGAGCCGATGACCCGTTCATATTCGGCGGCGGCGTTGACCGCATCGCCAATGGCCCCGGTGATGCCGGAGCCCGCACTGCTGAGGACGCCGATGAGCTGCGTGGTGACCGCTTGGGCTAGCCCCTGCAGCACACCCTTGAGCGCCTCGGCACTGCGAGAGAAGGTGGTGCTGGCCTCAGCCGCGTTCTGAAACTCCACCTCGATCTTCGCCAGGTTGAGGTTGTTTAGCTCGGTGGCGAGGGCGCGGGCGGCGGTGGCATCTTTTTCGCTGAGGCCAGCGCCCTCGATCTGGGCGAGCTGCTGCTTGAAGCGCAGGTTCTCTTGCAGGATGGACGCCTGGCGCTGTAGCTCTGCCGCACCCTTGCCATCGGCTAGGGCTGCCTGGGCGCGGGTCACCTCTACGGTGAGCCGCGCGATTTCGTCTTGGCTGTCGCCCAGGTCGATGAGATTGCCGTTGATTTTGATGTTGCCGAGCGACTTTTTTAGATCGGCGGCGAGGGCGCGGGCATCCTTCTCTGCACCGGAGCTGTCGAGGGTTAAGCGAATGACGGCTTCATTGGCCATGGGTTCTGCCCTCCCGTGCTTTGAGGGCGGCGATTAGCTCGGGCTTGTGGGCGCGCATCATCTTGCGCGACTTCTCACGAGCTTGCTCTTTGGGCGGGAGCGACTGCACGGCGCGGGCGGTGACGATGTCGCCGAGCAGATTGGCGGGGACGGTGTTGGCGAGGTCTAGGGCGTCTTTGATGGAGCTGAAGGAACTGATGGCGGCGATTAGCTCGGGCAGGGTGGGGGGCGTGTCTTTGCCGACGCTGGCCTCGGTGGGCTGCTCGGCTTGGTTGAGCTGGGCCAGGTGGCCGGGGGAGATGAGCAGCTGCTCGGCCTGGGCCAGGGTGACCCAGTCGGGGTCGATGCCGTTGAGCTGGAGCAGCCGCGCGGTGAGCTGCTGGGTGCGGGGGTCTAGCGCGTAGGCCGCCTGGAACGATCCAGCGGTGACAGACTCTAGCCGATTTGCCAACTGCGCCAGGCGCTGCCAGAACTCGTCGCGACCAAGCAGGCTGCACCCATAGATGGGGCGGACGATTCCGGTGCGATCGACGAACTCGGCGGCTGGCGCAAACTCAAAAAACTCCACGGCTCCCCCTTTGGTCTCTCCCTGTGTGAACCCGATCCAAATGCGACACGCGTGTCGCATTTGGGGCGACTAGCTAGGCAGCGGCAGGCGATACATCTCGAACTGACGGCGCGCCCCGGCCTGCACCACTAGCTCAAACTCCAGGTCGAACTTGGTGACATCGTTGAAGGAGATCGAGGGGATGCCGGAGAGCCCCATGTTGGGGATGACGATTTCGATCAGCTCCTCATCGCCATAGGCCACGCCGTGGAAGGAGAGGTTGCGGATGGTGGTGGCGACGGTCTCTTTGCCAATGCTGGGCAGGTTGGTCTCGGCCTTGAGGTAGCGATAGGCAATATCCTTGCCTGCCTCGGTGCTGTTGAACAACAGCTTCTTGGGTGGGCCGGGGACGTATTGAAACTCGTAGGCGGCATCGGGCGCGCCCGACTCTTGGGTGAACTGCCGCCCTTGCAGGTCGCTGACGTAGATGGTGGCGTTGGCGATATCGGGGTCGGTGATTTCGTAGGGCGACTCAGCCGGGATGGTGGCGAACTTGGTGTTGGGCAGGTTGACGCTGGCCGTGGTGCCCGCAAACTCACCCACTGCCATTTGCATGGACAGCCAGTTTGCCGCTTCAATGCCGATGGTGAGGTTGTAGGTTTCGCTGCTGATGCCGGTGCCTGCTGTGACCCGGCGACCCGCGACCCACTTTTGCGAGGTTTGGCTTTCGGCCTCGCCGGCCATCTCGAACTCCATTGGCTCTAGCGGGAGGAACCGCTCGATGGTGAGCCCGTTGGTGAGGAAGCCGAAGTTGCCCATGCCCGTGATAATGGCCATCTAAATCATCTCCTGAGTGTCTTCTTGGTGTAGGGGAGGGAGTAAACCGAGACGTAGCCCCAGACGCCCTGATCGAGCGCGGTGAAGCCGCCGCTGCGCTGGGTGAGCCACTTACCCGCTCGGCCCATGGGCATGAACCCGGTGAGGGCGCGATCGATGGCTTCGACGATGGGGTAGGTGGTGGTGTGGGTGCGGAGGTCTTTGGTGCAGAGCAGCAGCTCGTAGTCGATCTCGCCCTGCTGAATGATGGGGGCGTCGAAGTTGAGCGACTGCCCCGGCTGGAACCGCACCTGCTTGAACCCGACAAAGAGCTGCCGCCCCGAGACGGGGCTGCCCAACTGCGAGAGGTCTTCGGGGAAGGGCAGGACGCGCACATCGGGCAGGGCATCGCGGAGATGCTGCACGATGGCGTTTTCGACGAGCTGCAGATGGGGGGTGGGCATGGTGCTAATACCCCGAGAGGGAGTCGCGGTCGAACACGGACGGCGGGCTGTTGAACTCTGGCGAGCCGCTGGGCTGGGTGGGGTTGCCCACTTCGTCGAGCGACAGGCTGATGATGCCCTTGGTGATTTGCTCTAGCCAGCGGATGGCGTCTTCATAGCGAAGGCGGACATCGTCTCTGGCGCGGGTGCGATCGAGCCGATAGCGGGCGATGTCGAGGCACTTGGGAATGAGGACGGTGGGGGTGCTAGGGAGGGGCAGTCGATAGCGACTGCCGATGTAGGAGTCGATGAGGCTGCTGGCGTCATCAAGGGCGCGGTCAATTACCGGCTCGACGACGGCCTCGGCGGTGGCATCATCCAGCGCGCTCAGCTCGATCGCCTCTTGCTCGCCGAAGGCCTGAATGAACAATGCCACCGTTGCGTAGGCCATCAGCCGCGCAGCCTCCGCAGTGCATCTTTGAGGTTCTTGCCAGCGCGGAAGACGGGGACAATGCGCTCGGCGATGTGGATGGCATCCCCGGTTTGGGGATTGCGCCCGGTGCGCGATTTGCGCTTGGAGGTGCCAAAGGTGCCAAAGCCGACGATGGTGACGGTGTCGCCGCTGGACAGGGCGGATTCGATCACCTGGAGGGTGGCATCTAAATTCTTGCCAGCAGCGGCCTGGCTGGTGCCCGCCGTCTCGGCAATGCCCTTGATCAGCTCAGCTTTATTCATCCTTTTTGGCTCGGGTAGGGGTGGTGGGGGTGGGGGTGGTGGTCTTGGGGTCGAGAACGGGGGCCACCACGCCTAGGGCGAGCGGGCGAGCGGCGTCGTCTGCGCTCATCTCCACAACCTGTCCGACTTCGTGGTGCTGGTTGCCCAGCTTGATGCGATCGAGGACTGTGAATTTAGGCATGGTGGCAATGGGGGTGTGGGGATAGGGGAGAGCTGATTTCCACCAAGGTGGAAATAGTCGGGCTCAATTTCTGCTATGGCAGAAACGGATCATCACGCGGTGAAGGCGTCCTTCCAGAAGTAGGAGCCCTGCACCGAGGTGACGAACTCTTTGACGGACTCACCGGCGCGGACGTTGACGCCGCCGCGCATGCCGATGTGGGGGTCGGCGATTTGGCCTGCGACGGGTGTGCCGAAGCGGGCGGTGAGCATGAAGGTGGGCTGGGTGACGGTGCCGACGAGCTGAGCCTGGGGGTTGATGTAGAGCGCGGCGGCATCCAATCCCCAGATGCGGTTTTTGGTGAAGGCCTGGCCGGGCTTGGCGACGTTCTTCCACGACCTACCGATCCATAGGTTGTCGATTTCCAGGGTCTGTCGCACTTCGTCTACGGTGACGAAGCCCTCGCCGGGCTGGGTGCTGTTGGGGCGGCAGGCGCGAATGACGTCGGGGTGCTGGCGTAGCAGCGTCCAGCCTGCCTGACCGAGCAAGAGCGTGTTTGGCCGCATGAGGCACGAGTCGAAGGCGGTGAGCATGTCGCTGATGGGGGTGCTGGCAGCTTCTGATAGCTGGCTCCAGCGGGCGGTGGTGGTGAGGGTGGTGCGCTGGGAGGCGAGGTAGGTGTTGAGGTTGAACACCTGATTTGCGACGCGGATTTCGCGATCGAGTTTGATTAACTCCATCACCCCCTCGGTGGCGTGGGATAGGGGGTTGTAGTTGGCGTCGGCGTTGTCGATGTCGCGCTGGGGGACAGGGCTGTCTAGGGCGTAGTCTTCGGTGCTGGCGGTTTGGCGGGTGGCGCTGAAGGTGGTTTGGTTTGGCCGACTGAGCCGCCCGACCTTGGTGTCGGGGACGGTGTACATCTCGGCGAGGGTGTAGTCATCCCACTCGAACTCTTGCTTGGAGACGGGGCGATAGGGGGCGATGAAGTCGGCAATGTATTCGGTGTTTTTGTAGGCAATGGCGAGGCCGGTGAGATGCGGGTCTGTTGGGTAGGGGGAGATGGCCATGGTGGTGGGGAGGGGTGAAGAGTGAAGAGATTAAGGGTGAAGAGGTGAGAGAGGGTGAGGGTTAGACCCCGGCTCCGATCGCCCCAGGGCTAAGCAGCACGCTGCCAATGTCGTCGGCGACGCCGCTGACGAGGGCGATGCCGATGGTGCGGTTTCCGGCTGTGGTGGTGGCGATGGCTTTGCCGTCTGCATCTGAGGTGAGGAGCGCGCCACGGGTGACGGTGCCACCGTAGATAACGGGAGCGATGCCAGAGTGAACCACGTCGCAGCGCCGACCGACTGCGGTGGCGATGTCGGTGGAGACGCCAATGAGGGCATCTGTGGCGGCGGCGGCCTGGATGACGACACCGTCAGCCGCGTCAAATTTGACAATGCGATAGCGACCGACTGCGGCGCTGGTTTCGTAATTTTTGACCTGGATGTAGTCGCGGTTGGACATAGGAGGGTGGGGGGTGAGGGGGTGGAGTGAAGGGGTGAGCCGTTCAAATCGGACACGCGTGTCCGATTTGGGGATGGTGGGGATTAAAGGCCTAGGGCGCTGAGGGCGTCGGCATAGCTGACGAGGATGCCTTTGGCGCGCTGCTCGTTGCGGTAGGTGTCGATGCGGGCGGCGATTTGCTTGGGGTCTTTGGTGTTGAATTCGGCGTCGTCACCTTTGGCGACTTCGCCGTAGGTGACGCGGGGGGGCAGGGCGGTGAGCAGGGCTTTGAGGATTTCGGCGGGCGGCTTCTTAACGGTTTCGTCGCCTTGGCTGAACTCGAGTTCGCTGTCGTCGAGCTTGGAGAACAGGGCGGTGAGGCCTGCCTTTTCGGCGGGGAGGACTGAGCCCTTGGCGATGAGGTTGTCAAGCAGGGGCTCGACGGCTTGGACGCGGGTGAACTCAAGTTCGCGCTGGGCGAATTCGGCTTCGCGGGCTTCGAGGTCTGCTAGGCGCTGGCTGAATTCGACGTCGGTGGGTGGGGTTTTGGTGGACATGGGTGGTTCTGTGGGTTCTGGGTCTGGGTCGGCTGGGCTGGCGATGAATTCGATGTCGGCCCAGTTGTTGCCGCTGAATTCTGGCTCGGCCAGGTCTGGGACAGCAGGAAGGGAGCGCCCCAAAAATCCGATGTGGCGCAGCTCATAGGTTCCTGTTTTGTTGTCGTGGTGACTGGGCAGGCGCAGCTTGACGGAGATGCCGCGCAGCTCGCCGCTCTTGACGATGGACTTGAAGGTGGGGTCTAGGTCGGCGTGCTCGGTGACGAGCAGCTTGCCGTTGCGAAATCCCAGCTTGGTGGCGTAGCCAAGCTGGGGCTGATCGTCTTTGGGGTGGCCGGGGACGAAGGGGGCGCGGGCACCGCTTTTGTTAAAGCTGGCGACGAGGCTTTTGAGGTCTGACTCGGTGAGGGAAAGACGCCGACCATCAGACGCAATCTGTGGGCCTACTGAAAATATTTCGATGGGCGGTGCACCCCCACGGGTGTGGGGACGATTTGCGGTAGTGGTGGTCGGCATCGGATACATCTCGCATGATGCACCTATGGTCGCCGATGGATGGCACTGCACTCAGTGGGCATTAATGCCCCGGATTTGGCGGGTTTCAGCGGATTATTAGTGGTGGCCCAGAGGCCAAAGCCGAGGCCGATGGTGAAGGCGAGGATGCCGAGTGGTCTGAAGCGGCGGGGCATGAGGAAAGGGGAGTGCACCCAGGGCGAGGAGGAGAGATGGCCTGGGTGCGCTCTTGCCCATGATGCTGTGGGGGCGTTTGGGGAATCAGGGGGCACTTTTGCCCCTGCCTATTTTTGGGCGTTTGGGAAGAAGAGCTGCTCGATTTGGATGCGGCATTCGGCGAGGAGCTGCTGGGTGTCGCCGCCGAGCTGGGCCTGGCGCTGCTGGATGAGCTGGTGCAACTGGGCGGTGAGCTGAAGCCGCTGCTCTGGGCTGAGGGGATAGCTCTGGAGGAGGGTGGCGATCTGTTGGTCAATGGGTGGTGGTGGCATGAATCGCCTCTATAAGTTGGGCTTTAGACATCAGGCTATATCGGGTGATGCCGTGGGCCTGGGCGCGCTGCTTGAGTTCTCGGATGGTGAGGGTGGCCAGGTCTGCGGTGCTGGCCATGGCCTGAAGCGCCTGGGAGTTTTGCAGCATGGCCTGGGCATAGGCATGGATGAACCGCAGGCGGATGCGCTCTCGCTGCTCAGGAGTGAGGCCCTCCCCAGAGAGCGATCGATCGAACAAATTCAACATCTCAGAGGGATTGAGCATTGGATTCTCAACAGGATCAGTGATCCTGGCGCTGTGGAGGTGGATGCGTGGGTGGGGACGATGTGTGGGAAGGGTGGAAAAGAGACAGGCCCCTTCTAGGGGATTCTGAGGGGGCTAAGACGAGAGGTAGGTTTCGGTAAGTTGCACCAGGTCTGCCACGAGCTGGGGCATGGGCTCGCCGGTGTCGGTGACGGGCAGCCAGCGCCGTGGCCGGATGCCTGCGCGGGGTGCCCCAAACTGATGGATGGCCCCCAGGCTGTAGTCACCCACTCGCAGGTTTGACCCGGCCACCACGCCATTGCCCTCGACTCGGGCAAAGGTGGAGTCGAACAGGGCACCGGTGTATTGCAGAGTGAGGGTGCCGCCCGCTTTAGGCGCGCCACGGGGGTCGCGATAGGGTGTTCCCGTCTTCTTGGCCTGGCGCTTGCGGCGGGCGATGTCGCGCCGTCGCCCCTTTTTGTAGGCGTCGTAGGTGGGGGTGAGATCGGGCCAGGGGGTGTTGGTATAGGGCTCGGCCTGATTCTTGAAGGCGGTGACGATGACGGCCTCGACCCGGTTGGCCCAGGCTTTGTAGAGGGGGCCACGGTTGCTGAGGTTGCGGACGGCGGCGCGCAGCACGTCGTCGGGGGTGAGGTCGTCTAGGTTGGCCTGGAGGTTTGCCATTTTGCAAAGATTGGATGAAGGGCTTGACGCGGTAAATGGGCGTCGGCTAGGTTTGATTCATGGGAGCTGGCCTCGTCTCAAACGCCGCCCCAATCGCAATAGCCCACCTCTTCAACGGGCTCAACCTAAAGGATTTTCAACCATGTATTACAACAGTTTCGCGAAGACGGCGGAGACCGCCGCCTATGGCTTTTTCATGGTCTATTGCTATGCTGCTGCCTTCTCTATTGTGGCGTGGCGGCGGCTGAGCGGGCAGCGGGCGCGGGCGCTCTATCGGCGCTGCTGGCTGGCGTTCCTCTATGCCTGTGTGACTTGTGTGGTGCTGGGGCGGCTGCTGCGCCAGCGCTGTGATGCGCTGGTTGAAGCGTCGCTCACAGAAGCACCTGCTCACCCGGTTGCAGGTCATAGTCCTCTTGAAGGAACTGGGGATACCAGATGTAAAACTGCTTCGACTCGGACAGGGGCCAGTCAAACACGTGACACCACACCACTGCGCGCATGTCGCTGGGGTCGCGCGCAAAGTCAATCTCTTCAACAGGCTTTCCCTGGTCTTGGTTTTGCTCAATCAGTGCTTCGGCTTCAGCTACTAGCTCTGGCGGGATTCCGGTCATCGTATCCATCCTAGGGTTTTGAACAGGTCATCAATCGTGGCCGCGACGGGGGCGAACTCCTTGTCGTCCCATTGCATTGAGGCGGTGTAGGCGTTGGTGGAACCCTGCGCCTCCCGCAGTCCTTTGGCAAGTTCGCCATCGCCGCTGCGAAGGGTGAGCCACTGGCTATACGACCTCGCCCAAATCTCTTCTGGCAACAGCAGGTAGTCGATGTAGTCTTTTGAACCTTGGCTGAGGTTGCGATCGCCAGCCCTTGAGTTAAGAGTGCCCGTTTGTAGGGCGTCTCGCAAGCCTTGCACTAGGGGCGTGGCCTCAATGGCCTGAAAGAATTCTGCCATCTGCGGATTTGTGCGAGTGCCAAAGCTGCGCCCATCCCCCAGCCCATGGTGGTCGAGGAAGTGGCCGATCTCGTGCGCATAGACGAAGCCTGATTTGGCTAGGGAGTGCTGCACCTCAATAGAGATAGCGCCGCCCTTGGTGGGGTCATAGCTGTAGCGCCCTCGCTTGCTGCCCTTGGGTGGCACGAGAACGGTGGGGATTTTGGGCAGGCTGCCGTCTCCATGCACCTGATCGATCACCTCTAGGACGTGATTGAAGGGCTTGGCGTTTGGGCCTTTGGGTGCAGGTAGCGCTTGCCTGACGGGGGTGCCTTGTGGGGTTACTCGCAACGCCAGTCGCTCTTGGTCGATGCGATCGAGTTCTGCTTCGATTTGACTGCGCAAGGTGGGGGTGGCGCGGTCAAGGATGTTTTCTAGCTTTGCTCTGCGGTCTATGGCGTTGCTGAGGCCGGGGGTATAGTCAAAGCCCTCGGCGGGCTCTAGCAAGGCTTCATAGGTTTGGCCGTCGATGGTGGTGGTGGCCAGGTCGCCCCGTCGTAGCCCGCTAATCGTCAGCCCCTGATCCTCCAGGTCTCGCTCAGACAGGCTGATATAGCGACAGCTGCAATTGTGGGCTACACCCACAGGGACGCAATAAGACTCATCGGTCTCGACAGTGAGGTT
>JAHHHI010000050.1 GCA_019359435.1 Kaiparowitsia implicata GSE-PSE-MK54-09C
CGTTTGGCTCGATAGTCGGGCACCTGTTGCAGGGCTTCGATAATGCTCACACTCATGCCTCCCTAAAAGTCAGATGGCTACCTCTGATTCTAATTTCTCTACATCAACAACGAATTAATCCTGGGGGGGTGGGCATAACCTATCCTGAATTGTTGCTAAATTTTGCAATTTGTCAGTTTCTTACGTCAATTTTTACATTAATCGTGTGGAGGTAAGGGCCATTCGCGTAAGCTTGAAAATGGGTAGGAGTGCCGCCTTCAGATCGGTTGAACAGTCTGTTTGGCCTGGTTTTGAGACGTTTTGCTAGGGGCGATCGCCCACCGCCTATCCTAGCCCTCCCTCCCCGTGCAAACCGATGGAGTTCGTAGGGCGACCTGAATGGATAGGGGCCGCTCACTACATCCTGGCAGTCTGACTCTCTGAGAGCGATCGCATTGGATTTAGGTTCAATCGCGTGTGGCGGATGAGGGCATTCTGATTGAGTCTTTCTGCAACGCTAAAGCCTAGGGCGTGTCATCAATTCCAACCAAACGCCTTATGCTATCAGCGTTGCCATGCCCGACCCAACAACCAGGCTAGGGGCCGTGACTGTTGATTTCTGGGATATCAGAGGCTAATTGATGACAGCCCCTAGCTCCAGTTGATCGGCAAGCAGACTTGTCTAGAGACCGTCACCCACGCATCGACCGGCTGCAGCATGGCGATGCTGCGTCATACCCAGTCTTCATAAACCAAACGCTTAGCGTGGTGGGTAATTAACATACCGTTGAGGAACACACTATGGTCAACCGCATCGATAAAATTCTCCTGGCAGATTCTGGTACAGGTCATGCTGAAGAAATGCTCAAAGTGTTAATGGACATTCCGATGTTTCAGGCCGCTACTATCAACATTTTGCATGTGGTACCCCAGCAGATTACCGCAGACGAGATGACTGCAAAGTGGGAAGAGGGCGGCAAAACCCTGTCTAAAGCAATTCAAACCCTGAACCTTGACCCGTCTCGGGTGAATGCAATGCTGCGATCTGGCGACCCGAAAGACATTGTGGTCAGGGCGGCAGACGAACTGAATGCCAACCTGATCATCATGGGCTCCCGAGGGTTAAAGCGGATCCAGTCCATCTTAGAAAATTCTGTTAGTCAGTACGTGTTTCAGCTAGCAGCTTGCCCTATGCTGCTGGTAAAAGATGACATTTACGTCAAGAAAATCCGTCGCATTATGGTAGCGATGGATAAGTCAGACTCGGCGAAAGACACGCTTGGACTGGCTCTCAATTTTTTGCGTGATACCTCAGGTGGGCAGTTGATTTTGGCTCATACTAATCCTGATATGAAGCTAAAGCCAGGTGAGATTGCAGCTAACCCTAATGAAGACCCGGTGCTGGTGCCAGCGATCGCCGAAGCAAAGCGATTAGGAATTAATTACAAGGCGATCGCCCCTGAAGGCAAGCCCGGTGAGCGGATCTGTCAAGAAGCAAAAGCCCTAAACGTAGACCTGCTGATGATAGGCTCCCCCGATCGTCGTCCCTCCATTGCCAAAGGCTTGCCCGATCTAGATCGGCTGTTGGGACAATCGCTCTCTGACTATGTGCGCGTCTACGCACCCTGCCCGGTCATGCTCGTGCGAACTCAGTCAGCCTAGAGATAAAGCAGCGGAGTGGGATGTGCGGATGTGACCGGACTCCCACCCCCGACTCTTAGGTCGCGGTAAGTCCTACATCCCTCCTCTCAGACCGTCCCAGACCGTCCCAGACCGTCCCAGACCGTTGCGGGTTGGCTGCAGGGCAAGATCACACCCATTCGAGATGGAGGATTGGGAAAGATTGGGATGCAAATGTATGTTTTTGTCCTGTCCTGAAGAATAGCGATTACCCTTAACTAGCGATAATTGGCTAAGGGTAAGAATTGATGGCGGCTGATGGTCTTGCGCGAGCTCCTCGTAATCGAACGATAACCTTAACGGAGGAAGAGCGATCGCACTACGCCCAGCGCCTAGTGCAGCTTACCCAGCCTGCCACATTGCAAGACATTTGCGATCGCACGCTCTGTCAAGATATCTTTGATGCCCTGCCCTATCTGCCTGACCAGTTTGCCGATCTGATCATCATTGATCCCCCCTACAACCTCACGAAGCAGTTTAATCAACAGCGCACCAAGCGGCGATCGCTCCAGAGCTACACCCACTGGATGGACAGCTGGATGATTCAGCTTGTTAGGCTGCTAAAGCCAACTGCCTCACTCTACATCTGCGGCGATTGGCAATCGTCTCCTGCGATCCATGAGGTCGCCTCTCGCTACTTCATCATTCGCAATCGCATCACCTGGGAGCGAGAAAAAGGCCGAGCTGCTCGCCAGAACTGGAAGAACTGTGCAGAAGACATCTGGTTCTGCACCGTTTCCCAGAACTATGTGTTTAATGCAGATGCGGTACGTCTCAAACGCCGAGTCATTGCGCCATACACCAATACCTCAGGCCACCCCAAAGACTGGCACCGCACTCCTCAAGGCAACTTTCGTCTGACAGCGCCCTCTAATTTATGGACCGATCTCACGATCCCCTTCTGGTCCATGCCAGAAAACACGAGTCACCCTACCCAAAAGCCCGAAAAACTGGTCGCCAAGCTCATTCTTGCCAGTTCTCAAGCCAATGCGGTTGTCTTTGATCCGTTCTTAGGATCAGGCACCACTAGCGTCGTGGCCAAAAAGTTGAGTCGCCATTATGTTGGCCTAGAGATTGATTCTGACTTTGCCTGCATCGCTGAAAAACGATTAGAACTCGCCAACACCCATCCTCGGATTCAAGGCTATTCTGACCGCACCTTTTGGGAACGCAACAGCCAGCCCTGGCAAGACACATCATCTGTGTCTCGATAGTCTATATCTCGATAGTCACACTAGCGACAAACATCCAAAAAAATCGCTTAACTGGTGAGTTAAGCGAATCAAATGCTATTTTGCTCGTGCCATGCTTACCGTTCATCACTGTAGTGATGGAAACCGCACTCTCAAAGCCCTAAAGCATTCTGCGGCTTATCTACAGAAAACACCAAAAAAAGGTGATTCAAGCAATCACTCACAAACCAGGGCAGAAAAGCGCCGTTCCGTCCCTGCACCAAGCAAACATATATTTAGCTTGGAATTACCCTTCGCGGCTAGCCGTTTGAATATAAAGAATCAACAAAAACACTGTTGGCACTAGCACAAACAGTAGGCTAGCAACAAACCCCAAATTGTTTACTTGCATTAGATTCAGCCTCTTCTTGCTACCTGAAAGACCACACATCTAATCTAAACATATCACTTGGTGCCGCCACCAAACCCACCAAGTTTTCGCCATTCTGCACATGGGTTACTCCGCCAATGCGGCAGGAGATCATTTTCACTCTAGAAAGAGCCTCAGAAACAGCACTCTCAAATCGGCACTTCTTGGGGAATCCGCAGGTCGTACCTGGGCTGGTCATACCTGGACCGGCCATACCTAGGGTTTTGTATTAACGCTAACCGGGCCGTGCACCAACGTTTGGCATGCCAGCCGATAACTATCTGGTTTTTTCTTGAGCTTGCGGGTTTCTACCTCCGTTCGCGGCGAGAGATTTTCCATACCGTCTACTACTTCCACAATGCAGGTACCACATTGGCCATACCCACCGCAGTTCATCATCTTGCCCCTAAAGGTGTAGAGATTAATCTTGTTCTCTAACGCCTTAAATCGAAGATTAGCGCCATCTGCCGCAACAACCTCTATATCTTCTTTAAGAAACTTAATACTTGCCGATTGAAACCGTTTCCGCTCAGTTGCATTCGATGGATTCAATTCGCTATTGCTCGCTGTGTCTGAAACCAAGGCCCCCTCAGCAACGAGCGCCTCTTGATTCGATTCGTTGCTATCTACCATGTCCGGCTCCTTCCTCTCTCTCTTTACGCGTGAGGCGCTTGATTTCGCCCCGAACGCTAGTTACACTTCTTTATACACATTCATTTTTACAACCTTATTGCCAAACTGTCTAAATCATCAAGGTCTAAGGTGCTAGGCAGTGCTAGACCCAGCACAGAGCCTAAATGCTTAAGGTGGTAAGGCATAACTCAACGCCTGATTCTGGTACGCTTACTAGTATCTGGCTGATTAATAAATTAAGGTTCGAGTGAGACATTGAAACTTAACTTAGGAGGAGCGTAGTCAATGGGACTACCCTGGTATCGCGTACACACCGTTGTCCTCAATGATCCAGGACGGCTGATTGCTGTACACCTGATGCATACTGCATTGGTTGCCGGTTGGGCTGGATCAATGGCTTTATTTGAGCTGGCAACCTTTGATCCAAGTGACCCCGTGCTTAACCCCATGTGGCGTCAGGGCATGTTTGTCCTTCCCTTTATGGCACGCCTAGGCGTTACAGGCTCTTGGGGTGGCTGGAGCGTCACGGGTGAAACTGGTGTTGACCCTGGTTTCTGGTCTTTTGAGGGTGTTGCGGCGGCTCACATCATTTTGTCGGGTTTGTTATTCCTGGCTGCTTGTTGGCATTGGGTCTATTGGGATTTGGAATTATTTAGAGATCCCCGCACGGGTGAACCCGCCCTGGATCTGCCCAAAATGTTTGGGATTCACTTGTTTTTGTCTGGTCTGCTTTGTTTCGGGTTTGGGGCGTTTCATCTCACCGGTCTGTTTGGGCCAGGGATGTGGGTCTCTGATCCCTATGGATTGACGGGCAGCGTTCAGGCGGTTGCACCCGCATGGGGCCCAGAAGGATTCAACCCCTTTAACCCTGGTGGGGTGGTGGCACACCATATTGCTGCAGGCGTTGTCGGAATTATTGCTGGTCTGTTCCACTTAGCTGTGCGCCCTCCAGAGCGGCTTTATAAGGCACTGCGGATGGGGAACATTGAAACGGTTTTGTCCAGCAGTATTGCCGCTGTGTTTTTTGCAGCATTTGTGGTGGCTGGCACCATGTGGTACGGCAGTGCCACGACACCAATTGAGCTGTTCGGCCCAACCCGCTATCAGTGGGATAGCAATTACTTCCAACAGGAAATAGAGCGTCGGGTGCAGGCTTCAGCTGCAAATGGGGCAACTCTGGCACAGGCTTATTCCGATATTCCAGAGAAGCTGGCTTTTTATGACTATGTAGGCAATAACCCATCGAAAGGAGGGTTGTTCCGAACGGGAGCCATGATTAAGGGTGACGGTGTTGCTCAGGCATGGCTAGGCCACCCGGTTTTTGAGGATAAGGAAGGGCGTGAGCTGTTTGTGCGTCGCATCCCTAACTTCTTTGAGAACTTCCCTGTGCTTTTGGTTGATCGGGATGGAGTTGTTCGGGCTGATATTCCGTTCCGGCGAGCTGAATCCCGCTATAGCTTTGAGCAGGTGGGCGTGATGGCAACCTTCTATGGCGGAGAGCTAAATGGGGAAACCTTCAAGGATCCGGCTCAGGTAAAGCAGTTCGCTCGTAAGGCTCAATTGGGTGAGGTATTCGAGTTTGACCGCGAAACGCCTGAGTCTGATGGTGTGTTCCGCACCAGCCCTCGAGGGTGGTTCACCTATGGCCATGCTGTGTTTGCATTGCTCTTTTTCTTTGGCCATATCTGGCACGGGTCCAGAACGCTATTCCGGGATGTGTTTGCGGGTATTGACCCAGAGCTGTCTGAAGAGCAGGTGGAGTGGGGTTACTTTCAAAAGCTGGGTGATAAGAGCACCCGTCGTGAGAAGGCAATCTAGCTTCTATGATGGGAATGGGGGCACTATGCTTCTCCATTCACTGATTTGTCAACATGTACATAGCTGTTCTTAAACGAGGCTGACCAATGGAAAGCGTTATCTATGTTTTGTTGCTGATTGCAACGCTAGGGCTTCTGTTTTTTGCGATCGCATTTCGGGAGCCTCCCCGGATTTCAAAAGGCGATGAATAAGGTAAGGTGACCGTAATCTAGCAACTTTGATTGCTTAGAGATGCTAGTAGTCATTAGTGGTAGGTTGTGCTTGCACAGCCTGCCACTTTGAGGTTTGAACGACTAGAGCTTTTAAGGTCTTAGTAAGAAGGCGGTATGCAAGATAACCTGTGACGCAGAAAATTTTGTTCATTTTTCGCTAGCTTGATTACAGTTATGGGTGACCCATTTACTGAGTGGTAGCAATTCAACTGATTACCACTCAAAATCAACGAGGACTGTACCGATGCAATGCCCGTTTTGCCAATTTCCGGATAACCGAGTGCTGGAATCTCGCTCTGCCGAGTCTGGACAGAGTGTGAGGCGACGACGGGAATGTTTGCGATGTCATCGTCGTTTTACAACCTATGAGCGAATCGAGTTTGTTCCCATCGTGGTGATTAAACGTAATGGCGATCGTGAGTCGTTTGATTCATCTAAACTGCTGCGAGGAATCATGCATGCTTGCGAAAAGACAGGCGTTTCTCAAGTTGAGCTTGAAAGCCTGATTGACGAAATTGAGGCAGAGTTGCAGCAGCGCTCAGTGCGCGAAGTACCCAGCAACGAAATTGGAGAGCTAGTGCTAGAGCGGCTTCAGTTTTTGAATGAGGTAGCTTACATCCGATTTGCGTCTGTGTATCGTCAATTTCGTGGTATTCGAGACTTTGTTGAGACGCTGAATCATTTACAGAGTAAAGACAAGTTGTCTGAGGCTGAGGTGAAAAAGGCACTGCAATCGGTTGGCTCTTCCACCCTGGGGGAAAACGGGCAGCACTCTTAATGCTTTACAGCGCTCATGACGGAGTCGGGAATGAGATCAGTTTTCATGCCGAGAATTGCTCGGCAGAGTGGCAATAGAATTTAGATTGTTGTCAGATTCTGATAGAATACTTATTCGTGGCTGTTTTCAGGATATATTAGCTATCCGTTGCTCTGGTTATCGTCTATGAGCTTATAGACGCCGAAGCACAAACTGTTAGTGCCTCTAGGAGAGGTGGCCGAGTGGTTGAAGGCGCAGCACTGGAAATGCTGTTTAGGGGTAACTTTAACGAGGGTTCGAATCCCTCCCTCTCCGTTGTTTTGAATAGACTAATTTGCTGTGAGAGTAAGGGGTTTCAATCCTATGCTTCAGGGCGAACATGCTTAGCATGTTCGCCCTGAAGCATATTTGGCTGCAATAACGTCAGTTCGGTAAATGCCTAGACCGTGCTGTTCGCGACGCGAGCAGCACGGTCTAGCGTTTTTTAGCCCTGTGCAGCGGGGCTAAAAAACGCTATCGCACTCTCATTAGAATTACCAAACAGGCCACTTAAGATGTGGAGAGCGATCGCCCGCTTTTAGCCCTTATTCTGGAGCTGACCCATTTCTGGGACTAAACCATCAACGGCAAGTAATAGCACTGGCCACGTTCTCTGTATTGTTGTTGCTATATCTTTGTTGCTGTAGCGCTTGCATAAGCGTCGGCATAGCTACTTCAATTTCTCCTGTGGTATAAAATTCTTCTGCAGCAAGAGGGGTGGCACTAGCCGCTCCAGTTTATTCTTTGGTGGCGTTGTGAAGAATTGATGGGGTCTGGGAATGTTAATGCCATCAGGGAATGCAGATTCAATAAAGTATCCCGATCGGAATTGCATAGGGATGAATCAGGGGGTAACGTGTTTGATCCTGGAGGGACTGCTGATGATCCCCGCTTCAGTGATATGTTAAGAAGCGGTGAAATGTGAAGCAGATCTTACATAGGCCGATCTACCCGTGCCGCTCCAGCGATAGCCCCCAATATTGACTAGCGTAGCGCTCTATCAAGAACCGTCTTACCTATGCCTGATGAGCCAGAATTTTTGGTCTGCGTGCAGAGCTTTGCCCCGCCGCATGATTGATGTCGGCCATTAGCTGGGTGCGATCGCCCTTGACTGAGTAGGTGATGGTTGTGAGATAGTGCTTTTGCCTCATCTCTTGGCCACCTATAGTTGTGTGCCTCGCAATGCTAGTTCCTAATGTTGATTACTGTTCATAGGTTCGTGGGTTCCACATGCTGAAGCTATTACTGTTGATTCCTTTTGTGCCAATGATGGCGCAGCCTGCACCCGTCCTGGCGACAACGCCGATTCAACAAGTTATTCAATCTCAACAGGTGCGCGCACTACCTGGACAACTCGACTCGGTGCCCGTGTTCAACAGCAATAGTCCTGAATTGGTGCAGACTGAAGGAATTTTGCTTTCCACTTTTCCGACAGAGGGAATGCGATCGCCCCAGGCTCACCTCAACTATGCCTTCGACGGTCGGTTCGACATTTTTGCTCATCACATTGCTCGGGGGTTGACTCCTGATGATGTGCGAACGCTGTTTATCGCAAAGTTGGTGCATAATCCGGGCGATCGCCCCGTCCAGATCGACGTCCATCAGACTGTGTCTTATCTCAGCCAAGAAGCGCCTTTCTACGATCTACCCTCCCATGTACTAAACCGCACTGGGTCTGTGTTTGCGGGTCCCGGTAGCCGCACCACGACCGACATGCTGCGGGGAGTCAATCAGCGGTTGGTGCCTCAGCGCATCACCTTGGCTCCGGGCTCTACCCAGCTATTGATGAACGAACCTATTCCGCTTCGCAGCCTAGAGGCGTTTCGCAACGGCTTGCCTCTACCTCAATATTTACCCCAGCCCCAGTTAGGAACAGATCTGGGAGAGGTAATGGATGGCGATGCCGATGTGGAATCGCAGCCAGCTCCGCCAGTTCCGCGTGAGTTGCCCATTAACGCGCGCACGACACAAATGTACTTAACCAGCAATGGCCCAGTTCACGTCGCCAGCTTGGCGATGTTTGCTCGGTTGCTGCCCAATGGCTCCGAACGTCCGCCTTCTCTAGACGAGTGGAGAACCCTCTTGCAAGAGGGGGATTTAGCTGGGCCTCGCGATATTGCGCCGTCTCCCCCTGATTCCCAGCGGATGCGTCGCTTCTTTTATGGGCGGGTTGCTGGGGTGGCCTATGGCTCACGGTGGGAGGCCACCCTAACTGACACGGACGAAGCCAGCACGCTTACTATTCCAGAGCCAGGAGAAGCGGTTTCCTTTGCCATTAGTACGGTAGATCGCAACACCTTTGGGACAGGGCAAATTCAAAGTGCGCCAATTGCGGCACGCTATCCAGATACGGCCTATCGTGCCCATGGTAACTACGGCATCCACTACAGTCTGACGCTGCCACTTAACAACCCAAGCAGTCGGGCGCGACAGGTTGCTATTTTGTTTCAGACGCCCGTTAAAGACGAGTATCTGCGGGGTCAAGCGCTGCGCTTCTTTAATCCGCCGCAGGATCGGGTGTTTTATCGGGGCACTCTGCGCCTGCAATATAAGAATGACTGGGGTGTTGAGCAGACGCGCTATGTGCATGTGGTGCAGCGCCGGGGCCAGCGGGGCGAACCGCTAGTGACATTACGGCTACCCGCTGGGGTTCGTCGGGATGTGACGGTTGACTTTCTCTACCCACCTGATGCGACCCCGCCTCAAGTGCTCACAGTCCAAACCCTAGGACGAGATGTAGTGCCTAGCCCTGAGGAAGGGGCCCCTGTGTTGAGCAGCCAGCCCGTTAACCGGGCGATCGCCCCTGAGCTTGAGCTCAACACCGCGCCAGATGCAACAGAAGGAACAGAGCCTATCGATCTGCTGCTGCCGCTGGACTAGGAGCGCATTCAACAGTGGCCCTAGGCTGAGTTGCGGGCGTAGGCTTAGCTCAGCCGATGCAGCTTGAGAAAGTTGGTCGTGCCCGATTGCCCAAAGGGAATCCCGCCCATAATCAAGATGCGATCGCCCGATTGGGCCATGTTACGCTCTCGCAGCACCACATCAATATAGGCCGCAGCCTCTTCAAGGGTGGTCACCTCCTGAGCCATCAAGACAGGCCGCACACCCCATACCAAGTTCAGCCGATGGTAAATCGCCTCATAGGGCGTTAGCGCCACCACCACCGCTCGAGGCCGTTCGGCCGCAGCCAGCAGCGCCGAGTATCCCGACGTTGTCAACGCCACAATGCACCGAAGTTCTAGCATACTGTCGATGGCGTTGAGGGCTTCGCTGATGGCGTTGGCCTCGTCATTTTTGACCGGGGGATGGTTCTCAAACTCCACTTCCTTTTCGACTTCACACGCGATGCGCGCCATCATGCCCACCGCATCCAGCGGGTAGGCACCCACCGCAGACTCGCCCGACAGCATCACCGCATCGGTGCCATCCACAATGGCATTGGCCACATCGCTGGCCTCAGCGCGGGTCGGGCGCGGATTTTGAATCATGCTCTCCAGCATTTGCGTGGCCGTGATGACAGGAATGCCCCGCTGATTGCAACGCCGAATAATGTGCTTTTGAATCATCGGCACCCGCTCTGGGCTCACTTCTACCCCCATGTCGCCCCGCGCCACCATCACCCCGTCGCATTCATCCAAAATGGTCTCCAGATTTTCGACCGCTTGGGGCTTCTCGATTTTGGCAATGATAGCAACATCAGCCTTGTGCTCGCCAAGCAGCGCCTTGAGCGATCGCAAATCTTCAGCCTGCCGCACAAAGCTCAGCGAGACCCAATCAACCCCCTGCAACACCCCAAAGGCCAAATCGGCCTTATCCTTCTCCGTCATTGAGGGCAGCAGCAGGTTTAGGCTGGGCAAATTCACCCCTTTGCGGCTTTTGAGGATGCCGCCCTTCACCACCTCGCACTGCACCGCCCGCTCAGCCACATGCTTAACCCGCAACTCCAGCAGCCCATCATCCAACAAGATTTGGGTGCCCGGTTCTGCCTCTTCTGCCAGATAGGGATAGTCGATAGCGGCGGTGCCGGGTTCCCCCGCATAGGCATCTTCGGGCATCAGCGTCAGCAGCCCACCATCCGTGAGGGGAATGGAGCCCGCTGGCAATTGACCCACGCGGATTTTTGGCCCCTGCAAATCTTGTAGTAGCGTCACTGGCATATCCAACTCGCGCGAGACATCGCGCAGCAGCGCTACAGTTTGAGCGTGGTCATCATAACTGCCGTGGGAAAAGTTGAGCCGTGCCACACTCATCCCCGACAGCACCATCTGTTTCAGCAGATCGGGCGAACGGCTGGCCGGGCCAATGGTCGCAACGATCTTCGTACGCGGAGACTGGGGCAACATAGGCGTCTAGTCCGTTGAGTTGCCCTCATTCTAAAGAGGTGCGTCAGAATTGCATGTGCCGCAAATGACGAAAGAGAAATTGAGGCGAACGGATGGGATAATTCCAGCCTTTTGCCCTTAACTCTATCCATCAAGAGTGTTTAAGGGGTGTGGAATCGGCGGCTCGCCTGTCTCAACTAGCATCAGTTCGGGTTAACAGGCTCATTTTTGTGGCGCAATGGGCTCACGCGTCGTGAGGTCAAAGCGGAATTTTGCTGGCAAGATATGCAGCGTGACCCCGTGAACGGCTAGGTGTTCGTCAGCGAGAAGGTTGTCGAGGTTGTTGTAGGTGGCTCCGACTTCATCTACCACGGTAACAGACCCACTGCCGACCACTGTTAGCTCATTGCCATCGACGATCAGGGCAGTGTCTTCGTCAATGCCAAAGCCGAGATTGGCGGGCTGTTGCACAAGGGCAGAGATGAGACGACCGAGGCGACCGCGCTGCGCAAAGTGTTGATCAATCACAATACCCGGCAGAAAGCCCATCCCCGGGCCCATTTCCACCACATCGACGCGGGGGCTGATTTGCGATCGCCCTTCCACAATCATCACGTCGGGCATCATGGCGGCTCCGGCGCTGGTGCCACAGATGACCACGCCTTCTGCATGGCGGCTGCGAAGTGCAATATCAACTTTCGTGCCCTTCACAAAATCGATAATTCGGGCTTGGTCGCCCCCGGTGAAAAAGATTCCAGTAGATTGCTGCACATCTTTCACCGCTGCGGGGCGATCGCCATCTTCCCGCTTTTCGGTGTGGATGATGGAAACGCGCTCGACACCAAGGCGCTCAAACACACGAATGTAGTCATCGGCGACTTCGCCCGGCATGCTGGTAGCAGCGGTAAACACAGCAATGCGAGCTTTGGTGCCCCCAGCCAAGCGCACAAACTCTCGCAGCACCGTGCAGTTGTTCTCTTTATCTTCGGCCCCACCGATGATGACCAGTGGCCCTGAATTCGTGCGATCGCCCATTGCATCTCTATCCTTATCTATATCTATTGCTTCATAGATGTTGCGCGCCAGCTAGCGTACGAGAGCCTGAGCAACCACCTTGTAGCCTACAAACGGGGTCGTAGTCAGCAAAGGATTCATCCCAAGGTGGAGAATGCTGCAATAGCAACAATTTCAGCGATCCCCACAGCGGTAATTTCAGCGATCCCCACAGCGGCGCTCATCCATTCTAGGACGTCTCAAGGGGCAGAATTTCAACGTATCGCCCCCGCAAGAAAACTTGATATTTTTGCCCTAGATACTGTGTTGGCCGGAGTCCGTCAAGCGGTCGCGGCCTTGGATTTAGGTGGCAAGAGCTTGGATGGGTCATAGGGCTGAGCGGAGACCAAGACGCCGTAGACAATGCGAATGAGCTTGTGCATGGCAGCGCCGATGATGGC
>JAHHHI010000051.1 GCA_019359435.1 Kaiparowitsia implicata GSE-PSE-MK54-09C
ATAAGTTTGGCAAGGTTTGGGAACAGACCAAAGTGACGACGCGGTTAGTCGTTAGCTATTTCAACTGGATTTGGCAGCATAGCCGTTTTAAAACTACCGCCGCACAGCGAGCGAGGTTAGCAACACGGTCCTGGAATTGGCACGATATTGCCACCTATCCCACATTAATTTGAGGCACTACCCCCAGAGCTTGTTGAGGCGAGCCGGGCGACCACAATACAATTCAACCAGCTGATAGCGCACTGGATGCTTGCGCGCGTAGTTTTGGTGACGTTCTTCAGCAGGATAGAAGGTTTGGGCTGGCTCAATGGTGGTTGCAATGGTCAGGTTGCGAAACTGAGGAAGTTCCCTCAAGCGTTGCTCTGACTGGGTTGCCCGCTGCAATTGCTCATCACTCTGAACGAAGATTTTGGAGAGATACTGGCTGCCCTGATCGCAAAACTGTCCGGCGTCATCCACTGGGTCTACGTTGTGCCAAAATACGTCCAACAGTTCGTCATAACTCAGTTGCATCGGGTCATACACAACCTGTACCGCTTCTACATGCCCTGTAACTCCTGTCGAAACTTCGGAGTAGTTGGGGTTCTCTGTGGTGCCCCCCGTGTAGCCTGACGTAGCTGAGATGACGCCCTCTAGATCCTCAAAGGGTTTTTCCATACACCAAAAGCAGCCCCCAGCAAACAGGGCCGTGGCTTGGTTTGATTCTGCGATTACAGCACTCGCGTCTGACGGTGTATCGTTTGCGGCATAGGCGGGCATGGCGTAGCCCAGCAGCACGAGCCCCAGAAAACACAGCCCCATGAGCAAATTGCGCACGGTTTTCATCACGTCTCTATCGCTCCCAATGAATAAATAAATCCAACACTCTCTTCACTATTCTATTGAACCTAGCGAATCGAACCTAGTGAACCTGAGTCTCCAATGCTGGGGGGGCAAGAAGGTGCAAAGAAACAAAAGGTCTGAATACCAAGGATTTTAGTCTTATCTCTTCTGGTTAAGAGGGTTTTGGGGCATCGCGCGTCGCGCACGGCACATTGAGGGTTTGAGCTTATCCCGAACTCAGGTTATCTCTAGAATTTATTTCTTGGGAGCGGCTGATCCAGTGCGTAGCACTGGATAATACAGGTCAGAAACTTCAAGCTCTTTTTGACTTGATCCCTCAACCTGTACCTGAGGAAGTTTCTTGAGAGTTCGGAACCGTGCTGCCCGCATCTAGTTAACCACTTGTCGTATAAAATCCTGCTGGGTTGTAACCGTTTGGATTGCTAGGTAGGGTTGAGTGTTCCAGGTATGGTGCCAGATCAACACTGCACAATTTCCAATACGCGCAGGCACCGCACAGTCGAGCGGCAGCGGATCGAGGCGGTAGAGAGGGTTGGTTGTGGCAAGGTTTGGTAGCCGTTCTAGACCTTCAGCCCTCGGGAGAAATACCGTTGCCAGCGTAGCGCAGGGCTTGACCCACAGGCTTAGATCTAGCGCTTGGGTGGCCAAATCCAGCGCCGCTCCTTCAGGGAGAGCAACGCGAAAATTGTGCTGGCACAGCCGCAGAACCGTGCAGGGTTGCTGCTGCCAGGAGGTAGAGAAGGACTGAAAGGGTGCAATGCGATTGGCCCTGGGGCCAAACAACTGAAGCGCAGCTTGGAGTCCGTCGCGCCCTGCGAAGTCCCAAAGGGTGTAGGCAGGGGAGAAGCTGAGGGAAGCGGATGAGGGGGACATACGTGACACAGGCAGCACTAGTAGCTGCGGACGCGGCTTTTGGTGGGGTCATAGAGGGAGAGGGGGCCGACTTGGGCAGGAATGCGGCGTTTGATGCTATCCATGAAACCCACCTCTAGAACGGTGCCAAGTTGGGCATATTCGGGAGCAACCTGGGCCAAAGCAATGCTGCGGTTGAGAATGGGGGAGAAGGTGCCGCTGGTGACATGGCCCACCCGCCAGGCATAGCGCTCGTTGGAAGACGTGCCCTGAGGATATACACACTGCCCGCCACAGGCGATCTCATTTCCTTCTAGCATCAGGCCTACGGCAACAAACGGGGGGCGCTGCTTCAATATTTCTAGCGCAGCACGACCAATGAAGTGGCCTTTGCTCTTGAGCCCCACGCTCCAGCCGATGCCTGCCTGGTAGGGAGAAATCAAGTCGGTGAATTCACGCCCAGCGGCGAGCAGCCCTGCTTCGATGCGGGCGCGATCGAGCGCTTGCATGCCCAGCGGCAGCAGGCCGTAGGGTTTGCCTGCCTGCATTAATCCATCCCATAACGCAGCACCCTGTTGGGGATGGACGAAGAGTTCATAGCCCAGCTCGCCTGTATAGCCGGTACGCGACAGCAGCACGGGAATCCCGAAGATACGGGCGGGGGTGCAATGAAAGTAGGGCAGGTTGTTGAGGTGGGCGATCGCCCCATCTTGCCCCTCTGCTGCCTTAAACTCCACTAGAGAACTCAGCAGGCCGCGAGAGTGGGGGCCTTGAATGGCTAAATTGTGGAGGCGATCGCTGCTGGGTTCTACCGTCACGGCAAACCCCTGCTGCTGCGCCACCGACTGCAGCCACGGCCCATCCGTATCACAGTTGCCCACGTAGCGATAGGCAGTGTCTCTCAACCGAAACACAATGCCATCATCAATAATGCCGCCGTGGGGATTGAGCAAACAGCCATAGGCCGCCTGCCCGACTGACAGCGTTGCCACATTGCGAGAAAATGCCCACTGCAACAGCGCCAGCGCATCTGGTCCCGTCACCTCAAACTTGCGCAAGGCTGACAGATCCATCAACGCTACCCGCTCTCGCAGCGCCCAATATTCTGCTTGGTCGCCCTGATGGGGATAGCTCATCGGCACCCAGAAGCCGTTGTATTCCGCCAAGTGCTGGGTCAGTGCCCGAATGCTGGGGGTAAAGGCGCTGTCTTGGGTTAAGCGCAGCGGCAGATTGGGCGCGACCCGTCGCCCCATTGCTGGGGCAAATGCTTCCGCCGCGTCGTAGATGCGTACATGAATGGGCGTGGGTTGCCAGCCATTGGCCGGGTCGATGTCGTCGGGGCAGGCAGAGCTGGCGCAGAGCAAGTCTTGACAGGCTTGCAGCAGCACGTAATCCCCCGGACGCGACCAAGATTCTGCCGCAGATATGGTGCCGTCGGTCTCAACCTGGGTGTTAAAGAAAAAATTGATGGCAGGCCAGCCGGGTCGTGGCGCAATGCCATAGGTTGCCAGCACTTGATTGAAATTGTCGCTGCAGCTGGGGTGGCCGGGATAGCCTGCCTCTTCGTAGTAGCGCGGGGTGCAGGCCAGCATAAAACTGTCGTGGCGACCGCAGGTGTCTTGCACGACGCGCACAAGCGGCTGCATCTGTTGAGAAAAGTAAGCGCTGAGTAGCCCCGCCTGAGGCATGGCCTGCCCCAATAAGGTGCGGGTGACCGTGCCATCTAGCCCATCGCTATACCCCTCACCTGCAAAGGCCAAAAAGTCGGAACACTGCGACCCTGCCACGTCGATGATCTGAATATACTGCCCCGCTTTAACGGGGTAGGCGATCGCCCGACTTGCCTTAATGCGATACTCTGCCACCACTGACCCCAGCGGCGCAGGAATATCGGAATAGGGAGACGTCAACACAGGGGAAGAATGCATGGGCGATCGCCTATAGAGCAGCGGGCGTGAGCGGAAAAGGCCGCCAGGGAATCCACTGCTGCCACAGCGATTCCAGCGTACCGTCGGCAACCAAGGCATCCAAGCCCTGGTTTAGAGCCATTAGCAACGCGTTGCTGTCGGGATGGAGGGCGATCGCAAAGGGGTGCCGTGTCTCCACCGTAAACGCCAGCCGCAAACTGGGATCGGCCTCCGCTGCAGTAATGAGCACTAGCTCATCATCGACCAGGGCATCAATCTCACCCGCCCGCAGCGCCGCCAGCATCTCGGGCAACACCTGATCACTACCGGGAAAAGGCACCAGTTCAGCCCCTTCAAAGGCTCTGCCCAGCTCTAAATTAGTGCTATCCGCCAGCCCCCCCAACTTCAACCCAGCTAGATCCTCTGCCGTCTGAATAGAACTATCGGCGCGCACGATCACCGCTTCGTCAAACAACCCATAGGGCTGGGTAAATTGGCTGTGGGCACATCGAGCAGGCGTCACCGCTTGATTAAACCACACCCCATCACACCGGCGATCATGCAGAGCCGAATAAAACTTCGCCATGGGCAGGTTAATCCACACCGGCGTTAGCCCCAGATAGGCGCAGAGGGCACGGGCCACATCCGGCTCATACCCCAAGCGCTGATCTCCTTCCACGTAGGTCATGGGGCGGGCATCAAAGTCACTCGCACCCAGGGTGAGCGTTCCTGGGGTGACCAGGGATAACGGGTTGGTGTCGTTCATAGAGTCTGCCCATACCTACACGTTACAAATCTGCGTTACAAAGTCTGCGACCGACCCCGCCCGAGACCATCCAAAGTCCACAGGCAACGATCTGGTCATCCCAATTCAAAGCATTAGGCGATTGTCGCGGTTGCCATAGAGGGTTACCGCAGCGCTGCAACCCTCTCTCTATTTGTGACCCGTAGTCTTGTGACCCATAGTCTTGTGGCCCGTACGGCATGACGAAGAGCCAAGCGTTTGTCCCTAACAGTGAGTCATTGCACAACGGCTACATCCCCACTCATCCAAGCTGTTTTTAAAGGCCAGCCGCTAGAATAGTTCGTCTTGGGCTTCGTCCTTGGTATTGGTGTGGCGCACAGGCGTGTCGCGGTTAAACGTCATTTGAATCGAGCGGGTTTGCTCTCCGTCTGAGGCGACGGCCACAATGGGATAGTCAATCACCCCATCCTGGAACGACATCTGGAACCGGAACGTGCCATCGGGATTCAGCGGAATAGGACGCCCGCCGATGTAAACCGTGGCATCGGGCTCGGTGGCCCCATAGACAATCAGTTCAGCATCAGCAATTAACCAGAACTTGCGCGATCGAATCGGCGGCATCGACGCCGAGAAGCCCACACCCGACATCGTTAAGCCCGACATCGTCGGCACAGCCCACATCCCCACACCCGAAGGAATCACATAGGAACTGATGGATTCTGCACCGGGGGCTGCCAATCCAGGCACCTGGGCCATCTGGGCCGAGCCAAACACCGAGCCCGCCACATGCTGCATCGAGCCAAACAGGGACCCGGCAATCCGTAGCGCCTCGGTCGATTGAGCCTGAGCAAAAATGGTGTCGTAAATGGGATTGCCATCTGCCGTCGTGGCTGCTGCCGCTGCCGCTGCCGCCCGCTTAGCAGGCGGAATGAGTTCTAGGAATGTCTTGCCGCGCAGGATTTCATCCCAACTAATGCTGATGAATTGCTCTTCATACCAGTCTGATGGATAGACAGGCGGAATGCGCACCCTGTTAGAGCGGGCGAGGATGAGCCAGCGCCCATCCGCTGCCAGATATCCGATTTCGGCTAAATAGTCGCGATCGCCCACCGGAATCGGCAAATACCAATCTCGCCCTAGTTCGTCGCAGTCAAACTGCTGCAAACTGTGGGGGCGCTGATAGTCTAGGTCAATATCGGTGACATCATACAGTCGCAGTGCCAGTCGCTGCCCACCCTGGCGACGCAGTTCCTCTTTATGGTCGTTGGGGACATCCCAATAGGCATAGGCCCATTGAGGGTCGCGGGGCAGCAACACAATTTTGCTTTCCCCATAGCCCGAGGGCAAGTCGGGCAGGCCCTCATCCACATCCGCCAAGTCCTCTGCAGACAGATCGGTCTGCCCCACGTCAAACTTAGCGGCTTCTATATTGGACTGGTCTTCATCATCCGAAACAGCGCCTAGAGCGGCCCCAGCGGCGATCGCCCCCCCCAAGCCCATCGCTAAGTTAGCGGTTGAGGGTGACGGCAGCGGATCGGGTGACGGCAGCGGATCTACAGACTCAACCACTGGTGGTGGAAGCACAGGTTCCGCTAGCTTCTCTACCACCGGCACCTCATCGACACCCGTTGGGATGTGGATTTTTTCAGACCGCGCCAGCGGAAGCCAGGTGCCGTCGTCGTCGGTATAGCCGATTTCTGCCAAGTAGTCGCGATCGCTCTTGACGGAAACGGGATAGTCCTGATCGGTTTCTGCAACATCGTAAAGGGTGCAATGCGCCTGCGTGAGATCATTCGTGGGTGCATCCAAGATGCCAGTGACATCACACACCTTCAGCTTAAACGTTTTGCCGCCTTGGTCTTTGACCATTGCTTGATGCGCCTCAGGTGATTCCCAGTAGGCATAGGCGGTTTTAGCATCGCGGGGCACAAACACCAAGCGGCTATCGGGAACAGACTTAGCCGCTGAAGCAGCAGCCACGGCCCCGAGTCCCGCAGCGGCACCGGCGATCGCCCCGCCCACCACCACGGAGTTCATGCCAGAATTCACCGCAGGCTCAACGTCAGGGTCAGCGACGGGCACCGCAGGAATGCGAATTTTCTCAGACCGCGCGAGGGGCAGCCACGCCCCCTCGTCGCCGGTATAGCCGACCTCTGCTAAGTAATCGCGCTCAGCCGTGACAGGCACCGACCGATCCTGCTCAGTTTCTGCCGCATCGTAGAAAGTGCAGTTGGCCTTTGCTAACTCTGCGTTGCTCGCATCGTCTAGATCTGTCACGTCGTAGACCTTGAGCTTAAAGGTTTTGCCGCCCTGGTCTTTAACCATTGCCTGATGCGCCTCGGGTGATTCCCAATAGGCATAGGCGGTTTCAGCATCGCGGGCCACAAGCACAATGCGGCTACCCGGTGTGGTTTTGCCAGCCGCAGCCACGACTCCAGCGATCGCCCCAGCCCCAGCGATCGCCCCCCCTGTTAGAGCAGCGGTACTCACGGGCGATCGCGCCCCAGGGCTCGCGGCTCGGTCAGAGGTCACCACGGCCCCGGCACGGGTTGCAAGAGGCTCTGCCGCCGGGGGCACCGCGCCCCCACCAGCATTAGCGGCTGCGTCCCCAACTCGACGAAACGGAGCGAGCAAAAAGGGTAATGCCCCCAGGCCCAGCAGTGCCAGCCACGGCCACCAGTCCCTGGCTTGATTCCCCGAAGAGGTGGCGACGGGTGCCGCAGCAGGGGACGGATCTGCCGCTGCGATCGGCGTCGGCGTCGCGTCTGGAGCGGCGGCCGTGTCTTCCGCCGCGTCATCGGGCGCTGCAGCCTCGGGAGAAGCGACAGGGGCACCCGCTGCCGCAGTTGACACGGCACCCGCCGCCGCTGCTAGTTCATCCCCCGAGGCATCAGCCAGCGCCAAAAACGCCAGTGCCCCCGGAGCTAGCCCATCCTTATAGATGTAGTACCGAGGCTGCGAATAGGGATAGCGCGGATCATCCGGCAGGGTTTGATGCATGGATAGCACTGTGACATCGGGGCGATCGCTCGCTTGGCTCGTCACCCCATAGCCAATCCCCGATTCGCCTAGCGCTGCCACCACCGCATCAGTCGTATCCTCCTCAACCTGAGTCACCGTATCGCCGGGGTCAAATCCACCCAATTCGTCCCAAACAGCGTATTGACTCACGGCTAAGCGCGTGTCGCTGTCATCTGGCCGATCAATAAACTCAATTGGCCCTGCAGACCCCCCTAATTCAGACCAGTCCGTAATCTCACCGCGAAAGATGCGAGCAAATTCGGCAAACGTCAAGTTGCCATCAAAATCGTTATCCGAGCTGATAAAAATAGCAATTTTTTCACGCTCTAGCGTCACCTGCTGCAAGCCTGCATCCCGCTCTGCCGCAGTCAGAGGGCGGCCAATAGCTGCAATATCAATCTCATCTGCTAACAGTCTCTCAAGGGCTTCGTCGGTGCCACTGGCCCCTAGCATCACCTGAGTGCCTGAATAATCAGCTTCGTAGCGCTCTTTCAGCGCCTCATTGGTGACCTCCATGCTACTGGAGCCATCTACCCGCACCACCGTATCGCTGGGAACCGAGGGAATCGGCACCGGAGACGATGTAGCAGGAATCACCTGAGCCATAAGCCGCTCTGTCGCAAATGACCTGGCTAGGGGCTGAGAAGTAACCAGAGCCAAGAGGAGCGCCAGAGCAAGAACCGGAGTACCTTTAGACTGCAACATCATAGTTTTTTTAAATTCAGCCTAATTTGGGCTAGGGGAACATTAACTTTTGCGAAAGACGAGATGATTATAAACACCATACGCTAAATCACAAAGTAGTTCTTAACGCCAGACTACAAAAGACTGCCCCTCATTGATTCCATTGATTCACAAGGCTACCTAAGCGCAATGCCGCTATAAACAACCAGCCTATCCGCAGAATGCTCCGCAGAACGCATTGAGGGCTGTAAGAGCGTTGCAGGGATCTGTCGAATGATGCTTGGGGTAGCGGTGCTCTAGATCAGGGCGGCGATCGCCCCAACAGGGCATACCGAACGACCCTGCTCAGCAGCGTTTTCTGTATATTTTCCATAGATCAAGCTGCGTCCATATCTGGATGTTAAACCAACGTCAGTTCGGGATAAGAGGGTTTTGGGACATCGCGCGACGCGCGATGTCCCAAAACCCTTAATGTGCCGTGCGCATCGCGCACGGCACATTAAGGGTTTGAGCTTATCCCGAACTCAGGTTAAACCAGCTTTGAGGCGGTAGCGGCACCTTCACGCAACAGGACAACTTTTTTCTTTATCCTATTCCACCCAGTCGCATCACTCAAGCACCCGCTTGCCTCAAGGCCACGACCTAACCCAGCCGCAAGTTTGGAACCCGTAAAGTTGAGAGTGGATCAGGTCATCCCGACGGCATCCAGGCGCGCGGTTCAGGCTTCAACTCAGCAATGTCTGCAAAGCAACTCTGAAATCTAAGAGTCCTGAGATAATGATGAGAACGTAAGCACCTGAGCAGCGGGTTACATTTGTCATTGCTGACGCCCGCTTAGGGATGTGGGGATAGCGCACGCTCTGCGATTGTTCGGGTTGTTTTGATAGTTCTGTTGCTGTGTGAGGGCATAGAGATGTGTGGAATCGTTGGCTATATTGGCACTCAGTCTGCTAGCAGCATTTTGCTAGAGGGGCTGCGCCAGCTAGAGTATCGCGGCTACGATTCTGCGGGCATTGCCACCGTTTGGGAAGACAAAATTGATTTAGTGCGCGCCAAGGGCAAGCTGTATAACCTGCAAACCAAGCTTGAAGGGCATGATTTGCAGGGTACGGTTGGGATTGGGCACACCCGCTGGGCTACCCATGGCAAACCCGAAGAACACAATGCCCACCCCCATGTGGATATGTCGCGGCGGGTGGCGGTGGTACAAAATGGCATTGTCGAAAACTATCGCGAACTGCGAGACGGGCTGAAGCAGCGCGGCTACGAGTTTGTCACCGAGACTGATACAGAGGTGATTCCCAATCTGGTCGCAGAACGACTGGATGAGATGCGGGCTGGGGGAGAATGGGTAACTTTGGTGTCGCCGTTGACAGAAGCGGTGCGGCGCGTCGTAAATGACCTCCACGGTGCGTTTGCGATCGCCGTACTCTGTGCCGATTACCCCGATGAGATTGTGGTGGCGCGACAGCAGGCTCCGCTGATTATTGGCTTTGGCCAGGGTGAGTTTTTCTGCGCGTCAGATACGCCTGCGGTGCTGCCCTACACGAATGCGATTGTGCCGCTGGAAAATGGCGAGCTGGCGACCCTGACACCGCTGGGAGTCGAGATCTATAGCTTTGCGGGCGATCGCCTCAAAAGGCATCCCCACATCCTGACCACTACCACTAGCGTCAGCGAAAAGCAGGGGTTTCGCCACTTCATGCTGAAGGAAATCTACGAGCAGCCCAGTGTAGTGCGCGCCTGCCTCGACGCTTACCTGCATCCCGACTGGACGCCGGATTCGCCCCACTCCCCAATTCGGTTACCGCTGCCGTCTACCTTTTATGACCAGTTAGAGCAAGTGCAAATCGTAGCCTGTGGCACCAGTTGGCATGCCGCCCTGGTGGGTAAGTACTTGCTCGAACAACTGGCAGGCATTCCCACGCAAGTGCACTATGCCTCAGAGTTTCGCTATGCGCCACCGCCTCTCACGGCTCATACGCTGTTGATTGGCGTCACCCAATCCGGCGAAACGGCCGACACACTATCCGCCATCAGCATGGAAAAAGAGCGCCGAACGGGGCTGTCAGAGGCCTTTGCACCTCGACTGCTGGGCATCACCAATCGGATGCAGAGTACCCTGACTCGCCTTGTGGATCAGGCCATTGACACCCACGCTGGCATTGAGATTGGCGTGGCGGCAACGAAGACCTTTATGGCACAGCTGATGGCGTTTTACTGTCTGACGCTAGATCTGGCCTATCAGCGGCAAACGCTACCGAGCGATCGCCTGGCAGAGATTGTAGCGACGCTGCGACAGTTACCGATGCAGCTCGAAGCCACCATGCCCCAACAAGAGCGAGTGGTGGAACAACTGGCGCATGACTTTGCTGAAACCCAAGATTTTATCTTTTTAGGCCGGGGCATCAACTTCCCCATTGCGCTAGAAGGGGCGCTGAAACTCAAAGAAATCAGCTATATCCACGCTGAGGGATATCCTGCTGGGGAGATGAAGCATGGCCCGATTGCGCTGCTGGATGCCAAAGTGCCAGTAGTGGCGATCGCCATGCCAGGACATGTGTACGAAAAGGTGCTCTCTAATGCGCAAGAAGCCAAAGCCCGCGACGCTCTGCTCATTGGCGTTACCCCCAGTGCCGACCCCCACGCGACAGAACTCTTCGATACCATTCTTCCCGTAGCCTTGGTCGATGAACTGCTGTCGCCTATTCTTTCAGTGATTCCGCTTCAGCTTTTGGCTTACCACATCGCCGCCCGTCGCGGTTTAGATGTCGATCAGCCCCGCAACCTAGCTAAAAGTGTCACGGTTGAATAAATCGCACCAGTGGCCCAACGGCTCTTGTAAAACCATAAAGAAGTCAAACAGTGAACAAAAAAATAAACACTAACCAAAAAAGTTAGACATTGAGAGGTGAAGCCGTATAATCCTGGATAGTACATGGGTACGTCCAGGTTTTTCTTATGTCAAGAATGTAGATGGGACTGAAATCAGGAAAAGTTTGATCGGTTCCGTAAGGAAAAACGTGGAGAGGTGTTTGGGCTGACTACGGGGTATTAACAATTCGATACTGTTGGCGAATCAATGAGAGAAAAATCGAATCATTCTACAGTTATCCTATTGCCTCCACTGGTGTCAGTTTTGCGAACTGCGACTGTCGCGCCTTCGCCAGTGGCACTCCTTCCAACCAATTGACAGCTCGCACCACATTCATTGCAGCCGCAGTCAAAATGTAGACTTTATCGGAAATAGGAGAAAAAATGGAGTGGGTCAGCATCTCCCCCGGTGGCTTGTAATTAAGCGGCTTGACCCAGAGGGTTCCCGTTCTTCGCCCGGTGTGTCAGTCGGAAATTGTGCAACCCGCAAGCTGTTTCCATCACGTCGTTCACATAATGGTCGACCCAGTTGCGAAACGGCTGCACCAGAATTTGACACCGTTTGATGCCACCAATAGGGTGTTCCACTTCGACACGAAGGCTGGAAATGCTTTGGTTGTTCAGCTGATCAATCGCGGTGAGAGCCCCCTTTCGGGGCTTCTTTTTCGGTTGTTGAATCGTCACTCCCGCCGGGGTAAACCCTTGGAACCCGCTGTCCTGCCATAATGTGCTGCCGGAGGGAAATCTCAAGTCCTCCGCATCGGCAATCGCTTTGTCGTGTTTTTTCCCTTCGTAAGTATCACTGAGATAGCGCACCTTGCCTCCCCGCTCAGGGACGACCAGGTTCTTAACGG
>JAHHHI010000052.1 GCA_019359435.1 Kaiparowitsia implicata GSE-PSE-MK54-09C
CGCAAAACGCTTTGCTACTCTAAGTCCGTAGAAATGCTAGCTCACTCGATCCGACTGTTACTTCACTACCTCAAGTTCGGCGATGTCCCGGTCCCTCCAAGGTTCATCCCTTGATTCAGCAACGCCCGATTATCTTCGGATAGCAATGCGGCGATACCTTCGGTAAGCTTCGCTAACACCCCGCCGATATTATCGGGAACACCCACATGACCTAACGCCGTTTGCGAAGCGAGAAAGTTGTTGATTTCTGGATTGTCCCGCACTGCACCGCCCGCGAAATCTGTTTCGATCGCGCCTGGAGCCACAACATTTACGGCAATCTGTCTGTGTCCTAGTTCTTTTGCCATATGGCGACCAGCATTAGTTCCTCGGCGAAACTCTTGCCCATAAGTCGTTGAACTCTTGCATATCCAGAAAGGCGATCGCTTCGATTGCTTTGCCGTCCTGCATTCTGAAATACCAGGTGTAGGTGTTCCGATAAGGTCTGCCGTCCCCGGCGGTCGCTACTCCATCCCACAGGACAATGACCATATCATCATCTGCCCAGATGCCACGTACAGTTGGCACGATGGGGATTAATAATCGAGCACTGGTTGGGTTAATGACCTGATCAAGTAACGCTTGCTTGCGATAGGTGCCCGCAGTTGCGCCAGTGCCCGTAATCGTCCAGGTTGCTTCTGGAGCGAGCAGGTCGAAGAAGTTGCCAGTTCCGTTGCGCCAACCGTCGAAATACTGCTGGACGATTTCTTTGTTGCGCTGTTCGATCCTCTCAGTATCTTGTACGCCTACTGGGTTGGGCTGCATGACCTGAGACAATGGTTGATTAGGCGTTTTCGACATCCCCGGAACTGTTAGCAGCCCAATCAATCCCGTACCGATCAAAACCTGACTTAAACGATGCATCTTTTTAATCTCCTGAAGGTTGCATAACAAAGTAGCTATTTCGCTCTCACGTCTATTGCATTGTTCGGTATCGCTTTTATGGAAAAGGCATTTCTCATTGAGTCCTTGAGCGTGAACTTCTAAATCAGGTTTTGCGCTTTTACAGTTTCGGCAGCGAAATTTTCGATTGTCGTTTGCCCTTTGCGAGTTTCAATGCCGTTGTTTTCAAAAATGATATGACCGGAATTGAAGCCGCGCAGCATCTCGCACCAAGCATTAGCAGCTTCAGGCGAGGCCCCGAAACCAACGATCGTCGCCTGCCAATCGCTTTCGGGAAGGGCGACAGCTTGCACGTCGCGCTTGAGCATGGCAGCAAAAGCGACGGCGACATCATTTGGCGAATAATCTGCCGCGCCGTACAGCTCGATGATGCGTTTGCCCGTCCAGTCTTCGGTCAACGCTTCAGCGGCAGCGCGTCCGATGTCGGCAGCGGCAACCATCGGAAGTTTACGGTCTAGTGGACTGTAAAAGCTCGGCAAAATGCCTTTTTCGGCGGCGATTACAGCCACGCCGTTCCAGTTTTCCATGAATCCCGCTGCCCGCAGAAACGCGACGGGAATCGCCAAATTGCCAAAGATGTTTTCCAAAAAGTAAGTTGTCATGATGTTGCCTGTGCCAGTAGCGTGCTGCGAGCCGACCGAAGAAAGCAAGACAACTTTTTGCACGCTGGATTGCGCGATCGCTTCAACATAGGCTGCACCAATGTTTTTGGCTATGGTGAACATATCGGCAGCCTGATAAGCAGGTGGATTCATTGCATAAATAGCAATCGCGCCGTCTAACGCCTTGGTTATCGCATCTGCGTCAATGACATCAGCAAAAGCAACGTCCGCACCTTTCGCCTGCCAAGCGTCAGCGGCTTTGTCCGATCGCAACACGACGCGCACCGGCAGTTGTTTTTCAAGCAACGTATCGGCAACCACAGAACCCGTTTGTCCGGTCGCACTAAACACTACAAACATAAATTTCCTCCTGAAATGTCGAAACCAATTTTGATAACCGAAGACCCCAACGGCACAGTTCAACGGCAGGTTCCACTTTTGATGAGTTCAATGATCTAACGTTCAATCGCTAGTCTTCTCTTACGGCATGGATTTATCCTAGGTTTGAAAAGCTTTGGCGTGAATATACAAACCTGGCAGATAATTGCCTAATCCTCTCAAGTGAGGCATTGGTAACGGAGAATTTTCCCTATAATGAGCGCAGAAGCAGAGTTTAAGTTAGAACAGCATGACGATTGATACACTCAGCCACAAGAGCGCGATCGATAAATGTGCAGAACTGGCGGCATTGGTCGATCGGCATACTGGCAACCAAGGTAACGGTATCCATGCAACTGCGATCGCTCCCCTAGAGTTCACGCGAGAATGTAATCCTGTCGTAGCAACGCCCGCTGTCAGCGAACCGCTTCTTGCGGTTGTGATACAGGGACAAAAGGAATTGTGGCTGAACGAGAAAGCCTTTCGATACGGTGTTGCTCAGTATCTGGTTTTGTCGGTGGATTTGCCGGTGAGTGCACGTGTGATCGAGGCGACTCCCACTCAACCTTATCTCGGCTTTAAGCTGAAGCTAGACCCAGCCCAATTTTGTGAGATCATTGCTCAAACCCAGCCATGCACTAGTCAAAAAGAACCCGTGAAAGGTTGGTTCGTTAGCAATGCTGAGCCATCTTTGATTGACTGCGCTCTGCGGCTCGCAAAACTTTTAGAGACACCGCAAGATGTTTCGTTTCTGGCACCGATGATCATTCGCGAAATTTATTATCGTCTTCTAATGGGGGAACAAAGCGAAGCAGTTCGCCAAATTGCTACTGCTGGTAGCAATATGCAGCGCATTGCTGAGGTTATCAAAGACATCAAAGCAGAGCTTACAAAGCCGTTGCGGATTGAGGATCTCGCTGAGCAAGTGAACATGTCCGTTTCCTCTTTCCACCGCCACTTCAAAACAGTCACCTCAATGAGTCCGCTGCAATATCAAAAACAATTGCGACTCTTAGCTGCGCGACAGATAATGCTTGCTGAAAAAGCTGATGCCGTTCAAGCGGCCTATCAAGTTGGGTATGAGAGTAATTCACAGTTCAGCCGCGAATATGCCCGCATGTTTGGTGCGCCTCCTATCCGGGATGTTGAACGGTTACGGACAGCCGAGATAGTACTAAAGTGACTTCTGGAAGATAGTTTTCCCTAGTGATCAATGCTTCTCTCCTTAGGCAAACTTTGCCGACTCAGCCAGGAGCCGATCATTCAGCAGAACTGTTCCCGGTTATTGATTCTATGCCGTCGATTTCATTGGCTTGTACTGGATAGGAAATTGGTGCAATTTCGCCAGCGCTAACCAACGCTTATTCTCTGTGCCAGACACGCACACATTGAAAGCAATTGATGGCAAGACCCTGACCATCACTGGTTCTTTATGTTAAAGCTTAGGGAAGAGTTAGAATTTATACCCCTTCCTCAGTCACAGCAACGGTGTGTTCAAACTGAGCTGAAAGTTTCTTTTCTTTTGTAATCACAGTCCAACGATCCGCTAAAAACTTAAGTGTACTCGTGCCTTCGTTTAGCATCGGCTCAACCGTAAAAACCATTCCCGGACGCACCTTCAATCCACTGCCTCGTTCGCCAAAATGAGGAATTTGAAGCTCTGTATGCATCTGCCTGCCAATACCATGCCCAACCATATCTCGAACAACTGAGAACCCATTTGCCTCGGCATATTCTTGAATTGCAGCCCCAATATCACCAATTCTTGCCCCCGGCTTGATTTCAGCAATCCCCCGCATCATCGATGCTTGAGTCGCTTCAACCAGTTTCCGGGCGGTTGCGGATACATTGCCAACTAGGAATGTTTTAGACGTGTCGCCATGATAACCGTCTAGGCGTGGCGTCACATCGATATTGATGATATCCCCGTCTTTAAGGATATGCTTTGGATTCGGAATTCCGTGACAAACCACTTCATTAATGCTGGTGCAAATTGAGCCGATAAAGGGGGGATGATCGGGAGGCGCATAGCCAAGGGTGGCACTAGTTGCACCCTGAGCTTGTATCCAACGCGCCGCCTCATCATTTAAAGCTGAGATGGCTTACGAATGGAATAGGGACAAAGCAGTAGCCAATCTTCGCAAGCATGGTATTGACTTCGCTGATGCAGTATCCGTTTTCTCCGATGATCTGGTAATCACCATTCCAGGCGAGCGGTTTGATGAGGAATGGTTTATCACGATCGGCATTGATGCGTTTTTCAGAGTTTTGGTGGTTGTCTACACATTGCGAGATGAGGAGGTCCACCTTATCTCTGCTCGCAAAGCAACAGCGTGTTGAGCGATGAGGTGCTTGCTGAGGGCTAACACGTCAAGGCAGTGGACGGACGAAAGCCGCTGGTGCTGAGTTCAAGGTTGTCTGCCGCTGCTGTGTTTTGCCGTTATGCAGCTTAGCTCGTCGATAAGGACGCAACCGCAAGCTTATCTGTCAGTGTTCAGCAATGATGTGCGCCATCTCATAAACCAGGGCCAGTCCATAGTCGTGTTTATCTCGGTTAACCAGTGCTGCGATTGTCGTGCTAGAACCCGCCAATCTTGGAAAATGAAATGCAGCTACTGAATATCCTGGTCCTTCCCCTGTATGTCCTTTGACCTTCCCGTACGGAGACTCTGTGTCTACAAATAGTCCTAACCCATATCCTAGATTTTCAAACAACGGATACTTTCCCAGGTTGTGAATGGGGTTGGACATTTGCTCAACAAGTGACAGGTCGAGGATTTCACCCCTAAACAGCGCATCTATGATTTTTGCAAGTTCTGGTGCAGTTGAGATAACAACGCTATGCGCGACCCACGATGCATGGTAAACGCGGGTCATATCTTGCAGTTCATCTCCACTAAAAAAAGCGGTATATCCTGGTGTGAGTTTATCAACATCGTCTAGAGCCGTTGGAATAAAGGTTTTCTTCAAAGACAGCGGGCTGAAAATAACTTTATTTAAGAGCTTTTGTATAGGTAAACCTGTTGTTTTCTCAAGAATGCATTTGAGTAACAGATAACCAATGTTTGAATATGCCCATCCTTTACCTGGTACAAATTGTAGTCCTTGAGTGTGGGCAAGGTCGAGAAATGCTTCGGTTGACCAAGGAGAACTAGGATTTGTTTTAACAGCCTCAGAATAGGCGGTTACTCTGCCGTAATCTGGTAATCCGCTGGTATGACATAACAGTTGGCGAAGTGTGACAGAGGTATCCAGCAAGAAATCAGTCAGATAGGCTTGCACAGGCGCATCCAGTTCAAGAAGTCCTTCGCCAACTAGATGTAGCAATGCCGTTGCTATAAGACTTTTAGTGATGCTGTAAATGTAGAAATTAGCATCTGTGGGCAATGGTATTTCATGGTTTCTGTCTTGATAGCCAATGCCTGTTTCAAGAAAAGCCTGTCCGTTAACATGTATAGCGACGGCAGCACCAGGAATCTGGTCTTTAATGAGGGATTGCTTGACAACTAATCTGAGTTGCTCTCGAAGATCTTGATCCACAGTAAAATACCTGCAAAACGGAGCAGTTCAGTTTCTATGGTAAGAGTTATATAGCAATCGCCGCATAACAATTTCGCTGAAGCGGACTGACCAAGATCCCTAGTGTGGATGCATAGGTTACTTACAGCCGATCAGCCGCATCGTTGGGAGGCTTGAGTTATTGTTGGGACAGTATTTTGAATTAGTCTGCTGAGCGTTGATAGGTTAAATTGGTTGTTGAACGAAAGGATTGACCATAATGCAAGACCTGATTGATCTCGAAGAGCAAGGATGGCAAGCGCTATCAACGGATGTAGAAGCGAGCAAGAAGTTCTACAGTTCCGTTCTCCGTCATGATGCGGTCATGCTCTTTCCAGGCGGAATGATCATCGAGGGGAAAGAGAAAATCTTGCAATCTTTATCCGCTCAGCCCTGGAAGTCGTTTCAAATCGAAGAGCCGCGTGTAATTTCATTATCAGAACGCGCTGAAGTACTTGTATACAGGGTGATTGCACAACGTCAAGGTAGCGAGCCATACGTAGCTCTGATCAACAGCACGTATGAACTTAGTGATGGAATGTGGAAATTAGTTCTTCACCAGCAAACGCCAGTGTAATCGCTGCCCAACAAGCCTGGTGCAGCGGATTTACCCAAGTCGCTTGTGGTGTTTCAAAGATTTTGGCAACCGCTAACCAGGAACGTTAGCTAGCTTAGTTGCGAGTGGTGGCATTATTTGAAAATTATCTGTGACGTTCAAGCTGTGGTCAGCTAACAGCTTTTGGGTCATTGCTGTACCATCGCGTAGCCAGTTCATAAAGGTGATCGAGTGTTCCCGACAATTCTTTGCCGCGTTCAGTAAGCGTGTAAGTGACCTGCGGTGGAATTGTGGGTTCGTGGTGACGGTGGACAAGTTCAATTGACTCCAAAAGCCTTAACCGTTCGGTAAGAACTTTAGTAGAAATGCCGTCTACTTTTCGTCTTAGCTCACCAAAGCGAAGTGGGCCATTCGTGTTAAGGATCCAGATGACGTAGATTGTCCATTGTCCTGAGATGTGTCTTAGTAGAATTTCCAATGGGCAGCACTTAAACTGAGTCATATCGGCTCACCAGTTTCCTTTAGGTTTTTAGGTAGTGCGTCAGGTTGATGTGGGATTGGTAGAGTAGAGAGGAACCTCGGCAGGAAGCAACGTGATGGAATGCCCTCTGTGCGGTCATAGCAAAGCTCATAAGCATGGCAAGATGCCCAACGGTCATCAACGCTATCTCTGTCCTGCTTGCCATCAAACCTTTTGTGAGTCGTTTGATAGTCTTTATTATCGTCGCCATGTCAGTCGTGAACAAATTCGCCAAGTGTTGCAAGCGCATAGTGAGGGCAGTAGCTTACGAGGCATCAGTCGTACCAGTGGGCTTGCTTACAACACGGTGGTGAGCATTGTGCGCTCTGCCAGTCAAAAAGCACAACTGGTGCATAACCAGGAGGTTCAATCCGTTGAGACCGAGGAAGTCTGTGCTGACGAAATGTGGTCATTTGTCGCAAAAAACAAAAGCAATGCAACAGCGAAGAACTGAATCAGGGGGACTGTTGGATTGGTTTAAGTTTTGCCCGCTCCAGTGGTTTGATTCTCACTGCTTGCGTCGGCAAACACACCGATGCATTCATTGAGCAATTAGTCGTGAACACCGAAGGTAAAACCGACTGTAAGCAGCTTAATACCGATGACTGGGGTGGATACGAGCGAGTGTTGCCGCCAGAGATCGAACATTACATTGGCAAAGATAAAACACAGCGATTGGAACGCACGAATGGAACGTTGCGACAGCAAACGGGAAGATGGCATCGGCGACAGAATAAGTTTGGCAAGGTTTGGGAACAGACCAAAGTGACGACGCGGTTAGTCGTTAGCTATTTCAACTGGATTTGGCAGCATAGCCGTCTTAAAACTACCGCTGCACAGCGAGCGGGGTTAGCGACACGATCCTGGAAGTGGCACGATATTGCCACCTATCCCACATTAATTTGAGGCACTACCGGTTTTTAGTTACCTTTTCGTTTCTACTTTACTTCAGTAAGTCGCCAGTTTACTGTCTATGTAGAAAATGAAAATGCTGATTAAGGTTATGACAAACATTCTGCACATTGATTCAAGTCCGCGTGGCGATCGCTCCAAATCACGCAAATTAGCCAAAGAGTTCATGGCTGCGTGGCAAAACCAACATCCTGATAATGTGGTTACCTACCGTGATTTAAGACAAACGCCAGTTCCTCATGTCACAGAAGATTGGATCGCGGCTGATTTTACCCCTCCTGAGGCACTGACTCCAGATATGGCTGACTTATTGAAGTTTTCTGATGAGTTGGTGGATGAATTTCTGGCGGCTGATCGGTGTATTTTCAGTGTGCCGATGTACAACTTCAGCATTCCATCCAACTTTAAGGCTTACATTGACCAGGTGATTCGCATTGGTCGTACATTCACTATTGAAGATGGTCAATTCAAAGGACTTGCAAACGGCAGAAAAGTCTTGTTTATTACATCACGAGGCGTTGAGTATGGAGCAGGTTCTCCTTATGAGGGATGGGATTGTCAGGAACCTGCACTCCGGTATGCTTTCCAATTCATGGGTGTGACTGATATTCAGTTCATTCATGCTGATGGTCTAGACATGGGGGACGAGATGCAGAAACGGGGGATAGACAAAGCACAATCTAAAATTCAAGAATTAGTTGGCAGTTGGTAGCGTCAGCCACCTAACCAGTTGATGAAGCGGACGGTTGAGAGACTTTGGTAAAGTTGCCAAGATTGCTTACCCCCGCTTATCTTGATCGTTAGCCTTATGTTAGCGGCAACTGCAAGTTTTTATAAGTGGTAGTACTCCAATAAGAAAAGCTGTGGTGTCAGACGCTGAAGTGATTTCTGCAGTACACGTCGCATCAAAGCAGGCCGCGTACAGAGGACTTGTGCCAGCGTCGATTCTGTCAGAGCTTTCCGCGCCTCAAGCAAACGCCGACCGCCAGGAAAGGTGGCGCAAGGTTTTGGCAAGCGATGAGGTAGACGTTTTCGTCGCCGAGCTTGATGGACAGGTGGTCGGTTTTGTGAGTTCGGGTACTACACGTGATAACGAAGGGCTCCAAAAGGCTATGGGAGAGATATACGCCATCTACGTTGCTTCCGATCAGCAGCAGGCCGGTATTGGCCGAAAGCTGATTGGCGCTGCATTGCGTGGGCTTGAAAAGCGAGGGTTCAGTGAGGCAACGCTTTGGACGGCGTTGCCATCTGCTCGAAGCTTTTATGAAGCCGTTGGTTTTCAGTTGGACGGTGCCGAAAAAGTGAGCCCTTTGGTTCCTGGCTATTACGTCCAGGTCACAGATGTCCGCTACCGTTGTAATTTGGCTAACAAGGAGGTCGAGACGGACCGCTAAACGCGACCGCTCACCTCGTCGTTATACGGCTTCAGCTATTGGTGAGGCGAATTGGCGGGGTAGCTAATCTTGAGGTGTTTCGGGTCATTAGCTCTGTGCTAAGGTTCTGCTCCTTCATCTAAACTATGGAGAGAGTTAGAGAGTAATATGAGTGCTGAATTTGAAGCGACTGAAGCATTACGACATATTGCTCTTGATGAAACAGTCAAGTCATATGTTCTTCAGCATCCACCACTGTATCAAGCCTTACGCCATGCAGCAATGCGTTTTATTGGTGGTGAGACATTGATGCAATGTGTCGAGACTACGAAATCTCTGAACAAGCAAGGACATGCTGTCACCATTGATTTCATGGGTGAAAGTACTCGTGATGCTTCACTGGCAGAACAAGCCACCCAGGAGTTCCTCAATGTGATTCGGGCGATCGCAGATCAAAATCTTGATGCTTCCGTATCTTTGGACTTGTCTCACATTGGGATGGTAATCGACGCAAAACTCGGTTATAGAAACGCTTGTACCTTAGCTGAAACTGCTGAGAAAGCTGGTCTAGAAATGATGATTAGCATGGAAGGGACGGATCGAACCGACCTGATTTTAGAAATCCATCAGCGTTTGTGTGAGCGCTTTAAAGGCGTTGGTATTACGCTACAGGCTTACTTGTATCAAACCTTTGATGATCTGGCTGCCGCATTGCAGCGTCCAGGCAAAATCCGACTTGTTAAAGGAGCATATGAAGCACCGCCGAATCTTGCCCGCTCAAGAGGTGCTGAACTTGACGCTACATACCATCAGCTAATGGAAACTCTTTTAAGAAGCGGTCATTCCTGCTCAATTGCAACCCATGACCAATCCTTGCTAAGTAGTGCACACAAAATCATCCAAGATCAAAGCCTTGCATCTGACAGGATTGAATTTGAAATGTTACAGGGAGTTACCCCGGAACGCTTGAAAGCAATGAGTGATTCGGGATATCGCACCCGGATTTACCTCCCTTATGGGAAAGAATGGCATTTATATCTGTGCAATCGGCTCGCTGAATATCCTCCTAATATCTATCAAGCTATTGTTGATGTTGTGAAGCATGGACATGAATAGTGATCAGCCGTGTAACAATTGCAATGCAACGGACGACAGGGAGATCTTAGTGCTAAGTCCGAGGTTACTTGCCGCCGCCGATTGCAACCGTTAGAACGCATGAACCCAGCTGAGATGTATAACCCCATACGCGATGGGATGGATCGATCGGTTCATTTCGTAAAGTACTCAGAAGCGAAGCCCTGCGGCAGCCTCGCTGAACTGGTTCACTGCTATTGGGAACTCAGGACGGTCGCCAACCTGCCGGAGGATTTCCGATACCACGCGGTACCCGATGGGTGCGTGAATATTCTGTTCAACTAGACGGATACGACCATCGCGGGAGTAACCGCGCTTCGCACCAAGGCCGAAGTCTTGAACCTCGGCACGTCATTTCACTACGTAGGAGTTCAGTTCTATCCGGGGGTATGGCAGGGCAGAAGCGAGGAGATCTTCGATCGGTACGTGGGGACGCCCTATTCGGGAGCTCTGCCGCTGGTAGAGGTGAGCAGAAAGATCGCGGAAGTGGATTTCGACGAGAAGTTACCAGCGCTTTCGGAACTGGTGCAGTGGCTTCTCCGAGAGAAGTTGATCGCGACCAACATTGTGACCGCGAAGATCCTCTCGAATCTCGATCAGATCCGCAGCGTGGCGGACATGGCAAGCCTGACGGAACTGTCGCCTCGTCAGCTTCAGCGCACGTTGAAACGAACGACGGGCCTGGCGCCGCACGATCTTCTCAAGGTCCTGCGTGTGCAGCAGTCATTCAGAAAGCACTATCTAGACCTGTACTCGGACCAGTCGCATTACATCCATTCGTTCCGCAAGGTCACGGGTCACACACCCAAAAAGTATGCGGCCAAATTCGATGTCTGATTTATACAATACGAGCAGCAACGTGCTGGCCATACTGTGGTGGACATTCTTCAATCAACTAGGGAGGACACCATGGAAAAGCCAAATGCAATCGGATGGTTTGACATTTACGTAGAAGATATGGACCGAGCAGTTGCATTTTATGAGAGCGTATTTGGGCAGAAACTCGAAGGGATGAATGACCCAACTGGCGAGACACAGATGATGAGCTTTCCTGCAAGTATGAATGCCTACGGTGCGTCAGGTGCTCTAGTAAGATCGGAACATGCTCGACCGGGAGTCGGAGGCACGATGGTCTATTTCAGTGCTGAAGACTGCTCCGTACAAGAATCTCGAGTTGTTGCAGCAAAAGGCCGCATCGTCAGGCCAAAGTTCTCAATTGGGGACTTCGGTTGGGTGAGTCTATGTGTAGACACTGAGGGCAATATGTTTGGTATCAACTCGAGGACGTGACTTGGTGAGGATCTCATCTGTTCAGTTGTGGTTTTCACGATGCTGGGCAAGGCGGTTGGCGAGTTCTAATCAGTCCGTCACGCGGACGTCGACGAGCAAGACTTGTCGGCGTCCGCAAGCCTACGGCTTATGGTGCCGCCGAGCCCCGTTCCGAATCGGCAAGCGAAGTGTGCGCGCCATCCTGCGTTCTAGACAAGCGCTTGCAGTGGACGAGCCCGCAGCTGTATTTTTGGCACTCCGCTGACTCCAGCATACGCGGGCTCGCCACTGCACTTCACCGTTGGGCGTTGCCGCCATCACGCTTCCAGCACCCGCTGAATCCGGTGCTCGAGCTGGTCGAGGTCTAGGCCGCCCTCGTCGCGGCTAATGCGGCGCAGCGTTGAGTTGAC
>JAHHHI010000053.1 GCA_019359435.1 Kaiparowitsia implicata GSE-PSE-MK54-09C
CTTTCTGATTGGCGCGCTCTATCGGGTCGTATCCGAGGTGCCCCTCTATGAAGTTCCAGCCAGCAAAGATTTGCCAGATAAAGCTGCACAGAAGCTTGCTCTCGTCGTAGCCTGCACCGTTGCGTTCAATCCGCGTAAGCATGGCGTCCAGCCTAACGAGGAAATGATAGGAATCCGGGTCTTCGAGCAGGCTCGCATCTATCAGTCGATCAACAGCGCGGCCGATGATCTGTAAATTAAGAATGATCTCGTCATACTCCGGGGTCTGGTCGCTCATCTGGTTCTGAAAGGCGTAAAAGCCTTCATGGGCTTCGCCACCGCCCTCAAAAAGCTCCTTAAATCCGCGCATCGTCAGTGCACGCTCAATGGTCTCGTGGTCGGCGATGAGATCACTGCGCCCACCCTTCCGGCTCGCTTGGATAACTGCCAAGGCTATGTCGTGCTTGGAGTTTCGATAGCTTCGAAGCGACCCCTGCCGCACCAGATCGCGTCGCCGCACTTCGATCCGCTCACTGACGACGTAATAGAAGATGAAGGCCACCACTCCGCTCGTCCCGATGGCCCGAGCAACGTTCAAGGCGGGCGTATATTGCGTGGCGTTTTGACTCGAAAGTGAAGAGAGCAGGAATAGAGACCCAACGGTAAGCAGGACGAAAGCGAGCAGAACAAACCACTCCATCCAGCGTCGCTGCACGAACCTGGCCCATACCTTCAGTCTGCTCATAACGCTGCCCAGCTTCTTGGTTTTTGCCTTCGACACGGCTGCTCCAATGAAGCCAGTCAAGCGCGAGTTCAGGAATCCGCGACGAGTCGGCCGACGGTCGGATCATACCTGAAGCCAACGATGCTGCCGTCCCGAACGCGCTCTACTGCCTCGTTAATCGCGCTTATCGGCACGAGAAACCACTCGCGCGGCTTCACCTGATTGCCAAAGCGATCAGGGATGGTGAGATCGAATAGCGCGGGCGCGAACACTTTGTGGATCAGGGCTTCCAGTTGACGGCACCGCACACCGAACACCTTGTAGGTGGCCACCACCTCCACATCGGCCAGCAGATAGGTTGGACTCTTGTTGGCTCCTGCGATCCGGGTTTCTACGGACCCGCCGGTCACGCCGATCTTGTGGAACACGTCTCTATGCTCGGCCACGAAAGGATGAGTAGACTTGCTGCGGAGGATATAGATCGTGCCGTCCTCCACCTCTCCGTGGTCGGCCGCGTCCGAGAAGAACGGCTTGGTTGGCGCTTCCTCGGCCATGCCGGAGAACAGCGGGCCAGCTTCGGGTTCGGTGATCCGACGCCCGGCTTCATCCTTGTAAAGCGCACGCTGCAAGGAGCGCAGAAGCAGGTCGCTTTCCGTCCCATTCGAATAGATCACGCGCAAACGTGCATCGGTCTCACCATTCGGTGCCTTGACCAGTTCACCCACGGACGCGACGTAGGCAATCTGACCGCCGAGGATGAAGAAGTCGCCCGCGCGGATATCGGCCTTCTGGAAGCCAGCGTCACGAACGAAGGGGCGCGTCGTCCGCACGCCAGCATCAAGGTCTTTCTGAACGTCCGCGAACAGATGTTCGAACTTACCGAAGTCGGCGCACCGTTCGCGGCCCGCGATCTCTTCGGCCGCCTGACGTTCCTCGCGCGACGGGACGTGGCGCAGCTTGGTTATGTCCTGGTCGTCGGAACCGGCGAGTTCTGCCCGGAGCGCGTCGAGGTCCATCTCTTCCGGTTCGACCATGGTCGGCGCTGCATCGAGAAGGCCATGTTTGTCGAACGATACGAGGAGCGTTCGACACTCCTCCAGACCCCGCAGCCGATCCAGCCTGACGGCATAGAGCCGTTCGAAGATGTCGCGATCTTCGCCGTGCAGAGGCGCGCGTCCGTGCTCCTCGTAGAAGCGAACGATATCCTCGAATCCAGCGATGATGCGTTCTTCTCTTGGCGTATAGGCAGTCGCCTTCGCGTCGGCTGGCGCGAAGTCGGCGAGTTCGGCGCGGAGATCATCGAGACTCAGGTCACCCATATCGGCCTTCCCGGTCGTAGCGCATGAATGCCGCCGCACCCTCGGCCAGCTTCTTCTCCCATTCGTCGGCTGCATCGACCGATGGCGAGCGACCGCGTTCGCGGCGGAAGCGCACGGCACGGGCCGCGTAGTCCTTGGCCTCCTCCGGCGAGAGCGTGGTGCGCTTGGCCGAAATCACCGACTGGACCTGCTTCAATGTGGCTTCGTTCATGGACTTGGCCAAAACGGCGTATGCGGCTTCAAACGGATTGATGCGGTCGATCAGGTCGATGTCGAGTTCCTTGACCTCTATGGCCAGCCGCCGAACACCGTCGAGCAAAGCAGTGTTGGCCTTCGGCTCGCCCGGCGTATCCGGCGCGGCAGCAAGCTGCTTCGCCTTCTGCGTTAGGTTTAGAGCCGCGATGGCGTGCTGACGGATCGCTTCCTGGTCCTCGGCGGTCATATCGGGATACTTGTCCCGCACGATCTTGCCCATGCGGACCTGCGTAAGCTCCTCTGGCACGGTCTCCTCGTCGAACAGGCCGCGCTCCAGAGCGGTCTTGTCCTGCACGAAGGCGGTGATGACCTCGTTCAGATCCTCGCGGCAGACGCGCGCTGCCTCGGGACTTTTCGGCTCGACCAGGCCCCCGATCTCGAAGTGGAACTGGCCCGTCTGATCGTTGAAGCCGACATTCGTTCGCCCTTCCTGATAGCCGTCACCGCCGTAGTCGAAGCCCTCGATCTTGCCGTGATCCTTCGGAGTGAAATTGAAGCGGGGCGCGAGCACCTGCTCCATCAGCAGACTGGCGGCGATAGCCTTCAGGGTGTCGTTGATCGCATCGACCACGGCAGCTTCAGAGGCGTCCGGTTCGGCGATCAAGTTGGTGAAGGAGGCGCTTTCCTTCCCGGGCGCGTCGCGTGTGGCGCGGCCGATGATTTGGATGATCTCGGTCAGGCTGGAGCGGTAGCCCACAGTCAGCGCGTGCTCGCACCAAATCCAGTCGAAGCCCTCCTTGGCCATGCCGAGGGCAATGATGATGTCCACATGGTCGCGGTCGTTCTTGTGCGCCGGGTCTTTCAGCGCGGTCAGCACCTTGGCGCGCTTGGCCTGATCGCCGTCATCGACCAGATCGGCGATCTTGACGATCCGGCCGTCCGCCAGCTTCACTCGATGGAAGCCAGTGACGGGATCGGCCCCCAGCCATTCGCCGAGGCACTGCATGATATGCTCCACCTCCTTAATCTTGTCGGCCGTGCTCTCTCGCGAGTTCACGGACGGGATGTGGACGATGGTCTTCTTTGACGGGTCCAGCACCGCTTCGATGGCGGTCAGATACCGGCCGCTGTAAAAGAAGTAGCCGATGTTAAGCGACTTGAGGTGCTCGTAGCCGTTCAGTTGTTCGTAGTAGGTGTAGGTGACAGTCTCGAACTTCGCCTCGTCCTCCGGCATCAGGACGGGTGCCGCGTCGCCCCGGAAATAGCTGCCAGTCATGGCCACGATGTGCGCCTTATCACGCATCATGAAATTGGAGAGGTGGGCACCCAGCCTGTTATCAGGGTTGGCCGAGACATGGTGAAACTCGTCCACCGCAAGCAGCCGGTCGTCAAATGCCTCCACGCCAAGCTGCTCAACTGCGAACCTGAACGTGGCGTGGGTGCACACCAGCACCCTGTCGTCGCTGGCGAGAAACTGCCCAACTGCCTTCACCTTCGAAGGATCGACACGCTCTTCGTCCGGGCCAGGGGCATTGCAGAGGTTCCACTGCGGCTTCACCGTCCAGTCGGACCAGAAGCCGAACTTCGACAGCGGCTCGTCTGCGAAGCTGCCTCCGATAGACTTCTCGGGCACGACGATGATCGCCTGTTTGAGGTCCTGGTTGTGGAGCTTGTCCAGCGCGATGAACATCAGTGCGCGTGACTTCCCCGACGCGGGCGGGGATTTGATCAGGAGATACTGCTCGCCCCGTTTGGCGTAGGCGCGCTCCTGCATCGGACGCATGCCGATCTCGTTCGCCGTGGCGGATGTTCCAGTTCGAGCAGTCTGAAAGCTGACGGCTGGGATCGGTTTGGCGGTCGTCATGCGGAGGCCGTCGCCTTCTTGTAAGCACCAGTCTTGGTGGTCATTTTGGTGTAGAGTTCGAACAGCTTTTCAAGCCGTTCGGTGTCGTTGCGGAAGCGGCGGCCGATGTAAATGCGTTCGAGCACTTCGTCGTTGGCCTCGTGGGCGCGACGGAGATTATCCGGCATCTTCTCGGGATCGTATAGATCGGCGATGGCAGTGGGGAAGTGCGCCTCGCGAGCGAGAAGAACGTCTTGTGCGCAACGGGCAAGATCAACCTTGTTTTGGGAAGTTAACTTCGGAACGGGGAAAGTATTCCAGCCCAGCGTGTTGGTGTATGAGAATCGCATCTCTAACCGACCACATACAGTCCCGACCCATGCAATATGCATCGACGACACTAATATTGAAAGTGTCCAGATATCACTATCGTATAGACCATACGCCCTATTCGATATGACTTCCGGTGCGGCAATAAGGGTAGCGGGTAGGAACTCCCGGTTTTCAGACGAGACTGCGGGCATGGCCACCGTCCACCGTGTCGCCTGTTTCGATTCCCTGAAACGGTGAGGCGTCTTTGCCATCGCCACCACGTTGGGGTCCGCGTTAGCACTCCGAAGCTCCACCACTTTTTGGAGTCGATCTTTGACGAGCGGTAGTGCGTTTGCTTGGTCTACCTCGTCATCCCGAATCCATAAACAATAGCGGACTTTGCCGTCGATGATTTCTGATGAGCCACTAATGCGGGTGATAAACTGGGCGGCTCGGCCGTCCGAACTCACAAGCTTGGCCTTCTCTTCAGAAGAGAGCAGAAGATTACCACCCTCATAAGGCATGTTTCCTCGCAGCATTTCGGGCACCGCCGAAATAGCCTTCGCTTGTTTGTTCACCAATGTATCAACGTTGGGTATTAGATATGGGCCGATCAGGCCGACTTCCCTGACCACAGTCTGGTTATCAACGCCCGTTGAGTAGAGTTTGGCTGATGTAATTGGCCCTTTCTGAAGGCCAATGATATTTACGGTGACGCCAGCATTGTTAGCAGCCAAGTTTTTCCATTTGAATGCCTCATGCGCGAACGAGATCCGGAACCCACTCTTGTAGATGATTGGCCAGAAAACTGTCGCGTGCTGGCCCTGTGCAATCGTGTTGATTGTCACAAACGCCCCTGTGCACTCACACTTCGCTCCGTATTCCACGAGCTTGAGAAACCAACCTGAAACATAGTTCAGTGTCCGCCAAGAGCGGGTGTGCTTTTCGAAAAGCGCTTGCAAATCTGCTTTCTGGGCGGGGGACTGATCGTTCGTCCAAACGTAGGGTGGATTTCCACAAAGGTATGTCTCCCCGCCTTCGTTCTCGAAGTCGATTTCTGCTTGATCGAGCGGGGTCTGAAACAGGTCATCCGAGGTGACCTTTACGCCTGTTCCCGTTGGCGGGCAGATACTTAACCAGTCGAGTTGGAGCGCGTTTCCGCAAGTGATCCAGTTCTCTGAACCAAGCGGGAGGAACTCTGCGATCGCCTCCTTCTGACCGCGATAGATCACGTCGGATTGATACTCGGCGATGATGAGCGCGAGCCGCGCGATCTCGGCGGGAAAGTCACGCAGTTCTATGCCCCGGAAGTTTGTCAGCGGGATATCGGATCGGCGGTCCGCCTCACCGCGCCGTTTGTTGATTTCGGCCTCGATCTCCCGCATCGCCTTGTATGCGATCACCAGGAAGTTGCCCGAACCACACGCGGGGTCGAACACCCTGATTCGAGCCATTCGGTTGCGAAGGTTCAGCAGCTTGCGACTGTTGTTTTCTGCTTCCCCCAACTGCGAACGCAGGTCGTCGAGGAACAGCGGGTTCAGCACCTTCAGAATATTGGGCACGCTCGTGTAGTGCATGCCGAGCGAACCGCGCTCTGTATCATCGGTCACCGCCTGGATCATCGACCCGAAGATGTCCGGGTTGATCTTGCGCCAGTTCAGACTGCCGATGTGCAACAGGTATGAGCGGGCGACCTTGCTGAACCGAGGCACCTCCGTGCTGCCGCTGAAAAGCTGTCCATTCACATAGGGAAACTTGACCGCATACCGAGGCAGGCCAGCCGCATCGCGATCAGCGGGTTTCGTGTCCATCGCCCGAAAAATCGCACCGATGACGGCGTGGGTGCTGGCGGCGTCGCCTGAAGACATCTGCTCGACCGTTGTTGTGAACAGCCCCTCTGTGAGAAGGATGTCGGTGTCCTCGGCGAAGAAGCAGAAGATCAGCCGCGCCATGAAGTGGTTCATGTCGCGTTGCCGTTGGGCGGTCGCCCAGTCAGGGTTCTCTTTCAGCAGTTGGACGTATAGGCGGTTCAGGCGGCCCGTCGCCTTCACATCGAACGAGCTTTCGCGGATTTCCTTGACCGTGGTGATCCCGGCCAGCGGCAGGAAGAAACCGAAGAAGTCTGGGAACTCGGCGTAGGAGCACACGACGGTCCCACCGTCGTTCAAGTCCTCGGCCTGGAACGTTTCACCGTCCGTGACCAACATCATCTTGGCTTTGGCCGAAGCAGTCTTTGGACTGTCGCGCAGTGCCTTCAGCGTCGCATCGACCTCGCCCGGCGCGCATGTGGCAATGTGGATGTTGTTCCGCTGAAGGACCCCGCCGGGCACGTCCGACTGGTTAGTCGTGCCGGATCGTAGCCGCTTGATCGTCGTCGCGGGATTGTCGAAGGCCGTCAAAAATTGGAACGGGAACTCGACCGCATCGAACGGCTCAAGTGCAAGGTTTGAAACGGCTTCTTCGATCTCGACGGGATTCATGGTCGCAACTTACGGACGGAGGAGATCGCGCATCAACCCGCAGAGGACGGCGTTCGCCAAGGCGGTGCGCCTTAACCGGTTCAGTCAGGCTGCGCGTCGTTGTCGAACATGTCCGCTTGAGAGACGCGATCAGTGAGAACTCCTCGGACCTCTAACACGCGATAGCGTTCGGTCAGCAACTCGTTGTCGTGCCCATACAGGCTCTCGATCCTAACCGTGCACTCCAAGGCATCGCCGGGTCTGACATCGACCTCGCGGCCTTGGAATGATCGGAGCCATGTTTCGTCTTCGATCTTGGCTTCGATGGTCCGCTTGCCGTGACGAAAAGACCAGCGGCTGGCACCAAGGTAGTCCGGCTTTTTCACTGCCAGGATCATCGCAGTCGGCGGGGAGTCGAGCGTATGCTTGACCGCTAAATCTTCGAGCGTCTCGGCATCCCAGCGGATGTTGAGGTCAATTTCATAGGTGGTGCCGTCAGCGGAAATCAAGCTGGCAGAATCGCCTGGACCCAGCCGTTCCTTGACCGCTTGGAAATCGCTCATGGCCCGCACGAGCGTTTCTGGGGATGGTGCAGCGTAGTCTGGTAGATGACGCACGTCGGTTGCCGCCGCGAGCAATCGAATTTCCTGTCGCACCTCTGGCAGCTTTTGGGGAGCGGCTGGATCGTCCGCCCAACGTAGCAGAATATATTTCGCCTTCAGGAGGTAGCTGCCAACCTGCTTCTTCCAGTCAAGATCCTTGATCGCATCGTCGTCGGTAGCGGCCAGAACATTTCGAAGCCAAACCTTTAGAGAACCAGCCTCGATATCTTCGAGAACGAGAACGGTCTCGATCCCTGGATCGACAACACCAACAAGATCACGGTCCAATCGTTCGCACGCATGGATGAAATCCTGCGCGGCGGCGAACACGCGAGAGGGAGAACCACGTCCCTTTTTGAAATCTATGTAGAACGCGAAATCGGCGTCAGGCTCGCTGGGCAGGACGTCTGTCAACTCAACTTCCACAGCCATTGGAACGCCCCCAAACTTTTCACCGTCAAGATTGCTGACTTCCGGTTAACCAACCATCTTCGATCGTTCTGGTGGACATTCGAGGCTTCCGTGCGACGGTCTTTTTTTCACAGCCTTTGGAGGGTTGTTGGCACCCGACGAACTTCCGCTTCGATGTCTCGCTGTCCGCGTCTTGCTCGATGCGACTGGCGAGATCGACAGATGCGAACTCCAAACTCTGCTGAACCATCTCGCGGGCGAGGAACAGTGGATTACTGCTGACCATTGGCTGTTCATCGACCCACCGCCTGAAGCGGCTGGCGAGTCCACATTACCTGTGGTGATGCCGGTTGACGCAGCGATCCGAGCGGTTCTGAACGACCTAACCAATGAGCCGCCGCGCATCATCACCGACTATCAGACCACCCCGGCCGAGACTCGCCGCTGGCGCTGGCTGGCTTCGCAGATTCAGGCATACGCTGGGGGGAAGAGCCACTTTCCGTGGGAGTCCGCCATTGCTTGATGGCGGCCTTCTCGGTTGGGCGACCGCCTCGCTCGTGAAGCTCGACGACCAAGCCCCCGGCATCATCGCTCGGGTGCTCACCGCATCGCCAGCCAGACGCCAGTCGATCTTTGCCGCGCTGGCGGCGCATGAGATCAATGGTGGCCTCACCTGCGCCCATGACGCCCTGCTGCCGATGACCCTCGCAGAAGTCGTCCGCCACGGCCGTTCCAGCGACATCTTGCGACATGCGTTTCGCGACGTGCCGCAAGGCTTCCCTGGACTGCTGGAGCGGATAGGGGACAGGCCGTTGCCGCACGCCCCCAATTACGTCGCCCTGCACGATCTGGCTGGTGGCGACATTCGCAGCGCAGCCGCCCTACGGGATTCCGGTCGGATTACACTTCGAAAGCTGGAAGTGCTTTCCAGCCTCGACCCGCGCTGGCGTCACGCGAACGCCTTGGCCCGCATCGACACACCCGCCGAGGCGATCCGCTTCAACTCGGCCGTGCAGTTCGTTCAGGAAGTGGCCTCGCGGGCGACCGACGAGGCGGTAGCCGCAGCTATCGCCAACATGACGCCTCTTTCCAGCCTCGCACCCTTGCTGGATCGGTTCGTGCGCCGCGCCGACCGTCTGCCCCAACATCCGGTCCAGGATGGAGACAACGAGCTTCGACCCTTCACGACGATGCGCGACTATGTGAACGCTGCCCGAGCATACCGGAATTGCCTTGCCGATAAGCTCGGTCATGTCGCGGCTGGCCGTCTCGCTGTCGCCGAGTTCAGAGACGAGGCGCTGCTCGAATTCCGCCCCATGACGGCCGGAGCCGGATGGATGCTCTGGGCGATCCATGGAAGCCGGAACAGCCCTGTGCCGCTCCATGTGTGCCAAGCGGCGGACGCCAAGATCGACGCGCTCGGTGTTCCGAGGCTCGCAGAGGGGCCGGGTGGGACGCCTTGGTCCAGCTTTCGCGCATTCACGCGCGAACTGGACTGGGATTAAGGGCGTGGGCGGCTCGCCATTTCAAAACCGTCCGCATATCCGGCAACCAGCGTTTCGGCGACCCCAACCACTGCATCCTTATTTCCCCTACACGCCATTAGAACGCTCGTGATTCCGAGGTCGAGGAGCACCAACAGTTCGAACTGATCACCAATGATTTGAATGACGTGCTTCAACTCTGTGTCATGGGCCTGGATGCCGAAGTGGCGGAACAGGAGATCAATGCCGAAAAACGACTCGTTGACCGTGCCACCTCGACCGCCCAAAACATGATTTGCGGCGAGAACGGCGGTTGTTATGCCGCTATAATCTACGAACGGTGGAGTCCTCCAAGGGCCGCCCGGCAAATCGTCGAACTGGCCGTCCGCGATCCGCAGCATCACACCTGCTGGGTTCGGATCGCGCATCGCAGCGCTTTCGTTGGCCTTATCCATGGCCGTCTTCCCCTCGCTCATGACCGTCGTCGTCTCGCCCAAAGTCGAAGTCGATTGCCACGGCGAGATTGGCCTCGTTCTCGGCCCACGGGTTCATTGTGACGATGTAGCCCTCGGCGTTCACTCTCCAAAAGCCGGGGATGTATTCGATGCCGTCGTCGGCCTCGATCTGGGTCCAGATCCGATTGTTTCCGACGACGGCCAGAAAGGCAGACTCGTCAGCAGTGTGGGTGCTGAAAAGGAGGCAATCCTCGTCCCTCTTGATGATGGGCACGAACCGCTCTTCCCATTCCTCTTCGGTCAGATAGGTCATCATGCACCCCTCCCACAGGTGTCCGGGTGAAGACGGTGGAGCGGGCGATTTGAAGCTTGATTAAGGTGCGCTGCTTGGCCGTCAAACCATGCTGCAAAGCGCTCTCGATCATCGTCTGGAACGTCGATTGTGGACCGGCATTCGATCATTGATAGTGCAGGACCGTATCGGTCCTTCCAGCGCAGATGGACGGTGAAGACCACAGATGCGCCATCGCCCAGAGCTACTGGAATGGTGATCGACGTTCGCGAGGCGAACAGGCTTGCCTGTTCCTCCTGCTCCATGGCGAGTGCGGTGAGCGATTGCTCCAGGTGCTGAACGATCTCTTCACGCCGGGCAAAGCCAACGGTTTCCGTGCTCGGTCGGCGCAGTGCGGAGAGCAGCAGAGCTTCCACGAACTGGGCGGCATTTGCTTGAAGATGGTCAGCGCACGCCAGATCGACGTCTGCACCTCGCTCCAAGAGATGATGTCGAATGATTGGGCTTTCGCAAGACGCGAAGGTGGCATGAGGTGAGTAGCTGGCATTGGTCGCAGCATTGCGCTGCCAGCCGTCGCCAGATTGGCTTCGATGCATGGTTTGATCCTCTGCCGTCAGGTCGTTGACGGCCGATTTGTGATTTTTCGGGAGCGCCAGAGGAATCCCCTCCAACGCAACTGCTTTCTGCCAACACCAAACCTATTAGTCAACAGTTTATCGGACAGATAACTGCACAGCGAACCTTCTAACTATAGCTTAATACAAGCTTTTGGGTATTTATTTGAGCAAGACAGCCGTTGTTTATTAGACTTTTTACGTAGGAATATCGTCCAACTATTTGCCGGGGTAGCGCAATACGCGCGGAGCTTGGCTGTGTATCCGATCAGCGACGCGGCTCGTCGTGGAGAGCGCCGGGAGATGGGGGTGATGTTGACGTGCGAGCAGGTCGGTGCGAGCGGCGAACGGGGGTGTTAGGGTTGAGTTCGTCTCATGACCCGTAGAGTGCCGACGCCATAACCGGGGCCGCCGATAAATAGTTCTACCGACTGCCAGATCAGATGGTCGGATTATCGACAGGAGCCGGGTGATCGACCTCTACGAATTCATGTTCAAGCAGCGGCTCACGACAAGTCGTAGGCACTGCTCTACCCACTGGTGCCAGATGGCACCGAACTATCTTGCGATTGGCGGCCCGTCCTATACAGCCCTAATCAACGTCTTTCGGCGTCTGGTCTCTGAAGGACGTTGGGCCACAGCGTTCCGTGTAGCCCACATGATCCTGTTCGATCAGGTGCAGCGATGAGCGGCCCGGTCCCGCCATTCGACACGGCTCACAGAATCGACCTTCAAATCAAGCTCGATGATGCCACCGATGACCGTCGCCGGATCATTGCCGAATGGTGGTGCTGCGACCACGCAAACGGCCCATGGTTTAGGTCGGTGAACAAGCTGACGGGGACCGTTCGCTTCTCGTTCGAGCAGGAGAAGGACGCGATCTACTTCTGGCTGGCGA
>JAHHHI010000054.1 GCA_019359435.1 Kaiparowitsia implicata GSE-PSE-MK54-09C
CGGCTTTGTAAGGCCAGGGCAAACCGTAGAGATCAAAGTCGAGACGTTCAGCTTCACCAAATACGGCGTAGTCGATGGCGTCGTGCAAAGCATTTCCAACGATGCAATAGAAGATGAACGGTTGGGGCTGGTGTACAGCGCACGGATACAGCTTAAGAGGAACACGATTCAGGTGGGTGAGAATTTGATTGCGCTATCGCCTGGTATGGCGGTTAGGGCGGAAGTGAAGACGGATAAGCGGAAGGTGATCGACTACTTCCTCAGTCCACTGCAACAGCATACAGCGGAAAGTTTAAGTGAACGTTAAGAGCTCCGTAGTGATTTTTGAAGAAAGAATAACGAAAAAGTTTAGGAGTGCCTGTGGAGGTAGGGTGATTTGCATTGAAAATTTAGCTGCCCGGCGATTAATGAAATTATTGTAAGTGCGAGGTTTTGAATTTTCAAGAAGAAGATATGATATTGCATCTATATTTAATTTATTCCGCAGTAGTCCATTTTTTAGGGCGTGAGTTTCTGAGACTGGATAATTGCTAAGTGGTTTTTTGCTTTCATAAGCCAATGTAAGGTGTCGGAATGTTTAAAAATAAAATTTTATTGTTATTTGTTGTGATTGTTTGCGCTACTTCTGTGTTTTTAGTTTTTGTTAACTATAGGGAGCGATCTTTGGGTGATGCGAGTTGGGTTTTAGAAGATATGTGGGGTAAGGCATATCTAAGTGCTTCTGGTGGGCGTTTGGAGAATTACGATGAGATTTATTTGCAAAGCCTAAATTCTGGTGTTGAAGATCGTCAGGTTTTGGATTTTATTTGGAAAAATAAGTGTAAGGATGGTGGCGATAGATGCTTTGTAATAATGGCGTCTGCTGCAAATTTGCTGATTGACTCTCAAGAGATTGATTCAGGATTAACTGCTTTAGTAGAGGCTCGAAATAAGCGCGGAAGTAAAGATTTTTGTCCTATTGTTTATGAGTTATCTATTCTTAGATATAAGCTTAGAGAAGTTGAGGGTGTTGGTAGTAATGTTGATGGTCTAGCATTGTCACTATTGCGGAAAATAAGGAGTGATGGGGGCGTTGTAGAGGATCTTAGAATGGATTCTTGCATTAAGTTTTCTACGGAAAAGCCCGAGTTTTTTCGCGCATATGCTTTGATGGTTGCGCGAATGATGTCTCGGGGTGGCGATATCACTGAAGAAGCTGCTAATAAAATTAATTTCGCTATAGGCATACAGGGAGAGGTTTATGAGTGACCCGATTACCCAATTTAAAGACATAAAGGATTTTGTAGAGAGTGGGGGTGCAACTACTGATTATATAAGAGGTCAGGTTGAAAATATTAAAACTGAAAATGGCGATAAGGCGGTTCATGACTCACTAGTTCAGATTGCAGAAGCAATGAGTGCTATGCCAAATGCGGCGGGCATGATTGGTGAGACGGGAAAATTAATTCTGAATGGCGTCGAATTTTCCGAAGGTAATACTGACTGGGCTCGAAAAGCAAATAATTCGTTCCAGCGGACGGTAATTGATTATGTTAACGCTTATGCTGACCTAACAAACAGAAACCCGCAAAGACCCGACGGTTGGCCTACTCCAGAGCGGAAGCCGATTCCCTATCCAGACGGTCCATACTTGGGGCAAGATGATCTAGATCAGGAATCAGATATAGCAGATGCATGGAATGACTTGCAAAGTTGGTTGGATGGCTTAAAAGATCTTGCTGCAAACCCTCCGGAGGGTTTGCGTGATTATATAGATACGGGAACAAGTTGTGCTGTTGATGCGCAGGTAAGTACAGATTTCAAATCGGCAAATACATTTATACAACGGTCTGATCCGCTTGCGCTGGATATCGATGGGGATGGTATTGAAACAATTTCCTCTAACTCCGGAATTACCTTTGACTTTGATGGTGATGGTCTAAAAACCGGCACCGGTTGGGTCAAGGGGGACGATGCGTTTTTAGTGCTTGATCGTAATGCTAGTGGCGCCGTTGAAAACGGCGGTGAACTCTTTGGCGTAGACACTGTAAAATCTAATGGTCAGAAAGCTAGCGATGGTTTTGATGCCTTGCGTGATCTGGATAGCAATACAGACGGCGTTTTCGATTCGCAGGATGCCGAATTTTCCAATGTGCGGGTTTGGCAGGATTTAAATCAAGATGGCGTGTCTCAAAAGCACGAACTGAAAAGCCTGGTAGAACATGATATCGTTGCCATAAACCTAGACTCTACGAAAACCAACCAAAACTCTAACGGTAACTTGATAAGTGCCGTAGGTACCTTTATTCGGGGTGATGGTAGTGAGAGTTTCGTAAACGGGAACCTAAGTCAGGCGGCTAACCTAGATCTGGCATCTAATCCTTTCTATCGCCAGTATACCGACCGCATTGCTCTTGACCCAGTTGCAGAACGGCTGCCGGACATGCAAGGTTCAGGAGCGGTTCGCGACCTACGCGAAGCAAGCATGCTCAATCCTGGATTGAAAGGTGCACTTGAGCAGTATACTTCGGCTCAAACTCGCCAAGAGCAATTAGGGCTGCTGGATCGTGTTCTTGCTGAATGGGCTGATAGCTCAGGCTATCGAACCTTTGATCAGCGCGTCTCTGCACTGAATAGCGATTCCGCGCGCTTTGTTTTCTCGTACTCGTGGGAAAAGCCTAGAAGTAATGATCTGGCTGCTGGCTCAGCCGGGGGGAGCGGTAGTTCCTCGGGTTCATTTGTATTGGGTGAAGGGCAAAATCCTGGTCCAACGGCAGCCCAGCTTGAACAGAAAGCTTTACTTGAGAGGATAAAAATTCTCGAAGTTTTCAATAGCGAGAGATTCTTCAACTTCAATTCAACCCAGCGCTCCGATGCTACTGGCAAGAAAACTATTGATGCGGTCATCGGTGCCGGCTCAATGCGTGGCGGAAGTGGTAATTTCAGTGCCGGAATCGCTATGGGGCCTACTACCCACTATATTACCGAAGCTCACCTGGGAGTTAATGCCACCCAGGCCCAGTTTCTAAATAGCGCATATGAGAAGCTGCGCGAGTCGCTATACCAAGGGCTTTTATTACAGACAAGGTTGCAGCCTTACATTGCGGAAACTGGCCTAAATTTTTCGGTAAACGGTGTAGTGCTGGATTACAGCAGTGTTACCCAGTTGCTTGAGCAGACCCATCAAAGTAACCCGGTCAAAGCCAGCGTCGACCTGTTTGAGTTGATCAAGGCAGTTAAAGGCCCCCTGGATCAATGGTCCGCTACCCTGGGCACCTGGGTGTCGCAACTCGATGCTGCTCAGCAGCAAGTGTTTAAACAGCAGTTGGGCGGCGTGAGCAGCATTGTCCAGGGTGGTGCTATTGCCGATTCGCTTTCTACTGGTAGCGGTTCGGACTTTGTCTTTGGCAAAGAAGGCAACGATACCCTCCAGAGCAATCTGGGTAATGACTACCTCGATGGAGGGGCGGGGAGTGATCGTCTGTACGGTGGTGACGGCGCAGATATCCTGCTTGGGGGTGGTGGCGATGACCAGCTTTATGGCGGTGTCGGCAATGACGTTCTTATCGGCGGCGCGGGTGATGACTATCTGGATGGTGGCGAAGGGTCGGACACCTACCTGTTTGGGATCGGCTCCGGCAACGACACCATCAGTAATTACGACCGTTCGGCTGGCCGCTTTGACACCGTTCTGCTGAGCGATGGCTTAGCCAAGGCGGATGTTCAGCTTTCGCGCGAAGGCAATGACCTCCTGATCAAGCTGAAGGGCCATGAAGATACGCTCCGTATTAACACCTTCTTCTATCAGGATGCCGCAGGTGGTTATCAAATTGATCAGATTCAGTTTGCCGGTGGGCAGTCTTGGTCACTGGACGAGATCAAGCAAATCGTTATGCAGCCCGCCGAAGGCCTGACTCAGTTGCATGGCTATGAATCTGCCGATTTGATCCAAGGCTCTGATATTGGTGAGTTCATCAACGGCTATGGCGGCAATGACACGCTTGCTGGCGGCGGTGGCGATGACCGTCTCGACGGCGGTGCGGGCAACGATGTTCTGAATGGAGGCACTGGTAACGATCACCTGACTGGTGGTGCGGGCTCAGATACTTATCTGTTCGGACCAGGTTCTGGTCATGATGTTGTGAGCAATTACGATAACTCGACTGGGAAGCTTGACCGAATTCAGCTCGCTGCAGGTGTTACGCCTCAAGATGTGACTGTGCGTCGTTCGGGCAGTGATCTCGTGTTACGCCTAAACAATGGTCAAGACTCAATACGTGTGCAGTCGTTCTTTTATGAGGATGGCGCCGGTGGCCGTCAAATCGACCGCATTGATTTTGCTGACGGCACGCAATGGGATGTGGCTGCAGTTAAGCAAATGGCCTTGCAGTCCACGGACGGTGCGGATCACCTAACTGGATATGCGTCAGGAGATGTGATCGACGGCGGTATTGGAGATGACCATATCGAAGGCCTGGCGGGTGATGACACGTTGCTCGGTGGTTTGGGTAACGACAATTTAAGCGGCGGCGCTGGTAATGATGTAATTCGCGGTGGTAGTGGCAATGACTACCTAGACGGTGGTGAGGGCTCTGATACATATCTCTTTGGACGTGGTGACGGCCAGGATCGCATTTCCAATTACGATCTAACCCCTGGACGAGTGGATGTAATCCAACTTGCCGAAGGTATAGCGCAATCGGATATCCGTTTGACCCGCAGTAGCAATAACGATCTGGTACTGACCATCCGCGACACGGGTGATTCGGTTTCGGTGCTCAGCTTTTTTGCCAAGGATGCGACCACAGGGCAATTTATTGACCGCATTGCATTCGCAGACGGCAGTTTTTGGGACCTTGAACAAATCAAGCAGCAAGTCCTGCATTCCACAGACGGGGCGGACACCTTGTACGGCTATGCGACGAATGATCTGATCAATGGTGGTGCTGGTAATGACAACCTGATTGGCAATCAAGGTAACGATCTTTTGTCTGGCGGCGAGGGCAATGATCGTCTGGAGGGTGGTGAGGGTAATGACACTCTGGATGGCGGTGCGGGTAATGACTACCTGACCGGTGGGGAAGGTTCAGATACCTACATGTTTGGTCGCGGTTACGGGCAGGATGTGGTCAACAACTTTGATCGTTCTCCTGGCTCCGAGGACGTTATCCAGCTTGCCGCTGACGTTCTACCTGCCGATGTTCGCCTGACTCGTCTGCAGAACAAGCTCATCCTGAGCATTCAAGGTAGTGAAGACACACTGACGGTTGATCACTTTTTTGAAAGTGACGCTACGGACGGTTATCAGGTTGATCGGGTTGTTTTCGCCGATGGAACCTCCTGGAATGTCGAGGCGATCAAACAGCTCGTACAAGTCGGTACTGATGGGGTTGATAACCTTTATGGCTATGCCACAGACGACGTACTTCAGGGGCTGGCAGGTAATGATCTGGTCCACGGCAATGCTGGGGATGATCACTTATCTGGTGGTGACGGCAATGACACTCTGTATGGCGACGATGGGAAAGATACATTGCTGGGAGGCAGTGGCGAGGATTTTCTGTCTGGTGGCCGTGGTGAAAACTTGCTGGATGGCGGTGCTGGTAATGATCGCTATTGGGGTGGAGAGACTGACACGTACGTCTTGCGCCAGGGCAGTGATCACGACCGGGTGAGTAGCTTGCCGGCTGAAGCTACCATCCAGATTGAAGGTTACAACCTTGAGCACCTGTCGCTGCGCCGTAATGGTGACAATCTAATCGTCTCGTTCCTAGAGAACAGTCAGGATACGTTGAAGATCGAAGGTTTCTTTGACGGCAGCACTCCTCGCCGTGGGCTGACTCTGAAGGACGCGCTAGGCAATGTGGAAGTGCTTAGTCCTCAAGAACTCAATGCCCGAACGCTGGTTGGCTCGACAGACGACGACCATATTCAGGCGAACGATCTGGATAACACCATCTCGGCTGGCGATGGTGCTGATCACATAGAGGGCTTCGCCGGCGACGACCTGCTTGATGGTGGCACTGGTGATGATTTGCTTCAGGGTGGCCTGGGCAAGGACACCTTGATTGGCGGCGCCGGTAATGACCAATTGCAAGGCGGTCTGGATGATGATCTTTACCAATTCGCTGCTGGTAGCGGTATTGATCTGATTCAGGACGAAAGCGGTAACGACAGCCTGCAATTCACTGATGCAGTTCCTGCAGATGTCGTTTTGCGCCGTGATGAGTTTGACTTGGTAATTACCCGCACTGTCACCGGTGACCAGATCCGGATCAAGGATCAGTTCTCCTATCAGGCAGGCTCACACGGCAAAACCCCGATCGAGGCAATGCTCTTCGCCGATGGTACGTCTTGGGATATTGATCAGATCAAGCAAATGGCGTTGGCAGGTACTGATACCGCGGATGAGATTTTTGGCCACCCCGATGACGACCTTATTCACGCTGGTGGTGGGGACGACATCGTTCATGGTCAGGAAGGCAATGATGAGATCCATGCGGGTGACGGTAATGACACCCTAAACGGTGGCCATGGCGCCGATACGCTGCACGGTGATGCCGGCGATGACCTGCTCAACGGCGAATGGGGTGATGACCATCTTCACGGTGGGGAAGGTAACGACACTCTAAATGGTGGCGGGGGTAACGATCATCTCTATGGTGATGCAGGTGATGATCAACTCTACGGTGGTGGGTTACTCGACGGCGGCGCGGGTGATGATTATCTGGAAGGCAGCGGCCTGCTGGTCGGTGGTGAAGGTAACGACACCTTAAAAGGCCAAGGCTTCGACACCCTGCAGGGCGGCGCAGGCGACGATCTGATCGAGGCATACAGCAATGCCTGGAATCAGGGCACTAATACCATCGAGGGTGGTACTGGTAACGACACCATCTACGGCTCGTTCGGTGAAGACACCTATGTCTTCAACTTGGGCGATGGCAACGACCTGCTGATCGAGCGTCGTGCAAACGAAGCTTTTAGCAACGTTGAGCCGACTGCCGATACGCTGAGCTTCGGTGAAGGTATTGCCGCCAGCGATTTGAGCTTCCACCGTCGTGGCCTGGACATGATTATTGAGCATGCCAACGGCACTGACTCGATCACTGTGCAGAACTGGTTCAAGGAGCCTAACGATCACTTCAAACTTGAGCATTTCGTGTTTGCCGATGGCAGCGAATTGAGTCAGACCGAAGTTGAAGGGCAAGTGATCTGGCACGGTACCGATGTTGCGGACAGCTTTATCGGTTACCGCGAGCTTAACGACACCATGCGTCTTGGCGCAGGCGACGATAAGGCCTGGGGCCGCGCCGGTGATGACGTGATCCACGGCGAGGGTGGTAACGACTACCTGGACGGTGAGGCTGGTGACGACACTGTCTATGGTGGTGCTGGAAACGACCAGTTAATGGGCGGTGTTGGCAATGACCAGCTATTCGGCGGCATTGGCGACGACAAGTACGTCTACAAGTTGGGCGATGGTGTCGACACCATCGACAATACTGGTGGCGGCAATGATGGCGTGTTCTTCAGTGGTGGTATCGATGAAGAGCGTCTGACGTTTACCCGCGATGGTGATGACTTGTTGATTCTGGTGGACGGCGATGCAGAGCAATCTGTGCGCGTGCTGGGTCACTTCCTGGGCGGCGACAAGGCCATCAGCTATGTTCAGCCCGATGGCGGTTTCCTGATTAACGCCACACGTATCGCCCAGATCGTTGCAGCTGGCAACGTGCCTGGCGGCTTCGATACTCTCGTAGAAGGCACAGCGGCAGGCGAGCAATTGGCCGGTGGCCAGGAGCGCGATTTGGTGCGTGGTCTCGCGGGTAACGATACCCTGTTTGGTATGGGCGGTAACGACCAGATTGAAGGCGGTGACGGCAATGATTACCTGTCCGGCGGTAACGGCTCGCAGAGCGGTTCGGGTGATGACATCCTGATCGGCGGCATTGGCAACGACGTGCTCGATGGTGAGGATGGCGATGACCAACTAACCGGCGGTGCAGGTGATGATAAGTACTACTACCGTGCCAACGGCGGTGTCGATGTAATCGATAATACGGGCGGTGGTTTCGACGGTGCGTTCTTCATCGGTATCGCACGCACTCGGTTGAGCTTCCATCGCGAGGGCGACGATCTGCTGATTCTGGTGGATGGTGATCTTGAGCAGCAGGTAAAAGTAACTGATCACTTCCTGGGTGGTGATTTCGCCATTGATTATGTTCAGCCTGATGGTGGTAGCTACATCACCACTGCACAGATTGCCGGCCTGTTGACTGCACTGCCTGATGGCGGCACTGGTGAGCCAGGAGATGGTGGCAATCCCGGTAACGGTGAAGAGCCGGGTGATGGCGGCACCAATCCAGGTGGCGGCGACCAACCTCCAGTTGCGGGTGTTGGCGGTGATGATGTCCTCACTGGGACCGCGGCAAATGAGGTGCTGATTGGTGGTGCCGGTAAGGACACCCTCAATGGCGGCGCTGGCAATGACCGGTTGCTGGGTGGCGTTGGTGACGACACCTATGTCTACACAGCCGGCCAGGATGTGCTTGAGGAAGTAGGCGGCATTGACACTCTGCGCTTCGCCAATGGCATTACCTTCAACCAGGTGGCCTCGGGTTTGGGCAAGTCGGGTAACGACCTCCTCCTCAAAGTGAATGGCAGCACTGCCAACCAAGTGACCCTGAAAGACTTCTTCCTGGGTGGCGACAACCTGGTTGAAACCATCAGCTTCGAAACGGGCGGGCAGTTGACTGCATCGCAGATCTTTGGGGCATTTGGGCTGCCTGTACCAACAGCACCTGCCGCAGCGTTTGACAGTGTTGCGCCGGGCACCAGTGGCAACGATGCTGCACTGAGTGGCACTGCTCAGCGTGACTTGCTGCAAGGCTTCAATGGCAATGATCAGCTTTCTGGTGCTGCCGGTAATGATCGCCTTGAGGGTGGCAACGGCAACGACACCCTCAACGGTGGTGCAGGGAACGACACCCTGGTTGGTGGCCGTGGCGACGACACCTATGTGTTCGCAGCAGGTGGCGGTCAGGACGTTATCGATAACATTGGTGGCGGTTTTGACACGCTGCGCTTTGACGGCATCGCCTTCAATCAAGTCTCCAGTGGTTTGATGAAAAGCGGTAACGATCTGGTACTCAAGGTTAGTGGTGGCAGCGATCAGGTCACTCTGAAGAACTGGTTCCTAGGCGGTGATCATGTCGTTGATGTGATCAGCTTTGCCTCCGGTGGCCAACTGACAGCTGCTCAGTTGTTCGGTGTGTTCGGCCTTACAAATCCGGATACCGCAGGCTCGCCTAACTATCAGGGTGTGCCAGATGAGCGTTCCTTTGGAACCATTTTGGCGGGGCAGGCCGGCGATCAGAACATCATTGGTTCGTCCGATGCTGACCTGATTGACGGTGGCGCCGGTAACGACAAACTGCGCGGCGGCAAGGGTAATGACTACCTGCTCGGTGGCGACGGTAGTGATACCTACTACTTCGCTGCGGGTGATGGTCAGGACAGCATCAACAACTTGTCCAATACTCCGGCTGACAACGACATCCTGAGCATCGAAGGCGTCACCCGTGACAACCTCTGGTTGTCGCGCCAAGGCGACAGTCTGGTGATTGACGTCCGGGGCTCGGAAGACAGCGTTACCGTGCAGGATTGGTACGCAAACTCGGCCCAGCGTCTGGATGCCGTTCAGGCTGGCGGTTCGACTTTGTACGCCAATCAGGTCGACAACCTCGTCAGTGCCATGGCCGCCTTCGGCGCCCCAGCTGGCGGGGAAATCAACCTGAGTCAGGTGCAGCGTGACCAACTCAATGCGGTCATCGCAGCAAACTGGCAGTAGTTCAATGTGCTAACAAACAGCCCGCCTTAATGGCGGGCTGTTTGTTTGTGGGGGGGCCTAAAACTACCACAGTGGACTCCCCCCGCTCTGGTAGACATCCCCTGCCTATGCTTTGAGCATAGGAGGAAGTCTATGAGCATCCAACGATTTACCCCGGAATTCAAGGCTGAAGCTGTCAGGCAGGTCGTTGACCGAGGATATTCAGTAGCAGAGATTGCCGCGCGCCTCGGCGTCTCTACCCACAAGCCAATCTCTGACCGTGAGCAAGAAAACAATCGATTGCTGCGACTGATTCGTGACTCCTATGCCACCAGCCAGGGTGTTTACGGTGCGCGCCGAGTATTTGGTGACCTACGGGAAGCCGGTGAAAGCTGCGGTAAACATCGTGTCGCCCGCCTGATGCGTGCCCACAAGATCAAGGCGCTACAGGGCTATAAAGCGCCACGTCCAATCGCGGGGCGCCCTTCGATCATCGCATCGAACCATCTCAATCGAGAGTTCACTGTCGAGGCCCCCAATAAGGCCTGGATGACCGACATCACCTATATTCGTACCTGGTAGGGCTGGCTGTACTCGGCCGTGGTGGTGGATCTTTATGCGCGGAAGGTGGTTGGCTGGTCGATGAAGCCGACACTGGCTCGTGAGCTGGCGCTGGACGCACTGCTCATGGCGCTTTGGCAGCGCAAACCCAAAGGCAGAGTGATCGTCCATTCCGACCAAGGGAGCCAGTACGGCAGTGATGACTGGAAACGCTTCTGCGCCGCCCACAATCTAGAGCCGAGTATGAGTCGGCGGGGTAATTGTTGGGATAACGCTGTAGCCGAGTCCTTTTTCAGCAGCTTGAAGAAAGAACGCATCCGCAAGCGCATCTACAAAACCCGCGACATGGCCAGGGCTGATGTGTTCGATTACATCGAAGTGTTTTACAACCGAACCCGCCGCCACAGTTACTTGGGCGGTGTCAGTCCTGAGGCATTTGAACGCGCTTAATTATGAGGTCGGAAAATGTCTACCGGAGCGGGGGTAGTCCTTCAGACAAAGCCGAAAGCGCTTACAGCCCTTGGTTTCGTGGATGTTGAAACAAAAGCATAACAATCGATTGACCTTCGTTCGGCAGTCCCTATAATGCGCAGCTCTTCAGGCGTATGTGGCCCTTTAAACTTCTTATAAAACAAGAAGTTAGATTTAAAAGAGGGGTTGCA
>JAHHHI010000055.1 GCA_019359435.1 Kaiparowitsia implicata GSE-PSE-MK54-09C
GCCTCAACTGTGACTATGAGGGACTGCCAGAAAGTACGGAAGCGATGATTTACATCGCCATGATTCGGCTGATGGTGAGGCGGCTGGCGTAATTGGTTACACCGCTGTAACTTTTCAAACGCCCTCTTAGCGATAGATGGTATTGAAAGTTGATGAAATTTTTTGCGCCATAGTAGCAGGAAGAGAAAGGTCAGTGATTTCCACGTATAAATGTTTCCATTTATACGTAAATATTCGATGAAGAATAGAGGTTGCTTCGTCCGAGATTACAGCCAGAATTCATTGATTTGCCTTGGCTTGGTTGATTCTTGGAGTTTTGCGATTTTTCCCTGAACTCGATGAATCCCTCCGTGTGTGCGTGTATTTACTCTATTCGATGCCTTGAGGGAAATGTTATCAACCAGATAGGGTTACGTTTAGGTCTGCGCGTCAAGGCTGCAGGAGTTTAGAGCTTGCTGGGTTAGATCTGCTGCTGTGCAGTTCTGGTTCGGACAGCCTGCCTAAAGACGTTGCCGACCAATTTATGAACTGGGCTTCTCTACAAGCAATTCAGGATTGGCCTTAACTGTCGAGGATTTGGAGTACTGAATGAATAGCGTCAGAGTTTTAAATGTGGAGATTGACAATCTATCAACGCGGGAACTGCTGCAGACCTTAAGGCAGGGCGTTGTAGTTACACCCAATGTGGATCATCTAGTCAAACTTCAGCATGATGAAGCATTTATGGAGGTCTATCGCTCAGCAGACTTTAGAGTGTGCGATAGCAAGGTTCTACTATGGGCAGCGAAGTTCCTAGGCCAACCGCTCAAAGAAAAAATATCTGGTTCCGACTTATTTCCTGCTTTCTATGAGTTTCATCGTCACAACGAGGATATTCGTATATTCTTGCTGGGAGCCCGAGAAGGCGTTGCTGCAGATGCCATGAGACGAATCAATCAAAAAATAGGCCGAGATATCATAGTTGATTGCTACTCTCCATCATTTGGGTTTGAAAAAAACGAAGATGAGTGCGCTGAAATTCTTCAAAAAATTCGAGATTCAGGTGCAACAGTATTAGCGGTAGGTGTAGGCGCACCAAAGCAAGAAAAATTTATTCATCAGTACAAAGATCAATTGCCGACAATCAAAATATTTTTGGCAATTGGGGCAACCCTCGATTTCGAGGCAGGAAATGTTAAGCGATCGCCCAAATGGGTCAGTGAAGTCGGCCTAGAGTGGATGTATAGACTACTCTCCGAACCCAAGCGTTTATGGCGTCGATATCTTCTTGATGATCCCCAATTCTTTTGGTTTTTAGTGATGCAAAAACTAAGCCTTTACCAAGATCCGTATAAGCACACCGATTCATCTATGGGTCTGCCAGATAACCCTTATCTCAAAGAGCCAGGTAGTGTTGTACTAGAGTGAACGCTCTGATATTCATCAACCTCATGATCAACCTCATGAGATTGGGATGAGTAGGGTTGTAGTTGCTTTGGCTGAGAGCGTTAACTTTGCAAAAGCTTTTCACAGTAACCGATTGCCTTGTGTAATTTTACTCAGGAATATTCACTGTGATTTTGCTGTACTGGTAACAGGTAATAAAGTGCGTAAAACGGCAAAAGAAAAGAGGTTAGAAGACAGCAGTTTAGATATCTTAACTCTTGTTTGCTATTTAATGTCGTTAATCACAATATTGAGCACTACGATAAGCGCGTAGATTGCAATAGATAAATAGAGCCATAGATTTAGTTTGAGGTAATCGTTGTGTTGAATCAAGATTCGATCGTTAAAGCTTCTTCAACCCAGGTTGCATCGGACTTAGGTGGAGAGACAATAATTCTAAATCTAAAGTCTGGTACATATTATGGTCTGAATAAGGTGGGAACAAGAGTCTGGACGTTGCTGCAAAGTGGCTTAACCATAAAGCAGATTTATTCCACCCTTCTAGAAGAGTACGAGGTTGAATCTGAGCAATGCATGGTGGATTTGCTGCAGATTCTGAATAACTTGCAAAATGCAGGGTTGATTGAGGTCGGCCATGCGGCGGCTGCGTAAGTTCTTGCACCTTTCATCGAGCGATCGCACGCTACTAATCGAAGCTTTAATCGTTATTCTTGTACTGAAGTTAGGGCTGTGGTTGCTTCCATTTCGGGTGCTTCACACCTACTCCCTCAAGCTATCTCAAGTGTTGATGCAGCCCCACGGTCTCGAGGGTCATCGAATCCAATCTATTGTGCAATCAATAGAAATTGTGACCTGGCATATCCCTGGGAAAGCCAAATGTTTGGCTCGCGCTATGGCTGTGCAATTTATGCTTCGGCGTCGAAATCATCAAACATCTTTGCACATTGGGGTAACGAAGCGAACGGATTCAGTTTTAGAAGCGCATGCATGGCTTGAGTATGACGGAGTTATTGTAATTGGCGGCGTCCCAGATTTTAATCGATTCAAGCCTTTGGTAATTCTGTAGGAAGCAACTGGTGAGTGGAATTGTAGGCCTTTACAACTTAAATGGGCAAAGCATTGATTCAGAGCATCTAAACGATGCGATGAAATCAATCTCTCATAGAGGGCCTGATGCATCGAACGTGTGGTCTCAAGACACAGTAGGAATGGCGCACTGCTTGCTGTGGACAACGCCAGAATCGCTATTAGAGCACTTACCTATGCTAAGTGGCGATCGCTCTCTTGTCCTGACTGCCGATGCCCGGATTGATAACCGAGAAGAATTAGTTGCCAAGTTAGATATCGCAAACAAGCCTTTGGAAAAAATCACAGACAGTGAATTGATTCTGATAGCGTACAGCCATTGGGGTGAGCACTGTGTTGAGCACTTAATAGGCGATTTTGCCTTCGCTATTTGGGACCAACCCCAACAAAAGCTCTTCTGTGCCAGAGATCATCTTGGGGTTAAGCCGCTCTACTATTTCTATGACCCGGAACATACATTTTGTTTTGCCTCAGAAATGAAGGCATTGCTCACCTTCCCTTGGATTTCGCAAAACATAAATGAACGACGCATTGCAGATTACTTGAGGAATTCAGTGAATGATGTTACTGATACGGTCTACAGCAATATTTCTCGGTTGCCACCAGCGCATACTCTAGTTGTCAGTGCTGCCTATGGGGCCAGACTCGAGCAATACTGGATGCTAGATCCCTCCCACAGCTTAGAGATGGATTCTGACGAAGCCTATGCAAACGCCTTTTTCGATCTTTTTGCTGAAGCAGTCCATTGTCGCTTAAGAAGTGCATTCCCCATTGGCGCACACTTAAGCGGTGGGCTGGATTCGTCATCTGTCACCTGTGTGGCGCGACACTTGCTTGCAGAGTCTGGGGCTGATCCACTCCATACCTTCTCCAACGTCTTCGACATTGTTGAAGAATGCGACGAGCGACCTTACATCAATACAGTGTTGCACCAGGGTGGGTTAATTGCTCACTATACCTATCCCGATCGAGTTGGCCCTCTTGCGCGGTGGCAGGATATGCTGCAACCACGAGAGGAACCCTGTCTTAATGGGGGAAACGGTTATCTGGTTTGGATACTGAATCAAGCGGCTCAAACTGCTGGAGTACGAGTCTCGTTGGACGGGTTTGATGGCGACACTACAGTTAGCCATGGGTTTAACCGATTTGCAGAGTTGTTGCAGCAAGAGCGTTGGCAGGAGTTTGCAGCGGAAGCTCGATGCCTAGCAGAACGGTTAGAGGGCTCCCCGAATCCGCTGGTAGTTCAGTATTTCTTGCCGTATCTTACAGAGCTGGCACGGAGTTGGCGCTGGATTGCGTTTCATCAGGCGATCGCCCAGATGAGCCAGCATTTTCGCCTACCATGCAAGCGACTATGGCTTCATGGCATCAAAGCCATACTGCCTTCTAGGATGCTGCGTCTGGGGCAGGATTTGCGCAGGCGATACGCTGAGGATCAAGAGGCTTCATCCTTAATTCATCCTCTATTTGACCAGCGCACCCAAACAGATACTGCGGTTCAATCGGGTAGGCGCGGTCTACCCTCGCAAACTTCCCAACGGGATGAAGCACTGATGACAGTTCGAGAGGCCCAATGGGCGATGCTGACATCCCCTGGGTTAACGCTTCTGCTAGAACTGCAAGATATTGCAGCAGCAGCGCACTCCATAGAAGCGCGGCATCCATTTCTGGATAAGCGCTTAGTCGAGTTTTGTTTAGCTCTACCCTCCCATCAAAAGCTACATCAGGGATGGTCACGCATTATATTGCGTCGAGCGATGAAAGGTTTTCTTCCCCATGAGATCCAGTGGCGAGCAGGCAAGATGGATATGAAGCCCAGCTTTATTAAAGGTCTGCGTCAGCAAAACCGTGCCCTACTGGACAATGTCATGACCCATGACATGGAGAAGATTCAAGATTACGTAGGCCTAGCTAGTCTGCGTAAGTCCTATGACCGTCTCACATCTGGTGCTGCAGCATCAGATCGTGACTTGATGGCGGTTTGGACAGGAACAGCGTTGGCCCTATGGCAACGCCAAATTGAGTCGGCATCTCTTGCCAACTCAACTGAATCGAATAGTTCAGTGCAATTGTCACTGAACTAGGCTTTTAAACCAGCATACAACGGAGATCTAACCATCATGAAAAAGAGCTATATCGCTCCTCAACTGACCAACCACGGTAGTGTCGAGTCCCTGACTCAAGCTGTAGGCGACGTGAGCTTCTCTGATACCGTATTTCTCAGCGCGAGTGTGAATCCCGTGGCAATCGGTGACTCGGCTGGCTCTCGCGATGCTATCGTTGTGCCTCTCTAGGATGAATTTTGACAGCGATAACCAGCGTTATTCCTGTTAAATTTAGCCTTGCGATCGTACAAGTAATATAATCGCATAAGCAATGTAGCAGTTGAGGGTGAATTTGCGCGCTCAACTGCTACATTTTTGTATTGAAATTCAGCTTCTACTTTAGAAATTAGAGGTTCGAGATAGTCTTGATAGTCTTCTGGATTGTTTTTTGGAACCATGTTTTAGGAAGCTATTTGCCGTAGCAGCTAGAGACCAATAATAGTTCTGCGCCAATGGCATGCTATCTGATATAAATCGCCGTAGTTTGGGCATTGTGGGGTGGGCTCAAAGATGTGTAGCAAGCTCATCGCGTTTGTTGCAGTGGTTTGAGAAACTCCAATATGTCAATTCCTGATTTTATGTATACCTATACTGCTTACAACCTGATAATTCAATCTGAAATTGAGCTACCGGAGCTAATTCCATCTGATGGGTTGGGAGATATAACGATTCGCATGGGCAATTTAATGCGGCCCAATCATCGCAGAAGCGATGGCGGAAACCATTTTTTGGGAAAGGTTGACGGTGCCGGAGTATTTCGGGTGTTGGATGGGTGCGATATCACCATTCAGCCGGAGCCTGGGGTCGATGAGGCAGTACTCCGTCCATTGATTGAGGGGCCAATATTATCGACGCTGCTGCGGCAGCGGGGTTTACTGGTACTCCATGCCGGAAGTTTTATTGCTCAGCAGGGAGCGATCGCCTTTATGGCAGACTCCGGATGGGGTAAATCCACATTAATTGAGACGTTTCACGGACGGGGTTATGAGATCCTGACTGACGATGTGATGGCGCTCAATCTGGAAACAGGCCAGCCGTTGGTGCATCCTGGCATTCCGCAAGTAAAGCTTTGTTTTGATGCAGCAGAATATACGGGGCATGCGCAGAATAGTTTGCCGCTCATTCATTCTCACGCGCTAAAGCTATCGCATCGGCTGACCGATGGCTTTTCATCTCGTGCGGTTCCACTACGGCGACTGTATGTGTTGGATTATGGCGATCGCAACGAAATTATTCCCCTGACCCAGCAAGAAGCCTTTCTAGCATTGGTGCACCACTCTCGCTCCATGATATTGCTGACCGCGCCAGAGTTTCAGGCGGCGCATCTACATCAGTGTTCGCGTCTGCTACAGTCGGTGCCGGTCGGTCGGTTGGTGCGGCGGCGATCGCTCGCCAACATGCCTCAGGTTGTCGCCATGATTGAAGCAGACATTGAGCAGGCCCCCTACGAAACCATTCCACCCCATCCTGTGCCATCAGATAATGCGTTGGCTAATGCCTAAGCGTTCAACTGTATGGCGAGATAGAGGTTGCGCTCGGTATCCCGCTTTATCCATATCTTGAACGTAGCGAGATCCACGCGGTGGAATCTTTTGCGTTGTTTAGACCCATCTAAATACATCTATATGAGAGTCTGTCAGCAGCTTCGGGCACTCTAGCGGTGGACAAGGCGCAACTAATAGATTTGCATTTGCGGGTCTGACCCACTACAACTCTACGTGTCGGCAAATGCCGTGTGGTTACGGCTAAATCTAATCGTCTTGTAATTGCATAGTTGCTAAAGGCAGCTATTTTCTAGAACCTATGCCCAGAGAAGGTTCTACAGGAAGAACAATCATCTGCACGTCAAGCGCCATGTTACTAAACTGAACGAGGAACGAGATGATAAGCCGCAGACTGCAACAGGTGTTCCAAACTGGACTGGCTCAGGCTGCTTATTTGCCTCAAACCGCGCAACTAATTTGGCAGGCCTCTCGGGGATGGATGCTGGCTTGGGTAGGGCTGCTAGTTTTGCAGGGTCTCCTTCCAGGTCTTACGGTGTATCTAACTGGAATGCTAGTAGATGGGCTCGTTCAAATTACGGGTGCTGGGTTCAGTCGTGCCAGTATTCAGCCTATTTTGGTGCCCGGTAGCTTGATGGTAGCAGCGCTAGTTCTGACAGAGCTGTTGAAGAGCGCTGGTGAATGGGTACGAACCGTGCAGGCAGAACTGGTGCAAGACCGAGTCAGTTCGCTGGTGCATCAGCAGTCGCTAGCGGTAGATTTGGGGTTCTACGAATCATCTGAATTCTATGACCACATGGATCGGGCAAGAACTGATGCGGCGGGGCGATCGCTTGCCCTGCTCGAAAGCATTGGGGGCTTGCTACAAAATGGCATCACGTTACTAACGCTAAGCGCAATTTTGCTGCCCTATGGGCTCTGGTTACCGCTGGTACTGCTGGTTAGTACGATTCCTGCATTTTTTGCAATGCTGCATATTAACCGTCAGCAGCATCAGTGGTGGCATCGTACAACGATCGATCGACGGTGGCTGCAATATTATGAGTTGCTGTTGACCCAGGCTATGGCTGCGCCTGAGATGCGGTTGTTTGGCCTAGGGAGCTATTTTCAGACTGTTTACCAAACCTTGCGGAAACGGCTGCGTGGCGAGCAGTTTGCGCTAGTAAAACGGCAGGGAATAAGCCGGTTGGCTGCAACGGCGATCGCCCTATTAATCTCTGGTGGTGCAATGCTTTGGATGGGCCGGCAGGTGTTGCTGGGGGCGCTGACCTTAGGAGACTTAGCCCTGTTTTACCAGGCCTTTAACCGAGGTCAGGGAATCATGAAAGCGCTGCTAGGGAATTTGGGGCAGGCCTATAGCAATAGCTTGTTTATCCGCAGTTTATTTGAGTTTTTGGCGCTGCAACCACAGGTTGTGAGTCCAGCTAAGCCATGCTCAGTCCCAACCCGGTTCTGCCATGGCATTGAGTTTCGAGATGTGACGTTTCGCTATCCAGGGAGCGATCGCCCTGTCCTAGAACATTTCAACCTATCTATTCCGGCTGGCAAAACCGTCGCGATTGTGGGTGACAATGGCGCAGGCAAAAGTACCCTAATCAAGTTACTCTGTCGTTTCTATGATCCCCATGCGGGCGCAGTTGAAATAGATGGCGTAGATCTACGGGCATTTGCGGTAGAAGACCTACGACGGCAGATTACCGTTTTGTTTCAAAACCCAGTCCCCTACTTTGTCACTGCAGTACAGAATATTGCACTAGGCGACATCAGCACCACCCCGTCAGAAGCAGACATTGAAGCCGCAGCCCAATGTGCAGGCATTCACGACACAATTTTGGATCTGCCTAACGGGTATCAGACTCGGTTGGGTAAGTGGTTCCCCAATGGAACGGATTTGAGTGGCGGACAGTGGCAACGGTTAGCGTTAGCGCGCTCCTTCTTACGTCAGGCTCAGTTAATTATTCTGGATGAGCCCACCAGCGCCATGGATCCCTGGGCAGAACATGACTGGATTGAGCGGTTTCGGGCCTTGGCGAGCGATCGCACGGCTGTCGTCGTTACCCATCGATTCACCCTGGCTATGCGAGCTGACCTAATTCATGTCATGCGAGCCGGGCGCATAGTCGAATCGGGTACCCACAGCGAGCTCCTGGCTCTGAACGGTCTCTATGCTGAGTCATGGCATGCTCAGATGAGTCATGAAACTGCTCCATTGCCTGTCGTCAGCCTGGCATAGCCCCAACGATAGGTCTTGTCTTGCAATAGATTCCGCTAGTTATCTGCTGAGCAACTCAGCTCTTTGCCTGCGCCTGCTTTTACTCGTTGATATAACCCTTGTCCTGGAGCGCCACTGACGATGTCTACGCCACTTGTTCGTACCCTTATTAGAACCTGCCTAGCTGACCCAGGAAGCACGTGGACACAGATCGCAGCAAAGCATGTGCAGCAGGCGAGCCATGCAGAGTGGCAGCAAACCTTGCTTACTTTACTCGTTCATCGTCTGGTTCCCCTAACCACCTATGCGCTCGAGCAGCATAGCCTGCTGGATGCCGTTCCTGCCGAGCATTTAACCGTGATGCGACTTGTAGCGCAGAAAGCTAAGACGACAACAATGCTGAATCTGCTGACCCTAGACGGCATCCTTACCACTATGCAGCAGGCGGGTTTACATCCCGTTTTGTGGAAAGGGGTTGTGCTAGCAGACAGTTTTTATCCGCATCCCCAAACTCGAGCGATGGACGATATTGACTTTTCACTGCCACCAGAAGAAATGTCTAAAGCCCATGACGTCTTTCAGTCGCTGGGGTTTATTCGGCAAGAGCAGATGGCAACTGATGACGCAGTGTATTACCTGAATCGACTGGGTGTCCTGTGCGATGTACATCACCGAGTTCGCTTATTTGAAGCATTAGACACGACTATAGATTCATCCCATCCATTGACGATCGATTTCAACCCAACTCATCTCAAAACCAGACCTATGAATGTACTAGAACCCAACGCTATGTTGGTTCATTTAGTAGTGCACATGGATGGACATCGCGACGAAACGGGGCCGCTACTGATCTGGATGCTGGACGTGGCCTTTGTCCTGCGGCGATGGGGCGGTCTGATTGATCTAGAGCGAATCCAAACTCTCATGCCTGCACCAGAGTATCTGATCTCGCTTCTACGGCTAGTGCGGTTCTTGCATGAGGAATTGCATGAGCCATTACCAGAATCACTGGCGATCGCCGCTCAAAACTATCCTCCCTACACCCTGGCAGAAATTTTGCGCCAGCGCCGACTGGCGATTTGGGGCTTGCCAACCTGGCGTGGCTGGGTGCGGCTACTCGGGTGCAGGCTGGGCATTACAGCACGAAAAAATCGGATTTATCCTCACATCCATGATTTGCTGCCCTGGGCTACTGCATCATGAACCAGCCCCCTTATCGCTCTTCATTGGTTCTCGGATTTAAAGTGCCAAAACCTCGAGAATTGGTTGGGCGCCGAGTACAACAATTAACATATATGCGCTGGTTCACCTATTCTCTGCCCAAAGTCAATGAAGAGGATTATATCAGTTCCGAAAATTTGGGCTACAAATGGGGAGCAAGGAGGCTTCGCCCCCTTTTGGGGAACTCAGCTCTCCACTCCACTCCTCAAACAGTCCGTCGTTCTGATTTAGAGAATTAATATCAGGTCTATTCTTCTAGATAAAAAAATGGGTGCCAGAACCAAGCTTTGAGGAGACATCCCCTCCCGGAACCCTCGCTAGGGGAAGAAATACGTTCTTTAGAACTCCTCTGTAATGGGCTTGGGTGGGGACAGCTTCAGTCTGGGCGGTGGCAAAACCGCTTCGATGGGCAGAGGAGGGGAACAGGAGCGATCGCCGGGTAGAGCCACTTTAAACACCTTGGATTCAGGTGGAGGATAGAGAGCCGCGTGTGACGCGCAGTGCTTCACCACCCTTGACGCTTCTAAGCATCAAGGGTTTGAGGTTGTCGCGCACTCTCAAGAAACAAATCCCACAGGTAAGGCTAAAACCCTTGATATTCAGACCTTTTGTTTCTTTTCACCTTCCTGCCCCCCGGCATTGGAGACTCACGTTTTACCTAGCTACCTACTACACATAAAGTATTGCTAGGAGTTTGATCTTTTTGAATAGAAGCCTTCGGATGATTCTACATAGCCATAGATATTCGCAAAAAGCCGCACATTCTAGCTTTTCGTCAGCTTTTATAGTACAAATGAACTGTATACTCAAATAGGGTGCTCCGAACAATTCAACCCGACTTTATTTTATGTAGGAGCGAAAAAGATGATACGCGATATCCTGATGGCTCGCCTAGATGCTCGTAAAAGTCATGCAGAACCTTACGGGAAAAGGGCACCCAACATGGCTTACCAACAACCTCAACAACCAGGGCGCATCATTTGTGAAAGCTTGTCATCTCTTAAAGAAGAAATAGAGAAAATGCAACCCCCAAATAAAGCAGAGTTGACAGAGGCGGTACATAAGCTTTGGTTATTTCGAGGCTGCGACAGAATGAGTTCTAAATAAGACTATTCGTTTCTGATTGGCTGATAATAAGCATATAAGCTTAGTCTCGTACAGATACTTGATAAAGTTGTAGTCGATACTGCGGGAAGCGACGTAACGCTCTTGTCAGCCAATCAGTTTAACTAACTCGCCAAGGTAATCTTTCAAGTATTGAGCTTCAGAGGTCGATAGCTGTCCAAAATCCTTTGTGGCTATGATCTTATGTATGGCTGTTCTGTATGGAAAGACCAAGTCAATAGTGTGATTCTCCACATAGTCCTCTATCCTGCAAAAGAAGCCATGCTGTAAACTTTCGGCTAGCCAACGCAAGTATTCATAGATGTCTTGCTTGAAAGATTCAACTTTATCATCAGTAATGAGATCGGGATGTGCTTCTGAAGCAGTTCTGAGAGCTAGTTGAAGCCAATCATCTTTCTTATAATGAACCCAATCTGCTGCCGTTTGAGAGCTTTGAAGATACTCTTTATTTTGTTCTATAGTAACTAAAAAACTCTCAATCTTTCTGAGGCTGTAGCTTGTTTCAGAAGTAATACCTTTCTGGGCTAGATCTTCTACTGCTTCTTCAAGAAGCTGCCTAAAATCTCCCATTCTCTTTAGCTCAGACTTCTTGCTTTCTAGATCTCGATGGAGATATCCAACCTCTTGATCGTGCTTCTCTTTGAGAATTAAGACATGCTTAGCGTGTGCCTTTTCGAGATCCTCTTTCGATCTTTCTAGGCGTCGTATCGTTTCATCTTTAGAATCTGTCAGAGACTTAATTACGAGAGCTGACAAACCAATTATTCCACCACCACCAAAAACTAACGGTAGCCAGGCAAGTAGAGATGCTTGTGACATTGTTTATCCCACTTTGACTTAGCGTATGATGAATTTTCTAGAAGTGTACACTATTAGATCTGACTAACACGAAGTTCTGCCTTCTCATATCTTTATGAATGAAGGAGTGACAGGGTATTCTCCTGAGGCTCATCGCACATAGGCGATCGCCCCTCGACTTTCCTGGGCTAGGCGATTGACGGCACACAGCGCATAGGTGCCAGCAGACACTTCCAGACTGGTGGCGGTAGCGGGGAGCAACTGCTGCAGTTGCCATTGGTCGTTGACGACACGATAAAGGCTATAGGCGTGGGGCCGAGGGGCGGGTGCCGTCCACATCAGACGCTGCCCGCCGCGCAGGCTGGTGACGGGGGTTGCAGAGGCGGTGCTGAGCCAGGGCATGGTGGGGGGCAAGGCTGGCTGGGCGTAGAGCTGAGTTGAGAGGCGATCGCCAAAACCCGCCCGGTTGGTGGCAAGCGACTTCATGCTGTAGAAGATATTGCCCAAGGCCAGACGAGAGGAGCGATCGCGCGTCTCATTCACCTGCCGCTCTAGTTCGGTAGTGTCGGTAGTGCCCTCCTTGAGCAACGCCAGGTTGTTGCCAGGGTAGATGTGGCGATGGCGCGAGTTTTGCGCTAACCACCAGTCCAACAGGGCCATGTAGCTTTGGCCTGGGGAGTCAATGCGCCAGTACAGCTGTGGAGCCAGATAATCGACCCAGCCTGCCTGCAGCCACTTCAGCGCGTCGGCATAGAGCTGGTTATAGGCGTCTAATCCCTGAATTTGCGGGGGCTGCCCCGGTCGATAAATGCCAAAGGGGCTGATGCCAAACTTGACCCAGGGCTTGGCGCTGCGAATGCCCTCCGCCAGCCGTTGCACGAGCCGATTTACATTGTCGCGTCGCCAGTCGGCGCGGGCAAGCTTGCCGCCCTGGCTTTGATACGCTTGGTAGGTGGCATGATCGGGAAACTCTTGTCCCGCAATGGGATAGGGATAAAAATAGTCATCCAAATGAATGCCATCCAGGTCATAGCGACGCACAACGTCCAAAATCACGCGGTAGGTGCGCTCTTGCACGGCGGCAGAGCCTGGGTCCATCCACATCTGATTGCCCCAGGGATAGACCACCGACGGATCGGTGATGGCGGCGTGGGGCAACACATGCACCGTTTGGGCGCTGGTGCGAGCGCGGTAGGGGTTAAACCAGGCGTGCAGTTCTAGGTTGCGGCGGTGGCATTGGGCGATCGCCCACTCCAATAGGTCATAGGTCGGATTGGGGGCTTTACCCTGAGTGCCCGTCAGCCAAAAGCTCCAGGGTTCTAACGACGAGGCATAGAGCGCATCGCCTTCAGGGCGCACTTGCAAAAACACGGCATTGAACTTCATGGCTTGCAGCTTGTCTAAGAGCGCCGATAGCTCGCTCTGCTGCTGCGCCACTGTCAGCGTCCGCTGCGAGGGAAAATCAATATTCCATACCGTGGCAATCCACGCACCCCGAAATTCGCGGCGATGGCTCACCTCCACCAGTCGCACCCAAGAGACGATGCCCGGCGCATCTAGATCGGGAGCGCTGCCCTGGTGGACGAGGCATTGGTAGATAAAGGCGGCAATCTCGGCGCGGGTGGCGGGCTGGTTGGGGTGCAGGCGGGTGCGATCGGGATAGTTGACAATGATGCGGGCGTCAGTGCAAGCGGCGATCGCCCCCATCGCCCACGTCGCAATCTCTCGACTATCGTGATATAGCTCCGCGAGTGGAATTGCTTCGGCGGTCGTGAGGCCAAGCCCGCTGGCCAATGACACCAGCGCCTGCACGCGGGGAATCGACTCTAGCGGGCGAAACAAATTCCCAGGATAGCCCGACAGAAAGGCCGTTTCGTAAGCCCACTGCACCGCCCCCGCCGCCCAATATCCCGGCGCAATATCCCCAAAGGGCATGTAAGGGCGCACCCCCAGTTTAGGAAATGCCGCTCGCAACAGGGCCGCAAACTCTGCACGACTGGTCGGGGCCTCGGGACGAAAGGTGCCATCGTCAAAGCCTCGCACCACACCGCGTTGGGTGAGCCCTTCGATAAAGGGTCTGGCCCAGTGGGTTTGAATGTCGGGAAATGTCTGGAGAAAAGCCTCAGAACTAGCGCTGGACTCGGCTGGCGCTGGAGAACTGGAAGGATTGATGTGGCTCATGGGGCAGCTCCTGCAATACGGCACCTATGGCTATGGTTATAGCCTGGCTCGCGAGAGATGCAGCATGGGGGGAACAGCCATCATGCCATGACCAATGTCCTAAGCATGCCGTCTTAGCGCTACATCCGCAGGTAGATCTGCGCGCTAGGGGTGCATCCAACCTTCAGCATTTTTTCGTAAACGGGCTGGAAGGCAGGCGCATCGTTTGTTTTCGCAAATGGTCTCGGCTCGAGGTCTGGCTTTGCGTTGCCTGCGTTTAGCAAAAGCACGACAGCGTGTTTGAGCAGATTGGGGGACTTGTGTGCAGCAAAGCTAGCGCCCCCAAGTCAAAGCCTAGCCATTCCATGTTCTTCGATGTTTCTTTACTGAGAGTGCCGATATGAATCCGTTGTCTTATGTATTTATTGACCCCGCAGTCGCTGATTACCCACAGTTGGTGGCTCAGGTTAAGCCGGGTCACCGGGTCGTTGTGTTGGAGGGCGATCGCGACGGCATCGCACAAATTAGCCAAGTCTTAGCAGAACACCAGAATGTGGCCGAGGTTCACCTGGTGGCCCATGGGCAACCCGGTCGCCTGCAACTGGGGTCTACCCAATTAGATCTGAACTATCTGGCACCCTATGCCAAAATGCTGGCCCAATGGCGCAATGCCCTTCTTCCCAATGCCAATCTGTTGATCTATGGCTGCCGCTTTGCGGCTCAGGGATGGTCGCACTTGCTGCACCATCTGCAAGTGTTGACGGGGGCAAATGTGGCCGCATCTAGCCAAGCGGTGGGCAATGGTCATTGGGATTTGGATCGGCGACTGGGACGGTTCATTCCCTCGTTGGCATTTACCGATGTGCTGCAACAGCAGTATGCAGGCACCTTTGGCACAGGCTTTGTGCTCAGCGACAACAGCCTGATCCCGTTCGATATCTCCAATCCAGGGAATTCTGGTGGGGCGATCGCCCTCTCTGGCATTGCCGACGGCGAAACCTTAGTCGGCATCGACTTTCGCCCCCAAAACGGCCAGCTCTATGGCTTAGCAACCAACGGCAGCCAGGTGCGGCTTTACCTCATCAGCACCCAAACAGGCATCGCTACACCGCTCACCGAGGCTCCGGTCGGGTTCGACGACACACCCATTACCGGCACCAACTTTGGGTTTGACTTCAACCCGACAGTCGATCGCATCCGCGTCGTGACCGAAACAGGGCTTAACTTCCGCCTTAACCCCAACACCGGTGAACTGGTAGATGGCAACCCCGACATGATGGGGAGCAACCCCGATGGCAGCGTGAGTGGTGGCACCACCAGCGTTAGCGCTACCGCCTACACCAACAGCGCCCCCAACGTCACAGCGACCACCCAATACACCCTAGACGCAGGCACGAACGCACTGTTCATTCAGAACCCACCCAACGATGGGGTGCAGGTTCCAGTAGCACCGATTACGCTCAATGGCGCACCGCTCAACTTTTCAGCCGTCAATGGATTCGACATTCCGCCTAACGTGATGGTAGCAGAAGGCAACGCGCCTGCGATGGGGCAGGGCTTTGCGGTGCTCACGGTGGATGGCACAACCTCGCTCTATGGCATTGACCTAGCGACCGGCGCAGCAGCGCTGATGGGGCCTGTGGGCAATGGCAGCAATCCGGGCGAGGGCTTTGCCTTTCAGCGCAATGTGACGGTTGCCAATACCGACGCCATTGGGGTGGATGGCAGCAACAATTTGATCCGGTTTAGCAGCGCTGATCCAGGAGTGGTCGCCACCACGGCGGTCTCTGGCTTAGCCAATGGCGAGCAAATTGTGGGCGTTGATTTTCGTCAGGCCACGGGCGAGTTGTTTGGCCTCACCACCGATGGCACGGGCGGCGTGCGGTTGATTGTGATTGATCCGCAGACGGGAGCGGCCAATCCGCTAACGTCTGAGTTTCAGCAGTTTAGCGATGGCGATGGCAGCCCAGTGCCCATCATGGGCGATGCCTTTGGCTTCGACTTTAACCCCACGGTGGATCGAATTCGGGTGGTGTCAGATGCGGGGATGAACTTCCGCTTTAATCCCAATGACGGTCTGCTGGTGGATGGCGACAATGGCGGTGCGGCGGGCAGCATGCCCGGTGTTAATCCGGATGGTGCGGTCAGCAACGGCACGATGATGGTGGATGCTACGGCCTATACCAACAGCTTTAACGGCACAATGGTGACGACCCAGTACACTCTGGACTCTGCCAGCAACCGCCTGTTCATCCAAAATCCACCCAATGCTGGGGTGCAGACGGAAGGTATTGCCTTGACGCTGGATGGGGCACCGCTTAACTTCACCGCAGCTAACGGGTTTGATATTCCCGCTCGGACGCGCACGGGTGAGGCGAACGATCCTGTCAATGGCGTTGGTTTTGCAGCGCTGACGGTCGAGGGCGTCACGAGTTTGTATTCCATTAATCTAGCGACGGGCGTGACCCGTAATCTGGGTGCGGTGGGAGATGGAACGATGTCGCTGTCAGGTTTAACGGTGGCAAACGGCGTGGTTCCGATCAATCAGGTGTTGGTGGGTGGTCCCGGTGCTGATGAACTGATGGGTGGGGCGGGCAACGACACGTTGCAGGGCCTAAACGGTCGCGATACGCTGATTGGCGGCCCGGGTAATGATGTCCTGATTGGCGGAGGGGGCGGTGATTTCTTGATTGGCGGCCCGGGGGCTGATCGATTTGTCTATCGGGGCAACACGCTGCGGAATGCTCATCGTCAGTCGCTGGTGGGCCAGCCGGATCGCATTTTTGACTTTAATGTGTTGGAGGGCGATCGCATCGAACTCAACTACCAGGGAGCAGGCAGCCGCAACAGTCCCCGTGGGTTGTTCAATGCTGGGCAGGTAGCTGGCGGTACCCTAGTTCGTGCAGCGCGCAATGCCTATGCCAACAAGAACCAAGTGGCCGAGGGCAACCAGGCGCTGGGTGCCCGAGAATCTGTGTTCTTTGAGTGGAGCGGTGGCACCTACCTATCGGTGAACAACAATAACCCCGGCTTTCAGGTTGGCGGCAGTCTGGTGATTGATGTGACCAACGCTCAGTTCAACCCAGGAGATCAAACGGCTGGCGTGCTGAATGTGGCGAACTATTTCGCTTAGTCCGGCTATAACGATTGAGTCGTGCCACGGTTGAGTCGTGCCACGGTTGAGTTGACCAAATTGACATTTGGTCAACTCCTGAAATGCTGCTGCCTGCGTTGTGGGCCGCAATTTAGGTGCTGTGGACTGCACAGTCTTTAAGACCCTGTAGCTTTTGCTGTGAGGTCTGTTGAATTAGAAATTAGAAAGCGTCCTCGACTTAATAAGTCGAGGACGCTTTCTAATGGATCTTTCTATGTGCGATCGCCACAAGGGCGATCGCACTCCTTAGCCAACAGCCAACTGGCTCGTCTACTTAGTTTCGGAGAACTCAGCGTCAATCACGTCTTCACCGCCATCAGAGGAGCCAGAAGAGCCTGCATCGCTTGCGTCACCTGAGCTTGCATCGGGGCCACCCGAGCCGCCAGGCCCACCCATGCCTTCATCGCCTCCTGCACCCTGGTAGAGATTGCTGCTAATGCTATACAGCACTTGCTGAAGCTCAGTGGTGAGCGACTTCATGCGATCGTTGTCTTCTTGAGCCACAGCTTCTCTGAGATCAGCCACTAGCCCGTCCACCTTCGTCTTTTCATCGGCGGGCACTTTATCGCCCAAGTCAGCCACCTGCTTTTCTGCCTGATAGGCGAGAGAATCAGCCTGATTCTTCAGATCAATCCGCTCGCGACGCTCGCGGTCAGCCTCGGCATTGCTCTCGGCCTCGTTCACCATCCGTTCCACTTCATCCTTCGGTAAGGTAGAAGCACCCGTGATGCTAATAGACTGTTCTTTACCCGTGCCTTTGTCACGCGCCCGCACATTCAAAATACCGTTGGCGTCAATGTCAAAGGTCACTTCGATTTGGGGCACCCCACGCGGAGCCGGGGGAATGCCATCCAATCGGAAGGTTCCCAAGCTTTTGTTATCGCCAGACATCTGACGCTCCCCTTGCAGCACGTGGATTTCCACATTGGTCTGTCCATCGGCTGCAGTCGAGAAGACCTCAGACTTCTTAGTGGGAACTGTCGTGTTGCGGGGGATGATCGCAGTCATCACGCCGCCTAGGGTTTCAACCCCCAACGACAGCGGCGTCACGTCTAGCAGCAGAATGTCTTTCACTTCCCCAGCCAGCACCCCGGCCTGAATCGCCGCGCCCACTGCAACCACTTCATCTGGGTTCACGGTTTGGTTAGGTGCTTTACCTAGAATTCGGGTCACCAGCTCTTGCACAGCGGGAATGCGAGTAGACCCCCCCACCATCACCACTTCGTCAATGGCTTCTTTGTTGAGCTTGGCATCACGCAGAGCGTTTTCAACCGGCACTCGGCTGCGATCGATTAGGTCAGAGCAGAGTTCCTCAAACTTGGCACGGGTCAGCGTCATCTCTAGATGCTTAGGCCCGTCTTGCGTTGCCGTGATGAACGGCAGGTTAATCTCGGACTGAGTCACGCTCGAAAGCTCGATCTTGGCCTTTTCAGATGCTTCGGTCAACCGCTGCAAGGCTTGCTTGTCTTTCCGCAAGTCAATGCCTTCATTGCGTTTGAACTCGGCAGCCAGATAGTCCACAATCTTTTTGTCAAAGTCGTCGCCACCCAAGTGGGTGTCGCCCGACGTGGCTAGCACTTCAAACACACCATCGCCCACCTCTAGGATGGACACGTCGAAGGTACCACCGCCAAGGTCAAACACGAGGACGGTTTCGTTGCTCTTCTTGTCTAAGCCGTAGGCGAGAGAAGCCGCCGTGGGTTCGTTAATAATTCGCAGCACGTCAAGCCCAGCAATCTTACCTGCGTCTTTTGTGGCTTGGCGCTGTGAGTCATTAAAGTAGGCAGGAACCGTAATCACGGCCTGGGTTACATCTTCGCCTAAATACTTGCTGGCATCTTCCTTCAGCTTCCGCAGCACCTGCGCTGAGATTTCTTCAGGGGCAAATTGTTTGCCTTCGGCAGGGCAGTCTAGTTTGACATTGCCGTTAACGTTGAGCACCTGATAAGGCACTTCAGTCGTCTCGTGGGTGACTTCATCAAACCGCCGACCGATGAAGCGCTTGACGGAGTAGAAGGTGTTTTCCGGGTTCATCACCGATTGCCGCTTGGCAATTTGCCCAATGCGGCGCTCCTTCGTTTTTGGGTCAACGGCAACGACTGAAGGTGTAGTGCGATACCCGTCTGCGTTGGCAATCACAGTGGGTTTCCCCCCTTCCATCACAGCCACGCAGGAGTTTGTCGTTCCTAGGTCTATTCCTACAACTTTTGCCATATTGCTCTCGTGCTCCGGTTCTATGTGCTTCTGTATGCGGTCGATTATGCGGTTGGGCGCAATGCGGGGAAGCGGCCAACCGCCGCGCGGTTGCCCTGCATCGCGTTCCTGAGATTCTGGTCAGAATCCTGATGTTCCTAAAGACGTTAGGAGGTTTGCATAAGTGCTGGCGACTGCCACCGTTGCCACAACGCAAGGGCGCGATCGCACCTCAATGGTCATAGCTTTGGCAGGATGTGCCTCCCTTCTATAGTGCGGAGAATAGACGGTCTGATGAAGGGGTATTTACCGAACAAGGGGGAGGACGGTTCGGGCTGAAAGGCCCTAGGGGGCTGCGATCCAATGGGGAAAAGGCTGGGCAAACTGCGGCAGAGTGATGAGGTTAATCGAAGGGTGTTGCTGGGCAGCATGGCGATCGCCCTCGGTGTTGTAGCCCCAGTCGGCTAGAAACAGCCGCACATTCGCCAAGTCGGGCTGCTGGGCAATGTTTTGTAGTGTCTTGAGGCGGTCTTCTACAAACCAGATCACGGGTTCTGGGAATTCTGGAGATTCTAGGGATTCTGGAGAGGTGCTAGAGTCGCTGGATAGAGCGGCGTGTTGGAGCTGTTGCAGCGTTTGGGCTTTAGGCTGTTGAATTTCTTTGCCAATGATGCGATCGCCCGGAAACGCCACGCCCTGCCCCTGCAAAATCTGCCGGATAAACCGAGCTTCTTTGGTGCTGATGATGGTGATCGGCAGGCCGCTGTCGAGCCACTGTTGCAGGCGATCGCCCACACCGGGGTAGAGCCGATGCAGCCCCAGCCAGCGTTCCACATCCTGCTGAATCCACTCGTCCCGCAGGCCATCCACTGCTGCCGTCAACGCGTTGGGGGTCAGCCCTTCTTGCACAATCAGCGCTGGAGCCATCTGACTCCAGTTTGCCAGTAGGTCAGTTTCAGAGACGCCCAAGAGGAGCGATCGCACCACCAGCGGCATTTCCCAGCCCGTCTCAACAACGGGTCGCAGCCGCCCAAAGGCCGCTTCTAGCCCTGCGGGCGGCGATTGCCCTAGCGCAGACCAGAGGTGCTGGTAGGCCCGCCACGCCGTCTGAAAATATTCCGCTAGGCCGTCACACACCACACCGTCAAAATCGAGAGCCAGTACTGTGGGGTGATCCATAAAACGGGTGGGGCTGAGGTGGGGCGCAAAGGAGAAATATGTCGGGGGCGATCGCCCGACAGGCACACTAGAGCAGGATGACTCTGGACAAACGGCTCTGGGCAACAGTGTACTGCAGCCAGGTTCAATCGTAGGGTTGACGTGAGGTCGATTTTTGAGGGGGTATCGTTGACAGACTCCTACGAGCGTTTGCTGTGGCGACACTCCCACAGGCCTTTAATCCTACGCTTAGGAAATTCTCAGCTTATAGTCCTAAATGTAGTGGGCAAAAGGTGTAGTGCTATGAAAGCCCCCTTCAGTCGCTGTGTTGCATTCAGGATGATTACTATGACCCAATCGATGCCGCAGGCCGTTTCGTTTCCTTCAGCCCCGTTTAAGTCTCAGTGGGACGCTCGCAGTCAATTCCACGCCGAGGTGCCCATTGCAGGCATGCCTACTGCAGACATGCCCGCTGAGCCCCGTGCGCTGCAACTGCCGCTGTCGTCGATTATGGAGCGGCGAACCATTGCGCTGACGGAGTGCGATCGCCTGATTCAGCATTACAGAGACGAAGCGACTCAAAACAAACGCATCTTTGACCAGTTGAAATATGCCTGCATTGTTTTGGGAATGCTCACCACCCTCAGCTCTGGGCTAAGCGTGGCGGGCAAAATGGGGGAATGGGAGTGGGGGTTGCCAATTGTCAGCGCACTGACGACCGTCACCACAGCCCTCCTCACCCAGACCAACGCGCAGAAAAACTGGGTGCAGTCTCAGGCGGTGCAGCAGCGCCTTGCAGCGGAGAAATTTCTCTATCTGCAAGAAGCTGGGGACTACGGCAGCGTGGAGATGGGCGATCGCACCCGGCTGTTTTCTACAAAGATTGTGGAGATCTGGACCGAGAGCCACGACACGCTGCTGGAAGTAGCAGAAACGAACGGCTAGCATCAATTCTCCACCAGCAAGCCTGCACAAGGCAAACAGCTATTCGCCCCTTCAAGAAAGATGCCTACAGATTGAGATGGGATGTTCTTGGGTGAAAATCTCCTTAGTGAAAATGACCTTAGGCCGGAATAGCTAACCACGACACGATGACGCCCAAAATACAGCCTGCGATCACCTGCACTGGGGTGTGGCCCAGCAACTCCTTCAGTCGGTCTTCGCGAAATTCGGCATCGTGAAACATTTCATCCACAATCTGGTTTAGCACGCGGGCCTGCTTCCCGGCGGCTTGGCGCACCCCTGCCGCGTCATACATGACAATGACCGCAAAAATCGAGGCGATCGCAAATTCCGGCGTCTCCCATCCCATCGTTTGCCCGACGCCAGTGGCTAGGGCCGTTACCAAAGCTGAGTGAGCGCTCGGCATGCCCCCCGTTTCGACCAACGTGCGAAAGCTTACTTTTCCGTGACGCAGAAGCTCGACCACCAGCTTAAGCACCTGGGCAATGATGCAGGCGGCGATCGCCACAACTAGAATCTGATTCTGAAACACGGTGGCGATGTCCTGCATGGTGAGACTCCCCAGTGACGGCAAACGGCAAGCAGACCTAATGAGTGCGGGCGGTAATATAGTCGGCGATCGCCATCAGTGGCAGCGCTGCTGTGCCAAATGGCTCTAGCTTAGCTTTTGCGGCTGCGATCAATTGGTTCGCCTGGTGACGCGATTCTTCTAAACCCCAAAAGCTAGGATAGGTTGCTTTTTGGGCTTGCAGGTCTTTGCCCGCCGTTTTGCCCAGTTCCTCAGGCGTCGCGGTAATATCCAGCACATCATCCACAATCTGAAACGCTAGCCCAATATCCTGGGCATAGCCCGATAGCCGCTTCAAGGCAGACTCATCGGCTCCCGCCAACAGCGCTCCGCTCACCACGCAGGCCTCTAACAGCGCCCCCGTCTTGTGGCGGTGAATCCAGGTGAGCGTGTCCAGCGACACATCCGTCTTCCCTTCCGATTCCAAATCCACGACCTGTCCCCCCACCAAGCCTGCGGCACCCACGGCTCGCGCGACATGGCTCACCACTCGCAGCACCCGCTCCGGAGGCACAGACTGGGTTTGCGTCGCAATATATTCAAAGGCATAGGCCAACAGCCCATCCCCTGCCAAAATGGCAATATCGTCGCCATAGACCTTATGGTTTGTGGGCTTGCCTCGCCGAAAGTCGTCATTATCCATAGCCGGCAGATCATCATGGATCAGCGACATGGTGTGGATCATTTCTAGGGCACAGGCGGTGGGCATCGCCATCTCAACCGTGCCGCCCAGCAGGTCGCAGGTGGCAAGGCAAAGAATAGGGCGCAGCCGCTTGCCCCCCGCCATCAGCGAGTAGCGCATGGCCTCATAGATGGTGGGGGGATATTCCACCGTGACCGACTGATCCAAAGCGGCTTCGACTAATTGCTGTTGCTGCCGCAGATAGACCGACAAATTGAAGGTGGCGGCGGTAGACGTGATGGAACCGGTGGGATCGTGCAAACTTGCCATGCTGTTACTGGGCCAACCCGATCGCCCTTAACTTTATCGCGGAATGGGGCACTTCGACGGGGCTGTTTTTGGGGTTCAGCCTCAAGAGGGAAAGATTTTTGGTTTGGGATAGGATGCGACCGATGTGCTCGCTGGGGGCGAGTGGGGTTAAGCCCGTCCTTGAGCTTAGCTGGACTCTCGCTCGGACAACCGGCGGCGATAGCTCCACACGGTGTTATAAAGCAGCATCGTTACGGTCATCGGGCCAATGCCACCCGGGACGGGCGTAATCCATGAAGCCGTTGCCGCCACCGCATCGTAATCCACATCTCCTACTAGGCGACTGCCGCCCTCACTGGCTACTCGGTTGATGCCCACGTCCACCACGACGGCTCTGGGCTTCACCATATCGGCTGTGATAAACCCTGGCTTGCCAATGGCCGCTACTAGCACATCGGCCTGCTGGGTAACGGCGGCGAGATCTGTTGTGCGGGAATGGGCGATCGCCACCGTTGCATTCTCTTCAACCAGCATCAGCGCTACGGGCTTGCCGACTAAGATGCTGCGCCCCACCACCACCGCCTGTTTCCCTGCGAGGGGAATTTGATGGGCCGCCAGCAGCTGCATCACTCCAGCGGGCGTGCAGCTGCGCAAGCCGGGCTCGCCGCGCACCAGTCGCCCTAGATTTACCGGGTGCAGTCCATCAGCATCTTTATCGGGATGAATGTGGTTGAGCAGCGCGACCGAATCTAGATGCGGCGGCAGCGGCAACTGCACCAAAATGCCGTCTACCCGATCATCCTGATTCAACTCGCTAATTATCTGCATCAGTGTCTCTTGCGCCACATCCACGGGAAAATGCGTGCCAAACGAGGCAATTCCCGCTCGCTCACAGGCGCGCTCTTTATTTCGCACATAGGCAGCACTTGCGGGATTGTCGCCCACCATCAGCACGGCCAATCCTGGTGCTCGGTGTCCCTGGTTCACCCAGCCCGCGACCTCCTGCGCTAATTCTGCCTGCATCGTCTGCGCCAGTGCCTTGCCGTCCAAAATCTCTGCCCTGTGGGTCATCAATCGCACACCTCATCACGTTGGGGGACTCATGCAGCAGCATACACATAAGCACATCACTTCGGTATAGTCGTCCCGCGCCAACGCCTGCCGAACGCGCCGAATTTGCAAAACCCATGTCCCCAGGCAGCAAATGGAGTGAGTTTTGACCCGAGTCTTCATGCCAGGGAGGAAGGTGCAAGAAACAAAAGGTCTGAACTATCAAGGGCTTCAGCCTTGTCCGTAAATTTCGTTTCTGAGGAGTTTGGGCTAAGCCAAAACCAGCACTGCAAGCGTTTACGCTAAACAGGATTTACCATAAACAGGATTCATGACGGTGTTGTCCACCTGCTCCAACCTGCCGATGAGCAAGTTTCCCGCCAGAAAACCTAGCCGCAACCCCAATCCCCCACGTCGCCGGGTTAGTCACCGGGTTAAAAGAAGGCGATCGCCCGTGGTTCTGCTTGCGGTGCTGTGCCTGCTTTTGGGGCTGGTGCTGGCCTCGCCGCTGCGGCTGTTGGCGCTTACGGCAATGCGGCAACCCCTAACCGTGCAAGATATTGTGCGAACCTCGCTGCTGATCGATCGATCGGTATATTTGCATGGTCAAGTGGGCGATCGCGCCCCATTGCTGACCGGGCAGGTGTATGAACTCAGCGATGCCACGGGAATACTCTGGGTTCTCTCTCCTAACGCAGGTTTACAAACTGGGGATCAGGTCACAATTAGGGGTAAGGTTCGACAAGAGTCGTTTACCATCGCAGGCCAGCAGATGACTGAGATTTATATAGAAGAACTGCAAGTGCTAGGCAGCCCTACACAGGTAGGGGGTTTGACGGGGATAAGGGATGATAGAACCAGAACCGGGGCGATCGCCCCGGTTCTGGTTCTATGTTGATAGACTTCCTTCAAGGCGGTCGCCACAGCAATCAACCACAGCAGTGATCCGCACAATGCACCGAATCAGACAACAGACTGGGGGCCGTAGATACAGGCTTTGTCCTGACCGCCTTGCCCTTGATTGGGTGAGCTATTCTGCTGCCCGCCCGTCACAGCGTTACGCTTAAACCCTAAATTCCCCATCCTTCACCCCCTTGTCCTCCATCTCCCACCGCCGCTCTCGTGCCGATGTGCTGCCGGGCATTCGCCTCAACCGGCAGCAGCGCAAGGCGCTGCGCGAGCTAGAAGCCTTTACCCAGAGCCGCGACAAATTCTATTTGCTCACGGGCTATGCCGGAACGGGCAAAACCACCCTGCTGCAAGCGCTGCTTAAACGGCTGCGCGCCGAGGGCGACAATCGCAAAATTGTGTTTACGGCCTTTAGCAATAAGGCGACCAAGGTGCTGGAAAATATGGCTATGCAGTGGGAGCTCAACACAGACTGCATGACCTGTTGCAAACTGCTGGGGCTGAAGCCCGATATTGACACCGCATCGGGCAAGCAGGTGTTTCGTCCCGACCCCAAGAGCGAAACTCACATTCACCGCTATCAGCTCGTGGTGATCGATGAAGCGTCGATGATCAACGCAGAGCTGTGGGATTTGCTGGCAGGCTCAGTAATGGATCTACTGTCCTCGACACAATTGCTGTTTGTGGGGGATGTGGCGCAACTGCCCCCCATTGGCGAACCCCAGTCGCGCGTATTTCAGGAGATTGGCGATCGCTCCGATCTCACAGAGGTAGTGCGCTATGGTGGGGCGATCGCCCTGTTGGCTGAGTCGATTCGCAATAATCTCGAGTCGGCCCATCTGCCGCCGTTTCGTGCGGATGTCAATGGCGATCGCACCGAAGGCGTGCTCACCCCCACCCGTTCAGAGTGGGAAAAGCTCTTGGTTCGTGCGTTCCAGAGCGACGCCTACCGCGCCGACCCCGACTATGTACGCGCCCTAGCTTACACCAACCGCCGCGTGGATGCCCTCAACCACATCATCCGCACAGCTATCTATGGCGAAGGCACACCCCGCTTTATGGAAGGGGAACGGCTCGTGGCCAATAGCCCCTGCATGGCAGGCGACATGCTGCTCATGCAAACCTCTGCCGAGTGCGAAGTGCTCAACATCACCCACACCACTTTTGGCCCCTGGCAAGTCTGGGCGTTGCAGGTGTTTACAGACGATGGCTACCCCCGCACCGTCAACGTGCTGCACGAGGCCAGCCAAGCAGACTATGCCAAGCTGCTCAAGCTCTACGCCGACGAAAAGCGCTGGCAAGAATTTTGGGATCTCAAAACCCTATTTGCCAACCTCAGCTATGCCTACTGCCTGACCATCCACAAATCTCAAGGCTCAACCTTTCAAAACGTATTTGTGGATGTGCCCAACGCCCTGATCAACCGCAACATCCGCGAGCGGAATCAGCTGCTATATGTCGCCATTACCCGCTCGGCCAAGCGCCTATTTGTGTATGCATAAGCTTGAGGTGAGGTGCATGAGATTCGTTGCGGTTCTCTAAGGCCTGTCATCAATCGACCGCCATGACCGCTGATGGCCCAAAAATCAGATGACGCGCCCTAGGCCGTCAGCAAGACATCGGTATGATGGTAGGTAGGCGGCAATTGTTCTATGCATCCACCCCACCCGATGGGGTTCAGCGCCACAACCTTCTCTCCTTCACCCCCCCTGCCGATCCATGCTCGTTCACTTCAACATCCTGCGACAGACGACCGAAACCGCACCCCATAGTCACACTTTTCCCCTAGAGGTAGAGCCCAGCAGCACCATCCTAGACTGCCTTAACCGCATCAAGTGGGAGCAGGACGGCACCCTCGCCTTTCGCAAAAACTGCCGCAACACCATCTGTGGCAGTTGCTCAATGCGGATTAATGGGCGATCGGCGCTAGCCTGCAAAGAAAATGTCGGGCAAGAGTTGGCGCGGTTGCAGTCAATTCAGGCGTTCGCCCCCGAGAGCAGCGAGTCCCGCCCTGGCACCCAAACGGCTGAGACCGATATTCCAACTTTTACGATAGCGCCCATGGGCAACATGCCTGTGATTAAGGATTTGGTGGTGGATATGCAGCCCTTTTGGGACAACCTGGATGCGGTTGATCCCTATGTCAGCACGGAGGCGCGGCAGGTGCCCGAGCGCGAGTTTTTGCAAACGCCGGAGGAGCGCGATCGCCTCAATCAAACCGGTAACTGTATCCTCTGCGGCGCTTGCTATTCTGAATGCAATGCACGGGAAACCAACCCCGAGTTTGTGGGGCCTCATGCGCTAGCGAAAGCCTGGCGCATGGTGGCAGACTCGCGGGATGATCGCACCGCCGAGCGATTAAGCCAGTACAACGATACCAGCGGGGCCTGGGGCTGCACCCGCTGCTACTACTGCAACTCGGTGTGCCCGATGGAAGTAGCACCGATGGATCAAATCGGGCACATAAAGCAGGCTATTCTAGCTACCCATGATGACCAAGCCAGTCGTGCCATCCGCCATCGCAAAGTGATGGTAGACATGGTGAAAACGGGCGGCTGGATCGATGAGCGCCAGTTTGGGTTCAAGGTTGTGGGCAATTCGCTGCGGGATATCCGCGGCCTTGCGAGCTTAGTGCCGCTGGGATTGCGGATGCTGGCGCGAGGCAAGCTGCCCATGACCTTTGAACCGTCTGAAGGGACAAGAGAGGTGCGATCGCTCATTCATGCAGTTCAAGCTTTAGAATCAAAATCGCCAGCGTCACCTCCGCCTGGGCCTCCCAGTGAAAAGCCGACTCAATCAGATTCCTCTACGTCCGCTGAAAGTTCGACCCCGTCAAATTTATCTTGGGCTCCTGCCATGCCGTCCGAAGACTCTGTATCCTCTTCATCCTCACCTTCTGCAGCCCCCGTCACAACTCAGGTAGAGCCAAGCCCCGCTTTTGGCTGGACGGCCTATGCAGAACAGATCAACGGCCGATTTGCCATGATTGGGTTTGTGTCGCTGCTGCTGCTAGAGTTGTTCACTCGGCAAGACTTCTTTACCTGGCTGGGGTGGCGTTAAAACGGCAATTCCCCAGTGCGAGACACTGCGAACAAAGCTTAACCTTGAGAACTTCATAGGGAAACCCTAGGGCGTGTCATCAATTCCAACCAAAAGTTTTATGCTACGAGCGTTGCCACACCCGGCCCAAAAACTAGGCTAGGGGCTGTGACTGTTGATTTCTGGGACATTAGAGACTAATTGATGACAACCCCTAGTTCTATAGGGCAGCAATCCGCCAGTGCTTGATGGGGTAAGCATCGATAAACTCAAGCTACCGTGTCTTAGTTCAACCTTAGTTTGGGAGAAGACTGCTTTGGAGCGACACGCGGTGCCCCAAAACCCTCGATGGGCCGTGCGCAACGCACACGGCCCATCGAGGGTTTGAGCTTATCCTGAACTGAGATTAGTTCAGGGCTTTTTTTAAGAGTTGGAGTCCTTTTTTAACCCGACGGGACACCGTGACAGCGCTAATGCCAAGCCGCTCTGCAGTTTCTTTTTGGGTCAGGTCATACAAAAACACAAACTCTAGAACCTCTCGGGTTCGCGTTTCGAGTTTGACAAGAGCTTGCTGTAGACGAATCTGGTCTTCTTGGGCGAGCTGAAAGCTGCGGTACTGAGGGTCGGGAAGTAAATCGCCCAAGGTAGAGCAATCTTCTTCATCTCGCAGCGGTGCATCTAGGCTCAGCGGAGAGCGGTTGCGGTAGGCCAGTGTGATTTCTTGCCATTCATATAGGGGAATTTGCAAACCAGCCGCCACTTCTGTGTCTGTGGGGGGACGGTTGAGAGATGCTTGCAATTCTTTAGAAATGGCAGAGGCCTGATGCTGGATGGCCTGCCATCGGCGGGGAATCCGCACGGGGGAACCCTTGTCGCGCAAATAGTGTTGAATTTCGCCGCGAATGTAAGGAATGGCAAACGAGCTAAAGGCATGCCCTTTCGACATGTCAAACCGCTCAATAGCGCGGATTAAGCCGAGGCTGCCCACTTGAAGCAGGTCGTCAAAGCTTTCGGTGCATTGATTAACCCAGTGATGGGCTTCTTTGCGCACTAGGCCAATGTTAAGGCTGACCAAGCGATTGCGAAGCTCCAAGCTTGGATTGTCCTGATAGGCTCGCAAAAGTTGTAGGGATGTATTCTTTAATTCGCTGTCAATCAAGATAGCCATGACGATGTCCAGGTTGCGACGGTAGAAGACCATAACGGCTTGTCGGATGCATATCTGCGATCGCCCCTCGGCATATCAAGAATCAATATGCGTTGGCTGCTGATGGCAGGGTGCGGCTCGACAAGGTTGGCCAGACTGGGCCAGGTATAGAGTTGAATATGCCGTTTCAATGACTCAACCTAGCGACTGCTAAGGTGCACATCAAACTTATTTCTTCGGCCCATGTGCAACAACGGCAATTTTACGGAAGTGCAGCCCTTGAAGCTGGGTAGCTCAGCAAGATACGGAGTCGTTCTGAAGCAAGGGTAATGGTTCCGTATGAAGCAATTTCTTCAATTGCAACGCTTGGCTCAGCTGGGTCGCAGACTCAAAAACCACCGTTATTAGAAGCAAGAGCAACTACCAAAAAATGTATAAAATCAAACAACAGGAAGGCCATTAAACACACTAAGGGCACAGAGGCAGAGTGGCTCAATGCAAGCCACCTGCACTTGTGAACGCTGCTTAAGGCAACCTAAAACTTGACCTTAAATCAACATAGCTATGAGAATGCCATTGATTGGAGACGCTTGAAGATTCGTGCTGAGAAACTTCAAGGAAATGAGATAAACCCAGTTGATTTATCAAGAGGGAGTTAAGCCATCGGAGCGGACGCAACCCACATTGTTAGGCAAGACAGGCTTGCGGAGAGGGCAAATTTCTCCTCATCCTGCTCAGACGCGTTTGGGCTGATTCGGTGCCCTTCTTCCTACCAAAGAAGGAGATAGCGGTTGTTTGGGATGAATGTTAGGGCGATCGCCCACCCGATCCCGATATCAGATTTTATCTAGTCTGGCCCAATTCCGAAAGGCTGCATGGATTTCTCGATCGGCAGGTTAAGCCTGGGCAGCAGCGCTCAAGCAAACCAGAGTATTTTGCTAAGCCGTGTATCCACTGCTCTGAGGCGAACTGGGGCATGCCTAACTTGCAGAGAGCAAGAGGTTCTCAGGTAGAGAGGCTAGTGCAGCGTCAAGTCTTAATTTTAGAGTTGCCACCTTTTGGTAGGCCTGCCGAAAAAGACTTTCGGGGAACGCCAACCCTAATTCTTAGCGCTGACACTGCACTAGCCCGTAACGTTATGTAACGACTGAGGAAGAAAACGTTGCTGCAACGTCAAGCCGTTGCAAAATCGGCAACTATGCTCTGACCCCATACGTCACCGCTTAGAGTAGGGTGACAGTGGTGATGGGAGCGCAGAGCATCCTAGAGTTTGATCTAGACTGGGGTAGTGTGACCGAGCCTTGGGCCTTGGCCACACCTCGCTCTAGACTCGCCTTTCATCGCGATTTAACGTCTTGCCTTTCAGCGTGACCATGACTTATTCCTTTGCAAATCGAACGCTACCTGGCCCCCTGCGCGAGCCGATGATTTGGGGGGCGATCGCCTCTTTAGGCGTCCATAGTCTAATGTGGCTGGTGCTGCCCCTGCTGCCCTCCCAAGCAGAACCAACCGAAGACCAGATTCAGCGCCCAGTGGACTTGATCGAGCTGTCACCTGTAGAGCAAAGTCGGCTGCCAGATGTGCTGATTCAAGAGAATCAGACGCAGAATCAGATGCCTGATGGAACCGCAGATTTTGGTGACTTTTTTGGGATGCAGCCACCTGGGTTGTCGATGAGCCCTATCCCAGGTCAACCGCCAGCCCGGCTGACGCCAACCCTGCCGCCTTTTTTTGTGCCGCCCCCCCCACCAGCTGCGCCTTCAACCCCGTTTCAACTGCCGCCATCGCGCTTTCCGCCCTTAGGGTCACGGTCTACTGCGCCCATTACGCCGACCGTGAGGCCCAATTTAGAGCGGCAGCTTGAGGTTGAACGTGAAGCTCTGGATTCTCCATCCGCTGAGGCGACACCGACGCCGACGCTAACGCCTGGAACCACACCACCAGAACTTGAACCAGGTGCGGCTGATTTACAAACCACGCCTGCAACACAGGCCAATCCTAGCCCGTCACCCTCTGATGTCGCCGCCAACGAGGATGAGGCTGCTAATGGCCCAGAAGCGCTGGAGCGATCGCCCGAGTTAACTCAAACTCTGCTAGCAGATGTAGAAGCAAATCCCGAACTCTATGCCTATAGCGCCAGTGGCACCACGACAGACGAAACCACCGAAAGCTATCTGGGCTGGCTGGCGACTGCAAGCGAATGGATGGGTGAAGACTATGATCCGGCTGATTATGGCGCGGATGCCCCGGTTCGCAACATCACGGCAACTGTGCCCCAGCAAGCCTGCGTGATCGGTGAGCTAGATCAGGTGCAGCCTGCCATTGTGGGGCTGGCGGTGGATGCAGAAGGGCAACTCGTCGATGAGCCGCCTCCCACACTGCTGCGGAGCACTGGGTATGAATTTTTGAATCGCCGGGCATTGACCCAGGCAAAGCTCTTGTCCTTTGAGGGAACTGGAATTAGGCAAGCCGTGCGGGTCGAAGTCGACTTTGTGCAGGCGGATGCATGTGATGATGTGGAAGAGGTGGCGAGTGCCCCCGTAAGCACTGTCCGGGCGGAAAGTGGGGATTCGAGAGTGTAGTCGTAGAGGTCTACAGTCTTTTAACAGGCGCTTCAAGAGTCTGTCCTGCTGCAGGCTTTATGTGTGGTCTCACCACGTCACGCCAGTTGATAGAGAGCCTTTCCAAGTCCTGATGAAGGCATGGGTCAGTGCTGAGCGTTCTTGCTGAGCACCCTTATAGGAGGTCAGGGGGCGGTTCAATCAACGATAAAACCTGTGAACCGATGGGTTCTCGGGGGTTCTCGGGGGAGAGTAGGCTCACGAAATGTCTATGGCGCTCGTTACATATGTGCGGAGCAGAATCTGCCACTGCGCGACACCTATTGTTCAAGAATGATGCGGTAGAGTGAGAAGGTTGTTCGTTTATCGACCGAGTCTGCCCTGAAATGTATAGACATGGGGCCGTACAGGGTTCTTCTAACCATATGGGATCGCCCAATTCTTCCAATGTGCCGCTGGTCTATCGTCAGTCGAAGCGGGTTCGCCGTAAGCGGGTTCCGCTGGTGCGACTGGGTCTGCTGACGCTGCTGCTAGCGATCGCCCTGCGCCAGGGCCAACTGTGGATTATGCAGCCCCAAGCCATTTTGGTGTTGGGTGGGTCTCCAGAGCGCGAGCAATTTGCAGCGAGTTTTGCCCAACGCCATCCCCAATTGCCCATTTGGATTTCGTCAGGCAGCAATCAAGAATATTCGCAGTGGGTGTTTACTGAGGCCGGCATTGAGGGCGATCGCCTGCATTTGGACTATCGCGCCAGTGACACCGTCACCAACTTCACGACGTTGGTCGATGAATTCAAAGATCAAGATATCTCAAACCTCTATTTAATTACGTCAGATTTCCACATGCGGCGCGCCCGCGTGATTGGCACGATTGTGCTAGGCAGCCGAGGCATTGATTTCAAGCCGGTTCAGGTGCCGTCTTCGCTAGAGACTGAATCTTGGGGCAAGGTGACGCGCGATGCCGTGCGCTCAGTCCTCTGGGTTGCAACGGGACACACGGGCGCGCGCTTGGGACGCCATTTTGAGTGACGCCCGCGAGTTGGGTCTATGCTTCAAGGAGCGGGGCTGATGTTTTCTGGCGTCTCGGGCACCTCCATGATGGCAACGCTGCTAGCCAAACTTCCCTATAACCAGCGGATGTAATGGTCATGCAAGGTTTTACAACAGTGCCTGTTCAAACCCACTCGACAGATGCAAGAGCAACAGCTCCAATGAGTTTATGCGCCTAACGCGGAATGGGGTATTGCGTCAGACGCAATACCCCATTCTGCACGGCTCTCGTCGAGCTGTTGCCCCAGGCTTAGCGGAGGTTTAGAGAACTAGCTCAGCCTGAACCGGAGGCTTGCTTTCAGTGGAACTGCCGCCATTCTGAGCCAGTGGCAGCGCTGCCATGCCTGACTCAGGCGCGCGCAAATCCTCTGTGGTCAGTTTTGGAGTTTCGGTATAAACCGAACTCAGCAGAATGTTCAGCACGCCCGCTTGTTGAGCTTGGGCGATCGCCCGATGGGTAATCAACTCGCCTACGTTCAAAATCACATTGTCGTGTCGATCTAACACGACACGGGTCGCAGGTCGTCCCAACGCCCGATCAACTTGGCGCTGTTCGTAGACGGCAGTGCTTCGCTGCTGCATTCTCTGATAGGATGCCTGTAGCTGTTGCCAGAACGACTGTGCACCCGTTTGCAACTGTTCTGCCCCCTTTTGAAGCTGCATCCCAATTTCTTGCGCCGCAGACTCTACCCGAGCATTGGCGTTTTGAAAGCCAGCGTCGGTTCGGCTGCGTGCGGCATCTCCAACGGTTAGCCCGACGGCTTCTAGCAGTGCCAATTCTTGATGCTGCTCTCGGGTGCGCTGCAAGATGCGCTCATCCACAATCTGACCCGGAGCTGCCACAATCAGTCCATTTTGGGTGCGAACCGTCTGCTGGATGCGGCGCCCCAACGCCTGATCAATGGTGAGACCTGCAAACCATTGTTGGGTTCGAGTAGATAGCTCATCAGACACCTTGCCGCCTGTGGCACGATAGAGCTCATCAAGGATGTTAGCATCCTGAGCCTGCTGAGCGATCGCCCGCGATACGGTCTGACCTGCATTGACCAATACATCCCCTGTTGGCGTGGCGACGCTCCACTGTGCCTCGCGGTCAGTGGCAAATTCTATCTGCTGCTCCGGCGTAACGATTGAGTTTGTTAGAGAGGCCGCTGTGCCGCCCCGTGCGCCGGATAGTCGCTGCCTTGCGGCTAGACTAGCTCCCTGCAGTTGCTCGTTCAATCCGGTTGTAGAGGTTTTGAGGCGATCGCCCGTCTCTGACATTGCAAGCTGCAAACGCTCATTTGCGCGCTCGGTCAGGCTCCCGCCGACTGCTCGGTAGAGCTGATCCAGCACGCCTGCCGATTCGGCTAAATCAGCGTCTACCTTAGATACCACGATTCCAGAAGCGATCAGTACCAGTCCGTTGGCATCTAGCACATCGGTTTGTGTGGTTTTGCCCACCACAAAGTCACGCTGCTCTTCTGGCGTTACGATAGCATCAGCGATAGATTTCGATAACTGTCGATTGCCGCCTTGTAGCGCAAGTTCGGCCTGCTCACTGGCAGACTGAAGCGCCTTGCCCGTATTGTCTGCAGCATCTTGAATTTGCACTGTAGCAGAGAGCATCGCGCCACGAATGCCGCCCACTTGCTCCTCCATCAGCAGAGCGGTCTCTGGGGGCACAAATGCGACGTCGGTTCCGATACTAATCGTGTCAGGAGCTGGCACAAACGATCGCCCACTATACATATCAGCGAATAGCCCGCCAGACACTTCATACCCTTCGATTAACCCTGTTTCAGCATCAACAAACAGATCCAGCATTTGCCCCAAATCGCGCCCGTCAGTAGTCATGATGTGGGTGCCGCGCAACACGTTGTCTTTCTGCAAGATTTGTCGCATTTCTGGATGGGCCTTGGCGCCTTTGACGGAGCTTTTTGCAGGAACCACAATCGCGTCTGGGCCAATTGCTTTTACGTCTTCGAGCGCAATCACTCGGGCATCGCGAAACAATCCGCCTTCATCAATTAGAAAGCCGCTGAGCCGATTGGCGGTGTCATCAAACAGCAGATCCAACACTCGGCAGAGCTTTTCACCAGTGTCGTAGGCGATGATTACTCGTCCAATTAAATCGCTTCCCTTGCGCATTTCTCTCTCCTTAAAACAGTGTGTTGGGTTTTCTACTGCGTTTCTGATGTGTTTCTGACTAGTTATTTCGTCATAGCTGAACCGCTTGTCTATCGACATTACACGGATCTATTCTCGTCAGAACAGCATCTACAGGTTGATTCACAGATAGCTTCATAGACTCATTACGTCATCTAATGCATGAACGAGCCATGACTCTATTTCAGCGCGTTACACCGATTTAGAATCTTCGGTGCCCATTTTGCTGCAGAAGCTGCCTAAATCAATCCAACGTCCACTTAAATCGACTCTATGATTCTTACTTAACGCTCGATAGTTGACTTTAATCGCTGACGTCATCAGACAAGCTCGTGGATGAAGAGCGTTGCGAATCTGTTTGCTCTACTCGTCCACTCTCGCGTCCAAACTCAGGAATAAAATTTGTGGCTCCCATATATTCCAGCGTGCCAACCGCTGCAACACCGGCGATTAAGACTAGACCAATCATCCAACTGTTATCCTCTCGCTTCCCAGCTAATCGAGGCATAGATCCCTCCTACTCTTCACTTTTATTTTTTTCTGTTTGCACTATCCGCTTGCATTAGCCCACTGCTCCTTCGGTACTCTCTTCAAGTCTTTTTATTCTTAACAGAGATGAAAGCGTCAGTTAAGAATTTCGGTGGGCAAGTCAACCAGCGAATCAACTTAAATCAACTTCTTGATTTTTGAACTGAAAAAATTTTTGTTATTCATGTTACCTATTCACTATAGAAAAAAAGAGCGATCGCCAAATCGCTCAATAGTATTAACCAAATCAATCAACGATCCCCCCTGGGGCATAGATTTAGTATTACGTTGTCGTTTAGGGGCGATCGCCCTTGAACATCCATCAGCAATTCATCCTGGCATCAATGGCTGTATGTCTTACGCTATTTGGCATCCATCCAATTGTTGCCTGCATTCATTTCTACCCTAAGCGGTACGCTCAAGTTGACTGCCGATTCCATCGCCTCGCGAATCTGTGGTTTTAGGTCATCCCACTCAGCAGGATCAATCTCAAACACGAGTTCATCATGCACCTGCAGCAGCAGGTTAGCGTTGCGCCCTTTGAGGAGCTTGTGCAGTTGAATCATCGCAAGTTTGATAATGTCAGCGCTTGAGCCTTGGATGGGGGCATTGGCCGAGGCTCGCAGCGATTGAGCATCATACTGATCGCGATAGCGCAGCTTGTCTAGGTCGATGCTGTCGGGGTTGCTGCCGCGCAGCGCTTTGAGCCCCTCGCTGTTGAAATTAAAGTAGCGCCGCCGTCCCAAAATGGTTTCGACATAGCCGTGGGCGATCGCCGCTCGCTGCATCTGTTGCAGATAGCCAAACACGTTGGAATAGCGCTCATAAAAGCGATCGATAAACATCTTGGCCTCGGCATTGCTAAAGCCCGACTCGCGGGCAAATCGCTGGGCTCCCATGCCATAGATCACGCCAAAGTTGAGGGTCTTTGCCAGTCGCCGTTCATCAGCGGTGATGCTGTCTTTCTCAAACAACAGCCGAGCTGTTAACGCGTGAACATCCTCATTGTTCTGATAGGTTTCGATCAGAATGGGCTCTTGACTGAGGTGCGCCAAAATCCGCAGCTCAATCTGCGAATAGTCTGCCGCGATCATCAGCCAACCTTCTTTAGGGATAAAGGCTTGGCGGATCTGACGGCTAAATTCTGTGCGAATGGGAATGTTTTGCAGGTTGGGATTGGAGGAGGAAAGCCGCCCCGTCGCGGTGATGGTCTGATTGAAGTCGGTGTGGACGCGGTGGGTGTCGGGGCGCACCAGTTGGGGCAGGGCATCCACATAGGTCGATTTGAGCTTTGACAGCTCGCGATAGTCTTTAATGCAATCAATGACGGGGTGGTCGCCCTCTAGCTTTTCTAGCGTGGCGGCATCGGTGGAATAGCCCGTGGTGCGCTTCTTAGACTTGCGTTTGTCTAGCCCCAACGTGTCAAATAGCAGCTCACTCAGTTGCTTGGGCGAGCCTAGGTTGAAGGTGGTGCCCGCTACGTCGTAGGCTTTGGCCTCGATGCGCTGCAAGTCTGTTTCTAGGGATTGGGAGAACTTGCCTAGATACTCTACATCAATGCGAATGCCAGTATATTCCATCTGCGCTAGCACTGGCTCTAGCGGTTGCTCTACGGCAGTCAGCAAGTCGTGGAGCTGGGGAATAAGGGTCAGTTCTGCCCGCATCAGCGGCACTAGGCCGTACACGGTGTAGGCGTCGGTGCCGCAGTAAAGGGCAGCTTGGGCGATCGCCACACTAGCAAAGGTATCTCCCTTTTTTACCAGGTCGCCATAGGTCTGGGCTTCAATCCCCAGGTAGCGCATCCCCAAGTCGCTCAGGTTGTGCGTTTTTTCAGGGTTCAGCACATAGCTTGCCAGCATCGTATCCATCACCACGCCTGTCAGCTCAACGCCCTGGCAGCGCAGCACTAAACGATCAAACTTGGCGTTTTGCAATACTTTGGGATAGCGCGCATCTTCTAAAATCGGGCGCAGGGCGTCTAGCACGGTCTCACGCGGGAGGTTGGTGCCCTGGGCATGCCCGATGGGAATGTAGGCCGTCTCGGTTTCTCCTGAACCCCAGCAGCAGCCGAGTCCCACCAAGGTTGCATCGCGCGGCTCCAATGAGGTGGTTTCGGTATCCCACCCGACGGGGGTGTCGGGATTGGTGCAGGCGGTTAAGGTGGCAACAAGGGCGTTCAGCTTTTCCTCGGTGTCAATGATTTGAGGCGTTAGCGCTAGGGTTTGTCGGGTCGGGGCGGCATCGGTTTCTTCCGCAGAGAAGAACCAGAGGTCGCCGTCTTCGACGGGCATGGGGGCTGGGGCTGGGGCGGCAGATGTGGGAGAAGCCGCGACGCCGCTAAAGCGATCGCGCAATTTGGGTAACTGCCGCAAAAACTGCTGTAGCTCTAGCGTTTCAAACCACTGGCGCACGGGTTCTTCGTCAAAGCCGGTGAGCTTGCAGTCGTCGAGATTGGCATTGACGGGCACATCGAGGTGAATCTGCGCCAGATATTGCGATCGCAGCGCGTCTTCTTGACCGTTCTCGAGCTTGGTGCGCACGGCCTTTTTGGCAATGTCGTCCAAATGTGCATAGATCTGATCCAGGCTGGCGAACTGGGTGAGCAGGTCTATCGCCGTTTTTTCGCCAATGCCTTTTACACCGGGAATGTTGTCAGAACTGTCGCCGCACAACGCTTTGAAGTCCACGACCTGCGCGGGCTCAACGCCCATTTTTTCCTTGACTTCTGCGGGGCCATACTCCTTGAGCGACGAGGTGCGGCGGAAGGGGTTGGTGCTGAGGTAGAGAACGCTGACGCCTGTCTCGCCGTCTACGGGAGCATCGACCAGCTGAAACATGTCGCGATCGCCCGTCAAAATCTTGACCCGATAGCCCTCGGCACTGGCCTTGCGCGCTAGGGTGCCAATCACATCGTCGGCTTCGTATCCCGGCACTGTATAGATGGGCAAATTCAGCGCCAGCAGCACCGCCTGAAGGTTTGCCAAATCGGGCAAAAAATCCTCTGGCGCGTCGGGCCGTCCGGCCTTATAGGTTTCATCTTGCTCGTGGCGAAAGGTGCGCTCTTCGGGGTCAAAGGCGATCGCCAGATACTGGGGGTTCTCCTTGGTCATCGTATCCATCAGCGACTTGAGAAAGCCGTAGGTGGCGCTAGTCGGAATCCCCGTAGAGGTGCGCAAGCCACCCTCTTGGCTCTTGGAATGGGCAAAGTAGGAGCGAAAGGCCAGCGAGTGACCATCAACCAAAATCAACAGAGGAGCCATGAGCAGCGGCAAAGAACAGAGACAAGATCTGGGTCTAGTGTATCGCTTCTGATGGGGCGACTCTGCACCCGGTCTCGGCGCACCCAGTCTCAGCACACTCGGCCTCGGCGCACCCGGTCTCAGCCTCTCGTCGGAGTCAGATGCCAATGGGTGACATCACCACATCCAAAAGCACCTGCTGCTGACGCAGCTGCGACAGCAGGTGCTCAATGGCTCTGGGGCAACCGGCCAGCAGCAGGGTGGTGTGGTTTGGGGTTTGGGCAATGATCTCGCTGTGAATCAGGGTATTGTCCAAATCCACCTGGGTAAGGTCAGAAATTTGGGCTAGGGCGATCGCCCGCAACCCTGGATCATCCTGCGCATATACCGCCACCGCCACCACGCTAGAAAGCCGCTGGGTAGCCCGATACAGCGTCGTCTTCTTGGCCTCCGTGGCGCGAAAGCTAATGATCAGCCGCGCATCTGCTGTTGTGCTGGCGTCAATGCCGCTGCCCAGCGTGGCCTCTAGCGACACCCCGCGATTCGAGAACACCGACGCCACCGCCGTCATCGTCCCCGGTTTATCCAGCGCTCGAATCACAAACACCCATCGCTGTTCAGCCACGCTGCAAATCCTCTGCGAGTCGCTGACTAAGAAACGCCGCCATCTGGCGCAGCAATTTCTCTTCTTCATCCCAGATGGGAATCGGGATGACCTGAGTCCAGCCAAAGGGGGTGAGCACGATCGGCACGCCCATTGGGGTGTGAATGTCGCAAAACTCGCCCCGGAGCTGCACCTGCCCAGACACCACAATTTCGCGCCCGTCCATCAGAGCCTTGACTAAATCCACCGTGACGTTGGCCGTGGCAGAAATCGTCTTTGCGCCCGACAAGTGGGTGATAAACGGCTTGATGACGACCCGCAGATCCGGCGAGAGGCGATCGACATAATCATAGGCGGCTGCGATGTTGCCCGCTTTGACCAGCGCCAGCACCGCCGTCCGCTCTTGGCTCACATAGTCAGGAAACTCGGGAACCGCATGACCTTGGCGCAGTCGCGTCAGAGCCTCTTCTAATTCCTCTGCATCCATGCCGTGAATGTTGACACTGCTCCACAGCGGCACCATGCGATCGCCGTGCTCCCCCACCACAAACCCCTGCACCAGCTGTCGTCGCACGCCAATATCCACCGCAATCTCTCGCCGAAACCGCAGCGAATCAGAATAGGCCCCAATCCCCACGACGCGGTGCCGCCCTAGGTGCTGGCTAAACACTTCTACCGCCAGCTCTTGAGGATTTGTGACCACGACGACGACCTCATGCCCACTGCCATAGCGGGCGATCGCCCGAGCATATTGCTCAAAGACAGAAAGATTCACGGCTGCTAGCTCCGCCCGCGAGGTAAGATTCCCGCCGACCGTTGCGCCCGCCGTCATCACAATCACATCTCCCACGATGTCTTCGGGATGCAGCGCCACATCGAGTTCTGGAGCCATTTCGGCATAGGCATCGTTGAGATCGCTGCCCATGCCCGCCAGCACCCGCGCGCTCTTGCCCTCAGCCCGCCCCACCAGTTGCAGCCGTTCGGTCGGCATCAGCACCCGCGACACCAACAGTTGGGTGACAATTTCTCGACCGCAGTCGCCGCTGGCTCCAATAATGGCAATATCCATGCCTGCACCCCATTGCAGAGACTGTGTAGACTGGGGATTAATCGCAATCTGCTACACTAGAGCGCTAGCATAGCTCATTCGGTTAGCCTAGGGCTGCATTGCATCACACGCTTCACGGTTTTTTACCAGACGGGTAGACCCAGCACTTATGGCTCACGCTTCTGAAAACTCCGCCCCCAAAGAGCAAACGCATCCCCTATGGAAGAGCGATCGCCAAATTGTCGATGCGCTACTAACCGGCGACCCCAGCGACTATAACCTGTGCGAGCTAGCTCGTCTCCGCATCCGCTATGACGGCTTCCCCGGTGCTCAAGACATTAAGACTGATTTGGATAAAGCGCTGACTCAGTGGCAGCTCACCGAAGACGCCCTGTTCGAGAAGACCCGCGCCATTCACCAAGTGGCCCAAGTCTACAAAGGTCGAGGCTCTCAACGTGAAGACTGGAGCTAAGAAAGCACCCGCGTGTCGATCTCCATCGCGATATCTGCGCGCAGGCGCAATGGTCGGCAGGGGACTCTCTTCCGCCCTTCGTTTGGGCTTAGGCTTGGCTTAGATCATGTCTATCGCTAAACTTCTCAACTGCCCCTCCATAGGCTAAATAACCAGTACCGCCTGCAATGCGGGTGCTAATGGCTCAGAAACCGGGCCATTCGTTTAGTTCGCGTTCTCAGGGTCAGATGGTTTCGCAGGTAGCATCCGCATTGCAGGCGGATTACGTTAGAAGGCGTTTGCAGTCGTCGATGGGGGCATTTTGTGCCATGGCGGCAACGAGGGCATCGTAATGGTCACGCTGAGTTTCAATCAACGTTTTTGCTTGGAGAGCGGCCCAGCGCTGCTTTAGCACGGCTTCAGAGGGAGAGCGTTTGAACAGGTTCCACAGGGTGCGAATTTGGGCGCGATCGCTCTCCCCTCCTTCCGCATTGCCATAGACCATCTGCTCTGCGGCGATTCCCGCCATCCATACCTGACAAAACTGATCAACTCGCTGCGCTGAAAGTTGCCCGGTTGCGGCTTCAGCTTCTAACTCAGTCGTATCGAAGCTGACCCCGCCGACGCCTCGTTGCCCTTGGCGAAACGCCTCCCAAGCGCTGAGGGTATACCCGGTGATCGGAATTCCCAAATGGTGCGCCACCAGAAAATGTCCAGCCTCGTGGTGCAGCACTCGTTCTCGATGCTCCGGCGAAAACCGGGCGATCGCATCCACTAGCAGGGTGCTACCGCGATTCTGCCAGCCCAGCGTATCAACTGCCGCCAGCCCCATCGCCCCGGCAACGGCGATCGCCGGAACAGCAGGCGGAATGTGAATTAACGGCCCCACCAGCACAGAGAGGACGACCGCAAAAATAGAAATCGAAATAATATTAAGCGAGGTCTGTTGCACAATTTTTCTGATGATTTTTTCTAAGTTGAGGACGTTCACCCATCCAGCTTGAGCGAATTTCCTAGGGTTTAGCGTGGTCGCAAAGCGCGATTAAACTGACTAAAACTCCTCTCTATCAGAAGGTAGCGTCTCAGCGGGTCAACTGCCTCAATCGCTCGAAAGAAATCGGGTTCAATAGGATAGAGAGATCACCGCTTTAAACTCACCGTTTAAACAAAGAGGCATCCGGTGGATTCACAGTATCAGCATGGCGCAACGCACCAGACCGGCGATGTGATCAATGACCGTTATGAGATCCTAGCGTCTTTGGGTAAGGGGAGCATGGGCACCACTTATCAGGGGCGAGATCGGATGCTGGGCCATCAAAACGCTGTCTCTGCGGCAAGCGGGCGATTGGAAGCTGCTAGAGCTATTTGAGCGCGAGGCCCGCGTCCTTCAAACCCTCAGTCATCCTGCAATTCCCCAATACATTGACTATTTTCATCTCGACACGCCGAGCGATCGCCAGTTTTATCTCGTGCGAGAGTTGGCAGAAGGCATCTCCCTGGCGGAGTGGATAGAGCAGGGCGGTCGCGCCGACGAGGCCACCGTCAAAGCCATGGCGATTCAACTGCTCAACGTGTTGGACTATTTGCACCGGCTTACACCCCCGGTCATCCACCGCGACATCAAGCCCGAAAACGTGATTCGGCGAGAGGATGGGCAGCTTTACCTAGTGGACTTTGGCTCAGTGCAGGATATCTATCGCTATACCATGAGCAAGAGCGGCACCTTTGTGGGCACGGTTGGCTACATGCCCCTAGAGCAGTTTCGCGGCGAGGTGTTTCCCTCCTCGGATCTATACGCGCTGGGCGCAACGCTGGTGTATGTGCTCACCGGGCGATCGCCCGATGCGCTGCCCCAAAAGCGCATGAAGCTCGACATCCGCCCCTACCTCACCACCTCGCCCGCCTTTACCCGCTGGCTAGAGCGCCTGCTAAAACCGGCAAGCGAATCATTCGACGGCATGACTGACTCTCTCGTCTACCTATTGCTTCAGCAGCTTTTGCAGGTGCGATCGCTCACCTTTAGCGCCCACAGTCGCAGCGCCACTGGCTGGAGTGGTCAGGGCGCTGGCACCGTCAGCGTCACGCTGCCGCGCGACGCCTGTGTGGTGTGGCAAGAACGGGGAACCTGGCAAAATCAGCAGGGCACGATCATGCCCTTTCACAACCGCTATCGCTGGACTGGTGTGGGCGATCGCCGCCTGAGACTAGAGCACTTGCGCTTCCAAACCCCAGTGCACCTCATAGATTTGGTGCCCTGCTGCAACGACCCCAAACCCCAAACTTGGCAAGCAGAGCAGCCCCACGCCTGCGGAGACGATGCCTACCATCTCAGCCTGCAACGGCATGACATAGCGCTGCAGATGGATTGGACCATCACTGGCCCCCACAAGCAAGAGCATATTGTGTATTGGTATCGCGATCGCCCTAGCGCCAGCGGGGGTCTAAGCTTAGCCAACCAAAGGGATTGAGAGCCTTCAGTCTCGACGCAACCACTACCCAGCATTCCACCTCTGGCGTCAACCGCTACAACAGGCGTAACTGCGACGACTGGGCAGCGGGTTCTGCTTTAGCGGGGGGCGTGTCGCGGCTCGCATAGTCTAATTCAGCGTCTGCCGTGGCCGACAAAAGCGCATTAGCCGCCGTGATCAGATCTAGTTCCAGATCCTTTAGAGTGGGCTGATGAGCAATGTAAGACTTGAGCGCATCAATCGGGTCAATGCTGTGCCCCACGCCCAACTCTGGCAAGCGAGGCCGAGCCAATTGGCTCACCAGTTCGGGATAGATCGTGTATGTGTGGGCCGATTGAAGCGCCGCGTGAACCGCAGCGTTATCAACTTGGGGCAGTTGGTCAGGGTGAATTTGGTAGACTAGGCGCACCACCGCATCTTGAATGGGGGCTTGGGCGATCGCCCGACTCAGCTCATCCTGCGGGTCGTCTGCGGTGACCAGATTCACCCGAATAGTGAGGAAGGTGCGCACCGGCAGCGGACAAAAATCGACCTGGGCGCGACCGCGCTCTAGCTCCACGAGCACATAGCCCTTGGCTTCATCTTCTTCGCTAAAGTCCACCCGCTCAATGCTGCCAGGGTAAACCACAGGGGGGTGGTCGCATAGCACCTGATGGCGATGCACATGCCCCAGCGCCACATAGTCGAAGCAGTCGCGCGTCAGCAGCGCCATGGGCACAGTAAACCCCTTCCCCGCTGCCAAAAACCGCTCCGCCCCAAAGCTCGCAGTATCGGTCATCAAATGCGCCAGCAACACCGTCGGTAGCGTCAGGTCAAGCTGGCGGATTTCCCCCTCTAGCGCCACCCGCAGGCGGTCGATCAGTAGCTCTTGAATATCCCCAATCGACAGAGTTTCGGTATCGGGGCGGGTGAGCAAAGCCGAACGCGTCAGCCAGGGCAGCGTCAACACTTGCACCGCACCAGCCCGAGTGTCAACGCGGTGGGTTTGCAGGCGATCGCCCACAATAAATTTAGGCACCCCCAGCGTGCGATAAATGCACAAACTAGCGCCCCCCTGCCCTTGAGAATGCTGATCGTGGTTTCCCACCAGCAGCACCGTAGGAATATCAGCATCTACCAAACGGTGGAACTGGCGAGCAAACGCATCTTGCACCACGGGCGGCGGCGTGGCATCAGGAAAAGCATCGCCGCCAAACAGCACCAGATCTACAGGATCTGCCAAAGCGCGATCAATGCAGAGGCTGAGGCTATGCTCAAAATCATCAAGCCGGGTATTACGTCCGGTATTGGGGTTAATGCGCCCGTGGGAAAATCCACTACCCAGGTGGATATCTGATAAATGCAGAATCTTGATCATGGGGGATGACGTACCGCGTTCACGATTGCCTCCACAGCAAGCTCTACTGCGGCAAACAATCGTACTAACTAAGCTCCCCTTATTCTGTACCCATTTTGCGGGAACGATTCACTTATTTTTCCAGTGGCCTCCCTCGGTTCCTCCACACACACGCATCAGGACTTACGCACTCCGTGCAGCATCCTTCACCCCATCTCAGGGATTTAGCCCAGCCCTAGCTCAGAGATAGAGTCTGACTCCCGTCTGCCCCAAGCCAAGCGGCCTTGCTAGCGCCCAGTTTAACGCCACAAATCCAACAACCCCTTGCGGAGGGGTTCTAGGGGACGTGCTTCGTCCCCTAGCGGGGGTTCGGGGGGACGTCCCCCCGAGGCTTGGTTCCGACGCCCGTTTTTCTATCCACACCGTAAGTTTGAGATAGCTCAAATCCTCATGGGCCATGCGCATCGCGCACGGCCCATGAAGGTTTTGGAGCCTATATGTCTGCACCATCCCAAGGCTCTAGCGGCCCTGAAATGCTTCATTGAAGCGCCGCGTGACCGGCTCTAGCAAAAATGTGAGAATTGAGCGCTGGCGCGTCACCAGCTCTGCAGTGCCCACCATGCCCGGCAACAGCGCGACCTCCTGTCCATAGACGACCACGTTCGACTGCGCCAGCCGCACCCGAGCAATGTAAACCGGCCCCAGCTCTCGATCGGCGATCGCACTCGGGCTAAGCTGCATCACCTCGCCCTCTAGCGTGCCAAATTCCTGAAAGGGAAAGGCCGCCAGCTTCACCTTGGCGCGCATCCCCGGTGCAACAAACCCAATATCGCGATTCCGCACCTTGGCTTCTAAAATTAAGCCGCCGTCATCGGGCAAAATTGTCAGCAGTTCTTTGCCCGGTTGCAGAGTGCCCTCCGCAGCGCTGACTTGAAGGTTATAGACAACGCCATCGATCGGGGCACGCAGGCTATCTTGATCTTGCTGAGTGGTGGCCTGCGCCAGTTGCCCATCAATGTTAGTCAGCTCTTCGCGACGCTGGTTTAGCTGGGTCAAGATCTCGGCTTGGCGCTCAGAACTCAGGCGATTGGCAGCATCTTGAGCGATAGCGTAGGCGCTTTCCACTTGGCGGATGGCCTGTTGCTGGGCAATGATGTCTTGCTCAAGCGAAGCAACCTGATCTTGCGCCTGGTTGAGGCGATCGCGCGCTTCGAGATAATCAAACCGGGGAATGGCTCCGGTGGCTGGGTCGGCGAGCGATCGCAACCCCTGCTCTCGCTGGTCTGCGGTGCCTAACGCCAGCCGCGCACTCGCCAGATTTTCTTGCAGACGGGCCAGCCGGGCTTGGGCTTCGGCAATGGCTGCGCCTTGGCGCGTCACTTCAGTTAGCGCTGCGGTTTGTCGGGTGTCAAATTCCCGCCGCCGCGCAGTTAACAATTGTGATTGCAGCGTGTCATCCGCTAAGTCTGTGTCATTGCGCTCGGCCTCTAACCGGGCAATATCCTGGCGGATCAGCGTTGCGGTTTCGGCTAGCTGCTCAATTCCCGCCTGAGAAACAGCGGCATCTTGCTCAATGAGCAAATCGCCTTGCTGCACGCGATCGCCCTCTTGCACCAGCACCCGTCGAATCGTGCCCGCACTCAGCGCCTGCACCGGCCTCACCTGTTGATTCACCGCCAGCTCACCGGGGGCGATCGCTACTTCATCAATTTTGCTCAAGGCGGCCCAGGCGATGGTGCTCACCACCACTGCCGTCAGGCTGCCCGCCAGCAACCGCAGGTATAGCGGGGGCAAGGCCTGCACCGCTTTGCCCAATTCGTAGGAGAGATGGTCGTCAGCCGTTGCAAACTGCAACCGAGTTTGTCGGGCTTGCGCCGGGGAGGCTACAGGAACCGACGACGAGGAGGGGGCATGGGGCAAGTGGGTCATGGGATGGCACTAGCGCTACTCTGTTAGCATAAGGTTTAGTGATATGATTTCTGTTTTGCGACTATTTTTCGCGCAATGACACACCCTTACCGACGAGGTCAAGAATGGCTAAACGCCGCAACCTGAAGAAAGAAAAAGCACTCCGCAACTTAGAGTATGCCCGCAAGTTTCGTAAGCGCAGCAGCACCGGCCGGGGCGGGTTCCGTAGAGGCCGTCCGGGTGGCATGGGCGCTCAAGGAGACGATAACGAGCAGGAAAACAACAGCAACAATGAAGGCGCAGCAGATTAAGCGGGTGCTGCAAGGTTAATCGGTGCGGTAATCAGGTGCAGCTACGGGGTTCGCTAGAAAACGAACCTGCTGATTGGGGTTTCTCCCGTTAGGAGACGCTGCACGGTGGCTAAATCTGTCTGAAGGACAAACGATGCTGCTCAACCCTCGGCACACTGGGCGCGGACTGGGCAGCAGACTGGGACATCATTCACCCGCAGACTCCTAACCCAGCACCGTAGTCGCGGCAGGCACTCCCACATGGCGCAACTGCTGATCCACAGTTTCTGCGAGGTCTAATCCAGCCTGAAGCGCGGCTTCAATGCCCTGCCCCCAGCTCCAGTCGCCGCTGCAAGCCAGCGGCAACGGCAAGGCCGAAGCCAGCGGGGCAGTCTTGAGGGGCGATCGCACCAGCGCATAGCGCCAGCGGTGTGTTTGCAACTCCTGGGCATCCTCCAGCCAAGTTATGGGAGTTCCCTCTGGCCCAAGCTGTTGTGCCGCCTGGTGCAGCAAGTGTTGCCCCACTGCTTTCAAATCAGCCGCGTCTAGATAGGCCTCGGCAAACGCCGCACTGCTTTGCACAATCACGGCTGGAATCTTAGATTCCAGCCGTTTTGTGTGTTCTAGGCTAACCCACAACAGGTCGCTAGGCGGTGCCACCGCAACACTCGTCCAAGGCAGTTGCGCGGCCACTGGGTAATAGTGAGCGTCATAGGCGGCGATCGCCGTAATACACGGGGCATAGTCCACCGACTGCAGCGAAGTCAACAGCGAGGCGGGCATCCCCTCTGCCACTAGGGGATGCAGCAGTTCCACGGCTTGCAGCGTGGGAATGGTTAGGGCTACCGCCGATGCCGTAAGCGCCGGGGTGGAAGCAGCGGAGGGGGCGATCGCCTCTAGGCCAATCTGCCAAAGTCCGGCGTCGGGCTGCAGCGTGATGGCTCGCTGTCCTCGGCAGATCTCTAACCCCTGGCTCAACGCTTTGGCGATCGCCGTCATGCCCTCGGGTGCCACATAGCGCGCGGGAGAATTTACGCTAGGACGCAGCCTCCCCTTGATTAAGTCATAGGGAGTGCCTGTCCAGGGCTGCACAATGCCGCGCGTGAGCAGTGTCGTGAGCCATTGCTCAGTTAGCGGCCCCTGTGCCTCCAAGCACCGCGCCCCATGGTCGGCACAGGTGCCTGCAAGCCGCCGCGTGGCCACCCGCCCCCCCAATCCCCGAGATTTTTCGACCAAAACCACGGAGTATCCCGTCTGCTGCAGCAATTGTCCACACAGCAGTCCTGTAAGGCCAGCGCCGATGATTGCAATGTCAGGAGAGGGCATGGGGCTGATCCAGAAATAGAGAGGCTAAACAGACGCGGCCAGGGATATGGATCGTGGGTCATCAACAGACCACACGGGCAAACAGGACGGTGCGCCTCGCAGGGCAGAACGACAGACCCTTCCTGGCCCTCGCGACCGCTTTTTTTCCTTGCCTGCGCCTCAACGCCCTAGCCAACACGCCAAGGGAAAGAGCAGGTATTCCAGAAAAAAGAGCTTCCAAATGAATTGGTAAAAGCGGGCGATCGCCCGTCTATCTTGCAGATCGACCGTGCGGCTTTGCAGCCACAGGGCCGCCAGCGCCAGCCCTTGAGAGAGCACAAGCACAATCGCGTTGACCTGGGGCAACACCAGCGCGGCTAGTATCATCCCCAGATAGCAGGCCGTGAGCACCCATCGGGCCAGGTTAAAGACGGCGCGTGCCCCCAGCCGCAGGGTAAAGGTGCGGATATGGTAGCGGCGATCGCCCTCCAGATCGGGAATGTCCTTAAAAATGGCGATCGCAAAGGTGAACACCAGCACAAACAGCGTCAGCGCCCACACCGGGGCAGAAATGCGGGCCGGGTCGCCCAACCGCTGCTGAAAGTGGAGAAACAGCCCCAGGTTTACAATCACGCCCCGCACCGTAAAAATGCACAGCGACGCCCACACGGGAAATCGCTTCAGGCGAATTGGTGGCAGAGAATAGGCGGTGCCAATCAGCACGCTGATCCATACCGTAGCCGCTAGGTATGGCCCCTGGGTCATTGAGAGCCCTAGCGCCATCAGCAGGGCGATCGCCACAATCATCTGAGCTTGCCGCCGCGAATATTCCCCCGCCGCAAGGGGCAGATGGGGCTTATTGATGCGGTCAATAGCCACATCTTCGAGCTGGTTTAGCCCCACGATATAAACGTTGCCGCCGAGGCAGGCCAGCAACGCGGGCAGCGTTAGCCCTAAGGGGGGAGGAGCGGTGCGATCGCCCAATGACCACGCTATCCAAAACAAGCCCAACACGCTCAGAGTGGTGCCAATGATGGTGTGCGGTCGCGAAAACTTCCAAAAAAAATAGAGCCAGGGCAGGTGCTTGCTGACCCAGCGCATCCTCGGGTTCGGCAGGTTGCTAGAAGCAGAGGGTGTTTCAGTCGAATCCGTCCGGCTCATGAAGGGTTACATCAATCCAATCGTGACAAGCATGACAAGAGATAACAGGCAGACTAGAGACCCTGACACCACAGCAACGGAAGGTTGCGGAAGACAGGGTATGGGGGAGCGTTTGGCTGCGCCAAGGTTCCCAAACGTTACCAGAAGACCAGCCCCGTCTCAACCTACCAGACCAGAGTCCCTGCAAAACCAGCCCTATCAGGATGATTTTTGGCCGCAGAGCAGCCCAAACCGCACCAGCCCGCTGCGGTAGCCGCGCTGCATTAAGCCCAGAGACAGAGCCGCCTGGATGGTGGTTTTGCCCGCGCGCAGCAGCCCCACCACCGCCTGGGGGGTGAGCGCCGAGCCAATCACCACATCCCAAAAGGGGGCAACCGCCGTTGACCAGTCCGCGGTGCGCAGCTGCTGAAAATTGAGGGATTGGGCGATCGCCTCATAGTCCGGTAGCGACACCACAAACGGCAGACAGTAGACACGATAAATCTTGTCTAAGAGCGCTTGCTCATCGGCAGAGAGCGGGGTGTCTGGCGTGGTGGGACGGTGACACCACGTCGCCATCAACAGCAGGCCCCCCGGCTTCAGCACGCGATGGCACTCGCTGAGAAACTGGCGCTTGTCAGGCATATGTTCGCCGCTTTCCAGCGTCCACACTAGGTCGAACGACGCATCGTCAAACGGCATCTGTAGTGCATCGGCCACTAAAAACTGCGCCGATACCCCAGCCACCTCAGCGCGCTCGGTCGCACGATTCGCCTGCACTGGACTTAGAGTAATGCCCGTGGCCCTAGCTCCAAACCGCTCCGCCAGATATAGCGAACTGCCGCCGATGCCGCACCCCACATCTAAAATTTCATGAGCCTGCTCCACACCACCCCAGGCCAACAACTCATCAATCAAATCAATCTGAGCTTGGCGGCGCTCTTTCTTCTGAGAGCCATCGGCACCATAATAGCCATGGTGCATGTGCTCACCCCAAATGTCTTCCCACAGGGTCGAAGACTGGTCGTAAAACTGCCGGATTTTTTCCTGTAGCGAAACTGTCATTGCGTAGGCTAAGTCTCAAATAAAGGGGGTTAGGATTACAGCCACGAGGGCCATGCCCTCCAGAATACTGGCTGACCCGATCTTGTGCATGGCCCAGAGTGACTAGAGCCTCCTAGTCGTTATGGGTTTGACCGAATTCAGGCTCATCTGTCTGAGCCGATCGTCCCAGGATTTATCAGGTGCCTATGGCCAAGCTCTTGAACGCTTTTCAAAAGAATTAAGGATTTTGACGTCAAGATTTCAGGTGGTGCGGGTTCTGTTCACACAATCCAACCGTCTTAACCTCTAGGGCGTGTCATCAATTCCAACCAAAAGCCTTATGCTATCAGCGTTGCCACGCCCGACCTAAAAACCAGGCTAGGAGCTGTGACTGTTGATTTCTGGGATATCAGAGGCTAATTGATGACAGCCCCTAGAATCCTGATCGATGGAGACCGTCTACAGAGTCTGTCCTGCCAAGAGTCTGCGGAGTCTCCTACCCGCAGGCGTGCTTCCTCCCCTTACGCCTCTAGAGCATCCCAATTGGGGTGCACCGCACCGATGAGTCAAACTGCCAACATACTTCTATGGTTGAGCTAAGCGCACTATGACCGTTTCTCGGACGATTTGCTTGGGCTTTTTGGCCGTGATAGCAGTAGGCACACTGCTGCTGTTGCTTCCCTTTACCCACACCGACGGCAGTTGGGGCGGGTTGGTCACAGCCCTGTTTACTGCCACATCTGCGGTCTGTGTAACGGGGTTAATTGTGGTAGATACGGGCTCTTATTTCACCCATTGGGGTCAGATGGTGATTCTGACGCTGATTCAGGTGGGTGGGCTGGGATATATGACGGCTACTACGTTTTTGCTGCTGCTGCTCGGGCGGCGATTTGGCCTACGAGATAAGATTGCGCTGCAGCAATCACTTGACACGAAGGGAATGTCAGGAGTCTTGTCGTTGGTGCAGTCGATCATTGCGATGACGCTGATTTTTGAGCTGTCGGGGGCCTTTGCTCTGACGGCTCTGTTTGCGCCGCAGGTGGGCTTCGATCGAGCCGTATGGTTTGGCGTATTTCACAGCATTAGCGCGTTTAACAATGCCGGGTTTTCGCTTTTCTCAGACAGCATGGTAGGCTATGCCACCTCATTGCCGATGAATATTGTGATTCCCACGTTGGTGATCATGGGCGGCATTGGCTATCAGGTCATTATGGAGCTGTATATGTGGATGCGCGATCGCCTCACAGGCTGCACCGAATGCATTGTGTTTCCGCTCAATTTCAAGATCGTCGTCAGCACTACAATTGCCCTGCTGGTGTTCGGCACGCTGGCCTTTTTCCTGGTGGAGTATCACAACCCCAACACCCTGGGCTCTGCTAATTTTGGCGGGCAACTGCTAATGGCGTGGTTTTTGTCCGTCATACCACGGACAGCTGGATTTAACTCAATCGACTATGGGCAGATGACCACGGCAGGACTCTTCCTCACCATCGCCTTTATGTTTGTGGGAGCCAGCCCTGGCAGCACGGGAGGCGGGCTTAAAACCACGACTGTGCGGGTTCTCTTTAGTGCAACAAAAGCAGTATTGCAGGGAAAGGAAGAGGTGTTGTGCTATCGCCGCAAAATTCCAACACAGCTGATTTTGAAGGCGGTGGGTGTAGTGTTTGGCTCAATGACGGCTGTGGTAATCAGCACTATCTTCATTTCGATTAGTGACCCAGAGCTCGACTTCATCAAAATTCTGTTCGAGGCGGTGTCGGCCTTTGCAACGGTGGGGCTATCAACCGGCATCACCGCTAGTGTCTCCACCACAGCAAAGCTGATTTTGATTGGAACCATGTATGTGGGGCGGGTTGGCGTGCTGATGCTGATGTCTGCAATTCTAGGAGACTCTGAACCCTCGTCGGTGAACTATCCCGAGGAAAACCTGCTGGTGGGCTAGCAGGGCGGCATGAATATACCCTGAATTGGGATTCGAGATAAGCTAAAACCCTGTCAACCTGAGCTGACGCTAACTCAAACTAGAGTGGATTTAGGAGCTGAGCTGAGCTGAGCTGAGCTGAGCCGAGCCGAGCCGAGCCGAGCTAAGTCTGCCCTTGACGATGCCAAGATTGGGCTCGCTGGCGAATTTCGGCTAGTTCTTCTGGCGCCATTTTGTCCAAGTTTTTGAGGATGAAGCTCATTCGCCCCTGCTGACTCAGCACGCTGCGGTGGCGGTCGAGAAAATCCCAATAGAAGAAATTAAAGGGGCAAGCGTCGTCGCCCGTGCGCTGGTCAGGTGTGTAGCGGCAGCCTTTGCAGTAGTCACTCATGCGCTTGATGTAGTTAGCCGAGGCGGCATAGGGCTTAGAGGCGAGAATGCCGCCATCGGCAAAGAGGCCCATGCCAATCACGTTGGGCTGCATCACCCAGTCATAGGCGTCGATGAAGGCGGCATGGAACCAGCTTTCGACCTCTTGGGGGTTGAGCCCAGCGATTAGGGCGAAGTTGGCAAGAATCATCAGCCGCTGGATATGGTGGGCATAGCTGGTGCGCTCGACCTGGCTAAGCACTTGGTGGAGGCAGTTCATCTCGGCCTGGCTGGCATCCCAGAAAAAGGATGGCAAGGGCTGTTGGTGATCAAAAAAGTTGCGCTGGGGGTAGTCGTCATCGACATGGTGGTATAGCCCAAACATATATTCGCGCCAGCCCAGCACCTGCCGGATAAAGCCCTCAACGCTGCTGAGGTTAAGCTCGTGCGCATGGCAAGCGTGTTCAACGGCTTCAATCACTTCCATGGGATGCAGCAGGCCCAGATTTAGGTAGGGCGACAGCAGCGCGTGCCACAGGGTGTTTTCACCGGTCACCATGGCGTCTTGATAGGGGCCAAAGGTGGGCAGGCGGGTCTTAAGGAAGTGGTCAAGCACTTGGAGGGCGTGCGATCGCTCCACGCCCCAGTGAAACGAATCCAGATCTCCATAGGTCGAAAAATTGCCTTGTTCGACCCAATCCATTACCTCTCGGGTGATGGCGTCGGGTTGAAACCAGAGGGGGGATGGGGTGTCGAGCTTGCCCTTGGGCGGCTTGCGGTTGTCTTTATCAAAATTCCACTGCCCACCGGCAGGCTGTTTGCCCTCCATCAGCACGTCAAACTGCTTTCGCCCTTCACGATAGAAATACTCCATCAGTAGGGTTTTGCGGCCAGAGGCCCATTGCTCAAAGTCTGCGCTAGACCAGAGAAAGTGATTGTTGGGCAGCAGGGTCAGTTTGCACGGCAAGTCTAACGCCTGGAGCAGGGTCAGAAACGGGCGATCGCCCGGCTGCATCACCCGCAGTTCCGTAATGCCTTGAGTCTTTACCCACTGCCGAAGCGGTGTTGCAAAGTCTGCGGCACGCTCGTAGGTCACAGGCCAGTCTGCGTCTCGCAATTCCTGCGCAAAGTGGCGCATAGCCGACCATACCAGTACAAGCTTCTGGCGGTGGTAGGGCCGCTGCTGAACCCACTGGCGCGACTCAATCAAAATCACAGGCGTATTCGCCCGCTCATTAGCACAGTGTTGCAGGGCTGCCTGCTGATGGTTAAGCTGGTCGCCCAGCACCCAAATGCCTACAGTCATGAAGGGGGAGTTAGGAGAGAGTGGACGGCGATCGCTTCACAGGGGCTCAGGGGACTCGCTAGAACATAGCGAACCGTCTGACTGGGGTGCAACTTTTTGGAGTACGACTTTTTGGGGTTCAACGTTGCTCAACCCGCGACAGTCTCCTGGTGGAAACTTAACCTGTAGATCTCTAGTCAGGCTTGCTAGAGTCGAGGGTTGATGGATCAACCGATTGAGCGGGCGTGCCTTTGATCAGCAGTTGAATCGCCAATCCCACGAGGCCCAACGCGGCGATCGCAAACGAAAAGGTCGCCAGGGCGCTAATGCCCGTCACCAACGTGCGCACCAGCACAGACAGCCGCAGCGCCAACACATTGTCTGACACCAAAGGTTTGGCGACAAAGGTGGCATGGATGGAGAGGGTCATGGCATAGGCCGCAACGGCGATCGCCCCAGAAATGGCAGATCCGATTAGACAGCGGAGAGGCGTGGGGGCATTGTTATCGGTCGCGGAGGCTTGAGGTGCCGTGGGGGTGACCTCTGCACCGGGGGTAGAGTTAGGATTCACCATAAGGGTTGAGTAAACCTGTAAGAGAGAACCTGAATTCGGTCGGGTATTTCTTTCACGCTATCATCCTTCAGGAAAAACGGTGAAGCCCAGCGCGGTAGGTTTTGCGCTTAGAGCGATTCACTAAGCTGGATGCCGCTGGCGCAAAATCGTGTCACCCACAGATCCAAATCGGGATCAGCCATCTGCTGTTGAATGGCCTGTTTGAGATGCATCGCTTGGTCTGCTGAGTCTAGCAGGGCAAACACCGTTGGCCCCGAGCCAGACATCATCACCCCCAGGCTGTCATGCTCTAGCAGCGCCTGCTTCAACGCGGCGACTTTGGCATAGTCTGGGGCGGGCAGCACGACTTTTTCTAAGTCGTTGTGCAGCAGGCTGCCGATTGCTCTGCCATTGCGGGTGGCGATCGCCCCCATCATTGGGCCAGCGTGAATGGCCCTGCGGCGCTGCTGCAAGCGATCGCCCTCGCGGAGATAGCTGCCACCAAACTGCTGGCGATAGGCATTGTAAGCCCACGAGGTCGAAACCGACAGGCTGCGATATTTCGCCAGCAGCACATGCAAGTGATCGAGATCGGGCAGCGGCGCTAGCTGTTCGCCTCGCCCAGTGGCGATCGCCGTTCCGCCCGACACACAAAAGGGAATATCTGACCCCAACTGTGCGCCCAAGTCTTGCAGCTCTGACTGCGTCAGCCCCAGGTTCCACATTAGATCCAGCCCCACTAACACCGCTGCCGCATTGGTAGAACCACCCGCCAGCCCTGCCCCAACGGGAATGCGCTTGTCGATGGTGATGTTAGCGCCACCAAATTGATAGAAGGGCTCTGGAAACGTCTGGGCCAGCAGCATCGCTGCGCGATAGGCCAAATTGCTCGAGTCGCTGGGCACTTGGGGGTGGTCGCACGACACCTGAAACCGCTCGGCCCCATTGGCGCGCACCTCAACCCGATCGGCCAAGGCCACGCTCTGCAACACCATAGCCATCTCGTGATAACCATCCGGGCGATCGCCCAGAATCTCTAAATACAGATTAATTTTGGCCGGAGCCAGCAACACATATCCCCGCATGCCCATACTCTAGCGTGTCCCTATTGACCTCTCGTGGCCCCAAGTCTTATGGCCCCAGCAATAGGAGCCATTGTCAAGCATAAACGCTTCTGAGCCTCTTACCGATAGCGCTGAGCGAGCCGCTCCCAGTCAATATTGGGATGAGTCGCCAGATGGTTCGCCACGGCGCGCGCCCCAGTCTGGTTCAGGTGGCTGGGGTCAGCAAAGTAGCTGTGTTGCCCGCCCCATTGCTGGGTTAGATCCAGTGCTAAAAAGCCATAGAGCCCCGCCAGCCGCTGCATGTGCTGCTGAAACTGGCGCTCGCGTGTGAGTCGAAAACCATCGAGATAGTCACGATTAAGGGGCAAATTGACGAACACCAGCGGAATCTGATAGCCCCGAGCATAGTTCGCCAGCGCCCGTGTAGCAGTTTCTTGGCTACCGCTGAGGCGAAATGACGCATAGTTGTCGTCAAACTGACCCGCTACCCGCGGAAACTGCTGGTAATAGGTGGCGGGATTGTAGGTTTGTCCCACCGGCTGAAAGCCCTTTTGATCCAGATTGGTGCTAAACGCGGCATACCCCGCCTGAATCGGTTCTGGCACTATAGCTGGGGGTGCAGCATCCTCTGAGGAAGGCAGACACTGCCCATCGCGTTGCAGAAACGGCAACCAGTCTTGTAACTCGGTGCAGACCTCGGCATCGGCCTGGGCCACAACGGTTGGCCTAGGCTCTGCAGCGGCGGGGGGCTGGGCAATGGGGCGATCGCCCGCTGCTAATCGCTGGTATCCCGCCGATCCCACAATCGCCTGATAGGTTAAATCAGGCTTGCCGCTGTTAAAGGCGCGCGAGCCATCCGCCCAAATGATCAGTCGCGGCAGTTGGCTCGGCTCTAGCAACTGCCGCAGCATCCAATCCACCACCTGAGCCGTAGCTCCGTTGACGCTAAAGTTGTAGATTCGCAGTTCAGGATAGCCCTGCGCCATCAGTGCCTGCTGTAGCGTATTCGGGTCAACGCCTTGGAGCGATCGCGAGCTGCCCACAATCAGCACATCTGGGCGACCATGCTCCCACAGATAATTGGTATAGAGACGAATTTGATGATCGAGCGGCTGACTGTTAAACGAAGGAAACTCGGGCAAATAGCTTACCCCCGCCACAGGCGAAACATGCGCCGCAGCCGACGCCAGCCGAGTTTGCTGTGGCGGCTGTGAGGCCGCCATGCTACACGCAGGCAGCAGCAGCACTGACGTTGCTAGAACGCCACGACGAACCAGCCCCAACCGGCGGCAAAACGTAGATGGCATGACCTGATTAATCTCATGGGCTGTCTTCGCGAGAGCCCACCGCCATTTGTAGCACGAAGGGTTTCCCGCCTTTTTTATGATAGCGATCGCCCCAGGCACGAATCACCTCATCCAGATCTTCGAGGGCGGCATCCAGCCGATCGGGGGGAATATCCAATTCTTCTAAAATGCGGACGGCATGCAGCTCGCGGCTAGCCCAATCGCGCATCAGCCGGAAGTAGCGGGCCGTATCTTCAATCATGATATAGGTGCGCTCTTCATCTTCGACGGGCGCATAGTAAGCGCGCATCAGCGCGTAGTACGGCATCCCACCCCAGGGGGAGTCAACCCGAATGATGGTTTTAGAATAGATCAGCCGTCGCTTGATATGTTCCGCCAAGGCTTCGCTCATGGGCATGTGGCGATCGCCCGGCAGTTCTTCTTGAGACCGCTCGTGCAGAAATTCAATGATGTCCATCAGCTGAATCGATGTAATCAGCTGAGCATCGGGAATGCCATCGGGCAGCTTTTCCTCAACTTGGCGCTTTTCGTCCATCGTGAGGCTGGTGCCCGCAATGCGCGATCGCCCCGGCTGCCAGGGAAACTGCTCCATCCACACATAGGGAAACTGAATCAGATAGCGCGGCTCTTGGGAGCCCAGCATTTTCAGCAGCTTGCCTTCGGTGAGCGCTTGCCGCACCTCTTCCACAATCACCTTGACTCGCTTTGGCTCAATGTGATGCAGATGTCCCGTCATCCGCAGGTTCTGATCCTGCTCTAGATAGGTCATGTAAATTGCGCACTTGGCCGCCGTAGCCGCCGCATCTAAAAACGCCCCGTGCCGGTGCCCGCTCGTACGCATAGCGCTAAACGCCAGGTACAACAAGATCTGATCCATGGCACTAGGGCTGAGGCGTTTAATCAGATCGAGATCGTTAGTCATGGGTAAGTACAAAGACCAAAGTCGTTACAAGCGGAATCAGTAAACAGGGAAGCAGCAGCTCGGGGAAATCAGAACGCGGTTAAACTCACAATTTGGCGCGGCCAGCAGAATAATTGATGCCGCTTCTCAGTGCTGGGTGGCAGCAGTGCTGAATCATTGTCTAACTCAGATGTCAACTCACTTAGACATTATTCAGAAAATATCCTTAGGTTAGAACATTTTAGACAGTTCACCGCGTTTTTTCGGTAGCTTATACCGGGCTTTCATTGAGATTTCACACGATCGATCCCCAGGATGGGGGTAGCTGTGAAGTAGCCTTGTTGATTAGCGCTAGAGAATAGGCTCAGCTTTAACGTTTTCTAGTATCAAATATCACGATTTAGCCGAGGCATGGCCAGCAATTCTACGTAGAACTCTAAAATGTAGAACCGTCACACAATGGGGCGGCACAGCGGCCACTGCCTCGGTGAAAAAACTCGGTGCTCGGGCGCTCAGAGGCTTGATCTGCGGCTGGCGTCCAGGCTTTTGTACTAGTCAATGCAGTAGTCGATGCCCCGACCCACGTTGGCAGTGCCATCAAGATCAGCAGTGAAACAAAGGCAGAAAAACCAAGGGTAGAAGTCAGCATGAAAAGGCTTCCGGGAGTGGTGTAGTGTTCTACTCCTTGATACGCAAGCTACAGAAACAAATCAGGAAAGTTGTGTTGATTTTGTCAAGTCCTCTGCTATTATCCACCCCCCTGCTGGGTTAAATGCCCCCCATACTTGCACCATTGTCGGTCGAGGGAGCTGGCGCAGCTCTTGGTCAACTCGACTCCGCAGCGTTACCACCTGTAACACTTGCCCTGCAAGATGGGGTGGATAATACAGCCGCAGTGGATAGGTGTGGTCGAAACTGGGCAGGAGTTCACCGCTGAATTGACTTGGGCCGGGAGAGCGCATGGATGAGGGGGAAGAAGCCACTGGGCGATCGCCCGCATCGTTATACTGTTCGGGATGGTTGAGATAGTGCCGCTGCCACTGCAGCCAGTCCGGGTGGTGTGGCTCCAAGCGCAGCAGGGGCACGACAGCAGCAGGAGCGGTTGGGTCTGTCAGCAGGGCCTCTTGGAGCGATCGCACCGAGAGCGATCGCGGCATGCAGTTTTGCTCTATGCACAGCGCCGCCGCCATGCCCGCCGCCTGCCCAATGCCCAGAACAACCGGCTGCAGTCGAGTTGCACCATTGGCAATGTGCGACACCGAGATGTTTTTTTCGCAGACCAGTAGGCTATCCACCGCTGCCGGAACTAGGCTGCCGTAGGGAATCGTGAAGGGCGTCCCCGTCCAGCGTCCGCCCCAGGTCATGGCTTTGGACTGGAGCGGCAGCCTAAAGCCAGGATAGTGGTGGTCGTTGACATAGTTGCCCAGGGCGATCGCATCCACGGTGCCCGCCGCATCCCTAGACAGCAGCGCAGCCATTTGGCCGTTTGAGGGTAGGATATCTGGCTCGGTCACGGTTCGCAGCCCCACCAAACGTCGACTTTCCCGCAGGTAAGGCTGTAGCGCATAGGCACCGCCGCCGATGCTGTTGGGGCTCAGGGGAAACGCCTGCGCCGCTAGGCCATAGCGTCGACCGGCCTGCTGTTGGATAAACCGTGCAAAATCCTGAGCGTAGTATCGTGCCGCTTGGAATAGCTCACGCCGAGACTCGGGCGATCGCACCAATCGGTCTAAATCAACGCCGTAATCATTGCCCTGCTGGGGCCAATTGATCATCAACTGTCGCTGATAGGGAGCATGATGCTGGGCACTGGGCAACTGCCCATAGCTTAAAAATCGCTCCAACCCATAGCCCTCCCACGCTCCGGCAAAGTCCTCATCCTTAGACGCCAACGGTGAGGGCGGAATGATAGGTAAGGCTGCCCCCTCATCTCCATCCTGCATGACTATAACCCAGGTGGGAGACTGCACGGGGGCTCGCTGCTGCCACGCCGTGGGGTCTAAGGGGGCACTTAGTTCACCAAAGGTAGCCTGAGATTCCCAACCCCAGCGGTAGGGCACCGCTGCCAACGCCAGCAAGTCTCCCAATTCAGTGCCATCCAGCACGATTTGCGCCTGCACTTGCACCGACTCAAACTCAACGCCGGTAATGCGATCGCCCTGGCGTAGCACCGTCTGAGGCGTTTGCCCCACAATCCAGGTGAGGTTAGGGAGCGATCGCACCCAATCAGCAAAAATGGCGGCTCCAATTCGGGGCTCGTAGGTAAAAAAGCTGACCCAGGCATGGTTCAAGCCGCCGTGTTGGTGCTGATGGAGCGATCGCAAAAACGCACCCCACAGCCCAGTGTGAAACGCCGATAGCTCGTTACCGTCGGGCGCGCTGACACCAGCCGCCGTTAGCATTCCCCCTAGCCAGCTAAACTCGCTGACCAAAACCGTCTGCGCACCGCGCCGTGCTGCTTGAATAGCGGCTGCCGTGCCGCCAGTGCCACCCCCCACCACCAGCACTTCAGTTGTGAGATAGTTCACCAAACCCACTCCCTCGCGCTAATCCCAAGCGTCCCATCACGACACGGAGCAGGGTCAGGATGTTCTTCTAGATAGAGGTTCCACACACTAAACACCGAACTCAATCGCCCTAAGCCAGCAGCTTACCCACCCCCGTCTTGCACAGCTTGGGGAAAGTGCCTCAAGGCAGCCCAAGGAGGCAATTCCTCCGAATATAAGAGGCAATTCCTCCGAATATAAGTGAGGTCTATTCAGACTCTCAAACTGATTACCACCCATAACTAACCCACAACTAAAGGTATGGCACGGTGGCACATCCACCGCGCCATACCCCCATCACAGATAGAGACGACCCACAAGAACCCGTCAGCGTCAGGCCAAACACGACCGGATCTCGTGGTGTTTATTCGTCATCCATATCCTCATCCTCTTCGTCGTCTTGTGGCCCCAGAGGCGACACTGAGTTAGCCGAGACAACTGCTCCGAGTTCGAGCTGTTCCCGCACTTTCTTTTCGACTTCTGCCGCAATATCAGGGTTTTCCTTCAGATACTTCACGGCATTATCGCGCCCTTGGCTAATGTTCTCGCCGTTGTAGCTATACCACGCGCCTTTGCGCACCACGACGCCCGTTTCTTCTGCCATATCCATCAGGCAGCCCAGAGCCGAAATACCTTCCCCAAAAATGACGTCGAATTCTGCAATGCGGAACGGCGGTGCAATTTTGTTCTTGGCCACTTTGACCTTGGCGCGAATACCAAACTCTTCAGTGCCTTTTTTCAGCGTTTGGATGCGGCGAATGTCGAGACGCACAGACGCATAGAACTTAAGCGCGTTGCCGCCTGTGGTAGTTTCGGGGTTGCCATAGGTGACCCCAATCTTTTGCCGGAGCTGGTTGAGAAACACCACGCTGCATCCAGTTTTGCCAATGTTGCCCGTAATTTTGCGCAACGCTTGGCTCATGAGGCGCGCCTGCAACCCCACGTGGATGTCGCCCATATCGCCTTCAATTTCTGCCCGGGGCACCAGAGCCGCTACGGAGTCTACTACGACAATATCAACTGCGTTAGAGCGAACGAGCTGATCCACAATCTCTAGACCTGCTTCACCCGTATCGGGTTGCGATACCAGCAGGTTTTCAATATCAACCCCGAGCCGTGCTGCATAGGTAGGGTCAAGCGCGTGCTCAGCATCGACGAAGGCTGCAACACCGCCCGTTTTTTGCACTTCGGCGATCGCATGCAGCGCTAGCGTTGTTTTCCCTGAGCTTTCTGGCCCATAGATCTCGATCACGCGACCTCTGGGCAGACCACCGCCCAGCGCCAAATCGAGCGTCAGCGCCCCACTTGATACCGTCTCCACCTTCATGCGCGAGGCATCCCCCAGCCGCATAATGGCCCCTTTTCCAAAGGAGCGCTCAATTTGGCTCATCACCAAGTTGAGCGCTTTATCTTTTTCTGAACTTTCGGTAGCTTTAGCCATGGATGCCTCAACAAATGCCAGCAGGATGCAAAAATATGGTCAGCTTGAGCGAACAGATGGGAACGACCTAAACCATCACCCAACATTAATCAATCAGGTTAGAACCACAATTGGTGGAGCCAAAATTAGTGGAGCCCAGCAGCAGTCAACCTGGGTATGAGGGCTGGGCGCTAGACCCAATGTTAATCAAAGCAGGCTTCACAAAATCTAGCGCAAACCTGTGATAACCGTTTGTGTTCTAATGTTTCGAGTGCTTCTCTTATTCGAGTGCTTCTCTTAAAGGATTAGACGCAGAGCGTTAACGAAGGAGCGCTGCAGGGATGCTATCTCCCAATAGTCTTGGTTTGGCAGGCTTAGCTTGATGGGGCAATATTCTCTGCTATGCATTTTATCCCGTTCGTTACTCTGCCTCTCATTAATGGCACGGTTCCAGGAAATGGCGGTAAGCAGGTCGCTATCGAGGCGATCAGATTACTTAAAAAGCCTCCGATGCATTCAAGGGGAGTATGGAATGGTGGAACAACAAGCGTTTGCCCTAGTTAAAGCAGTCTTTAGGAACACAATATGCTGCAAGCATAGACATTACCGTCACTGAACCGTCACTGATCAACAGACCAAATTCCAGCCTAGATTCTATGATCTCCAGTGATCCCCAGCAATCCTCAGCGACTGCCCGAGTCAACGACCCGACAGGTTCGCTTCCATCAAGAATTATGGCTCAGCGATCGCCCAACCATTTCCATACAATTGTACTATAAAAATTGGCGTGTGGGGTGTGGCGGGAGCGATCGCCCCAAATCGCGACTATTTATATGCCTTAATGTGCATACATCAATGGTCACTTCCTGATCGAACCCTTATTAAATAAATCGGCTATGGCAGCACATTCCTTTGAGTCGTTTGATTTTGATGCATCCCCAGGTTTGGATGAGGTAGCGGCTGGGATGCTGCCAGACAGCGTGTTGTCGGTGGGGGGGCTGACGGCCTATCTGCAAGCACTGCTTGAGCAAGATGTGCAGTTGCAGCAGGTGTGGGTAACGGGGGAGGTGTCGAGTGCGCATCGGCATCGGAGCGGGCTGTTTTTTACCCTGCGCGACCCCGACGATGGGGCTTCGATCAACTGCGTGGCGTGGCACAACAGCCTCAATCAGATGGTCACGACACCGACTGCGGGTGAGCAGGTGGTGGTTTTGGGGCGCATCAGCCTTTATCCCCAGCGCGGTAATTATCAGCTTGTGGTGTGGCAGGCGTTGCCAGACGGCGAGGGGTTGCAGGCGCTGCGGCTGCGGCAAATGCGGCAGCGACTAGAGGCTGAAGGGCTGTTTGATCCCAATCGCAAGCGATCGCTCCCGTCTCATCCCCAAACTGTTGCCGTGGTGACATCACCTCAAGCAGCCGCCTGGGGCGATGTTCAGCGCACGTTGCGCCATCGCTATCCGGGGTTGCGGGTGCTGCTGTCTCCAGCGGTCGTGCAGGGGGATCAGGCGCCAGCCTCCATTGTGCGCGCATTCACGCGAGTGCAGCAGCATGGGCAAGCAGAGCTTGTGATTTTGTCTCGCGGGGGCGGAGCGGTCGAAGATCTGGTCTGTTTTAACGATGAGCGGGTGGTGCGGGCGATCGCCACCTGTTCTATTCCCGTGATTGCGGGGATTGGGCATCAGCGGGATGAATCGCTAGCGGACTTAGCGGCTGACCATTGTGCCCACACGCCGACAGCAGCAGCCGAACAGGCCGTGCCCCTCCTGTCTGATTTGTGCTATCAGCATGTAGAACGAATTTTGCGATTGCAGCGGGCGACCCAACAGCACTACCAAACGGCGGGCGATCGCCTGCAGCAGGGACGCGATCGCCTGCAGCGGTTACAGCTCGATCGCCACTTGGCCCAATGCCAGCAGACTCTCGCCGGGTTACAGCAGCGGTTAATCCACAGCACAGCCACCCGCGCCCAGCAGGCCCAGCGCCATTGCCAAGCCCTGCAACAAACCTTACACAGCCTTGATCCCAAGCTGGTATTGCAGCGGGGGTATGCGCTAGTGCGGCAAGAAAATGGAGCGATCGCCCGCTCAGTTCACGCCATTCAACCCAGCCAAACCCTCTGGGTGCAGCTTGCCGACGGGCGGCTGCGGGCGCAGGTGCTCGATACCCATCCCGATACCGTGGAATGATTGTGCTAGGTCGCACCGCATCGCACAATCATGACATTCACTCCTGTGAAATTAGTCCTGTTGAAATTAATCCTGTTCACGTTTCCTGTCGTCACTCACTTGATTGCACCTTGTTATGACTCAGCCTTCATCCGGCGCAGCCCGTTCGCCTCGTTCGCATCGCACTAGCTCGCCTCAAGCAGAGCAGTCTGCCCCTGACCCAACCTCGGCTTGGCATTATGAAACCTCCGTTCGCGAAATCGAGGCCATCATTGCTCGAATTGAGTCAGGAGAGCTAGACCTGGCAGAGGTATTTGAACAGTTTGCCGGAGCAATTGACCGACTACAGCAGTGCGAATCGTTTCTCAATCAGCAGCAGCGCCAGATGGATCTACTAGTCGAAACCCTGGTAGACGGGCCAGATGCAGAGTAATGTGGCCGAGCCCCTCCGCCAGCCTCTAAAAAGGCCGACTAGTTAAGGATAAATTGGGGTCGGATGCCTTTGGAAATCTGGCATCCCGGTACATCAACATGGGCCAACCGAACCCGGCTCAACCGGAATCCTCAAAATAGTTGCTGCAACCGTCGAGAGAAGCGGTATAAGAGGGAGCATCAATGTTTATCGTTGCGCTGTTGTATCATCATGACCCTCTTGCCGCTGTGCGGTGAGGTTTAGCCGCCTACAGCACTCCTTCTGCCTATTTTTCTCTGGCCTTATGATTCACTCTCCTGCTTCGCATGTGTGCTCTTGGTTCCTGAAGCATATTCCCGGTTCTAGGGCTGTCTTATCTCCGCTGATGGGAGTGGGAATGGCCACAGCGTCTTTGATGGGCGGAGCCGGGGCGATCGCCGCCCCCACTCAGCGCATTGCTCAAGCCGTGGTAGATGGGCTACCCCCGCCGCCCATTTCAGTGGGGCAGTTCCCGTCTGCGTATCCGGGTGGATATCCAGGGGGCACCTTCCCCCAAAGCGGCTTTGGTCAGCCCATTTTTAACCCCAATACTCCCGTATTTCTGGTACTAGTGAACGGCAACAGTCAGCGGCTGCTCAACCAAGTGCGGCGGCTAGAGCCCTCAGCCCGCATCCGCACGATTGATGATGCCAATGTGATTCAGGCTGGGGTGTATGCGACCCGGCCCCAGGCTGAGCAACAAGTGCAGGTGCTGGCAACGCAGGGCATTGTAGGAAACGTAGCGTCCACCACCTACCAAATCGCCTTTGAAGTTGCTCCGCCTACAGCGCCAGGCTTTCCGGGTGCGCCGATTGGCGAGGCCTATTATTTGGTAGTCCCCAGCAGTCTGGCCCAGTTAGACGCCGTGAGTGCGCAGATCATTCGCCTGGGCAATGGCTTCCGCGATACCGAGGTGCGGCAGACGCGCGAGTCGCCGTTGGGGCCTCATGTGCGGGTCGGGCCGATTGTGGGCGTCACGGCTGCCGAGCGTTGGAATCGGTTTCTGCGCGATTTTGGGCTAGATTCGCGTATTTATGCCATTCGCTAACGTAGACATAGAGCTTGCTAGCCTTGCCGTTTCAGAGAGGCTTGCCCCCCTCGCGATAAGACGCAATGGAAACTGATGCCTTTCCCCAGTCTGGTTGCCCGCGACTGACGCAGTTAGAGCGCGTTGTGGTCACGGCTGAGCAGATGGCTGCGATTGAGTCACGTGTGTTTGCAGCGGGAATGCCGGTCGCTGCGCTGATGGAAAAAGTGGCTGGGTTGACGGTGCAGCGGGTCATTGCGCAGGTGGGCGCAGCGCCTCGGCGCATTGGGGTATTGGTGGGGCCTGGTCACAATGGCGGTGATGCGCTGGTGATAGCGCGCGAGCTGCATCTGCAGGGCTACCGAGTGCAATGCTGGCAGCCCATTGCTCAGCTCAAGGCGCTGACTGAGCAGCACGCTCGCTACGTGGCTAGTTTGGGCATTCCCATAGTGGACTCAGCGCAGGCGTTGGCTGACTGCGATGCCTGGGTAGATGGGTTGTTTGGCGTGGGTCTGACGCGATCGCTCTCCGACGATTTGGCAACCGCCATTCACCAGCTCAACGGTTGGTCAACCGCAGCGCGTCCTATCGTCAGCATAGATCTGCCATCAGGATTGCATACCGATACAGGCACCGTGTTGGGTGCCGCCGTGCAAGCCACCCATACCCTTTGCCTGGGGCTATGGAAGCGCGGCCTGTTTCGGGAGCAGGCACTGGCCTATGTGGGGCAGGCAGAGCTGGTCGATTTCGGACTGCCGCTGGCAGATGTGGCGGCGGTGCTGGGCGATCTACGTGAGCTGGCCGTGCAGCGAATTACGCCACAGGGAGCGATCGCCGCGCTCCCCATTCCCCGAGCCATAACGGCCCATAAATATCAGGTGGGGCACCTGCTGCTGGTGTGTGGGTCGCGACAGTATCCGGGGGCAGCGCTGCTGTCGGCCAAGGCTGCCCAAGCCAGCGGCGTGGGGATGCTGACGGTCGCGGTGCCCGAGTCACTCATGCATTTGGTTGTGGCACAGGTGCCAGGGGCGGTGGTGCTGGGCTGTTCTGAAACGGCAGAGGGCGCGATCGCCCATCTACCCCACGATCTAGATCTCAGCCGATATCAGGCGATCGCCTGTGGCCCCGGCTTAACCCGTGCCGCCCATGCCGCATTAGACCAGGCGATCGCCAGCTCTGTGCCCCTCGTGCTCGATGCAGACGGCCTGAATCTGCTAGCCGACTTGGGATTAGACGCCGTGCGATCGCGCCGTGCCCCAACCCTGCTAACGCCCCACCTGGGTGAATTCCGGCGTCTGTTTCCTGATTTGGCAGAACGCTTAGCGAATGATCACCTTGAGCTGGCGATCGCCGCTGCTGATCAATCCAATTGCATTGTGCTACTCAAAGGCGCCCGAATGGCGATCGCCACCCCCCAAGGGCGCCTCTGGCTCAACCCTCAGAGCACCCCAGCACTAGCGCGGGGCGGCAGTGGTGACGTGCTCACCGGGCTGCTCGGCGGGCTGCTCGCTCAGGGTCAGCAGCGCAACACCGCGCCAGAGCTAAGCGCGCAGGCTGCGGTCTGGTGCCATGCTCAGGCCGGCATCCATGCTGCCGCCACGCGGGGAGAGTTGGGCGTTGATGCCCTGACCCTAGCCGAGTCGCTGCCTCACGTGTGGCAGACCCTATTGTGAACGACTCTGCAAACCATCCCTTCACGGATAACATCGACGAATGCCATCGAGAGAAATAATTCCTTCTACACTGGCACTAATTTTATTTTCATTCAGTCATAGAAGTGAGCAATAACGCAAACGTCTCCGCTATTGTTTAGTGCGGATAACGACGCTGTATTGACAAAACGATACGGGTTGTAATTGAGTGTGACAGATTTGTTCTGTACTCAGTTATTTACTTCTATGCCTTAACCCACATCGCAACATCACGTCCGTCCTACAGGAGGAGTAACGAATCTCAATGAATAAGCTATCAATTTCTCTGATCTTGGCTCCAGCCGCCGTTGCCAGCCTTACCATTCCAACTTTTGCCAATGAAATGGCACCCCCAACGGAAACTATTTTGGTGGCGCAGGGGTCAGATTTTGTAAGTGTTGCACAGAATTTTGTCACCCGTTTAGGGCAACAACAATTTACATCCGCGACGCAAGACTATGATGCGATCGCCCAAGATGTAACAACCCAAAGTTTGCAGCAATATTGGAATGATATTGTGAGCGCAAGCGGGTCGTTTCAACAAATTATCGATACCCAATTGCTTGAAGAAGGTGAAGGTGACGCACTGGTACTGGTATCCTGCCAGTTTGAGCGCGATCGCCGAGATTTGATTGTGCTATTGACCAACGACGGAGTCACCAGCTTCAACGTGGTGGAATAGCAGTTTTTTTGGAGATAGAGAAGCCCGGTGCATTGCCATCTTCTCAAGTCTCTCCATTCCAAACAATAATGATTCAGTTAGCAGTAGTTGACCAATTCCTATGAAAGGTATTCTTCGTAGTCTTACAACCCTGGCCGCTGTTGCTTTGGGTGCCATCTCTACCTCCAATCTCACAGTTTCTGCAGCCACCTTTGGGCAACAAGAGGTAGATCAAACTCGATTCGTTGCATTTTCGTCACGGGGCATCACCACTCGGGGCTTAATTATTGTGGAACAGGTGACTGATTCCCGCCCTTGCTGGGAAGAAGTTGGGTCTAACCCCGTCTTGATCGACCCCTTACTGCTCCAGTTTGACTTTACCGGCGTTTGCAGCCGCGCCACCGATCGCAACGGCTACTCCATCCGTGCCAATGGCGAAGATTTAGGCCTCGCCTACACTCTACGGATTTTTGAGCGTCAGGGCAACTTGGTGCTGCTGGGCGTCCCTACCGATCGCAGCCGCCCAATCTTAGAAATCGCCCGAACTGTTGGCGTCACAAACGACTTCGCCAAGCTCACGCTTGATCCGGGCTGGCGGTTTACCAAGCGCACCTTTGGCGATAGAACCTTGGGGCATGTTTACCTCACCTACGAAGGGGACTTCCCGCCTGGAGACATAGCGGTCGATCCTAGCCCTTCTCCCTCCCCATCGCCGTCCCCGTCCCCGTCTCCATCACCGAGTCCCAGTCCAGCTCCCACCTTTAGCGATATCTCCCGTGATATCTATCGCCAAGAGATTCAGCAAGCTGTAAACATTGGCTTTATTGCGGGCTTCCCCGATGGCACTTTCCGCCCGACGGCTACATTGACGCGAGAACAACTGGTATCCATGGTGCTGGATGGTCTGCCGACTGCGCCAAACGTGAACCTGCAACTGCCGACGCAGGCCAGCGGCAACCCCTTCTCAGACGTGAATGCATCGCGTTGGAGTGCCGCCAAGATTGAGTTTGCGCGTGACAACAACATCGTTGCAGGCTATCAAGACGGCACCTTCCGCCCTGGACAGCCTGTAACCCGAGCAGAACTCATGGCGGTGCTAGACCGAGCCTCTAAGTTCGCTCAGAATCAACGGGGTGACTCCAGTGCATTGCTGCCAACGCAGCCTCCTGTAGCCTTCACAGATATCCAAAATCACTGGGCCCAAGGGGTGATTAATGAGATGGCTTCGTTTTGTGGCGTGGCCTCTCCTCTAAACGAGCAAGGCACTCGGTTTGAGCCGAATGGCCCAGCATTGCGCAACTATGCTGCCACTGGCACCCTGCGGATGCTGTCTTGCTTGCAGTTGCCTGAGTAATCGTGCCAGGCCCTATTTAACGTCAGTTCGGGATAAGACGGGATGTGGACTTATTCCGAATCCAGGTTAAATAGGCTTGGCATCAGACTCGATACAGCCCGGATGTGACCCACGCCCACAGCGCGAGAATCACCCGTGGCAAGACTGGAGAGCCGACACAACAAAGAAAGGCCTGCGCGATCGCGCAGGCCTTTCTTTGTGCAGCTAAGCGCTCGGCTTCAGCGCTATCGGCGCGAGGTTGCCATCACAATTCGCAGCACATACCAAAACAGCAGCGCCACTGAAGCAAAGAGTTCTAGCGATGCGGCCACGTGGTGTCGGGTTGAGTAATGATGCATCACTTTCGAGGTGTCGTAGAGGATGGCAGCAGCGGCAAATGCCACCATCACAACCGAAAACACTAAGCCGAGGGTAAACCCAAACAATGCACTACAGACAATGAGACCTAGCGCTACCAGTCCCCCAATTTTCAGAATTCCACCCAAAAAAGAGAAGTCGGTTCTGGTGGTGAAGGCGACTAGAGTTAGCCCTGCAAAGAGTGCCAGGGTTAGCAGCCCTGCAGTGGGGATAACGCTGGCATCTGAAAAGACCGCTGCCATATACAACAACGGCGCAAAGATAAGCGCCTGCGCGACTACGTAGATCCCCAACCCCATATACTGAGTGCCCGTGTCATCAGCCTTGGCAACCAACCCTCGAGAAAACCAGCCCAACAGCGAGAAGGCACCGAGGATCAATAGCCAAGTAAAGCGCCCTCCGGCTACAAATCGGAAGAGGGCTTCGGCAATGCCCGTTTGAAACAGCAGATATTCCACGCCGATGAATGCGGCGATCGCCCCTGCCAAATGAAGATAGGTTTTCTGAATGAACTCGGCGCGATCGCTCGGACGAGCCTGTGCCACAGTGATCATAAAAGCCTCACAAATAAGTAAAATTTACGGCTTGTCCCAAGCCTTAGAAGCGTCTGATTGCAACGATTCAGCAGGATACGAGTTGAATGATTCAACCTTAGCCCATCCGCATACTGAGATCTAGCCAAGTTGAGCGGGTGATCGGCGCACTGGTAGAGATGAAATCTACCCCAGTTTCGGCAACGGCCTGAATCGTATCTAAGGTTATATTGCCCGATGCTTCAATTTTAATGCGATCGCCCATTTGCCGAATCACCTGCACCGCCTGAGTCATCTGCAATAGCGACATATTGTCTAGCATAATAATGTCGGCTCCATGCTGAAGCGCTTCTTCGACCTGCTCGAGTGTCTCAGTTTCAACCTCAACCGTCAGGGGATAGGGCATTTGAGCGCGGATGAGGGCGATCGCAGGTTTGATACCGCCCGCCGCTTGAATATGATTGTCTTTGATCATCACTGCATCATCTAGCCCGGCCCGATGGTTCATAGCTCCGCCCACGCGGGTGGCGTATTTCTCCAGCAGGCGCAGTCCGGGCGTCGTTTTGCGGGTATCGACTAACTGAGCCGGATGCTGAGCAATGTGCGCCACATAGCGATGGGTGGCCGTGGCAATACCACTCAGCCGCATGGCTAGATTAAGCGCCACCCGCTCGCCCATCAGTAGCGCATCCAGCGGCCCTTGTAGCTGGGCGATCGCCTGTCCCGGCTCACACCAGTTGCCTTCTGCTACCGCAGGCGTAAAGACCACACCCGCATCAACCTTTTCAAATACCCGCGCTGCAATCGGCAACCCAGCCATCATCCCAGCTTCTTTGCAAATCCACTGGGCCTGCCCGTGCGGTGCAGACATGGGAAATAGCCCCTGAGTTGTGCGATCGCCTCGACCGATATCTTCTTGCAACCACTGCAACAGCAGTGGGTCTAGCACCAACCACGGCGGCAGAGCCACAGCATGCGTCATGGTGTTCCTGTCAACTCCATTGATAGGGGAAAGATGTTCTAGGCAACCGCTAACGGTTGCACCGTCTAGATTTCGTCATCTAAAACTTAAGGTTTCGCATCCAATATTGCTGACTGAGGGTTGAAAACTTTGTATCGTCTGTTTAAGCCTTGTGCAATAGGGATTCTACAACCTAGTTCGCAAGCCGGAGAACGGCATACAAAAAAGACGCTGCATATGAAACTCTAATTTTCTTTTCTGCTTATGTAGTCAGATTGCCCAATCCATTCGGCTGCAGGAACAGAAAAGCAGGCAAAACACCCCAATCAACCTCGTAAAAGCCTGACGTTGCCCAACTCTACCTCTATCAAATGATCCTGGCAGAAGCGCGATCGCGATCCGAGGCCGAGTACACTCTGAGACTAAGACTGCAATCTCTAAGAAGGTGCAAAGGAGGACGTCCATGTAAATCCATCTTAATGAAGATTTGTAAAGACTCAAAACCAGGCACTCTCTTTATAGGCTTACCGACTGCTTACTCACTATTGACTCAGTTTCCAGGACTTGAAATACTCTGAGAGCGATCGCCCTAGCGCAGTCTGAGCAGCCCGACAATCGGTTCCCTCTCAAAAAACTATTGCAGCAACCACGACGGCTTGAGTTTCGACACCCTTGCTCAGCAGTAAGACTCGATCAAGACTTGATATAGATAGCAATACAGCCACAACTCATCACTTTGAATTTTCCATAAAATCCATAAAAAAATGAGGCTGAGTTTTCAGCCTCATCTATCTAACTATCGCTCTCTAGTGAACCAAACGATGCCAATAATGCAAAATTTCTGCACCATTGAGCGGTTTGGACTTGATGCCCAATGCTGGTCTCATGCCTTCACCGTAAGCGATAACTGCTTATGGCTTGACCACACATTTCTAGACAAATCTTACACATCATCCAGCGCTATTAGCGACTAGATACCAGGGTTAACACGTCTGCATCATCGTCTTCATTTACCCGAAGACTAGGGAACAGAAAATGATTTTCTTCAACGTATTGTGCGCCAAATAGACCCTTTTCTGCCCAAAAATACCGATCGGTCGTGTGCTCATTACGCTTAACTAAAAGCAAAGCGGGTGGAGCAATGCCTTCAGACTGAATGAACTTACGGGCAGCCGTTACCGGCTTATCTTCCCCACATTCAATACTGAACTGAGGTACCAGCTCTAGAATTCGACGACCTTCTAAACGACGACGGCTCTTGCGCTTGCGTCTCCTTGCCAACCTACTTACCTCCTCTCAAATGCGCAGATGTAACCTCGGCTACAAAACATATAAACCGTAGACAGTATATAGGGTTGATATTAAAAATTCAACATCCTTTAAACTATCGACATGAAGTGTCGATATAGCGTTTGTAGAGGTTGAGAACTCGGTTCGCAATGCTGAATTGGCATCAACTCTAAAGAGTGTGCCGTTCCAGTTTCCGCAGTGGATTCTAGTGTTTTAATACACAAATGTTTCAATACACAGCGTGAAAACACTAGCCTTTCCGTCAGCTAAGCTGAGTGACCAAGGCAGACGTTACATTTAGCCGTATTCACAACATTGGTCTGCATCACGCATTACCGCGTACGCATACCGTTGCTGTGAATTCAGTCCATGTAAAGCAGCACTGATAAAACCTGTGGTGCCCTATTGCTGCTTAATTCCATACATTCAATGCTTTGCAGCCAACCCACGAACTAAGACCCTACAAACTCTTGGCAGCTTTGTGAACACGCAGCTAACTTCTGTTAAGGCTTAATGTGTGGGCCTTCTACTATCTTATGGGATCATCTGTCAATAGGGCAACCTTTATCTCTGATTCTAAGCGCCCTAGGGGCTGTCATCAATTAGCCTCTGATATCCCAGAAGTCAACAGTCACAGCCCCTAGCCTAGTTTTTGGGTCGGACGTGGCAACGCTCATAGCATCAGGCGTTTGGTTGGAATTGATGACACGCCCTAGGTAGGCTGGCAGACTGAGCCTACGTTAATTCAGAGGGTGTATCGCTATCCTGCGTTACGCAGTTGAGAGAAGTCTATAGAATATAGAAAACCTAAAAAAGTGGCTCAAAAGGGCGTTGATATGCCATGCAGGGTTCTATCGAGTAGTGCTCTTTTAAGTCTTAATTGGTTTATTTAGGCAAACTCGCGTCACAGGCGCAACCAACGGTGTTGCTGTTTTCATTGCCTATGCTCATGTCTGCCAGTTCTGAATTTGTTGCGCTCTGTCGGGCTCAGGTGGCGTTGTTGACCCAGGGGTTGGGCGCGACGCTGAGCATTGTCTATTGCACAGATGAAGCCGGAGAGCAGTCGCAAGGGGATTTAGTGCCTGTGGTGGCGTATCCAGAAGGAGCCGTTGCCTGGGACTCAGAGCAGGTGTTTTCGCTGCTGTCTGCAAATTTGCAGGGGTTTTCTCAAGAGTCGCGATCGCTCAACGCAAATGTGTTCCTGACTGGAAGTTCGTTTCCGGCATTGCCGACTTCGGCGTTGCCCGCGGCGGCGAAAGCTTCAGAAAAACCGACCGAGACTGCTTCAGGCTCCCCAGTAGATTCATCTAATTCATCGGCAGATCCATCCGCCAATCAATCGGTAGATCAATCGCTGCTTTATGCTCAGCGGGTGCTCCTGCCGATGGTGCATGATGGCGTTATGGTGGGGCTGCTGGTGACGGCTCGTGCCGATCGCCCGTGGATGGATGGGGAGCGATCGCAAATTGAGCGAATTGCGCGGTCGTTGGCGATCGCCTGTGTGTTGGATCAGCGATCGCAGTGGGCTGAACACGATCTGCACGAACTCCAACAGTTGCAGGATGATCAACGGGTGCTGTTCGACAATCTGCTGCACCAGTTCCGCAACCCCCTCACAGCGCTCAAGACCTTTGGCAAGCTGTTGATGAAACGCCTGCCCCAGTCAGATCCCAATGCAGAAGTGGCGAGCGCCATTGTGCGCGAAAGTGAGCATTTGCAAGATCTGGCAGAGCGATTTGAGCAGGTGGTAGATTCGCGAACAGCGCCCCGACTTTTGCAAGCCAGCGACGAGGCGGATATCCACACTCCAGGATTGTTGCCGCCCGCCTTATCGGTGCCGCTGCTGCCCAGCGCTAATTCTCTCGCCCCTACGCCGCTGACAGTGCAGTGGTGCTATTTAGATGAGGCGATCGCCCCGTTGCTAGAGTCTGCTCGGGCGATCGCCCACGATCGATCCTTAAACTTCAACGTAGAGTTAGTGCCCGAGTTGCCGCCTGTGTGGGCAGACCCAGTGGCCCTACGCGAGGTGCTCAATAACCTGCTCGATAATGCTCTGAAGTATACGCCCGCGTCTGGAACTGTGATGCTGAGGAGTGGGCTACACCGTAGCGTGTTCTCAGAACAGCGTCAGCACAGTATGGAGCAGCAGGGCATTGCGGTCATTGATGACGGGCCGGGGATTCCCCTAGCTGATGCAGCCCGACTGTTTGAACGCAACTTTCGGGGCATTCAGGCTGAGTCTGAGATTCCGGGAACGGGGCTAGGGCTGGCGATCGCCCGTCAGCTAGTGACGCAGATGGAGGGTGGCATCCAAATGTTTAGCCCAGCCCACACCAGCGGCTTAGTCAAAGAATCAGTCAAAGAAACAGGCGCAGCCCCCGGGACTGCCTTTGTACTATGGCTGAAGCAGGCTGCTGATTGAGCCAAGCCACAGTGCACAAACAATTCACAAATGGAACTCTAATTGATGGGGATTGATGAGGGATTGTGGCGTTGCTACATGACGGCGTGAATCTGAGTAACCTGAGTTCAGGGCAAGCTCAGACCCTCTTAACCCGAACTGACGTTGAGTACAGACACACAACCGTGCGCCCCTGCACGAAACATTAAGGCTTAAATTCATCCCTATATTGGCAATGCCTGTGGGATTTTCTCTGTCAAAAATCTGCTTAATGCGGAAACTGGGTTAATCGACTAGGCTAAAGGGCGGTTCTGAAGGGCGATCGCTACTTCAACTGTTCCAACCCTGAGAGATCAAACTGCTGCAGCCATTCTCGTCGGTTTTGTGCAGTAAAGCTAGAGTCTTTGGACGCCACTTTAACTTGGTAGCGATCGCCCACCAAGAGCCCAGTTTGGTTATTGCCAATATCCGCAACGGGATAGCCTGACAGTTCTTCGCTGCTGTTTTGGTAGCGGGTGGTGGCGTCGGGTGTACTTACCGTGTCATTAATCGAGAGCATTGCCAGTTCCCTGCCGCCTTGCTCTAGCTTGGCCGCCGAAAAGCCAGTCTTTTCTTGCACATAAACGACGCTATAGCCCTGCCCACCGTCGGGAAAAAATGGATTAAACGCGCTCCCGCGTTGCGCCTCATCCGACACCGCCGACGCGCCCCGCTGGCTGGTGTCTTCTTGCACTTGGTCATAGGAAGACGGGTCAGTCTCGCCGCATCCTGCCGATGTCACTAGCAGCAACGCCAGCGCGACCCCAGGCACCACTCGCCGCCAGCGAACCCCCGTCATCAATCCAATGCGTTGTGTCATCTGTTTCGGGTTCCCCATCCAATCAACCTCGTCATCTAAAGAACGATACCGTTGCTCCGTCTTGGCTCTATCGGCAATGATTCGGGAGCCAACACCCGAGTCATCGCTCTTGCTGAATGCTCAAGAGAAAAACGAGTGAGAGCTTTCAGCATACTCCTCAATCCTATGGAGTTAATACGGCTGCAGTCCTTATGCCATTATTCTTATTCTCGCTGTGCCCACATCTGCTCAAAGGCATGCTCCATATCGCGGGTAAAGGCTTGCCCGTCCCAAAGGGGGGCGGTTTGGCGCGATCGCAGCAAGGCCCAGTGAATCTGCTGCCGCAGTGCCGCATCTTGCCCCAGACGAATGCCCCAGGCGACATACTCCGCATCGGTGTGGGCAATGCCTTCGGTAATTCCGGCATTTCGCAACATGCCGTAGCTATTGCGGCTGGCAAACTGTTGGCCCACTCGCGTCACCAGCGGAACGCCCATCCACAGCGTTTCTAGCGTGGTGGTGGCGCCGTTATAGGGAAATGTGTCGAGCACGACATCAGCAATGCCCAGGTTGGCGCGATGCTCAAACTCTGATTGAGTTAAGGGTAAGAACCGCAGGCGATCGCCCGCCACGCCTTCCTCTTCTGCAATCTGTTCAAATTGCTGTTTTACCGCCTCAGCATCCCCCAACCCTTTAATTAGAAAATAGCTGCCGGGCACCCCTTTAATGATCTGCATTTGCAGCCGAATGGTGGCGGGGTGTCGCTTAAACGACACTTGAGAGCTAAAGAAAATCACCGCATCTGCTGGAATGCCCAACTGATAGCGGCGCAGCGTGGGCACCCCTACCTCAAAACCATCCACGGCGATATAAGTGCGCGGCAGCCGCCAAAGTTTTTCGGCATAGTACTCGTCAGCCTCCTCGGGCACCACATAGGAATCTGCCACGAAATAATCAATGGCCGGGAGACCGCTTGCATCTAACCCCAGCCAAGTGACTTGAACTGGGGCTGGCTTTAGCGCAAACACGCTGCAACACAAATCGCTGGTGAGGCTGTCTAAATCCAGCAGAATATCGATTTCATCTTCTTGAATGTGTTTGGCAACCCCGAGCTGATCACCATCAAAGCAGCAGGCGCGCGTTGCTCGGTTGGCAAACCACTCTTGCCCAAAGGGGTCAATTCTACGCTGTTGGTTGAAATAGGCATAGACTTCAAACCGACTGCGATCGTAGTGCTTGAACAGCCAGCGACTGAGCCACCCCACCGAATGCAGCCGCATCGACCGAGACAGCACCCCGATGCGCAACTTGGGGCGATCGCTCCGAACCAGGGGTTTTTGAGGATAGGGCTGATAGTCGGGATGATGCTTGGCAACGTGGGCCTGGGCACTGGCTTGATAAAACGCGGAGACGCGGTTTTGCAGAGCGCGGGTATCTCGGGGGCGATCGCGCAAATAGGGCCAATAGAACCCCGACGTACACATTACTTCTGCGCCCAACGGTCGGTCTGGATCAATGGAATACTCTTGGAGCAATTGTTCTGTCAAGGCTTTATTGTGTTCTGCCAAGCGAGTCGCTTCCTCCCAACGCCCGCCTGCTAGCATTAATCCCCGCATTAGGACGCTACTCCCGGTTAGTTTCTCCACTAGCGACGAACTGCGGGATATATGCTGCTGAGCAATTTCGATGCCCTGGTCGTAGCGCTCCTGATCTTGATAGAGCCCCGCTAACTGGAGCATCATGGGGAGATCATCCTGGTTGAAGGGATGGCACATTTCGGCATAGCGAAGCGAGAGAGCATGGTTTGCCAACACCAGCTTGAGATCTGCAATATGGTCTTTTAGCCAGTGCAGCCAGCGCTTGCGATCGCCCACCTGAGACAGCGCAGCTTCCATAAACGGCACCAGCACCCAGGATTCTGGTGCATGGGTCAACACCGTATGCATAGTGCGATCCAGCAGATCCAGATCCAGCCCACCGTCATCGCTTAAGGCAGGATTGGCCTCTGGCGAGAGCGCCTCAACCAGCCCCCAACGCTCAAACTCATCGGGGTCAAACTGTTTCAACTCCAACGAGAGCCCTAGCAGCGCCAACAGATTGTTGACATTTTCAGGGTCTAGCTCGCGGATGTATTGTCGCGCCACCCAGGCCAGTGTCCCTTGCTCATCATTGGCCAGTTGCGTCGCGGCAGCAGCCAACACCGCCTGCAATTCTTCAGTCCAGCGAGCCACATCCGATTCGTCGCCTTCGGCCATGGCCAGCGTCCAGGTGAGCTGCGCAGCCTCTTCTTGCCCCTCTAGCAAGTAGGCCAGCCCAAGCTGCCAGCGCGCTTGCATGTCTGTTGGGGCGGCGTCTGTCCAGGTTTCGCAGAGGGCGATCGCCGACCCAAACTGGCCCTGAGCCATGCACTCAGCCACCTGTTCCGCCATAGATCGCGATTGCAGCTCCGATGCGGGTGAGGCTAGGCGACTCGTTGGGCTATCCCCAGAGTGCAAAGAATGTTTATCTGTCATCGCCCACTCACCCCTAATGCTTAACTAAATCCCTATTGTGCCGGAAGCACTGACTCTATTAATCCCGTTTCTCTGACGGAATGCTTCGCGAACGGGACGCCGCTATCGTGTCGATCGCCTATTCCCCCAGATGCCCAGCGGTATTGCAGAGGATAGAGATAACACCAATGTCTCTAAGCTTCAGCGACACATCATACTGGCTTCGGCTTCGCTCAGCCAGCGCCCCCTGAAGGGCGTCGTTTCCTTCGATTTCGCTCAGGGGACGACGCCCTGCTGCAGAGAAGCGCAATCAGGCCCTAAAAAAAGCTTGAAGTTGTGTGCGCCTAGCGTCCACAACTTCAAGCCTGTTAATCTATCCCAACGTTATGAGATGACTATCGAAACACGAACCCTACGGGCAAGCCGTGATACCCGTTACTGCAGGTGCTGCACCCACTGTTCCTTCACAAACGATGGCCAATGTGGTTGCATCTTGGTTGACGGTGGTGTCAACCCAAGTCCGACCAGAGAACCCTTTCAGCACCGCATTCACAGGCGTGGCCTTTGCGGTTGCTTCGGCGTTGGCGCCTGATGTGGCGTTGGGGATGTTGTAGCTGTAGTTGTCGGTATTACGAATACCCAATTCTAGGTTGGTCAGCTTGGGAGCAAACTGGTTATTCTCTAGGAAGTAAGCTTGCTGAGCCCGGTTCATGGTACCGACGTAGGTGGCGGCTTCAGCTTGACGAGCTTTGTTGGCTTGGTTCAAGAAGGAAGGCAGAGCGATGGCAGCCAGAATACCGATGATGATGATCACCACCAGCAGTTCGATCAGGGTGAAACCTTCATTGCCTTTTTTCTTCTGGGCCAGGTGCATCAAGAACTTAGCTTTTAGATCAGTTTTCATGTGGGTGAGTCTCCTTGAGTTGCGGGGAAAAATGTTGGATTGCTAACTCCTGGGAATAACGTGCCCTCTTTTTTGCAGTTTCATATCATCCTGATTCAAAAAATCTAGAAATTTTTTCCGGATGTTCATTTGCAAGGGTTTGGGCGATCGCCCTGCCGTCACTCAGCGATGAGTGATCGCGAAACATTGCAAAACATATCCTGGTCGAGTGTTGGGCAACTGCGGGGGGAACCCTTGAGGTCATCGACCGCTAGTTCTGCTAACGGCAAGGGTTCTGGCACGAGCGTAGGAGTGGAGTGGTGGGTTTTATCATTGCAGGGATTGTGTTTGGGTTGGCGAGCCTAGGGCTGGCGGTGGCAAAGCAGCAGCAGCAGCAGCGGGCCTTGTCGCTAAAGGCGGCTCGGGCTGTGACGGTGACAGACCTGACGACCATGGCCCAGGCGATCGCCCAAGAAATTGGCGGTGGCAGTTGGCGCGAGTATGTGAAGCTGTCGGGCGAGGTGGTGTGCGATCGCCCCTTAATTTCTGAACTGAAGCAAGCGCCCTGTGTGTTTTACCGCATGTCAGTCAAGCGCGAATACGAAGAAACCGTGACCACAAAGGGCAGCGATGGCAAATCGACTCAGGAGACACGGCGCAGTTCTGAAACCGTGGCTAGCAATGAGCAATCGACGCCCTTTTTGCTGCGCGATCGCACGGGCACCGTATTGGTCAACCCCAGCGGCGCACAGCTTGATTCCACTAAATTGCTCGACGAGTTTCAACCAGGACAGCCCAAGGGGTTGATTTCCTATGGTCGATTTTCGCGAGTTCCCAGTCGACTCACAGGCCTCCGCCATACGCTGGGCTATCGCTATACCGAGTCGGTGCTGCCCTTACACAGCCAAGTCACGGTTGTCGCCACCGTGGCCGATCGCGAACCCGGGTTGGTGTTAGAAAAACCCCTAGAGGGCGATCGCCCCTTCATTATTTCGTTAAAAACCGACGAAGCCCTGACCAAATCTGCCGAACAAACCGCCCAGCGCATCACCTATGGCATGTGGGTCTGCGGTGCGCTGGGGGTTGGGCTAGTAGTGGTGGGGCTGCTCCGTTAGGGGGCGGTCAGGGGCAAGTCAACTCGCACCAGATCGTAGCGCCCAGCACTGTCAAGCGGGGTCACCTGCGCTGGGTTTAGGTTTAGATCTGCCAGGTTGTAGTCCAGTCCTAGAATTAACGCCGACTCAGGCGGGTTGGCCGTGCTCGACAGCTGATTTAACTTCTCGACCACGCCTCGGGCACTTTGGCGAAACTCAAACGGGCGCTGGGTATAAAACACCACGCTAGGTTTGGTAAAGCCCGCCATCATCAACACTTCGTTGGGCTGCTGCTGCTGCACCACTACCTCCGATAGCTGCCGCAGCGGAAGCTGCCGCTCAACATCCACCACCAATAGCGTGGGCATTAGCGATGCAATGACAAAGCCGCTGTAGGCCAGCAGGTTGACGACCCAGAGCCAGCGACCTTGGCGACGCAGCAAAAGAACCGTAGCAGCGATCGCCCCCGTGCCCCAGGCGATCGCCCCCTGCAGGGGTGCCCCAGACTGGCGCAACGCTTCGGGGAAATTGGGCATGGCGACGTCATTGCCCAAAATCACTGGCAAAAACCACAGCCCCGCGGCCAGCGCCGCCAGCACTACCACGTTGAGCCAGTTGCTCAGGTGCCAACCCCATTGACGATGGGGCGGTGCCGCACTAGCCGCACTCACTGGGGCTGGCCGAGTGAGGCGATCGCTCCACAGCAGCGCGACCAGAATGGCCGCCGCTGGCAGCAGCGGCAGCACATAGCTGGGCAGCTTAGTGACAGCCACGGTGAAAAACCCAAAAATCACCGTAAACCAGACCAGTGCAAACAGACCCAAATGCGCCTGCCGAGGCTGTTGCTGCCACTCGCGCCAACGCCACCAGCGAAGTCGGGCGATCGCCAACGGCAGGTGAATGGAATGCGGGATAAACCCTCCCAGCACAATCAAAACGTAGAAATACCACGGCCCCGCATGGCGATTGACCACACTCGTAAAGCGCTCAATATTGTGGTAGCCAAAGAATGAATCGATATAGGTTTGCCCATTGGCCTGATAGACCAGAATGTACCAAGGAAGGGCGATCGCCACAAATAACAGCGCTCCCCGCAGGGGCATTACCTCCCAAAACAGCGTCCAAAACTTGCCCACCAACAGCGCAAACGCCATCACAATCAGCCCCGGCAGCACAATGCCCACCGGCCCTTTTGCCAACACCGCCAGCGCCAACAGCACCCAGAACGCCAGATACCACAGCGACTTGGCACGCGCCCGAGCAGGCTGCGCATATCCCCAAAAAAAAGCTAGAAGCGCACAGCCCATACAGCCGCTCAGCAGCATATCTGAAACACCCGTGCGCGCCCACACCATCGTCTGAGGATGCAGCGCCATCATGCCGCTGCCAATCAGCGCAGATGCCCACCGGCTCCCTGGGATAGACGATTCTGCCTCTGCCGCAGCCGGAGTCGGAAAGCCAAACCGCCACAGGGTAAAAAAACCAAATACCGTTAGGGCGATCGCTGACACCACCGAGGGAAGCCGCACCGCCAGTTCATTGACACCGATCGTTTGGTAGGCGATCGCCATTAGCCAATACACCAGCGGCGGTTTATCAAACCGAGTCTCTTCATTAAAGTAAGGCGTCACCCAGTCACCCGTCACCGTCATTTGGCGAGCAGCCTCGGCAAACAGCGGCTCGGTTTCATCCACCAAGCCAACGCTACCCACATTCCAAACAAAGGCGAGCCAGCAAATGCCAGCCAGCCACAGAGCCACAGCCCCCCAAACCCATGCCGGATACTTTTCCAGGCGATCGCGCCAGGATGAGAATGCCGGGAAACGACTCCGATTCATAGGCCAGAACTGCGCAAAACGCTAAAATCACACTCTACTCTAGCGCCAATGGCGTGCCAAAGGGTGATTGCTGTGGGCGATCGCGCAAACTGGTCATCGCTCAAATCTCACTGGCCTCATATGCTCGAAGGGGGCAGTTCACCGCAGTTGTGAACTGCCCCCTTTAAGGCATGGGGAGCTCACTCTTACGTCACAAATTCGCCCCAAAAGCCCCAACAAACCTAAATCGATTTTTGATTAGAATAAGTGATTGTGATTGTGATGAGTGATTGGATTATTACCCAAAAGATATATCTCTACTAAAAAAGCCGCATCAGCGACGCGGCTTAATTAAGATAAATTCTTTTTAGCAGACCTCTATTAGGCATATTCCACTCTATCCATACAAAACCAACTCGCTGTTAGCAGAACAGCACCATTGCTAATAGAGTGAGGCACATCTTTTTATTCGGATATTTTTATGGAGTGGCCAGTCTAAACGATGCCAGACAAGTCATTTAGATTGCTTTAACTCCCATTTCAATCATTTAAAGACGTATCAATCGTAGCGTTTGGTGCTGTTCTAGCGTAGCGAGACAGATTTTAATTAACAGCGCGTTTACCTCTCTTTTAACGTGGACTTGGCTGCATAATCTGCCAGGGAAGCTAGTAGCTTCATTTACAACAATAGCAAATCCTATTTTTCAAACAACGATTTGAAACCAAGTTACATTAATCCCTGAGCTAATAGTCACTGCATGTAACGCCACGTAACGCAGGTTCGTAAACAAGAAAAGTGGATGGATTTTACCCTGGCTTTAACTGCGCATTGCAGGTTTAAACAATGAGTTTAGAATTAGCTTAAATTCTTGATACATTCTGCACGATAGCCCCAAAACCTGAAGCGCTTGGGGCCTTAAGCATCGCGCCGCATCCAAAAACTCCCCGCCTAACCTAGATGCAGCTTCGGCGTGTCAGCTAAATTTCCAATCTGAATGATTGGTGAAAGGTTGTGCCAAGCTAGATGATTAAGAGCAGGAAGCTCCCAAGGTTGCTCACCCACCGACTCGTACCGAACGGCATATGGATACAAGCGATTTATTGATCTGGATAGGGATGGTAGTAGGGATTGGAGGATTTGGCTTAGGCGTGATGCTGTGGGCCTATCAAGGGGCGGGGAGCCGCACGATCGTGTTTAGAGAGCCGATTTCGATGCCGCCTGTGCTGGTGGATAGTGAAGAGCTACAGTTCGCTCGTTTGGGATGCGAGGCATTTCGCGAGGGTCAGTTTGAACGGGCGATCGCCCACTTTACCCAAGCGCTGCAGCAGGATACGACCCTGGCAGAAGCGCGGCACAATCTGGGGCTAGTGCAAGCTAACCTCAAGCGCGATAACGATGCCGTGCGGAGTTTGGTGCAGGCTGGCGAAGTTTATCTAGAGCAGGGCAACCGCCAAGGCTATGAGCGTGTGAAAGCAGATCTAGCCACCCTAAAAACGCAACGTTTGGGGCAAGACCCCGCAGGTGCGGCTGTTCCTCCTGCTGCCGCACCTGCGGCTGTGGATGAGTCTCAGACTGAGGAGAAACAGAACCCGTGACGCTCAGCCCCCTGACGCTCAGCCCCGTCACTCTTAGAGGTGAGACAGTCGATCGTGCAGATTTTGCAAATGCGATTGAGTATTAACGGGCGATCGCGGAGTTGGCGTATCTAAATCAGGCCAAGTGGGCAAGTCTGAACAGGGGCAGCCCACGTCATCTCGCACACCCAAATCCAGCATTGGTACCGGCATGCCGCAGCGCGCGCAAGGAGAGACCTCCCACTGAGACGACAGGAGATCTGCCAGGGTTTCAGAGGTGCCTTCGAGGTAGGCATCGTGGGCGTGGTGCTGCACCAGATCGTGCCAACAGGTTTCAAAGATGTCGCTGTAGCGATCGCCCTGCAGCACCGGCTGTGGCAGCACTCCTTCACTCCCCTGCTTGATTAAGACGCGCTTGCCCAACTGAAACCAGTGGGCTACATAATCTTTCACACCATCAGGAGTTGCCATACCCTATCCCAATAAATTCCCGATCAATTCAAACTGCATAAATTCGAGCTGATGCACTGAGCCCACCCTAGCAAAGGAGCGCGAAGCTACAGCTAGCGTTGACGCGGGCCTTTCGCAATGACCGCTTTTCGATCCAAAGCTCCATCAACACAAAGCTCCACCAACACACTGAACATCTGCCTATACTTGCCTCTCTTCATGGTATCGAGGGAGACTGGTGAGATCCTGTTCCCAAAGTCAAAACTTTGATTAAGCTTTGTCTCGCAATAGCCTTGCGGGTTGCGGGTTCTATCACGAAAACGAGAGGAAGAACCCCCCGCTTAGCCCAAATTCCCTCGCTGAGCGAGATAGGATGATGCAATTACCAACACGCCACCCATCCCTTGGAGCATGGTCAGGCGATCGCCCAGCAACAGCACAGCACTCAAAACGCCAAACACCGGAATCAGCCCAACATAGAAGGCCGCTTGGCTCACGGGTAAGTGTTGCAAGGCTATTAGATAAAGCGAGAAGGCTAAGGCATATTGCAAAATGCCCGAACCAACCGCCAGCAGCCAAAACAAGGGCGAGATGTGCGCTGCACTAACGCCATAGCTAGGGTCAAACGTTGACAGCACACCAAAGCAACCCGCCGTCACCAGCAACCCCACCCACTGCTGCGACAGCGTTAGCCGCAGCGGATCTGCAAATGACATCTGCTGTTTGCTCATCAACACATAGAACACCGCAAATAGCGTGCCTAAGAGCACCAGCATATCGCCTAGCCAAGAGGCAGGATCATCCCTCTGTGTTCCATGCAGAACGAGCAACAGCACACCTATAATGCTGATGCTTGCTAGACCCAACTTGCGATGCGTTAACGGCTCTCCTAAGAATAGAGCGGCGAATAGAATGGTCAGAATCACTTCCGACGCCCCAATCAGGCTGGCGTTGCTGGCGCTCGTCATCTGCACACCAAAGATGCCGACCATATAAGCCAAGGCCGGTTCGAATACACCCGCAGCCCCTTGCTTGAGCGCAGGCCAGGAAAAGGGCAACCAGCGATGCTTGAGATAGCAGACGATCGCCAGAAACAGCACGCTAGACGACAGTTGAATCATGAGTAGAGTCGGGGCCGCGATCTCTGCCAGAGCCCATTTAGTCAGGGTGATGCCGACCCCCCAACAGAACGAGTAGCCCAAGGCCACCATCAAGGTCATTGTGCGATTCATAGGGTTAGGGTTGTGTCAGGTTGTCATGGCGTTGTTCAACGGGGCAGCGATCGCTGGGGCACACTGCCTCATCGCACAATCGGCATAGGGCAAATGCCCGCTGTTCGCTAGTGGTCATGGCACTGAGCAATGTTTCGAGCAGGTGAGCTAGGTGCTGGCGATCGCCCGGAGAAAGTGCCTGCATCGCCCGGTTTAGCGACTGGCGACGGGCAGATAGGATGGCGCTCCGTCGATCTCGACCTGCTTCGGTCAGAAAGAGCGCCAGCGTCCGACCATCACTTCCAGCACGGCGCTGCACTAGGTCATCAGCCTCCAACCGATCGACCAGACGCACCGTTCCTGGATGGGAGAGATTCAGAATCTGCCGCAGGGCGTTAATCGACAGCCCAGGTTCGGCACCCAGCGTTACCAGCGCAGCCGGAGCCTCGCCCCCATGCCCAGCTTGAGCCGTCACATCCATTGCCAACACATCTACCAAGCCCAGGGCAACCGCTCCTAGCAAATTCAACGTCCGTTCGTCCTCCATGCCATCAACCCCTCTGCTCACACGGATTCAACAATTGCGCCAACATATGTATGCATTATGCATATATTGGAATTCCATGTAAAGCACCCGAGTTCAAGACCATTCCAATCCTTGATAATTCTGTGGGCGGATACGCTGTGGGCAGATACGCTGTGGGCGGATGGACTAAACGCACTGTCTAAACACCGCTCAGCCAGAACAGACGTTAGACCGGCCAAAGACAGGAGACGCAACTGACTGGGTCAGAGCCGAGGCTACGGGGGTGGCAGCGGTGTGCCCAACTCGACCAGATTCAGCGCATAGCCCCCTGTGACTAGGTACACCGTCGGGGCGATCGCCCCCACCTGCCGCGTCAGCCGCCCCAGGCGATCGCGAAACCGTCGCCCGAGGGGATACGCAGGCACCACCCCCCAACCCGTCTCCTCGGCCACCAAAATCAGTGCGGCGGGCGTAGCCTGAAGTGAGGCAATCAGCGCCGCTGTCGTGGCCTCCCAGCAGTCTTCGTCTTGCTCCAAAAGATTAGCAACCCACGTGCCTAACGAATCAACCAGCCAGCACTCATTCACTAAGGCAGCGTCAAGGGCTTGCGCCAGTGCCGTGGGCACCTCCAGCGTGCGCCAGTCAGGGGGACGGCGATCACGATGGCGTTGAAGGCGATCGCTCCACTCTGCATCCTCCGGCAGCGCTCGGGCCGTAGCGAGATACACCACCGGCTGGTGAGCCTGGGCAGCCAAAGCCTCCGCCCATTCACTTTTGCCCGAGCGGGCTGGCCCGGTCACCAGCGTTAGGGTCATATCCTCTCATCCCATACATAACTTGCACGGTATTTACTCAGCGTCCTATTGCTGAACCCACACCGAGACAGAGCCTCCCTTACAGCGGAACTCCGCCCAGCCGTCTGCGTTCGTGTGAACTGGTTGGGCGATCGCCCCTGTTGCATCCACAAACCTAGCATTGGGCTTGCCCACCTCCATCCATTTGTGGCCGTCTTTGCCATTGCTCAACAACACCGCCATGCCTTTGGCGTGAGCATCATTCCCCAGCCTTGTCCAGCCGATCACATTGGGATGGTCAAAATAGTCATATTGATCGCCATAGGCATAGTGATGACGCACCTGCAACAGCTTGTTGAGCATGTCTTTGTGGGAATTGAGCCAGATCTCATAGATATTGCCATCGCGGCCCTTGTCTTTGTAATGCGCGCCATAGTAATCGGCATAAAACACACAGGGATACCCCTCCCGCCGCAGCAAAATCACCGCATAGGCCAGCGGCTTAAACCAGTCTTCAACGGGCGATTCAAGCGACTGCAACGGTTGCGAATCGTGATTATCCACAAACGTCACCGCAAACACAGGCTGCTGCTGCATCAGCGTGTTGTCTAAGATGCGGCGCAAATCATAGCCACTGCCCTGCTTGCTGGCGCGATGGAAGTTGTAGTGCAGCGGCACATCAAATAACGACACCCGCCCCCCGGTATAGCCGATATACCAGTGCAGCGCGTCGAGGCTTTCTGTCCAATATTCGCCCACGGTGAACAGATCGCGCTGGGTGTAGGCTTCGAGGTGATCAATCCAGTGGTTAAAGAAGTCTCCCTGGATGTGCTTGATGGCATCGAGTCGGAAGCCATCCACCCCGACCGTATCCATAAACCACTCGCCCCAATACTTCAACTCCCCAACGACCTGCTCCTGCTCCATATCGAGGTCGCAGCCCAGCAGAAAGTCGTAGTTGCCTAGCTTAAGCTCCACGTTTTGATCAAAGTGCTTGCCTTCAAAGCGATAGATCGCCTCGTTTCCCGGCTCAAACATGTTGTGGTTGACCCCATCAAAGTGGTACCAGTGCCACTGCATGCTGGAATAGGTGTCGCCGCGACCCGGAAAGTAGAAATGCGTCCAGACTTTGATATCCCGTGCAGCTCCCACATCCTGACTGCGGTTATGCGCATCGACCGGAATCGCGCGGATGACCTCTTTAGCATCGCCCCCGTTTTTATGATTGAAGACGATGTCGGCATAGATGTGAATGCCCGCCTTGTGAGCTGCGTGGACTGCGGCTATCAATTCGGCTTTGGTGCCGTATTTTGTGGATACGGTATCTTTTTGGTCAAATTCCCCTAGGTCAAACAGGTCATAGGCACCGTAGCCCACATCGCTTTTTCCGCCACTGGCTTTAGAGGCCGGAGGCAGCCACAGGGCCGTGATGCCTGCCTGGGCCAGTTCTGGGGCGCGATCGCGCACTTGGTTCCACAAACTGCTATCAGGCGCGTTGTACCAGTGGAAGTATTGCATCATGACGCCGTTGATCTCGGCGCCACCCCGCTTTTGCACAATTTGGTCGAAGCTGTCTCGAATGACCTGATCGACACGGTTTCTAATTTGGGGCAATAGCGCCGTGCTTAAGTCAGCGGCGGCTTGGCGGAGTCGTCGAGAAACATTGTTTGGAATCGCCATCAGTAGTCTGCACCTGCATCCAGAGTCTTGCAGCCAATCATAGGAGAAAGTCTGAGATTAATCATGTTTCTAGATGACATCGGCACCCATTTATTTATGGAGCTCCACCTAAATTCGATCTCCAAAGCACGGTTTCAGATAATTGCCGAACTGATGGAGTGCCAAAAAACAGCACCAAAGAAAAGAGGCACATCTCCCGTGTGCCTCTACTGTCACCGCATCTAAACGCTGAAATAGGGTAATGCGGGGTGAAGGTTGCCCCCGCGAGCCTATGGCTAGAGCTTGGCCGTCAAGTCTTGTAGTTCTAGATGCAGTTGGTGCACCAAGCGTTGATCACCCCGAGCGATCGCCACCTCTAGGCGATGCTGCAACCGCTGCTCTAGGTTTGAGCGATGAACCTGCTCGGCCTGCTGCAACTGCTGCTGGTGAGCATGGATGCGCGCATTCAAGCGCTGGGTAAACGGCGGGCAAGTATTGGAGGGGGTGGGTCGACACCCCACCTCAGTAATGGGAGCACTGGAGCGATCGCCCACAGACGCCCATATCGACTGGGGAACAGGAACCTGGCGCGGGTAGGAAAATCCAAACGCTTGCTCGCGCTCTTGACCAAATACATCTGCTTCAATTAGCCCAGTGCCAACGGGTTCGTATTCCCATTCTGCTGTTCGCTGCCTCAGTCTCATACCGCCTCCGAGCTAGATAAATGCCATGACACGCTATAGAGCTGAATAGAGCCAATAGCCAGTCTTGGTCTATAAAATCCGAAAACCTGATTGAACCGAACCTGATACATTAAATTCAGAAAATTCAGAACGGCACATCGGGAGATGCAAACCAGGACGCTGCCTTCACAAAGCTCAAGACGAAAATGATTAGCTTCCTTATTTAATTATCTGCCTTATTTCTGTATTGTATTTTACTGTTTTTTGATTTGTTGTTCAACTTAAGCAAACTTAAGCTTGGCGAAATATTTGTTTAAGAATCGGCTAATGTAGCGTTAAGTCACACAAATGCGAGCCTCCAAGCGTGGGGTTCAATCCGCTCAAAAGGCTTTCGGTGAGAGCATTCGGGAGAATTTTGCTAAAGGTAAATCTGGCTGAGAATCACGCGCAGGCGATCGTAGTCATCCTTAAGGATGAGATTGAGCATGCGCCCCGCCTGAACTAACCAGGTGCGATCGCCCTTCCGCAGTTGATAAATGTCTCGAATCGTGGCGGCGACTAATGCATCCACCGGCGCACCCGGAATTTGCAGGAGCGATCGCAAAAAATCTAGCCCATCGCTAAACCCCAACACCTCGTCTGCCGTGCAGCGATAGACCGCTTGGTGAATTTGAGGCGGACGGGGCGGCAAATGCTGAAACACTTGCCCTGTGAGGCCCAGCACGCTTCCCGCATCGGCCAAACAAGGCTGAAACCCGACAATCGCCGCACGCAGTTCAGTTTTGAGCATGGCAAAAATTTGAGGCTGCTGCTCCCGCAGTTCCTGCAACGATAGACCCAGCGCCCGCGCCCGATGCACCGAGTCGATAGGGCTAGTGGTGACGTAATACACCACGGCATAGATCTGGTTGCCCGTTTCTTCGTCTACAGATTTAACCCAACTGCCAAAGGGCGGCATCGCAGCAAAATTGAGATCGTCGGGTTCCAAGCATTGCGCTAAAAAGTCAATCGTCGAGGTTTCAATCACCTCGGCAATATGGTCGGGATGGCGCTGCTGAGCAGCAAACTGTGGCAGTGGAAGGCGCATAATCAAACCCTGTCATAACTGCATGGCAACGGCGCTGCTCCAATTTAGGCAGGACTTACGCACTGCGGGCGGCGTCCTGAAAATTTTGGGCGCGTTCTGGAAGGCTAAGCCTCTCAGAACGCGCCCAACTGCGTAAGTCAGGTCAAATCTGACGGGAGCCACAACCTGTTGAGCTTGATCTCAGCATTGCACCAGAACGCATGCATTAGTCTTGTACGATTTTAGGGCAAATTTCACCCATTTCGGCACGGTTTCGGCACGGTTTCGGAATGGTTTCGGCGCGGGCAGGGCAGATGGGCGATCGCCCGATCAACCATTTTGCTTCACGGCGCTCATGAGGAGCCTAGCGGCACCGACTGCGATAAGATACGCACAAATCAAGATAAAATGTGGTGTAATGCGGCGCAGAGCCCATTAGATCCAATTAATAGATCCAATTAACTAATTTGATTCATTAATTAGATCCATTAGATCCAATCGTACAAATCGTAATTGCCAACTCGTGCAAAGATTTCTGGGGGTTTATGAACGCCTTTTTTTCACGCCTGCTGGCCTTAGCGCTGGTCTGTTTAATTAGTTTGACCGGATTGACAGCTTGCTCTACCCCCAATGGGTTGAGCGGCAGCTATCGCGAAGATACGCTCACCGTCATTGAGAGTTTGCGAACGGCTATCACCTTGCCCGACGACTCGCCCAGCAAGCTCGAAGCTCAGTCAGAAGCCCGGCAGCTCATCAACGACTTTTTCTCTCGCTATCGTCGTGACACCTCTCTGGCAAAGCTTAATTCGTTCACGACCATGCGAACGGCGTTGAACTCCCTAGCAGGGCACTATAGCTCATACCCAAACCGGCCCGTGCCAGACAAGCTAAAAACTCGTCTAGAGCAAGAGTTTAAGCAGGTGGAGTTGTCGTTGACGCGTGGCACCTAGCGAGTTGCCCTAGGCCTGCGCCTAACCTAATTAATGAAACCCAGCAATGCTTTGTTCTCTAATTCAGAGCAAAAGACTTGCTGGGTTTTTGGCGATCGCCCCCAGTCTCCACTCCAGCCGCTTGGCGAATAGACAACTTAGCTAACTTAGCCCAACAGCGGCTCTACAAAGCCGACAGCGGCGGTGTAGGGCTGCTGCCCAACTCTGAACGCAGCACCTCTCCTAAAATCCGTTCTGGCCGCTGTTCATATTTCCATGCAAAAGCATGGCGGAAGGCTGCATCTTGACAGGCTTGCAGTTGGGCAAAGCTAATGATGTCGCGGGTTAGCAGGGTTTCGTACTCAAACGGCAGGCGCACGTTATGCAGCCCAGCATTATCCGTGCAGATGGCAATATCGACCCCAGCCTCAAAGCAGCGATCGAACACCGTTTTCAGCTGATCAATACTGTCGAGGGTGCCCGTTTTTAAATACGTGGTGGGGCAAACCTCTAAACATTGGCGATCGCGCGCCAATTGAGGCAGCAGCTCAGGATAGCGCAGCGGAATCTGGATGCCGTGCCCCAACCGCATGAGATACGGCAGCAGCTCAGGATAGCAGCCTTCGGTCGTCTCATAGAGGTGGCCGGTGGTCTTCAGTCCATTCGAGCGCGCATAGTCAAACAGTTCGGCAAATTCGGTCAGGCGATCGCAGTAATGGGCATCGCCGCCTGCAACATCCACCGCACACACATAGTGGTTCATCTGCACCGCTAGCTCCACAATGGCCTTATTGACCTCATAGGGCAGCCGCGAGTGCATACAGAGAATCTGGCTGGTGACAATGGGGTACTCCCCAAGCTGGCTGGCTTTGCCCACAATCTCCACCACTTGGGTCATGCGCTCAATCCGTTCAGATTGGCTGAGATGCTCGGGCGTTCGCAAAAATGGCGTATAGCGTAGCTCAAGATACGCCAAATTCTCAAACACATAAGCGCCCCGCATTAAGCGATAGACAAAGTACGGCAAGGTGACCTCGGTTTGCACACTTTCAACCATGGTGTGCAGTTCTAGGTACTCATCGAGCGTATTGCGGGGTTTGGTATAAAACTCCTCAAAGGCGGGATAGTCAGCGAAGCGCTCAGCCAGATCGAGCCGGTTGCGCTGAAAATATCGCCATAGCACCCGGGGCACCACGGAACCCCCCAGGTGACGGTGCAATTCTGCATATAGTGCCACAAAAAACCTCTCAAATAAATAAGTTAGTCATTCAGTACAGGATTTGGATAGACGGGCGATCGCCCTGTCAACCAGGTTGATTAGCCATAAAATCCACAGCGTAGCCCCCGTCATGGGCTCAGGTCATATCTGCCCAAGCTTTAATACCCTAAACAGCACCTCTAGGCCTGTTTCTGCAAACACCACTTCTGCAAACACCGCATCAAGAATCAGGATCACGTGCAGAATTAAGTACAGAGTACAGGCCGAATTACGGACAGGCCGAATTGAGCACTGTGCCGCAATTATCGGCTGCCAGGGTCAAGGCAACATTAAAGGGCGTGATGCAAGAGCGTGATGGCAGAGTGCAACACCGCCGAAGAAACGCCACCTAGAGAGACCTAGAATTGACGCCTGCATCGGATGCACAGTGCCAAGGGTTAGCCCGAGCACAACACCTCCCTCTCTCTCTGCTACAGACCCAGCCTGCTACAGAGAGCCAAACCCTAATAGCTCCTCAAGCGCTGATGCGCTCATGGCAAGACTCTTGAGCACATCCATCCCCACAACAAAAATCAATGATTGACAGAGGGAACATCCTCTAGGAATAATGGAAGTTTGCTCGTTATTACTGAAATTTTAGCAACTCAGACCCTTGGCAAACGTTGTAGTGATTGGTGCCCAGTGGGGCGATGAAGGCAAAGGAAAGATTACTGACCTGTTGAGCGGCTCTGCAGACGTTGTAGTGCGCTATCAAGGTGGGGTGAATGCAGGGCACACGGTTGTGGTACAGGGGCAAACGTTTAAGCTTCATCTCATTCCCTCCGGCATCCTCTATCCCGAAACCGAGTGCATTATCGGCTCTGGAACAGTAATTGATCCCAAAGTGCTGCTGCAGGAGTTGGATCAACTTCACGAATTAGGCATCGCAACTGACAAGCTACACATTTCTGAGTCAGCTCATGTCACCATGCCGTATCATCGCCTGATCGACCAAGCCTCTGAAGAAAAGCGCGGCTCTCACAAAATCGGAACGACGGGTCGCGGCATTGGCCCGACCTATGCGGATAAATCAGAACGCACCGGCATCCGCATTGTGGATTTAATGTTGCAAGATGATTTGGTAAAACAGCTTCGCTGGACGGTCAATTACAAAAACGTCATTCTCGAAAAGCTCTATGACTTGCCGCCGCTCGATCCAGAAGCGGTGATTGAGGAATATTTGGGGTACGCAGAGCGGCTGCGTCCTCATGTCGTAGATAGCTCTCTGCGAATTTATGACGCTATTCAGCAGAAGCGCAACATCTTGTTTGAAGGCGCACAGGGCACCCTGCTGGATCTCGATCACGGCACCTATCCCTATGTCACGTCTTCAAACCCGGTGGCTGGGGGAGCCTGCATTGGCTCTGGCGTTGGCCCCACCATGATTGACCGGGTGATTGGGGTGGCCAAAGCCTATACGACGCGGGTGGGCGAGGGGCCTTTCCCCACCGAGCTGGATGGAGAGGTGGGAGAGCTGCTGTGCGATCGCGGGGCTGAGTTTGGCACTACTACCGGTCGTCGCCGCCGCTGTGGCTGGTTTGATGGCGTGATTGGGCGATATGCCGTTCGCATTAACGGGCTAGACTGCCTCGCCATCACTAAGCTAGACGTGCTGGATACTCTGGATGAAATCAAGGTGTGCGTAGCCTACGATATCGATGGCAAGCAGATTAATGATTTTCCCACGAGTGCTCGGCTGTTTGCTCAGTGCACACCCATCTACAAAACGCTCCCCGGCTGGAAGCAATCAACCGCAGACTGCCGCACGCTAGATGACTTGCCTAAGCCAGCGCTGGCTTATCTTAAGTACTTGGCTGAGTTGATGGAAGTTCCCATTGCGATTGTGTCGCTGGGTGCCAGCCGCGACCAGACTATTATTGTGGAAGATCCTATCCACGGCCCCAAGCGGGCGTTGCTCTACAGCAATGGGACGGCATCACCCGTGATGTAGGCGCTTAGGTTGTTTAATGCAAGGGGCTGTCATCAATTAGCCTCTGATATCCGAGCAATCAACAGTCACAGCCCCTAGCCTGATTTTTGGGTCGGGCGTTGCGACGCTCATAGCATCAGGCTTTTGGTTGGAATTGATGGCACGCCCCAGGGATAGAGGGCGATCGCCCCTCAATCTAATTTGATCATGGCGTGAAATCCTCAGACTTTGAAGGGTTTCACGCCATGATTGTGCTCGGGGATGTCCACGGAGGGCTTATTGGAATATTACGCGTAGCGATCAGACCCGAGACCAGATTGACGAAGAAGCTGAAAGGCAAGCTCGACAGATTCCCTAGAAAAAGCGGCTCCCCGAGGGAAGCCGCCGTGGTCGCACTGAGGATGAAACTGGACGATTACGCAGACATTTGAACATGCTGTGAGCGAGTGACGCCACGCTACGCTCTTGAGGCGGTGACATAGCCAACTTCGGCAATATAGTCGCGATCGCTCACTAAAATCGGCATATGCATCTCCTGCGAGGATTCATCCAATTCAAACGATTGCATGCTGTGAGCTAGAGCAACATCCAGGTCAATGCCGATGATGTCAGATGCCTGGAGTTGCACCGCTTTACTATCCAATCGCTTGACCTCCGCCCGATCACCGGGAGCAATTTCCCGATAGGCGTAGGCATCATGAAAACTTCGAGACACCAAGACGATGCGGCTGGTGGGGGCTGGCAGATCCTATTGCAGCACCGAACGAGCAGAGGCCTGCAGGGTCGAGATGCTGCATCTGGCGGAACGACACGTTAAGACCCATCAGCTAGAGCATTCGATCAACACACCTAACTGGCAGCATTCAGAAAGCGGTTAGCGAACTTAAACACATCCCCCAAATCCGCACTGCTGTCAGCACCACCCTCCAAGAATGCCTTTAGCACCGGGTTAGAGCCACCCGTGCCCGGCTTGCTGGCACCCATACCCAAAAACCCCAGCACAGACGAAAACAGGGTCGGCAAAATCGCCTGCACAATCGTGGGGCTAAGGCCCGTACGCTGAGCAATCACGCTTGCCGCCTGCCTCTGAAGCTGTGGCGTAAACAATGATTGCAACATGCCATCGCTCCCACCGCCTGCACTCTGACCTGACAAGCCAGCACCAACGACAGCCCCTGCAAGCTGGCCCAACAATCCCCCACTGTTCCCTCCCGACACCTGACCCAGAAGCCCTTCCAACGACGATAATCCGCTGGGTGTCGCGCTCTGCTGCTTGATCGCTGGCTGAACTACACTGCCCAGCGCCGACAGCGCCGTTTGCACAGCAGAAGGACTAATGCTACTGTCGCCAGATGCCTGCTGAACGGCGCTCACAACTGCACTGAGTTGGCTAACACTCCCTTGCTTATTGGGGTTGTTAATAGAACTCAAGATATCAAATGTTAATCCCATAATGAACAGTCCCCTTGATACAAGTGCGAATGCATCCTACATAAATAACTAGCAGGTTTTCAAAAAAATGAGATAAATCAAGTGCCTGGCATTATCTCGTAAAGCAAACGTGGCAATATCATCAATGTTCAGCCCAGTCGTGACGTTAAGCTGTCGACTCAATCTAATAATTAGGTTGCATACTAGCCAGACTTGGTTGATTCTTCGTTGAACGCTGCACATCCTAGAGCCAGCTCTATAGATTGATTGATTTGGAACCAATTCATGCAATGCTGCGTTTACACCTTGAACCAACTCTTTGAAGGTTGGATACCTCTAAATACATCACGTCTAGCTACATGCGAGCCAGTGCCAACCTCTTTTCTAGGTGAGGAGAACGCCCTGAATACATTACAGATAAAAGACTGATACCGCATTTAGCTAAAACGTTAAAGCATTATCATAAGGAACTTATAAGCTATTTTCAGACCTGCGGCGTATGGCATCTCTAGAGAACAGGCTTAGTGTAATGAATAGGGTCAATGTAGTGCAGTTAGGCGTTCTGTGCAGAACAGGGCAAACCCTGTGAGGGCGAGATAAGCGCATCTTGGGCGGTGCACTGACGGGCCTGCTGAATTGTCATGATGTCCTTTAAAGGCTGCGTTGTTCTGTCATTAAGACTCTCAGTGAAATAGTTTTTTTGCCGCAGCATGAAGGTCTAAAGGGGCTTGAATAATATATGTAAAGCAATTGAGTCATTCCCAGAGATATCGTTTTATGTCTTCTTAGGGGGTTCTTATATTCACGTTTTACTGTCGAAGTTGCGTTTCTATTTATGCAGGCTATGCGGGAGTGAAGTATGACGTTTACGAAGGAAGAGCTATCGGCGATCGCCGAAGCGCCTATGTTGGTGGGTCTAGCCGTAGCTATGATCGACTTTGGGATTGTGTCATCTGCCATTGAAGCAGCTGCCATGTCAAAAGAAATCACCAGCGCAGCTCAAAAATTTCCCAATAACTCCATCATTCAATCGGTCTTTTCGGATGAGGTGATTCGGAGTGGGGTGCTCAAAATTGAAAAGCCTCAGGTGACGCCCGAAGAAGTAAAGTCGGGTGCATTGATAGACAAGGCGATCGCCCAAGTTAACAGTGCCGTTGACTTGTTAGACGGCAAAGCTTCAGCCGAAGAAATCATGGAATACAAGCAGATGATCTACAGCGCCGCAGAAGCCGTGGCCAGTGCTGCGGGCAAAGGCTTGTTCGGTTCGGGAGAAAAGGTCACGGTCGCAGAAGCTGCGGCATTGGAGAAGCTCAAAGCTGCGCTAGAGTTGGCATAGACTCTTGTCTAGACTCGTTCAACAGGCGTAGACAACCTGCGCAGGAGTAGCTTATAGACACACGGCCTAGCGCCGAACCCGTTACACCCGCTCGTCCCCCTATTTTTGATACCCGTCCCCCTGTTTAGGAGAAACCCATGATGACTGCTCGATGGCTCAAAGTCTTGACGGCGCTCTGTCTGAGCGTGCTGCTGTTTGTGACCGCCTGCTCCAAAGCACCGTCGTCTCCCTACTCTCAGATTCAAGACGAAACCACAGGGCGAGGTGCGCCCAAGGCCGTGGCTAAAGCAGCCGAACAGGGCAGCTCGTTCAACCGCTTCTTCCCCGATAGTAAAAGCTATAACGTGATCCCTTCTCAAGAGAAGAAGGGCTTCGCCGAATATAAGGTCAATAAAGACGGTAAAACAGTGGCGATGCTCAGCATTAACGACACCACAAGCCTTCCCACCGCAGCCTTGAAGTACAAGAGCAGCACGTCTACAGTGGCGGGCTATCCCTCGGTTGAGCAAGGCACAACGACGACCGGCATTCTAGTGGGCGATCGCTATCAGGTCAAAGTCATCTCGCGCGACCCCAGCTTTACCCAAGAGGAGCGAGTAGCCTGGTTGCAGCGGTTTGATCTCAACGGATTGGCAAGCTTGTCCCCCAATACTGCAAAAGCAACCCTGCCTGAGGTCGTCCCCAGTCAGCAGCCCCAGTCTTCTCCCCTGCGACGATTGCTGCCGCAGCCAGCCATGTAGTTCCTGCGGGCCATTCTGCATCATCCATCGCACTCGTTTTTAAGGAGCTTACCGTGAGTAAACCGATATTTGAAATCGTAGATAGCTTACCCAAGGGGGGGCCTACGGTGATGGCATTGCGGTCGTTAGACTTTGCTGTGCCCGGGCAGTGGGATAACTTGGTGGGGTTTGACAACACGATCAAAACCGTCACAGGAGAAACCGACCCGGCGTTGGTGCAGCAAATTGGGGAGCGCGCGGTAGCGCTTTATAACGATAAGTCTCAGGGCTATCAGCGGGCGCTGTGGCTCTACGAAACGGTGGATTCTGCCTCTGGCATGTTGGGCACAGCCGCCATGATGAACCGCATTGGACAAGATACGTTTCTGGGGTTTCTCAAGCATGTGACGCCGAAGCCCGAAAAGGCACAAAGCCTCGATCTCTGCGTCAAGCTGGTGACGGAGCTGGTAGCCTTTTGCCAAATTAATGGCATCCCCGGCGACAGCGTGGGCGACTTCGTAGCCTCTCTGGGCGACTACAGCGGCGAGTCTCTAATGCGGATGGCGGCGCTCACCTGCTTTGATGGGTTGATTCCCCTCGGGGCAGGGTTTACGGACAAAGCCCTATCTGTGATTCAGGGAACCAGCCCATCAGATATTGAGGGCAACCAGACCTTTAAGGGCGTGCGAGATTTGATCCCCGGCAAGGACGCTAAGCAGAAGCATGATTTCATTACCGAGAGCTTTGGTGCGACAAAGGGGTGGATGGATGGGTTTGTAGCCTCGAAAGGGCTAACTCAGGCCAATGTGCTGGATCATCTGTCGCGGTTTGTCGAGTTTTCATCCGATAAGCTCGACTATCTGGGTGCATTGCTAGATGTGACGGTGAAGTACTATCGGCACACGGGGGTGCAAACCCTAGCACGGCGGCTAACCGAACGAGCCTACGCAGAAATTTAGTCATCTCATATCAGTTTCATATCAGTTTCGGCAAATGCTTAAAGCCGTGCTGTCCGCGATGCGGGCAGCACGGCTTTGCGTTAGTTCAGCCCTCTGGTGCAGGGCTAATATCAAGTCCGCTTAATCGACCTCACTATGAACTCAGAATGAACAAGGGTTAGCGGCTTAAAATTCTTAGGTTAATTGACCGGACTTGATGTAAAACAACGCTATTGAACTCACGGTTACATCACAAAATCCACAAAATCTGATGTCGGGATAAGCGCAACCCCTTGAGGTTCTGTGCGCGTCGCGCAGTGTTCCAAAACCTGTCGTCACCCAAACTGACGTTAACAAAACCTGAGTTCGGGATACGCTCAAACCCTCTTAACCCGAACTGACGTCAACAAAGAGCATGGGGCAATAGTCCTCATGCTCTTTGTTTGGACGGTAGGGGACTGATGATTGCCGTTCAGCCGATGCTTGGGATTGACTCTACTGGGGATTAAACCTAGGGACGGCGATCGCCCACCGGGTTATTAGCGCTCGCATCGGCATTGCCATTGCTGCCACCTAGATTTTGTCGCACATCATCAATCGCATCGTTCAGCTGGGCAATTTTATCTTCTAGGCTGCGACGCGCCACTTCCATATTTTGGGGATTCGCCGAGAGCCGCTTTTTCTTGCTGGACTTGCCTTCTAGCCGAGAAAAGGGGGCTTTGCCTTCGTCTGCATCTTGCTGCTTGTTGAGTTTGGTGGTTGCCAACACGCCAACCACACCGCCGACCACACCGCCAACCAGGGTGCCCAGCAAAAACCCACCGAAAAAGTTATCTTGCTGACTCATAATTCACTCGCTTGTTCAAGATTGAGGAGGCTGAATTTGGCGACGCTTGGCAGCACCCTTGCTCTAGGGGCTGTCATCAATTAGCCGTTAATGGCCCAGAAATGAACGGTCACAGCCCCTAGCCTGTTTTTTGGATCGGGCGTGGCAACGCTCGTAGCACAAGGCTTTTGGTCGGAATTGATGACACGCCCTAGGATGCTGCAAAAGATCCAACTGTGATCTTGTTCAAAGCTTACCTGTTTGCGGGGGGTGGTGGCTAGCGCAATAGCTCACTCGATTGCGGCTCTAAACCCGCAGGGCACAGGTTCATGTTGCAAATGTGCGATCGCCTGCATCTCCCAGACCCGGCACAATAAAGCCGTGCTCATTCAGCGCTTCATCAATCCCAGCGGCGAAAATCGTCAGCTCTGGATAGGCCGCCCCTAACCGCTGCAAGGCAGGAGGAGCCGCCACAACGGAGATAATTCGCACTAGGGACGGATCAACGCCCCGCTGCACAAGTTCGGTCATCACCGCAACGGAAGTTCCACCGGTCGCCAGCATCGGTTCTGGAATCAGGATGCGCGTGGTCGGATTGAACTGCGGCGGCAGTTTGTTGAGGTACCAGGTGGGTTCTAGGGTCTCTTCATTGCGGGCCAGCCCAACGTGATAGGTATTGGCGAGAGGCAACAGCGCCTGCGCCCCCTCCATGAGCGCTAATCCGGCCCGCAGAATAGGCACTAGCGCAATGGGCGCTTCGGGATTAATAAAGGTCGCCGGACAGTTTGCCAGCGGCGTCTTCACCTCTGTCTCAACCGTGGGCAGCCAATCCCGCATGGCTTCATAGGTAAGCCAGCGTCCCAGTTCGGTCATCGCGCTGCGAAACAGCACAGGCGGTGTGGATTCGTCACGGGCAACCCCAAGCCAATGCTTGACGAGTGGATGGTTGGGAACGTAGACGCGCAGTTGTAGGGTCATGGCAACGGGGGGGCAGTTCTTTTCGAGATAACTTCGAGATAACAGGGCCAACATCACATAAACGACGATAATCATACGCTGTTGCGGCAGCGGTGGTCACATTCACGGCTACAGAACGGCAAAAGAGATTGGGTATGGACTCCGCCTGGTACCTACTCTACCGACCGAGTCAGGCGTGTAGGCTGGGAGAAGACAGCACAGCCTGCCGAGGCAAGTCAAGGCTATGCAGTAGATGGATGGGTCGCCATGGCAAAGAAACAAAAATTCCCCCACCTTGTGGGCTCAAAGTGGACATCGTGTCGGCCAAGCTGGGGCTGGCGACACTTTCAGGTGGTGAATCGCAAAAATGAAGGGCGGTGGGTGTTTGCAGAAATGGTCGCCTCCTGCGACCCCACGGTGCGATTTTGGCTGAATGCGACCCAGCTCAAAGATCGCACGCTGTGGCAAGCCGGATGGCGATCGCTCGAAGAACAAGACGCCCTCGATCGCGCCCTCGATGAACTAGACCTGCAGCATCGTCACTAGTAGATTATTAACCTGAGCCTCCAATGCCGGAGGCAGGAAGGTGCAAAGAACCAAAAGGCCTGACTACCCAGGGGTTCAGCTTTACCCGTGGGCTCTTTTCCCTTGGAAGGTTCATGAGCAAAAGGGAGGGGTGGCATGCAACTCCTCCCTTTTGCTAACAGCGTGACGTTAAACCGGCACGAAACGATACAGGCCTAAACGATACACGCCTAAACAACCCTAAACAACAAAGTAGTCCGCCACATTCAGCACGCCTGCGTTGCCATCCCCTGGCTTAAACACCATGCTGCTCATGTTGACGACCATATCCTGATTTTGGTTAAACCCATTCAGGGCGTTGTTAACCGACAGATAGGTGCCACCCTGCCAATCGAAGAACAGCGCCTGGTTTCGAGTTAACGCCTGATTGCCCGGCGCGGTTTGGTTTTTGTCAAGATACGCTGCCGCTGCTGCTTGGGCCAAGGTATTGGCCACAACGACGCCCGCATTGAACAGCCGAGGGGGGGGCGTCGTAGCTTGCAGGCTATTGTTAAAGCTCAGCAAGATGCGATCGCCCTCCGTTTGATTAAAGTCAAGGATGCGATCGCGGTTTGCTACCCGAGACTGTCGCAACACCGCGGCCTTGCTGGCTCCCAAAAAGGCGAACGTGTCGGCCCCGTTGCCGCCCACCAGCACATTCCGTCCGCCTCCGCTCACCAACACATCGTTCCCCGCACCCCCGATCAGGCGATTTCGGCCCGCCCCAGCATAGAGCGTATCGTTGCCATTGTTGCCTCGCAGAATATCGTTGCCCTGTCCGCCAAACAGCACATCATCATTACTGCCGCCAAACAGGCGATCATTCCCTGGCCCGCCATAGAGCGTGTCACGGCCTGCCCCCCCGCGGATGGTGTCATTGCCCGCACCCCCAAACAGCACATCGTTGCCGCTGCCGCCGTTAATCAGGTCATTGCCAGGGCCACCGAAGATTGTGTCGTCGCCCACACCGCCAAACAGGCGATCATCGCCCGCACCACCCCGCAACACATCATCCCCCGCACCGCCAAAAATCAGATCATCACCTGGACCGCCCAAAAGGGTGTCGTTGCCGTTGTTGCCAAATAGGGTATCGTTGCCCGCCCCGCCAAACAGCAGGTCTCGCCCAGCACCGCCTCGCAGCACATCGGCACCATTTCCACCCCGCAGCGTATCGTTGCCTGCGCCGCCGATTAGGGTGTCATTTCCTGGCCCGCCAAACAGCGCATCATTACCGTTGCCTCCAAGGATAAAGTCATCTCCACCCCCGCCAAACAGCACATCGTTGCCCGCCTTGCCGCGTAGCACATCATTGCCGGGGCCACCGCGCAGGGTATCGTTGCCTGCACCGCCATCTAGCGTGTCATTGCCATTGCCGCCAAACAGCAGATCGTTACCGTTGTTGCCAAACAGCAGATCGTCACCAGGGCCACCGCGCAGGGTGTCGCGCCCGGCCCCCCCCCTCAAAACATCATTGCCGCCATCACCAAATAGGGCATCATTGCCGTTATTGCCAAATAGCGTATCGTTGCCGGCCCCCCCGCGCAAGGTATCGTTGCCCGCACTGCCACGCAACAGGTCACGCCCGCCTCCACCCAGCAGCAAGTCGTTGCCCGCGCCGCCATTGAGGGTGTCATTCCCGGCCCCCCCGCGCAAGGTATCGTTGCCCGCGCCACCAATCAAGCGATCGTTGCCGCCCTCGCCAAACAGTCGATCATCACCCGGGCCGCCAAAAATCACGTCGCCACAGTCACCGCCCCGAATGGTGTCATCACCAGCCAGACCAAACATCGTGTCTTGTCCGGTCGTGCCTACCAAGGTATCGGCCTGATTGGTTCCAGTGATCACCAACCCAGGCAAGCACCCCCCAGTTGGCGGCGGTACCGAAATCTGTTGTAGCGTTACCGTTGCCGGTGTCAGAGAGGTCGCTCCCAGGTTATCAACGGCTGTATAAGTAAAGCTAGCCGTGCCAGAGAAGGCCGCCAACGCTCGGAAAAAGACCTGATTAGCCTGATTGGGAGGAATGAGCTGGTTGACGGCGATCGGAGTACCACCCTGATTAGGGTTGCCCAAGAACAAGCGCCCCTCGCCTGCAATCGGCAACGACAGAATGCGGAACCCACTTAGGGTGCCATCTGGATCTGATCCAGATAGCGCTGACAACCGCGTTACGCCTTCACCCGGGCCTTTGACATCTGTGGTGATGGGGTCGGTTAGGGGAGGCAGGTTGGGCTCTAGGGTGCCGACAGCCAGCGTGAAGGTGCCCGGCGTCACTGAGGGCTCTTGATCATCGTCGATGCCGGTATAGCTAAAACTAGCGCCAGCAAAGCTATCGGTCGGCACAAAGAACAGTTGATTGGCCTGCCCTACTGGAATCACTTGATTCAGCCCTACGGCGGTACCGCCCTGGTTGGGGTCGCCCAGGAAGAGCTGCCCTTGTCCTGCGGGTGGCAGTGACAAAATTTGGAAGCTCGTTAGGGTTCCATCGGGATCGCTGCCTGACAACGCCGGAAGTTGGGTGGGTTCGCCTGCGACAGGGGGCACAGTCCCCGTAACAGGGTCAGTAATCGGAGGCTGGTTTGATATGCCGCTAACGATTTGGGTTGTAACAGTTGTGCTGTTGCTGCCAGGGTTAGATTCAGCCAGACCTGGAATCGGCGGCGAACTCACTGTCGTGGTAAGCGGGGTGTTGACGGGTGTTCCAGCGTCTACAACCCCCGTTACGGTGAAGGTGCGTATTTCATTGGCGGTTAAATCCACAGTGGTGGAAATAGTGTTGCCGCTGGGCGAGCCATCAAAGGTGATGTTTGTAATTTCTGGCGGCAGGCCAATCAACAGCGGCACGTTGTTTACATCAAACGTGCCGCTGTTGTTGGTGACGGTAACCACATAGGTGACGGTATCACCTGGTTGCGCCTCGGGCTGACCAGTGGGCACATTTACCTGAATATCGATATCGGGTGTGGGGATAGGAAGGGTGCCAAAGTCATTGAACTGCAACGATGCGTTGTTGTCGGATCGGACTGTGTCGGCAACGCGAGTCGCCGTCGCGTCGGTTAAGCTAAGCCGCCACAATCCGTCAGTGCCGCCTTCATCAGAGGAGGTGTAGAGCTGCCCATCTTGCCCAAAGGCCAGGGAGCCTGCTCCGTCGGCGCTGATACCCGAGTCGCCAATAAAGACTGCGTTAAGGTTCGCCGGATCGCTAATATCTACGCTGTAAAGCCGAATGGTTTGACCGCCAGGGGCGACGGTGATGATCAGGCGATTTGCATCGTTGGGGTCGAAGGCCATGTCGCCACTGCCCGCACTGAACGGCGTGGTGCCGCCAGAAATATCGCCGAAGACCGTCAGTTCCCCAGTGGTTTGGTTAACGGCGTAGAGTAATGTCTCAGACAGGTTCATGGCATAGATCACGCCATTTTGAGCCTGGGCTAGCTTGACAAAGCCTGTGCCTGCGCTGCCGGAGTTGTCAAACGGGAGAATGGTGTTTTGGGAGCCAGGAGCCGCAAAGGGGTCAAAAAAGGCGACGCGCCGATCGGTGCCTTGGCCGATGTAGTAGATCCGTCCGTTTTCGGCTTCGCGGGCGATCGCATTGGTATTAAACGCCAGCGTCCCCACTTGGTCAGCTTCGCCATTGGTCAAATCCAGTACGAATAGCGATGTCGCGACGTTGGCGTAGAACAGGTTGGGAAAGGCCGTTGCCAAAATTCCGGTATAAGCCGCTTGGCCCAATGCATCCAACGCAAGCGGTGGCGCTGGTGCTCCAGTTTGGTAGTCGAGCTGCCAACGCCCGCCGAGAGAGGCTGCGCCCACGGGGTGAGTCGCCGCGGCAACATGGGTGCCCGTCAGCTCTGCCAGGGTCTGCACAAAATCGCGACCGACTGCGCCCGCCGCCACGTTGCAACCGTAGAGCAAGAGATGAGCACCGGGGGCAAAGGCAGAAGCCCAGCCCGTGATGGACTGGGCTTGGGTATAGAGTTGCTGTGTGGTGAGGCCGCTTGTTCCCAACAGCACCTGACCAGGTTGACCATGGGAAAGAATGTGCAGCTCTGTAACTGCCGACTGGTGCTTCAGAATATTAGAAATCTGAGCAAGCCCAGACTGGTTAGGCTGAAGCACATGCACGTCGGCGTGAAGCCGAGTGGAGTCAATTAGAGACGCGTAGTGAGGGACGCTAGGGTCAACAATGATCAGAATTTTGGTCGGCACTGATTTCACGGGAAAGACCTCTTAACACAGCAGAACAGGATGAACGGAGCGCATTGTTTGAATACGGCATTTGAATAACGACTTGAGAACTCCGACCACAGGTGGGCTTTATCAAGCCATGACCTAGCGTGACTCGGGACATTGACAAGCGCTCGATGCTGAAGTTTTTTCAACACATGATCAGCGAGGGATTGCGGTGACGGTGATACAGTGTGGGCGATCGCCCACATCGGGAATTAATACTCACCAAACTCAAAAAGCATGACGAGAAGAATCTCTACCCGTGAGCCAACACAACCTAAATGCTGAAATATGACCTAACTCCGTAAATCTAATGGGTTTTGGCTACAAATTGAACATTTTTTTCATGAAAAAGATCAGATTTTATCCTGATACTTATAAAGATTATTTGTAGAGTAATGGTTAGCTTCAGCTCAATCCCTGCTGGCCCTAGGCTTAAACGTCAGTTTGGGATAGGACGTGGTTTTAGGGCACAGCGCGCTGCGCTGTGCCCTAAAAACTTTGATATGCCGTGCGCAATACCCACGGCATATCAAATATTTGAGCTTATTCCGACCTTAGGTGACGTCAAACAGGGGCTAGATTATCTGCCAAAAAGGCAAGTGTGCGCTGCCAAGCGTCGGCAGCTGCCTCAGCGTTGTAGACCTCGGGGCGGGTATCGTTGAAAAAGGCGTGGGTGACGCCGGGGTAAGTGTGGGTGGTCATCGATTTACCTGCGGTCTGCACTGCCGCCTCGAGCTGCTGCACCGCTGCTGGCGTGACAAAGGTATCGTCTGCGGCAAACAGCCCCAGCACAGGCGCGCTGAGCTGACTGAAGTCGGGCGAGACCTTAGGATGGATGCCGTAAAAATTCACTACGGCTCCAATGCGATCGCTCACTGTGGCAGTCAGCAGTGCCAGTTGACCCCCCATGCAAAAGCCCACCACGCCGACTTGGTGGCTGGTGACCGCATCATGGTTGAGCAAAAACTCGACTGTGCGCTGCAGGGTGGTAGCTGTTTGCTCAATATTTAGCGCCATTAGCAGCCGTCCGGCTTCATCGGGCGAGGTCGTTGTGGTGCCCTGAAACAAATCGGGGGCGATCGCCACATAGCCTTCCTGAGCAAAGCGATCCACCACATCTTTGATATGGGGCACCAAGCCCCACCATTCCTGTAAAACGATCAGCCCCGGGCCCGACCCTGCGGGCGGCGTGGCTACATATCCAACTCCATCAATAGTCTGTCCTGTCATGATTGTTCCGCTGGTTTTCTGTGGATTTATGGTTAAGCGCGTTGCAGGTGATGCATAAGATCGGTTCATACCAGTTAGAGCTGGGTTGACCGTGATAGGCATCGGTCACGAACCCGGGCTGCATCGTGTTCCCACACTTACGCGACACGCAACCCCACGGATTGTATCGGCTTCTGCGAGGGGGTGCGAGCTGCGGTGAGCACTTACCGGGCGTGCCGCCGCTGTAGGCTAGGTTAGCCGGTTGGGTCAGATGGTTGGGTCAGCGCGAGGGGATGCGATCGCCCTACAATAGGAGCATGGTTTATGGGCGTCATCCGGCGTCTTGATCAACTGCCTATCGACTGCGCCAACTGCTATGACTGCCAAACCCCCCACCCTCAACCTCACCCAGCTCGCCCAACAGACTCGCGCAGCGGCACGACACCTCGCTGTAGCGTCTACCGCACAGCGCAATGCCGCAGTGGAGGCGATCGCCCACGCCTTAGAATCGGCAGCTCCTGACATTTTGGCGGCCAACGCCGAAGACTGCCGCATTGCGCAAGAGGACGGCTTGGCTGCCCCCCTCTACGGTCGGCTCAAGCTTGATGACGCTAAGTTGGATGGGGCGATCGCCGGTGTGCGGGACGTGGCTCGATTAGCTGACCCGCTGGGCACCGTGCAGATTCATCGCGAGCTAGATGCAGGGCTGGTGCTCAAGCGCATCACCTGTCCCCTAGGCGTGCTGGGGGTCATTTTTGAATCGCGACCCGATGCCCTGGTGCAGATCGCCACGCTTGCCATCAAGTCGGGGAATGGGGTCATTCTCAAGGGCGGGCGCGAGTCGGTGCGCTCTTGCACGGCGCTAACCCAGGCCATTCACCAGGGCTTGCAGTCGGTGGGTATGGCCCCAGCGGTGGTGCAGCTGCTCACCACTCGAGCAGAAATTCAGGCCTTGTTAGCGCTTGATACCGAAGTGGATTTGATTATTCCGCGTGGTTCTAATGCCTTTGTACGCTACGTGCAAGAGCACACCCACATTCCGGTGCTGGGCCATGCCGATGGCATTTGCCATCTATATGTAGACCAGGCGGCAGATGTGGCTACGGCGATTCAGGTGGCGGTAGATGCCAAAACTCAGTACCCCTCCGCCTGCAATACGATCGAAACGCTGCTAGTGCACCGGGCGATCGCCCCTCGCCTTTTACCGGCTCTGGCCGCAGCTCTGCGCTCGCATCAGGTAGCGTTGCGGGGTGATGCCCCAACGCAGCAGCAGCTCGCCGCCACTGGCATGTCTATTGCCCTGGCTACTGACGAAGACTGGCGTACTGAGTACAGCGACTTGATTCTGGCGATTCGGCAGGTGGATTCTTTAGAAGAGGCGATCGCCCACATCAACACCTACGGCTCTCGCCACACCGAGGCCATCATCACCCAAGATGACCAAGCCGCGCTCACCTTTATGAACCAAGTGGATGCAGCTGGCGTGTTCCACAATTGTTCGACCCGGTTTGCCGACGGCTTCCGCTACGGGTTTGGGGCAGAGGTGGGCATCAGCACTCAAAAAATGCCGCCCCGTGGCCCCGTCGGGCTAGAAGGGCTGATTACCTACAAATATCGGATGACCGGCTCTGGGCATATCGCCGCTACCTATAGCGGCAGCGCCGCCCAGCCCTTTACCCATCGCGATCTCTAACCTTCTAATACTTTGCTATCTAATACTTTGCTATCTCCCTCGGCTGATCAACCTTCATGAACGACTACATTCACATCTCAAACTTGCGGATGTACGGCTTTACCGGGGTCTTGCCCGAGGAGCAAGCGCTCGGCCAGTGGTATGAGGTGGATCTGTGGATTTGGACTGATACCGCAAAAGCGGCCCAGACAGACGAGCTAGATGATACCTATGACTATGTCAACGCTGTGAACGAGGTGCGCGAGCTGGTGCGCACCGCTCGGTATAACCTGATTGAACGACTGGCGGGGGCGATTGCCCAGATTATCCTCACCTCTCCCAAAGTGCACCAAGTGCACGTGCGCCTTACCAAAGTCAGCCCGCCCATTCCCGACTTTTCTGGCAAAGTATCGGTAGAAATTACGCGCTCCGCTGCAGGTATCTCAACCACCGAAACCGCCAGTCACAATCAGGACATTCCCGCCAAAGAGGTCAGTTCGGCAAAAGCTGAGCAGCACATCCCCAGCAAATGCGACGGCCCATGAGAGGTTGTTTGAAAAGGTGATCTCGGTTCGATTCGAACCCGGAGATCCCCCCTAGCCCCCTTGAAAAGGGAGGAATTAGCTCAAAGTCCCCCTTATTAAGGGAGATTTAGGGGGCATCAAACACTGCGTGCGACACCAAACGGGACTTTTAAAACATCCTCTGAGGCGATGCAACGCTATTGGTTAATCGCACTATTGGATCAAGCTTCTACGCCTGACTTCAGCCTCAGACATTGGCTTAATCAAAGTAAAACAGCGTCACAATTCGGCGTTGCTCTTCCGCATCTCGGCAGGTTTTGAGAAGCGTATGGCTATCGTGAAACGCAAAGCATATGAGTTGTTGGCACCGCGACACAATTTCTTGGTTGCACACGGCGCTGGCTTCAGCCAGAGACAGCGCATCGTTGGCAGGGCTTTCTACCAAATGCATGACGGACTCGAGTTGCTCACGCGACTCACGTGGCTGTCGAGCTAGACTCTGAGGCAAAATCACCGTCAACAGGTTAGGGTTGGCCCGCATCGCCCCTCGAATCGCCGCAGAGTTGGTGCCTGTCGCGCCAGAGGTCAGCAGTTGATTGCCGCCCAGCACCAGCGCATAACTCATTTCTTCGATGAGCACTTGGTGGGTAATGGGCACATGCCGTGAACCGAGCAAGGCAACTCGCTTTGATCCAGTTTGCTGAATTGCGGCAAGCTCTTGCAGATAATCGTCTAATTTGGGTAGATCAACCGACTGACTCAAAGGTGACCCAACTACTGGCGAAACAACCTCGCTATTCTATCAGGTGTTGAGTAGGTGTTGAGCGCAACCTAACCTAACAGCAGGCGAATCCAGCGCTAATACAGCTCAGCTTCAATTTGGTTAAGCGGCACAAAGCATTCTTGCGGGAGCAGAATGGGCTTGCCGCCAAAAATCAGCTTGCCACGATGGGTGAAGCGGTCAATTGCTATGCCTAGCGGGCGCTGCACTTGATCTGGATGCACTTCGTAATAGGTGCGATAGATAGTGCGCGCGGCTTGCAATAGGGCCGGGTCAAGCAGCGCCGAAAAGTCGATATGGTCGGGGCGCGCATTCACGCGGGTATCGATGTTCGGGTGGTTTGTGGTTGCTTGTGACGTGTACACCATCTACTCCAGGGGTGCGATCGCCACGCTAGAACCTGATCGGGCTGATAGCGTAGCTATGGGTATTAGTTCATCAACCATAGGGGTGACTGCCCTCAAGGATAGCGAAAAATTGCCCAGGCGGATGGGGATTCTTGATGAGGGCTTGAGGCGATGACGTGGCGTGGCTCAATGTACGCGCGATCGCCCCCCGCACTATAAGATCAAAAAGATAAACACCGAGTATTTGACGAACCAATGTTGGAGACCGACGCATGGATGTAATTCCTGCCATTGACCTACTGGAGGGGCGCTGCGTGCGCCTGTATCAGGGCGATTATGCGCAATCTCAGGTGTTTGGCGAAAATCCGGTGGCGGTCGCGCAGCAGTTTGTAGAGCAGGGTGCGACCCGGCTGCATTTGGTGGATCTTGATGGAGCGAAGGCAGGGCATCCGGTCAACCAAGCGGTGATCGAAGCCATTGCGCAGGCTGTATCAGTTCCCATAGAAGTGGGGGGTGGATTGCGCGATCGCCAGAGTGTGGCTGACCTGCTGGCGCTAGGCGTTCGCTGGGCTATTCTGGGCACCGTGGCGGTAGAGCAGCCTGAGTTAATCGCTACCCTCTGCCAAGACTTTCCAGGGCAGATCATCGTGGGCATTGATGCGCGCGATGGCTGGGTGGCAACCCGGGGCTGGCTCGAAACCTCACAGGTGCGGGCGATCGCCCTCGCACAGCAGATGGAGACCCTCGGCGTTGCCGCTATTATCTACACCGACATCCAGCGCGATGGAACCTTGCAAGGCCCCAACTACTCAGCCCTACGCGAACTAGCGGAGGCCATTACTGTGCCCGTCATCGCGTCTGGCGGCGTGAGTTCAACGGCAGATCTGATGCAGCTACTGCGGCTAGAGACGATCGGGGTAACGGGGGCGATCGTCGGCAAATCGCTATACACCGGCGACCTAATTCTGAAGCAAGCCATTCGCGCCGTAGGGCAGGGGCGTTGGCAAGATATTCCCCCAGACTTTGGCTCATCCGCACTGGCCTAGGGCGTGTCATCAATTTCGACCAAAAGTCTTATCGATCAATTGCTATGAGCATTGCCACGCCCGATCCAAAAAACAGGCTAGGGGCTGTGACCATTGATTTCTGGGCCATTAGCGGCTAATTGATGACAGCCCCTAGTTGTCCTAAAATCCCGCTCGGGAATGCTCAAGAGAGTCAGCGGGGCTGTCGCAATGCGACAGCCCCGCTGACTCTCTTGAGCTATGGCGCGTCAAGCGTTGGCTTGACCCAGTTTTATGGATGCGATAGGGAGCGATCGCCCCCCAATCTATATCGCTGTTTATGCGCTAATCGTCGCCGTCGCAGGCTTGCAGACCAGTTTTCGAGCTGCAACCATGCCATCCACCAGCGCGTCCATTTCTTCGCGCGTGTGCATTGCATTCACCGTGATCCGCAGGCGGGGCTTGGCAATAAACCAAATCGGCGATACCCACAGGCCAAAGTCTTTTAGCAGCACCCGAGCAAACTGTTTTGGATTGATGTCCGACGGCAACAATACGGGCAGAACGTTAGTCTCACCAATCGAGTCAAAGTCGTTCTCTGCCAGCCGACGCCGCAGATACGCGGTATTGTCTTGCAGGGTTTGCACCAGCTCTGGGTTTTGCTTCACTTGGCGAATCGCTGCGATCGCCGCCGCCGTCAGCGGAGGGGCCAACGAGCAGGTGCCGATTGACGTAGGCGACACATTCAGCAAAGGCTTGAGTTCGGCAACATGGGTGCTGATAGCAGCGCCAACCGAGGCCCCAAACTTAGAGAAGGTGGTCATAATCAGCGGAATGACACCCTTATCAATCGCGTCCTGCGGCAAGATACCGAAGTGCTCATAGATACCGCGCCCGGTTGCGCCCAGCGCGCCAGACGCATGCGCTTCATCCATCACCAGCACGCTGCCTTCGTAGTTCGACAGGATGTCGATCATTTCGGGCAGAGGCGCAATATCTCCATCCATGGAGAACACAGCATCAGACACGACCATGATGCGATCGCCCGGATTCACATAGCGCTTCAGCTTCCGCGCCAAGTCCTCCATGTTGCAGTGGCGGTAGGCCCGCACCCGCACCCTGGGGCTATAGCCAAACATCTTGCCCGAGCGCGTCCCGGCATGAGCCAGCGCAGACACAATGCAGCCATGATTCAGCACGTCAGTCAGAATCAACGTTTCTCGATCGTTCTCAAACCCAGGCACCGGAATCGCCAAATGGCAAAAGGCATCCATCAACGCCTGCATCGCCATCCAGGCATTGAGAAACAACTGAGTATGGGGCAAATGCTTGAAGGAGGACACTTCGTTTTCTAGCTGGCGATGCAGGTCAATGCGACCGCTCAGCACTGAGGTCGAGCTGTTGGAGGTGCCATAGGTGATGATGGCATCGATCGCAGCTTGCTTCACCGCTTCGTGCTGCACCAGCCCAAGCACGTCGTTGGTGCAAAATGTGAGGACGTTGTGGCGATCGCCAGTGGCAGCTTCTTCGATGTCAACGCGGTTGCCGCTTTTGCCTAGGCAGATGTATTCATCTGGATCAAGCTCGCTTTCATACCAGCGCTGGACATATTCTTTAACGACTTGCACGATAAACTCCCCTCACCGTAAATGATTTAGTACCGTTTTGACTCTGGCTTGCTAGCAGAATACCCAAACGGGAAAACCGCTGCGCCCTTTGCCCCATCCATGTGCATAGCCAAGGTGCATAATCTATCAACCTGCGTAAAATCTCCCCAAATGCGTTTAGGCGATTGGTCAAAACTCCAAAAGCGGCAGGGTTTAGCCATAAGTTAGGCCAATGGGATGGAACCAAATATAAACACTTAGTGTAAGGGCTGACACTAATCTGACAGAGCCACCCCGGGTTTATCCAGATGTTCTGTTCCACTTCTCATCAAGCCCGTGAATTGTCCACTGCCAACGCTCGAACCTCGTGAGCGGGCGGCGTGGCTGAGTTGTCATCCCGCATGGCCGCGCCTGATGCGGGGCTAGGTTGAGACGATTGTGACATAAATTGATCGAACTGCCGGACGATTAATCGCTGCAGAGCAATAATTGCCGGATTGATTTCGACATAGCGCCGTTGATCGCCGCGGGTGTAGGTGCGCTGCTCACTTTCCATCATCTCCACATCCTGTCGCAGAAACTTCATGAAGAACTGCTCTCGCACAAATCGCATCAGTGGCTCACGCACCGGGTTAAGCAGCCAGCGGGGGACGGGCAACCGCAAAAACAGCATCGAGAAGGATCGCGTTTCCTGTGGCCCTACCGGGAGCCGCATGAGATAGAGCGACGACACGCCTTCCATAGAGCTGTGGTAGTGCGGATAGTGGTAGTGGATATCGACGATGCGACTGGTAACGCCCCCATCGGTGCTCAGCCCCAGCACCTTCGTGATGAAGCCTTTGTAGTACACCCGGTAGCGGGCGCGAACATGCTCGGCAGAGTCTTCTAGCTTTAGCAATTCGGGGTCATACCAGCCTTGCAGATTTTCGTGCAAGAAGCCGTGGAACACATCCATCGTGTTTTCGTTGCAGATGGAGAAGTGCGCCTTGAAATGCCCGGTAATGGGAATCATGAAGCAGTCGGGGTCGTCATACTCGGGCACGCTGGGCAGCGGTTGACTCTCTGCTAACGCGCGATCGCCCGGAAACACCCACACAATACCGTAGCGCTCCCGAACGGGATAGCTGCGCGCCTGAGCGCAGGGCAGCTTCTGATCGGCGGGCAGGTAGGGAATGCGGGCACAATTGCCGTCAGGGGTGAATTCCCAACCGTGGTAAGGACACACCAAGCGATCGCCCGACACCTTGCCTTGGTGCAGCTCTACGCCTTTGTGGGGGCACGCATTTTCCATGGCATGGGCCTGTCCCGCAGTATCGCGATAGAGGGCGATCGCCTGCTGCCACACCGTGACAGGCACCACTTCACCAGATTTGAGCTGATTGGCCCAAACTGCTGGATACCAGTGATCGGGGTTGATACCCACCTCGCGCACTCGATTTTGCACCGTTTGACCCTTAAGGGTGGTTGCCAGTTCCATCGAACGACCTTCAACTCGCTATTTGCTATATATTCATTTCATGGACTAAAGATTGGCTCGTCTGACCCATGCCGCACAGCGTCAGACAGCTTGTCACCTACGTACTATTACACAGGTTACACAAGACATTCCTGCCAATCGATTCAGAAACTTGCGCCCCTAGAGCCACGGGGAAACGCGGGGGGCGATCGCCCTGATCGCTAGCCCAGCAGCGACTCCACCTGCTTTTCCCAACTGTCTTGATTGCGCCGAGCGACCTGCACAATTGGGGTCAGCGCCACAATGGCACACACCAACTCGTTCAACCACGACATGGGAAAGCGCATGGGCCGCATAATGTCTAAAAACAACACGACGCGATAGTCATCCGTGTCGTTCCAGACTTCGTGCATGAACGTGTCGTCAAAGATTAGGCTTTTGCCTTCTTCCCAATGGGCATACTGATCCGCCACGCGGATGCGGCACTTCTCTTTTTCCTGCGGCACCTTGAGGCCCAGATGGTAGCGGATAAACCCCTTGTGCTTGCCGTAGTGCGCGGGGATATGTTTGCCCGGTGCCAAGATCGAGAAAAACGCCACCTTGAGTCCTGGGATTCGTTGCAGCAGCTTCACCGTTTCAGGACAGCGTTTGCAGTTTTGCTTGGCCTTGTAGCCAAAGGCCCAGAAGAAGTAGGTTTTCCACAGGTTGTCGCCTGCAATGTTGCGCTGGCGAGGAGAAATATCATCGAAGTTAGGCAGCACATCCACGTACGCCATCACCCCATCGAGCTCTTTACGAATGACCGTCCAGTTGGCTTCCAGATCCTTCGCCCAGGGAAACTGATCGGTTGTAAAGAAGGTCGAGTCTCCCACTAGGGAATACTCAGGCACCATCGCCTCAAGTTTTTTGGTCACTGATTTCAGCAACGCGTTCATTCATACCCTCACGTAAACCACACCCGGCACCATGGCGATCGCCATCCTTAGCCGAGTCCTAGCCTAGCGGCAAGACGACCCCGTTGGGCAGGGCGATCGTGACAGATGGAGGGGTGTCCTAGTGAGGAAGCCCAAGCGGGATGCCCAAGCGGGATGCCCAAATGGAGGAGTCAGCGCTTAATCCTGCGCATCGGCCAGTTGGCAGCGGGTACACAATCCAAAAAATTCCAGCATGTGGTAATAAATTTTGAACTTGTACGACTGGTTTAGCTCCGTTTCTAGGCTGTGGACGGGGCACTCGTCAATGGGGATAGAAGTGCCACACTGCACGCAGGTCAGGTGGTGGCGGTCTTCCTGCATCGAGCTGTAGAGCGATTCGCCCGACGGCAGCGTGCGCACCTGCACCACGCCTTCTACTTTAAGCACTTCTAGCGAGCGATACACGGTGGCGAGCCCAATGCTGCTACCGCTGTTGCGGAGTTCTAAATAAATTTCTTGAGCAGAATAGGCGCGATCGCTCGCTTTTAGCAGATCGATAATTCGTTCTTGGTTGCGGGTGCGGCGCGTTTTCATAGCCAATGGCAGAAACGGACTCAAAACAAACGGAGAGCCAAGTGGCAGGAGGATCAAAGCGCTGAGAGATGTCTTACCACACGACATCCCTATCATACCTCCCTGGTCTAATCCGACATTGCTGAAGTCATTGCTGAAGTAGCAGGGCATGTTGCGTCATCCGTTTGTGAGGGCAGAGCCTTTGACCTATGCGGGTTTCATGCGATGGGTCATGAGTTGCCCAGAGCCCCATTGCAGCAGACCCATTGCGATAGAATCGAGAGTGGATATTTGAGAGGGTGCATTGTGGATCAACTTGTAACTCAGCTCTATCGGGCCAAAATCTTTATTACGCTGCGTCCCTCAGTGCTAGATCCCGCCGGAACGGCAGTTCAGTCCGGGTTGCAGCACATGGGCTACGACAATGTATCGCAGGTGCGCATCGGCAAGTATGTGGAAGTGACGCTCGCGGCAGCCGATGAGGCCGCAGCCCGACAGCAACTCGACCAAATGTGTGATCAACTGCTGGCGAATCCGGTGATTGAGAATTATCGATTTGAGATGGAGTTGACGCTTTAAGCCCTTGTATTTGCAACGATCTAGGCGATCGCCCAGCCTGCATTTCTCCACACTCTAGTCTGTCTACTTCTATCCCTTCACCCTACCTTCTATGAAATTCGGCGTTCTTGTATTTCCGGGGTCAAACTGCGATCGCGATGCGGCGATGGTGACGCGCGATCTGCTCGGTCAGCCGACGCGGATGGTGTGGCATGAAGAGAGCGATCTGGCCGATTTAGACGTGGTGATTGTGCCCGGCGGGTTTAGCTATGGCGATTATTTGCGGTGTGGGGCGATCGCCCGATTCTCGCCAGCTCTGCGCGCTACCCTCGACCACGCTCAACGCGGCGGACTGGTGCTGGGCATTTGCAATGGCTTTCAGGTGTTGACCGAGGCGGGGCTGCTGCCAGGAGCGCTGATGCGAAATCGGGATTTGCACTTTGTGTGCGATCGCGTGCATCTGCGAGTAGAACGCACCACCCTACCCTGGACGCAGGCCTACCAACCGGGTGAGCGCATTACGCTTCCCATTGCCCATGGCGAAGGCTGCTATTTTGCCGATGCCGACATGCTGAAACAGATCAACGATCGCGAGCAAGTGGTGTTCCGCTATGCTGCCGCCGATGGATCACTGACAGATGACGCCAACCCCAACGGTTCGGTTGAGCACATTGCAGGCCTCTGCAACACACGCGGCAACGTATTGGGGATGATGCCCCACCCCGAACGTGCTGCTGACCCAATGCTGGGCAGCATCGATGGGCTGCGCCTATTTGAAGGGGTGCTAGCGGCATGGGCAGGCGCTGCGCCGCGCTAGTGAAATTCATTCACGCCCAAGCGCCTGGTTATTAACGACTAATTGAGCCGATTAGGGCGATCGCGCGGGTCTTCTGCCGTTTGGGGCGGACGGGCGGGAGTTCCCCCAAGCGCTTCTGGCAGGGATGTGGGCACGGTGGGCGACAGCGGTGCTGAGCCTGCCGCTTCAGCAGCAGCAGGTGCTGCAGGATTCGAGTCGCTGGGGAGATCTGCGTCCACCAAATCCTCAGCGAGCTGTAGCGCACTGGCTGCAGGGGAGAGCGCCTCAGCAACTTGAGTTTGCTGCTGGAGTTGTTCCGTCGAAGACACTAACCGACTAAAGCCCCGAATCAAATCTCGCAGCCCGCGCCGCAGTGTCGGGTCGCCCGTTAGCTCATCCAGATCTGCCGTGATTTTTTGAGCATTTTGAAAGGTAGCGCGGGCGCTATCTAGCGTTTCTTGCAGCAGCAGCAGGTTGTCAGCGCTGCCAAGTGAGTCGGTTAGGGCACGCAGGCTCACAGAGGCTTGAGCCGCATTGTCTGCCGCAAGCGCCGCACTGGTAGACAGCAGTTGCAGATCTGCAATCACGCCCTGCTCCTCTACCAGAGGCATCAGGCGATTCACAATCACGCGAATATCGTTGCTGGTCTGCGTCACATTATTCAACGTGCTCACCAACGACCCTTGGTTAGCGGCAATCAGCCGATTCACCTCATTTGCTGTGACAGACAGTTCTGACGCGGTTCGCCCAACAGCTAGGGTTGTGGCATTGGCCGAGCGAGATAGGGTGCTCAGCTCTGCTTGCACAGATTCTGCTAGCTCAGTCACTTCTGCCGTGAGTCGGGTGACGCCAGCCGCCGCGTCAGACGAGTTGCGCGTTAGGGTGTTGATATTTTCAAACAGTTCAGGATTATTAAGAATGTTGGTCAGCTGAATCGTGGCGCGGATCAATTCGTTAAAGGTGACGCCCTTTTCGCCAGAAATGCGATCGCCATCACATATCACCAACGTGCGATCGCATTCCTCTGCCAAGGGGTCAAAGCTGCCCGCCGCCAACACCTCTTGGGCAGGCGGCAGGATGTCAATCCCAGCCTCGCCAATCAGCCCCGTCTGGTTGGGGTAGATCAGCGAATTTCGCGGAATAACGACCGAGGGCGGTGAGATCTCCACCTCCACTTCCGCGAGGTTTAACCCAGGGCGCACATCCGTAATTTGACCCACCAAAACTCCGCGATAGCGCACCGGGCCACCCGGCTGAATGCCACCCGCATCCACAAACTCAATCAAAAACGTATAGCTGCGGCTAAAGTTGAGCCCTCGGATCCACAGCCCCAATCCTATAAATAGCCCTAGCCCTGCCAGGATCAGCAGGCCCACTGAGCCTTCTCGAAGTGTGCGCGATCGCATATCTCTCTCCCTTCCGCTGCCGCCTATCCCACTTTCCCCAGATGCCGTCAGTAGAGGCTAAAATCATGAACTCCGCACCCCCCGGACAAGCTGTCTGATCTGGTTATAGCCAATTCTCTCTGGTGCGCTCTCTGAATTAGGACAGTTTCATCAGCCTAATCGACACCAGACGGGTGTCCGCCCCGTGCCCGCATCTCCACAGTTCGCAACCCACCCTCATCATCCCTTGTCCTGATTACATTACTCGCACAGGGTATCTGCGCCAATGCCCCAGTCAGGGGATTTCATAGTTTTTGAGGATCTATTTGGGATCTATTCGGGGCCTATAAGCAGACGTAGGCCTACCCCACCACCTGAATGGGGCCCTGCACGCTGCCACTAAAAAACTGGCGCACTGCCGCGTGATCTGTCGTATCAATCTCGTGGATGCCACCCTGCCACTGCACCTGTCCCCGATAGAGAAACACGACCCGATCCGCGGTGCGGCGAATGGTGCTGTCTTGATGGGTCACCATGACATAGGTGCTGCACCCGCCGGTATCGTTACGGATTTGCCGCACGAGATCTTCAATCACCGTGGAGGCAATGGGGTCAAGCCCTGCGGTGGGTTCATCATAGAGCAAGACTTCTGGGTTGTCGTCGGGAGATTCAGGATTGTCCATAATGGCACGGGCAAAGCTGACGCGCTTGCGCATACCGCCCGATAGCTCAGCCGGTAGGCGATCGCCAATGCCCGGCAACCCCACCATTTCTAGCTTGCGATCGACCAGTTGACGAATTTGATGGGCCGGTAGCCGCGAGTGCTGAACCAGCGAAAACCCCACATTCTCATACACCGTGAGGGAATCGAACAATGCCGCTTGCTGAAACACCATGCCAATGCCAATAGGGTCACTGCCATCTTCGGCTAAGCCCTCTCGGCGCTTGCCCTGAATGTAGATCTCACCGTCATCGGGTGCGAGCAGCCCAGCGATGATCCGCAGAATTGTGGATTTGCCGGTTCCTGACGGGCCAATGATGGCGATCGCCTCTCCCCGATGAATGGTTAAATCAACGCCATCTAAGACACGCGTGTTGCCAAAGGCCTTGCTGATGCCCCGCAGTTCAATTAAGGGTTCAGCCATCTGTTACCTGTACCTGTACCTGCCATCCCAAAGCCGTCATCGTCCCTGTTCCGCCCCGGTTCTTTATGGAATAAAAATACAGCGCGTCCGCTTGAAATTCCAATGCTAACGTTAGAAGCATCCAAATGGACGGGGTGGCGTGGGTCTAGTTTTGGGTAGGGGGCCTAGCCAGGCGATCGCCCCGAGAAAGACGCAGCCCGAGCGATCGCCCCTCATCTACAATCAGACGTTTGGCAGAAGTTTGGATGAGCCTGCGGCCTTGCAGCCCACCCAAAAAATCGGCCACCTGGGGCCACTCAAGGAGGAGCTACCCATGTCAGGATTTGGGGAAAGCGGAGCCATGCCATCCAACCCGCCGATAACACGTCCCTAGCGGCACCGCTTCCACGTCTGATTGCGTTCATACTAATTGCGTTCATCCGATTGCATCCATCCTGACCCCGCCGGTTTAGCCTAGTTGGTTCCAGACCCGAGATTTAGATCCTGACTTTCGCCCATGGCAAACACACTGATGAAGTATGCTCGGCAGGTGTTCCGTCCTGAGTCCTCCCAACGCCGCACCTCGCGCCGACGGGTCAACCAATGGTTTAAGTGGCTGTCGCCAGGGCTGTCGTTTAAGCGGTGGTTGATGGTGAGCGCTGGGGGCGTGCTGTTGGTGGGTCTGGGCACCGCAATCTGGGCGCGGCAAACCCCGATCTATCGCCTAGGGCAGTTTATTAGCGACACGCTAGAACTGATTACGCGCATTTTTCCGAACTCGATTAGTGGCCCTTTGGTGATTGCGGGGGGGCTGCTGTTGGTGCTGTGGGGGCAAACCCGCAGCCTCGACACTTTAAAAGAAGTGCTGATGCCCGAAGGGGATGAAGAGTTGGTGGATCGGCTGCGGGCGCATCGACGGCTGAATCGGGGGCCGAGGATTGTGGTGCTGGGGGGTGGCACGGGCCTGTCAACCCTGCTGCGGGGGCTCAAGGCCTATAGCACCAACATTACCGCGATTGTGACGGTGGCTGATGATGGCGGATCATCGGGGCGGCTGCGGCGAGAAATTGGGGTGCTGCCCCCGGGCGATATTCGCAATTGTTTGGCTGCCCTAGCTGATGAGGAAAAGCTGCTGACGGAGCTGTTTCAGTATCGCTTTCAGGCGGGGGATGGGCTAGTGGGCCACAGCTTTGGCAACTTGTTTCTCACGGTGATGAGCGAGGTGACGGGCGATTTGGAACAAGCGATCGCCGCCAGTTCCAAAGTCTTAGCCGTGCAAGGGCAAGTGCTGCCCTCGACCCTGAGCGATATGCGGCTGTGGGCAGAGCTGTCTGACGGTCGTCGGGTTGAGGGCGAGTCGAACATTACCCACGCCAACGGCACCATTGTCAAAATTGGGTCAGTTCCGGCGCATCCTCCAGCGCTACCCCGCGTGCTCCAAGCCATCAACGAGGCGGACTACATTGTGATGGGGCCGGGTAGCCTCTATACCAGCGTCATTCCGAACCTGTTGGTGCCCGATATTGTGAAGGCGATCGCCCGGCGAAAAGTCCCTCGCATCTATGTCTGCAACATCATGACCCAGCCGGGTGAAACCAACCACTACACCGTGGCCGACCACATTCGCGCCATTGATATTGTGGCCGGGGGGCAGCCCCTGTTCGACGCGGTGCTCGTGCAGAAAAAAATCCCCTCTGCAAATTCGTTGATCAACTACGCCCAAGAAGGATCCTATCCCGTCGTGTTGGATCGAGAGACGGTGATGGCCCTAGGCCGACGCATTGTCATCGCCAATGTGATGAGTGAAGATCTCGCTACGGGGATCGTGCGCCACGACAGCGATCGCCTGGCTCGTATTTTGCTGCGCTGGTATGGGCGCGTGCAGGGGCTCTAGCGCCGGGGCGATCGCCCTCAATGCTCAGCCAGCGCCCTTGTCTAGGGCGATCGCACAGGGCAATGTTTGGCAAGCGGCGGGATGAGCTAGGATGAGACACTGACGGCTCAATGCCGAATAGGCCATGCTGAATAGCGGTATCAAATCCATTTGCAGACTCCCTCTCTGATCCCGTTCCTCAGACAAGTTCTCCCGACAAGTTCCTCAGACAAATAGACGAATGAACCTCGTGATAGAAGAATCATTGCTGCGCTCGTTGGTTTGGCTTGACTATCGGCTGGCGGTGCTGTTTTTAGTCATTTTGCCGTTGCTGCTGCTGCTATGGGCCACGGTAAGCCGTTCAGAATCTATCCAGCGGGTGCTGATTATCTACTGGCGGGTGTCGAGCCTGCTGGCAATCACGGTGTATTTAATGATTGGCAACCTGCCGATCGGCTTTCTCTCGTCGTTTTTGGCGCGGGTGCTGATCCCCATCAGTCTTTGGTTTTGGGTTGATCTGAATGAAGAAATTGACGACTTGCGGCAGTCAACCCTGAAGTTGGCGTTTAATGCCTGGCGGTGGGCCGTTACTGCCTATAGCGTGGTGGGGGCGATCGCCTTCATCCCAGTCTTGCAGTGCAGCTTTAACCAGGGGCTCTACACCACCCCCTTTTGCCAAGTGTGGCGCGAGGCTCCGCTGATGTATCGCGATACCCTACACGCTGGCTACACCCTAGGCTTTTTGGGCTTTTGGGGTATTGTAGGACTCGTGATTTATTTGCTGTATTTGGTTTACTATGCTTTGGTTCGCTTTGGCAAAAATGGGCGTTCTGCAATGGAGCAATAGCCCATAGTCTCCCCCAGAAAGGACGCGGTCATGGCAGATTGGAACCCCGCAGCAGTGCGAATGCAGTACAACTTAGTGCTGACGGAAGCCGAGAAGGCTGAGATTTTGGCACAGCTGCCCCCGGCAGAAGATGGCAACCGCTACGCCGATGCAGTATTTGAGGGCGGCGGCGTCAAGGGAACAGCCTTTTTAGGCGCGTTGCGCTGCTTTAGCGAGGTGGGCATTCGCTGGCGCAAACTGGCTGGCACCTCGGCAGGGTCAATCACGGCAGCGCTAGTGGCCGCAGAGGTTGGGATTGAGGAGCTAGAAGCTTCGCTGGGGCAGTTAGATTATGTAGAGGATCTGCTCTCGGAACCCACCAGCCGATTTTTATTTCAGCGATCGCCCGACCGCGCCCTCGATAACCCGTTGGGGTTAGTGGCCAATCTTTGGGTTACGCGGCAGCTCGGGAAATATTCCACAGACCCCCTGCGGAATTGGGTCGCTGGAATCTTGGGCGATCGCCTCCACACGTTTGCCGATCTCAGCGACAGTCCCGACTTGCCCTGGCACCAGCGCCGCGCCCTCAAAATCATCGTCTCTGACATCACCCACGGCGAAATGCTCGTGCTGCCCGACGATCTCGAGCGCGGCGTTAACCAAGCCGCGATGAAGCAATATAACCTCAGCCGTCAAGATGACTTTAGCGTGGCCGAAGCGGTGCGCCTGTCGAGCAGCATTCCCTTTTTCTTTGAGCCGGGGCGCTTGGGCGACGCCACCATTGTCGATGGCGGCATCTTGAGCAACTTTCCGCTGTGGATTTTTGATTTAAATCAGATAGCACAGCCCAACCCGCCCATGCCGCGTTGCCCCACCTTTGGCTTTCGGATTGCTGACGACATGGCTAAACCCACGATCGACAGCGCCATTGACGTATTTTCGGCCATGCTCACCACCATCATGGTGGCCAAAGATCGCTTTCACCTGCGCAAGAATGGGCAGGGTCGGGTAATCAACATCGACACAACGGGCGTCACGGCTACGCAATTCAACCTGAGCAATGCCGACAAAGATCGCCTCTATCGCCAGGGCTACGAGGCGACCCGCGCGTTCTTACTCAATGAATGGAACTGGACAGAACACCTGCGCAGCCGAGGATATGACGTGGCCTAGAAGGTTCTGCCAACGCACAGTCCCATCACGCGGATCTCAATCAAAGCGTCGTGATCCCCCAGGGCAATCCGCGACTTGCCCCCCGTACTAAGAACAATCCGCTTCAGTGCTGGCTTGAGTCTCCGGTTCGATTGATTGGGCGATTTATCTATTTATAAAGGCAGAGGCGATCGCCCGTCTCGTCCTCGCCCTTTCTACCTCCAATGGCTTGCCAACTGAACCATGCGCGTTCACACTAAACGTAGATAAAGTCAGCCATTAAGCGAGAGTTAAGAGGATATTGTGAAACGGGTATTAGGAATTATCTTGGGCGGCGGTGCCGGAAGCCGTCTCTATCCCCTAACCAAACTCCGAGCCAAGCCTGCTGTTCCTCTAGCCGGCAAATATCGGTTGATTGATGTTCCGGTTAGCAATTGCATCAATTCTGATATCTATAAGATCTACGTACTGACGCAGTTTAACTCTGCCTCACTCAACCGTCATATTTCCCGCACGTTTAACTTTTCGGGCTTTCACGAAGGATTTGTCGAAATTCTGGCAGCGCAGCTCACGTCTGAGAATCCCAACTGGTTTCAGGGCACAGCAGATGCAGTACGGCAATACCTTTGGCTGTTTGAAGAGTTTGATGTGGATGAGTACTTGATCCTCTCGGGCGATCACCTCTACCGCATGGACTATCGCGAGTTCATTCAGCGTCACCGCGAAACCAATGCCGACATCACCATTTCTGTCGTGCCGATGGACGAGCGTCGCGCCTCAGATTTTGGCTTGATGAAGATTGACGATGCTGGTCGTGTGGTGGACTTTTCTGAAAAGCCCAAGGGTGATGCGCTTAAGCAGATGCAGGTAGATACCAGTGTGCTGGGGCTGTCGCCTGAAGATGCTAAGAAAAAGCCCTACATTGCATCAATGGGGATCTATGTCTTCAACCGAGATGTGATGTTTGAACTGTTGCGCGGGGCTCCTGCGCAAACAGACTTTGGCAAAGAGATCATTCCCAACTCGGCTGAGAACTATAACGTTCAAGCCTATTTGTTTAACGGTTATTGGGAAGACATTGGAACCATTGAGTCGTTCTATGACGCCAACTTGGCCCTGACCCAGCAGCCTCAGCCACCCTTCAGCTTTTATCACGAAGACGCGCCGATCTATACCCGAGGGCGATCGCTCCCCCCGTCTAAAATCCAAGATGCAACCATTTCGCGCACCATGATTGGAGAAGGCTGCATTCTGAAGGAATGCACCATCAATCACTCCATTCTGGGCATCCGCACCCGCATCGAAACGGGTTCGTTGATTGAAGACACCATGATTATGGGGTCGGACTATTATCAACCCATGGTAGAACGCCAAACCTTTGCACAAGAAGGCAAAGTGCCGTTGGGCATCGGCGCAAACACCACCATCCGCCGCGCCATTGTGGATAAAAATGCCTGCATTGGCAACAATGTGCAAATTATCAACAAAGACCGGGTGGAAGAAGCAGAGCGTGAGGATCTAGGGTTCTATATCCGCAACGGCATCATTGTGGTGTTCAAAAACACGGTTATTCCCGATGGCACAGTGATCTAGCGTCGGCTGTTATCTGCTCCAATTAGCCTTGAAAAAAAACAGATAGGGGGATGTCACTAAGTGACATCCCCCTATCTGTTTGAACGTACGGCGCGCTGCCATTATTGGGATGGGACGCTCGATTCAGACAAGCGTCCTATCTCATCAAGTAGGTAGATTCGATAGCGTTGGCTCAGCCTCGTACATGAAGCTGAACCAACGCTAGGCTTTGCCAAACGGGTGCCATCACCTCTATGAGCCGGATGCGAGAGCTGGAATCAGGTGCCTTCTTTGCCAAAGACCATGAAGTGCCAGCCTTTGCGCCGTTCCCCGGCCAGTTCTAGCACCACATGCTTGACGACTGTGTATTCCTCTAAGGCATAGTGCGACATGTCTTTGCCATAGCCGCTTTGCTTAAAGCCGCCGTGGGGCATTTCGCTAGCGATGGGCAAGTGGTCATTCACCCAAACCGTGCCCGCTTGCAGGGCTTTGGCCATGCGCATGGCGCGCTGCACGTTTAAGGTCCACACGCTGGCAGCAAGGCCGTAGGGGGTGTCGTTGGCAAGGGCGATCGCCTCTTCCTCAGTTGAGAACCGTTTCACCACCAGCACCGGGCCAAAGATTTCTTCACAGACGCAGCTGGCCTCTTGGGGCGGATCAACGATCAGCGTGGGCGGGAAAAAGTAGCCTTGGCTAGGCACCTCGCCGCCACAGGTGACAACGTGATAGCCCTTTTGCTTGGCTTCTTCCACATAGCCCGTTACTTTATTCAAATGTGACTGGCTAGAGAGCGGGCCTAGGTCTGTGTCATCGCCAAAGGGATCACCCACAATCACCTGGTTGGCCAACTCTGTCAACCGCGCGACAAAGGCGTCAAATTGACTCTCATGGACATAAATGCGGGTAGCTGCGGTGCAGTCTTGCCCAGAGTTCTGAAAGCCACCCACGATCGCCCCCTGGGCTGCGGCTTCCATATCGGCATCGTCAAAGACAACAAAGGGCGCTTTGCCACCCAGCTCTAGCGTGACGCGCTTGACCGTGCTGCTGGCTAGTTCCGCCACGCGCTTGCCCGTGCGAGTGCTGCCGGTAAAACTCACCATGCCGATATCGGGATGGGTGCAGATGGCCTCGCCCACCTCAGCCCCGCCCGTGACGATGTTGATCAGCCCCTTCGGCAAGCCCGCTTCTACCGCAATCTGAGCTAGCCGAATGGAGGTGATCGGGGTATTAGGAGCAGGCTTGAGCACAATGGCATTCCCAGCAGCGATCGCCGGTGCAATCTTCCACACGGCCATCATCAGCGGGTAGTTCCACGGGGTAATCGCGCCGACCACGCCGATGGGTTCGCGCCGTATCAGACTGGTATAGCCGCCGACATATTCGCCCGCGGCCGCACCCTCTTGCCGCCGCACCGACGCTGCAAAATAGCGCAGATTGTCTATGGAAAAGGGGATATCGCCATTCACCGTGAGCTTCGTGGGCTTTCCTGCATTGCGGCTCTCGAGTTGGCACAGCTCGTCTGCATGGGCTTCTAGCGCATCGGCAAAGGCCATCATTGCGGCGCTGCGTTCGCTATAGGCGAGGGCCGCCCACTCTACCTGAGCTGCTTTGGCCGCTGCCACAGCCCGGTCTACATCGGCGCTAGTGCCCAGGGCCACGGTGGCAAACGCCTGCCCCGTGGCGGGGTCAAGCACCTCTTCACTGCCGGAGGTGATGGGTTCCCCTGCGATGATCATGGGGTAATGCACCATTTTCTCTGTGGTTGCCGTCATAAAATCCTCGTGGAATAAGACTGGATTAAGCGCGAGCGAGACTGGGCCATGAGCGATCGCCCCCATGCCTTTCCTAGATTGCGCTGTCCTTAGATTGTAGAACTGTCATCTAGTACACCAGAGCAGAATTTGACGTTTCTCAACGGGGTTTCCTGCGGCTTGCGGCCGGAACGAGTGCATCCTGCGTGGGTGAAGTTACTCGTTGCGCGTCTTTGTCAAATAGGCTGCATGAGTGCCCGTTGTGAACTAGCTGCTGGATTGCAGGGTGGTATTCTTAGTGAGTTGTTGGCTCAATTGACCCCCCTCCCATGAGTGCAGAGAACTTTAACCTTCAGGTCTCCGACGAGGCAAAAGAATTGCTGGTACCCGAGCGGCTGACGGCCATTCAGCAGGCGTTTGTTCAGATGGATACCAATCAGGATGGCAAGATTCAGCTAGAAGAATACATCACCGCCATGCTGGAGCTAGAGCGCACCCGCTTGGTTGATAAGTTCAACACGATGGACACCGACGGGGATGGCGAGATCACCTTTGACGAGTTTCTGGCTGTTACAGAACCTCACTATGTGCTGCTGAAAAAGATTCGAGAATTTGATTCCAACAAAAATGGACTGCTGTCGCTGAGTGAGGCGATCGCCCTCGCCGATAAAATTGATTTTCCCGTCACTGGCGCGCAACTCCAGCGACTGCTCGAAAAACACGCCGCCGCCCGCAATGGCAAAGTTACCTACAACGAGCTATTGGGCGCAATGGTGCGGTTTGGCTTCCAGTAAATCTGGGCTTTCAGCTCCCAGCCTGAGGCAGTGAGACGCCATACCACAGTCGTAAGGTCTGCCTTTCGTAACGTAAAAGTGCGGATTTAAGGACGAACCCCGGTTCATCCTTAACCCGTCACCTACCCGTCACCTACGCCAACAGGCAGACTCATCCTTTACCCTCAATCTCAGCTAGCAGGTGCTCGGCTTCTTGGCAGAGCTGCGTATGGCACAATCCATTGCTCGCCAGCAGCCCGCCCCACTGGCTCACATCGCCTGTGTTGTAGCGCAGCGGCGCACCGCTGAAATGGGTAAACTGGCCGCCCGCTTCGGTGAGGATGAGTTCTGGTGCGGCCATATCCCAATCCTTGGGGGCAGATTTGCCCGATAGCGACAGGTACACATCTGCCCGCTGATCGACGATGGCCGCAATCTTGCCGCCCACGCTGCCCACCGCCAGTTGTTTTTGGCACGAGAGCTGCTGCAAGAGCTGATTAAACCGCTCGTCGCGGTGGGTGCGGCTGACGACGACTGTGAGATCTGCGGGGCGATCGCACGTTGAAACCTGCCCCGCTGTCACCGTCCCATCCGCAGTTTCCACAAAGGTGCCGCCGCCCAGTTTCGCAAAATAGAGCCGCTCGGCCTCGGGGCAAGCGACCACCGCCATCACCGGACGCCCCCCGTGGGTGAGCGCCAGGTGAAACGCATACTCTCCGGTCTGGTCAATAAAGTCGCGGGTGCCATCCAGCGGGTCGATAATCCACACCCAGTCTTGAGGAAACGGCGCATTTGCAGCGCTGGCTTTATAGGTTTCTTCGCTGAGGTAGCCAAACTGCTCAGTGCCCACCGCCTGCTGCAATGCATCTAGCACATACCGATTCACCGCCAAATCTGCCGCCGTCACTGGCCCATCTTTTTTGTTTTGAATGTCTAATCCTTTCTGGCTGCCGTCATCTGGGGAAACGCCGCGATAGTAGGCGCGCAAAATCTTAGAGGCTCCCCAGCCAATGGTTCGGGCGATCGCCATCATGGCCTCTACCGACGTTCCTGCAATCTCACCGCCCCCATCTTGACCCAAGCCACTGCCTAACTGCTGCACCACACCTCTACCCTCAACGACTGCCCCGCCATTATATTGGTCGAAGTTCTTCTCAGCATCCCCATACCCCCTCAGCACCCATGGCTCGCGGCGACCAAATTTACGTAATGCGGCCCTTTCTTCAGCTCAATGGCGTGTATGAGCACCACGGCATCGACTGCGGCGATAGCACCGTCATTCACTACAGCAAAGTGGAATCAGACCCCGTCATCCGGCGCACCCCTTGGGCTGACTTTTCCTGGGGAAACCCCGTGTCAGTGAAAGAGTATGTCGCCAGCTACATTCCCGATGTGGTGGTGGAGCGGGCAGAAAGTCGCTTGGGCGAACGCCGCTATAACCTCACCGCCAACAACTGCGAACACTTTGCCACCTGGTGCAAAATAGGGCGCAACGACAGTCGGCAGATTTCTAACTTTAGTCTGGATCTCAACCTGGTAGACTTGGCGCGGCGCGGCGGCTTGGTGAATGAAGCGGCACAAGAGGGCGATCCCATTCAAGCAGCGGCGACGATTGAGCAGGCGTTGCATAATGTGGCGATCGCCCGTCATCAGCTCAACAGCCAAATTCAGCAGGCCGAACACGAGCAAGACACCTGGCACCGCGTAGCCCAACTGGCTCTTAAACAAGCCAAAGAACCTGCTGCCCGCGCCGCCCTAGAGCACAAAGTCGCGGTTAAACGCAAACTGCCCGATCTCTATACTCAGCGCGACCAACTGCAGCAGATGGAAGCCAACCTGCTCCAACAAAAAACCCGCTTAAAACAGCAAATCGCCATTCTGTAATGAGGTGCGGTCATGAATGATCGACTCGCGTTTGTTTTAGCCCCAGTCCCCCAGGCCGAGGTGAAACGCCCTAAATGTGCCGCCGTGGATTGAGAGATTGAGGGGAATCTGATAGGGTTTTGATTCATCCAGTTCCATCTACCCCCCGCACACCGCATGAAGTCACTAAAGGGACGCGACCTGTTGAGCATGGCAGACCTCAGCCCCGAGGAGGTGCTCGCTATTCTGAGGCTTGCCGCAGATATGAAATCTGGGGACACCCATGTGCGCTGCGAACGGGTGCTGGGGCTGCTGTTTCAAAAAGCCTCAACCCGCACGCGGGTGAGCTTTTCGGTCGCGATGTATCAGCTGGGGGGGCAGGTGCTCGACCTCAACGCCAGCGTCACTCAGGTGGGGCGCGGCGAGCCCACTATTGACACGGCGCGCGTGCTCGATCGCTACCTAGATGTGGTGGCAATCCGCACCTTTGAGCAAAAGGAAATTGAAACCTTTGCCAGCTATGCCGAAATCCCCGTGATCAATGCCCTCACCGATCTCGAGCATCCCTGCCAGGTGCTGGCAGATCTCCTGACGATTCAAGAAGAGTTTGGGGCGCTCAACGGGCTCACGCTGACGTATATGGGCGATGGCAACAACATGGCCCACTCGCTTATGCTGGGCTGTGCGCTGGTGGGCATGAATGTGCGGGTGGCCTGTCCTGCTGAGTTTATGCCCGATGCAGCGGTGGTGGCTGCCGCCCAAAAGCTCGCGGGCGATCGCACCGACGTTCTGATCACCCAAGACGCCCAGCTCGCCGCCAAGGGCAGCCATGTCGTGTATACCGACGTGTGGGCTAGCATGGGGCAAGAGTCTGAAGCCCAAAGCCGCGTGCCTCTGTTCCAGCCCTATCAGGTGAACGCCGAGGTGATGGAGCTGGCCGACCCCTCTGCGATTGTGCTGCACTGCCTGCCGGCCCACCGCGAAGAAGAGATTACCGACGAGGTGTTGGAGGGCGAGCAATCTCGCGTGTGGGATGAAGCGGAGAACCGCCTTCATGCCCAAAAGGCGCTTCTGGCGATGATTTTGGGCGTTGATTAAAGCCTCTGATGCCGTGACTGCACCTGTCATCACCTATAGCCCGGCCTACACGCTGGTGCCCACCTATGAGTGCTTCAATCGGTGCAGTTACTGCAACTTTCGCGTGAACCCAGGCGAGGATGCATGGATGACGCTGGCCGAGGCAGACGCCACGCTGCGATCGCTCCGTCCCCACGGTGTGATCGAAATCCTGATTCTCAGCGGCGAAGTGCATCCTAACAGTCCTCGGCGCGCAACGTGGTTTCAGCGCATCTATGATCTGTGCGCTCTGGCGCTGCGGCTGGGTTTTTTGCCCCACACCAATGCCGGACCGCTGAGCCACGACGAGATGGCACAGCTGAAATCGGTCAACGTGTCGATGGGGCTGATGCTCGAGCAGGTGACACCCACCTTGCAAGAGACGGTGCATCGGCACGCCCCGAGCAAAGCTCCAGCCCTGCGGGTGCAGCAGTTGGCCTGGGCCGGAGAGTTACACATCCCGTTTACGACAGGGCTGCTGCTGGGTTTGGGAGAATGCGAGGCAGACTGGGCCGAGACGCTGCGGGCGATCGCCCACTTGCACCAGCGCTATGGGCATATTCAAGAAGTGATTTTGCAGCCCCACAGTCCGGGGCACCAGCAGGCGTGGCCGGGGGAGCAACTCTCAACCGATCAGCTGGTCAGGGCGATCGCCCTAGCGCGGCAGGTGTTGCCCCCCGATATCACCCTCCAAATTCCGCCTAACCTGGTTTCCCAACCTAAGGATCTGTGGCGCTGCTTGAGCGCGGGTGCCCGAGACCTGGGCGGCATTGGCCCCAAAGACGAAGTGAACCCCGACTATCCCCATCCCCATAATGCCGCGTTGGCAGACACCCTGAACCAGGCGGGCTGGCACTTGCAGCCTCGTCTACCGATTTATCCCCACTATGACGATTGGCTGGATGCACCCTTGGGCGATCGCGTGGCGGCGTGGCGTCAGACAATCCAGAACATTTAGACAAGTCACGTTCGGCAGAGCCAGTTGATCTCAACTCCTCTGCGACAGAAATTCCACGACTGGGCAGCAACGCAGGCAAAGGGTCTAGGCCATCTCCAGTAAAGAATTTTTCTGCATGGGGCAAGTAGGCATAAGCCGTAACGCCTTTGGCTTAGCTGCGCCAACATGCTTACAATCTCGCTTCAACGCTCAATTCAAGACTCCATCGAGACCTTAATCAAGGCTCCAAATCAGGCTGGGTAAACTGTTTGGCGCAGGCATCACCGTCGCAACGGGAATAGTCCGACATGTAAAGGTCAGTGCGTTTGCCAAACAAGTCGTAGCGATTGTCGCGCACCTGTTCATAGAGGCGATCGCCCCCCCACTTGACGCCGGGTATCGATCGATACAGTTGCACAAAGGCAGATCCGGCAGGCAGCAGACGGCCAATTTCCTCTGCCGCCGCACTGCCCTGCCAGCGTTGCTCGGGATGAGCAGTCTTTAGCAAAATCATGCCCAGTTTGCAGTCTGCCGACGTAATGCTAAAGTCTGCCAGCGTAGCGGCATCCTGCATGGGGGCATAACAGAAGCGATCGCCCCGGTCGAGCGATTCCAGCAGGCGCACCAGCGTCACACAAAGATTGCAGTGGCCGTCATAAATCACTAGATAGGGTGCCGTCATCGTGGGGATAGCAGGCATAGACAGCGCTCCTCGATAAATAATTTGAAATACTTTGAAGCGGAGATGAAAATCCCCTAAACGCAATAAATAGTTAAGAACCCGTGACAAATGAGCATCAACTTCCTAGAAAATACGTAGATTTCAAGGAAAATTCTCAAAATTTAGCGACTTGATTTGCAGATCCACGGATAGATTCATTATGATAGATCCACGCGATCGAGTATATCTACCGAGCACCCCCCAGTGCGAGGTAGGCCAAGACGGTAACGATGCCCGTGGCAGTAGCCTTATGCAAACGTTGCCAGCATTGAATGCTTTTTCCATCCAGATCACGCCTCCTCCCAGGCATATGGTTGCCCATGGGTCAGGGTTTGTGGCATCTGGAACACGGTTTTCGGTTACGCGTTCCAGCCCAATTGTCCGATGTATCCGTCCGACGCATCCGTCTAACGCATCCGGTCGTCTGGAGCCCGACAGGTGCCCGACGCCTACACAATTGCCCCAATGCCTATAACCATTAGCCCATGCGAATTTGTGCCTAAGTAGGGAGTGCCGCACTATGAATGTTTACAAGAATGTGATGGAAATGCTGGTCGAGCAGGAGGTAGAACGCCAACTGCTGGCGATGTCGCCGCGGGCTGCATCCCACATTAATCGGTTAGAACTGGTGGCCTATGCGCTAAACCAGTTGCCCTCTCTCTATGCCACCAGCAAACGGGGGCTGCAATATCAGCTTCAGGTGGGCAAACAAAAGTATGCTGAGCAGATTGCTCAGGCGGTGCATCAGGCGATCGCCGCCGTCAATCGTGACCCCCTTCGCACGTCTGCCCCACTCAAGCTGAAGGAGCCGCGTGTGATTCAGCCAGTCATGGCGCAGTTGCGCAAACTGCTGCACAATGAGCAACTCAGTTGGGATGCCTTGCCCAAAGCGATTGAATTGGCGCTGTCTTCTACTGCGGCGTCTATGGACTCAATGTCCAGTGGTACTCCATCCAGCATTGGCAACTATCGTCGCCCCGGAGCCTACAGCCGCACTACCTCATCCCCCTATCCAGCCAATCGCTACTCCGGGTTTCCCGATGGGGACGAAACCGCGGCCCTACCCGATACCTCTGGTCAGTCGCGCCCGGCGGCAGCTCCCGCCTCCACCTCACCCTATTCCCAAGAAGATGCCCTTAGTTGGGATGACCCCTTCTTTCGCTAACGGCAGAGTAGGCCAGAGCAGGATGCGCTCACTCGGGTGCTCATTCGGGTATAGTGCGCGTTGATACCCGTGATCCCCACACGGCGATCGCCACCCCTAGCAGCACCACCAACGCCCCCAGCAGCACCACGCCCCCCGGATTTTCGCGAAACACCAGATAGCCCAGCACCGCAGACCCCACCGGTTCTGCCAGAATGGTGAGCGTGACCAGCGTAGGCGACACCCAGCGCACCGACCAATTGAGGCTGGTGTGCCCAATAGCCTGCGGAAATAGCGCCATCAACGCCACATAGCCATAGACTGCCGGGGAGAAGCCCCCATAGCTTGCGCCCACCAGCGGCGGCAGCGGCAGCAGCGTTAACGCTGCGAACGAATAGGTCAGCACCGCGTGGCGACCAATGGGCAGGCCGCGCTGCTGGGCTTCGCGGCCTAACAAAAAATAAAGGCTTACCGCCCAAGACCCTACCAGCGCCAGCCCGTTTCCGAGAAGCGGGTTAAGGCTGGCCGTGCTATTGCCGCCATCGCCCAGGCTGATTACGATGCTGCCCACTAAGGCAGTGGCAATGCCAACGATGGTGAGACGCGACGGAATTTCGTGAAACCATCGCCACGATAATAGCGCCACCCATACGGGATTTGTAGTGACTAGCGCAGTAGACGCAGCAATGGAGGTATAGGAGAGGGACGTGATCCAGGCGGCGAAATGGATGGCTAGAAACAGCCCCGCTGCGATGGAGTAACGCATGGCAGACGGCTCTAACGGTCGATCGCCCCCTTGCCGCCAAGCCGGAGCCACAATCAAACTGGCGATCGACATTCGCGCTGCCGCTAGCACCAGGCTCACCCCTAGGCCGCTGCTATCCGCCGCTTGCAGCGCTAGGCGAATAAAGATAGCCGCCGTCGAAACCGACAAAATTCCAATGGTCAAAATGGTGGCGATCGCCCACCGCGAGGGTCGGGGTGCAGAATGCATCAGCAGCGTTTCCTCACGACACCTAACCCGCACAGCTACGCAACACCCAGCCCAGCACCACACCCAAGCTGACAAACCGCACAATCTGCCAAAATAGCTCCCGCACCCACGTGCTAGAAATCAGCTTGCTTTCTAGCGCCACTTCTAACTCCAACAAGCGTTGCTGCAACTGGTCTATTTCAGTTTTGAGCGATCGCAGCTTGGTCGCTCGATATTCTTGCTTTGCCTGCGACAGGCGCGCCTGCAACTCTCGCTGCTGCAGTTGGTCAGAGTGCACCTGGGCATAGCGCATTTTGAGATCATGGAGCGATCGCTCCATCTCGGTTAGCGCCTGCTCAATATTGACCTCGGTTGCATCCTGAGAATTAGAATTTTGGGAATTGGAGCCGTTGGCGGGGCGCGTCATGAAGCCTAAACACCCAGAGCTTGCTAGAGTGAAATCAACACTATAGCAACCGCCGCACGCATAGCACCAACCCGTCCCCCCAAACCCTAAGCATCCACGTTATTTACCCATGTCAGACGCTCGCCACCGCCAACCGCTCATCGCCGAGACCCTAACCGCACCAGAAACGCAGTCATTTGCTGACGCGACCCCCCTGCAACTGGCGCAAGCGCTAGCAGAAAAGCTGGCGATCGCCCCCAATGACTGGCACAAGCTCAAGGGCAACCGCCAAGCCCGCGCGGCAGAACAAGTGGCGATCGCCCTAGTCTACCTGCTCAACCAAAACTCCGACGAAAGCTTAACCCGGCTCCAGCAAGCCTCGGGCTGGCTCGATCGATCCATCTCGGCCCCGCCTTGCCCAACCCACGGCACACCTGCGCCCAACCCAGCCGAGTCATCATCAGTCCCCACAGGTTAGGGAAGTCAGGAATCATTCCGGTGACCCTAGGGGAACACCAACCCCCCCAACCCTCTGCTGAAAAAAACTTCAGGTTGGTAAAGGCCCAAAACCCGTCTTACCCCGCACTGAGGGTTGTTTCAGGGGTGAAACCCTTGTTTACAGCGCAGACGGGCGGTGAATTACCCAGGCGATCGCCAACGGCAGCCCGACACCCAGCACCAAATTTGCCACCAGCCATAGCCCAGACAGCGTCAGATCCCACCCATAAATCTGAAAGCCGCTGCGCTGCGCTGACTGCACCGCATCCCAGGCCAGATGCGCCGCCATGCCGACCGACAGCCCCATCGCCCCATCTAACAACCACTTCCACACCCGATGGGGACGCCACCCCAACAGCCAGATGCTGAGCCCAATCAGCCCAGATGGAATCAGCACCGAGTGGAACAACCAGCTACGATGCAACAAAAAACGCCAGCCCCATACCCGATACAGCGGGATATCCCAGTCCGGCACCGCCATATAGAACCAGTCTGCTGACAGCAGCGGAATGCCGAGCTTGCGAAAGAAAAATAACCCACTCGCACCCCAAATCACCATCATCACAAACACGATGGGGTTAATGCGTCGCGCCGAGCCTCCCATAAACCGCTCTAAGATTTGCCAGAAGATCACGCCTCCGGCCAATCCCACGATGAAGTGCATCAACTTGTCGGCAGAGAGAGCAATCATACCCATGGCGGACACCCCACTAAATTCGCAACATCTGCGCGCGCCATACGACGTCTTACCCGATCATTCAACTGGTATTCCTATCCCACTGCGCTTGCAGTACGGCTGGATGTTTGTCTTCTGGTAAACGTTGGCTGGGCGACGGCTCCATAAAAAGGCTCGCCCTACCCCACTTAACCGTTGCCATTGTTAGTTCGAGCTGCCAATTCAGCACGCATTGGCGCAGAACAATGCGTGTTTCACAATACCATTCTGAATCACGGTAGCAGAGTCAAAAACCCCTGGGATGCATCCCACCTGCGACACACCGCACACCCTTTCCACGCGAATTTAGCCTAGGGCGTGTCATCAATTCCAACCAAACGCCTGATGCTATGAGCGTTACCACGCCCGACCCAAAAACCAGCCTAGGGGCTGTGACTGTTGATTTCTGGGATATTCAGAGGCTAATTGATGACACCCCCTAGCAAGGGGTGCCGAGCCTTCCGCAAAACCCACCCAAAATCCTTACCTGTTTAGGACGACCTTCAACCCTTCAGTTGAAGACATGGGATAGCGTTATTCCCCATCATCGGGTTTGGATGGCGGCGTAGGGGGCGACTCTTCGGCAGTGGGCTGACGCGTGGCAAGACTTTGCCAATCTACTTTGCCAGACGCGGTGGCTTTGCTTTCGACGGGGATGTCGTCTGCTTCTAACGTCGTGAGAATGTCATCTGTCAGCGATGAGAGAACGGCTAACCGGTTAGCCTGCTTTTCGATGGTTTTCTCAAACAGGTTGCGAACAAGTCTGCCATTGCCAAAGGTGCGATCGCGCACCATATACAGCTCTTCAAATAAATGCGTTAGGCGCGACTTCGCATCAGACGTGAGGTGAAAGTGGCTCTTTTTGCAGAGGATTTCAAAAATGCCCAACAGTTCCTCAGGGGTATAGTCGTTGAAGTAAAAGTAGCGGTTAAAGCGTGACTTGAGCCCTGGGTTAGAGTCGATGAAGTGGGTCATCTCATCGGTATAGCCCGCCACGATTACGACCAGGCGATCGCGGTGATCTTCCATGCGCTTCAGCAAAATATCCACCGCTTCTTGCCCAAAGTCGCGCCCGCCATCGCGAGGCACGAGCGCATAGGCTTCGTCGATCAGCAGCACCCCATCCAGCGCGGATTCTACCAGTTCATCGACCCGCTTTGCCGTTTGGCCGATGTAGCCTGCCACCATGCCCGAGCGGTCGGTTTCGATCAGATGCCCTTTCTTCAGAAAACCTAGCCCTTTATAGATGCGGCTGATCAATCGCCCGACTGTGGTTTTGCCTGTTCCCGGTGGCCCACAAAACACAGAGTGCAGCGACACTTGGGTTTTAGCAAGGCCCCGATCTGCCCGAATTTTTTGCACCTTGAGCAAATTCGTCAGCGTGCGCACTTCTTCTTTGATATTCTCCATGCCGACCAGTTCATCCAGTTCTGCCAATGCCTCGGCCAGAATGTGGCTGAGGTCTTCGTCGCTGGGGGGCGGCGGTTCAGCAGCAGCAGCGGCGGGGCCAGCGGTGGAGCCGACTAGGCTTGCTCCGGTTGAGGAGGCTCCGTCAGAGGCCGGCGGCGCTATGGGGGTTGGGTTAACGACTTTGGTGAGGGCCTTAGCCAGCCCGTCTTGGTAGCTGTCAATGGGGGTGTAGGTGTGGAGTAGCTGCCACACGCCCGATAGCGCTTCCATTTCTTGCATGGTGATGGTGCCGTCAGACTTGACGAGCACTTGGGCAAATTTATAGATGGCGTTGGTGATATCGGTGGCGTAGTGGGTGTGGCGCTCTTTATCCAGTTGGTTCAGCAGGGTGGGGAGTTCTAGCGCGTCGGCGGGCTGAAGCTTGGTGCGCTCTAAAATGGTTTGCAGGGTGAATTTTTGGTACTGTAGGCGATCGCCATCCGAAAAATCCCAACTGTTAAGCGCCACGTTTAGGGCTTTTTTATCCTGACGCAGCAGGGCATACATCATTAAATAGGCCAGCAGCTCAGAGGAGCTAATTTCTTGATTGCTGCGGGCGCAAATCTGCACAATTTTTGCCAGATCCAGCAGCACCAAATCCGCCAGTTTAGGGTCGATTGCGAGCAGCGGTTCAAAGGCGCGATAGAGCAAGTTGGCTTCTTGCCGAACTTGCTTGAAGTTCACAATCTGGCGAAAGTCCACGGCAGTCTCCTAGGGGTCCTGTGGGTGATGGATGGCAGCATGGGCAAAACCATTCTTTATCCTAAACGGTTTGTCCTGCCCCTACATGGTTTGGCCCGACATGGGCGAGTGGTAGTCCGATCGAAAGTGCTATTGAAAGTGCTTGGGTAGAGCGAGAACAGCCTTGACCCACCCAGTCATGCCCCATTTAGACCTCTCTACTGGGTTTGGAGGGTTTGCAAATCGGCAGGCGTGTTGCAATTGAACAGCACCTGCGGATCGACGGCGGCGATGGGCTGCACGGGCTGTGTCTGGAGCCACACCTGGAACGATCGCCCGCCATCTGCCACAAACGGTAGCAAGGTGTCTAGGCACGCTGGGCGGTAGAAGCCACACAGGGGTTCCCATCCGGCGGCGCTGTGGGGAAGGTGGGCGATCGCCCCTGCCTCCACTGCCCCTAAGCCCGCGGCCCACCCCTGCACGACATCCGCCGTCAGCCGGGGCAAATCGCAGGCCAACAGCAGCGCCCAATCGGGATGAGTCGCCCTCAGCAATGGCGGCAATGCCTGAGCCACAGCCACCAGCGGCCCCTTGGCGCTAGCGTCTTCCACCAAGGCGCAAGGATGGGGCACGAGGTCGCGGTAGCGGTCAGCCTGGGGGGCGACCACCCACACCTGCTCAGCCACCTGTTGGGCAATCTGGCATGTTCGCGATAACAGCGACAGGCCCTCTAGTTCAATCCGGGCTTTATCTTGGCCCATGCGGCGGCTTTTGCCCCCCGCGAGCACCAGTGCGGCAATCGTCATCGGGTCAGTCCTCCGTGCATCAGGAGCGATCGCACCTGGTCGATATCCACATAGATATCATCCAGGCGGGGATAGGGGCTCAGCAGGCGATGCAGCGCGGCCCCTTCGGGCTGTAGCCCTAGCCCATAGGCATAGCGCGCCCCCACCAAATTGCTCAGCACCCAATAGCAGGGATACACAAAGCTGGGGGAAAACAACTCCACCACCTGCGTGCCGGGTTGGCAAAAGGCAAGATTGGTGAGGCCGCTGCCGTGGGGCGCAACAATGACCTCGGCATTGGCAAACAGAGCCGCCTGTTCGCGTACCGACCGCGACTCTAGCGACACCGCCACAAACCCAAACTCCGCCAGCATCTCTAGCAAGGCGGGTTCGTTGAGGACGCGGCGAGCGGTGGCGGTATTGCGGCTGATATAGAGCCGCGTTAAGGGCTGAGCCGCAGACCCCGTCGGCAACACTAGCTGCTTGAGCCAATCGCAGACCCAAGAGGGCATCCAGGCGACGGTTCCAGGAAACGAGGGCACGATTAGCCGAGCGGCCTGCACATGGCTGTGGCGGCGAGGCGTGAGCACTTTTTCTGAGGGAATCCCCACCAGCTGCAACAGCTCTCGCTGATAGGGCTGGCGATCGCTCACCCAAAATCGATCCACCTCTGCCAGGTCAATGCCAGCCTGGTGCAGTAGCTCCAGCCGAGGCAAGCAGTCCAGCATCCAGTGAAAATACACCTCGTTGGAGAGGCCCCCAAGCACCGCGATGGTTTCGTCATACGGTTCGACGGGCGGCATGGCCTGCGTTTGAAAGAGCCAATGCTGCTCCGGCAGTATCGCCACATCCGGGCTGAGGATGGGAAACTGAGGCGACAGATCGGCCACGAGCTGATTCTCGGCAGTAAGAATGGCCGTGCTGCTTTGGTCGGGGTCAATCCACACCCGCCCGTGGGGCAAGGTTGTGACAAAGCTGCCCGGCAAGGGCATCTGCTCAGCAAAGCGAAAGCTGGGGTGCAGTTCGGCGTCGAGCGTGAGGGGGGGCGTGAGCAGGATCGACTGGGAGGAGTGAACGGAATGGCGGGTGACAGGGCTGGCGATCGCCCCATCGGGAGTGGCCCCAGGCATGATGGGCTGATACGGGGTGAGATCTGTGATGACGCCCTGCTGCTGCGCCGTGGTCAACTGCTCAGCAACCGTGGGAGCCAGGTTCGAGTCCAGCGCATAAACCTGGCGCAGGCTGGCGATCGCGCCCTCCGTCTCTCCCAAGTGCAGTTGGGCGATCGCCCGATTAAGCCACCCTTCCACCGCAACGGGATAGCGTGTTAAGTATCGATCATACATCTCTCTTGCCTGCGCCCACTGCCACTGCCGCTGCCAGAGTTGCCCCAGCACCAAGAGCAATTGGGGATGATCGGGTTGCTGCTGCTCTACAGGCTGGAGCGCTGCCAGTGCTGCATCTAGAGCGCCGACCTGGGTCAACTGCTGCGCCAGTTCCAGGTGCAGAGCCAGATGGTGAGGGGCGATCGCCACCCCCCGCTGCGCCAGCTCTATCCCCCGTTGGGGTTGCCCCAGGGCCACCCAGCACTGGCTGAGGTAGAGGTAGCAGTCGGCATTCTGCGCATCACTCGTGAGGGCTTGGTGAAAGAGGGCGATCGCATCGAACCATTGCCCCATCCGTTGCGCACAACAGCCCGCCGCAATTGCAGGCTGCGCGGGCGAGGTGGGGGCAACCAACGCCTGCACCAACGTAGTCGCCAGGGACTCGGCCTGCCACGCGGCCGCATAGTCCGGGTGGAGCGTCAGCGCATGTTGCCAGTGGGCGATCGCCCCAGTCACCTCTCCCAGTTGCAGCAGCACCCCCCCGCGATCGCCCCACGCAGCGGCCCACTGAGGGGCTAGGGCGATCGCCCGGTGATAGCAGTCGGCGGCAGCCTGCCAGTGTTGCTGTTGGGTATAGCATTGCCCAAGCCGATGATGCAGATCAGCGGTGGGCGTCTCCTCTAGCAAGCGTCGATAGTGAGCAATGGCTTCATCCCAGTTCCCTACACTCTGATGGGCATGCGCCAAGGCAGTCTGGGCGGCGACCCAGTCCAGGGTTCCGGTGGGAGCGATCTCTAGCGCCGCATGCCAGTGGGCGATCGCCCCGACATCGTCTCCCCGCCGCAGCAATTGATGGCCCAGTAACACCAGCGCGGCTGACTCCTCGGGTGCAAGCTCGATCCACGCCTGAGCCAGCCGCTCCAAGGCAGCCGGGTGATGCACCCCAGGCGACGCCTGAATCTGTTGAGCCGTGTGCGCTAGCGCCTGCGCCAATTCTTGACCCCACGCCTCAAGCTGCGCCGCATCCCCTTGGCTGAGCACCTCCCACCAAACGGACTGGGCTTGATCAACCTCCCCTTGCAGCAGCCAGGCAATGCCCAACTGCCAGCCCAGCGCGCGTGGCTCAGGTCGATCCACGGCACAGTCTGACACCAGCGGTGTGAGTTGGGCGATCGCCCCAGCACAATCCCCAGCGGCGATCGCAGTCTGGGCGATCGCCAGCGCCGCCAAATTTCGCTCACGCGCAGCGTCTATGTCTGAACCCACATCTGAGCCCACATCCGACCTGGCACCCTCTGTCATAGCGCCAGCACAGGCAGGTGGGCAACTCCAGCAGCGGCGATCGCCCGATGATTTTCGTGAGGCAAAGCCAGTCGCCCCGTCAAATGTGGCACCAACTGCTGCCACTGACGCGCCTCCATGGGCGGCAGCACGGCAAATTCCATCGCGTCTTCTGGCAGTTCTAGGCCTTCTTCCGCCAGCAGTTGCATCATCACGCTCGACAGCGCCATGTCCGCATCGTCTGGGTCAATGCCGGTCGCATCGAGCAGCACCGTCAACGGGTGTTGTTGAGAGTGCTGCATACTGGCTTGCACCAGCAGCAGCAATTCTTCAAATAGCAACTCTTCTGGCTGGGCCCAGTCGGGAAACGCCACCACGTTGCAGGTTTGCAGAGAAAACGCCTGCACCAAGTTCACCTGCTCGTAGGCGTCGAGCAGATCCCGAAACACCTGCCCCAGGTGCGCGCCATAGCGGCGGCTGTCGAGAAACGGCGGCACTTGGCGCATGGCCTGCTGAATGCGATCGCCCAACGTTTTCCGCAGTTCAGGCTGGGTTCCAAGGGCGATCGCCCGCTGTCGATAGGCCGATTCCGACTCCGCCACCAGCGCTGCGCTGATCTCTGGCACCCCAAGCGCCTGCACAATCCCCGCGCCCATCGCATTGCGGAAATTTGGCCCTGTTTGCGTCAGCACCGGCAGCCCCAACTCCAGCGGCTCAATCAGCGAAGTCGTACCCGCAAACGGAAAAGAATCCAAATACACATCCGCCACCCGTAAAAATTCCTTCAGTTCCTCCCGGTTGGGCGTCGGCTGCGGATCGGCCATCACCACAGCCTGCGGCGGCATGTGGTGCTCCGCCAGCAGCGCCGTCACCGCCGCCTGAAACTGCGCCTTGGGATAACTCGACGACCAGTTGGGGCCGTAGGGAAACAGCAGCAGCACCGCCTTGGGCACTGCCGCTAGCACCTGCACCCAAGTCTGCATCAAATCAGGCACCAGCTTAAAGAAATTCGCCGCTGATGCAAACACCACCGCATCCTCAGCGAGGCCCAAGCTAGCGCGCGTCACCCCACGCGGCGGGGCAGGCAGCGACTGTGGATAGCTGAAGCATTGCGCCGTCGCCGGCAACTGCACCAACTGCTCCCGATAGTGCGCCGCCGCATCGAGACTAGGGTCTGTCAGCTCACCCGACAAGAAATAATCCATGTGGCTGAGGCCAGTGGTCACCACAGAGCCGCCGCTAGTGCCCTGCACCCGCGCCAGCCGATGCGCCACCAGTCGACAGATCGCATTGGTATACGCCGTTACATTCGTGCTGATATAGAGCACATCCAGGGTGTCGGCCCGCATCAGTTGCACCTGGGCCGATAGATCGGGCGGCAGCAGCCGAAATGCCTCTGCACGACTCTTGCAATACTCCTCTAGGGGATGCCCGGTTTCCGCAAAACTATACAGAATCACCTCAAACTCGCGGCTGAGGTGCTCATAGGCAGGCAGAGCCGCAGCAGTTTCAGCACTGGGGTTCAGGTGCGCCGAGAGAATTCCCAGTCGAACCTTGTCTCCGGTGCGGAGCGGCATTTCCCAATCTAGCGCATGGCCTTGACGGCGCAGGGTGGCCTCGATAATGTCGCCTCGCTGCGAGTAGAGATCCCGCAGATTCTGAGTGTTGAAGTAGCAGGGCAGTAGATTGGCCGACTGGGTAAAGAGATCTGCCACGTGCTGCCACAGCGGCGAATCGGGCTGATTCAGGATTTGGTGGTGCAGCGTGCTGACTAGAGTCTGCATATAGACGCAGTAGCGATCGCCCTCTCCCACCGTTTGAAACACCATCGGCGGCTGCAGCAGATAGGCCACGTAGTCGTCTAACAGCCAAGGGGGAATGCGCTCTAACTCTAGCGGCAGGGACAGTTCATGGGGATAAGAGTAGAGCATCGCCGCCAGCAGCGCTTGCACTGCCTGCGGCTGATCGAGTCCTTGTTTGACCCGATGCTGAAGGTCGGCGAGCAGATCTGGGGATGGGGGGTAAGTGGCGGTCATGGAAGAGGTGGGGGGTAGGGGTAGGGTGGAGTGAAGAGGTGGGAAGGTGGGGAGGGAGCATGGGCAATTAATTCGGGGATTCAATTAATTGTGTGATTATTATTGGTGATCATTAATAGATGTGGATGTAATAAATGATCGATGCCCTGTTGACTCACGTCTTGCCTCTTCAGCGATCATTCATTTCACCCGATGTTGAACGAGTAGTTGGTGCGCTTTTCCTAAGGCATTGGCGTAGGCTGTTTCGAGTTGATCATCCTGCAGGTTGAGCAGCTGTTGAGCCACCGTATCGCGGACTGATTTGATCTCGGTCAGCAGTTCGGGGTTGTGACCTGATTGTTGCAGGGCTATGAGCTGGCGCGACAGGTTCAGCAATGCCGGGTCGCTCAGGGTGGGCATATCCAATTGCCGAATCACCTGAATCACGGCATCTTTCACCGCGTCGGACTGGCTGCATTGCAGGCTTTCCTGAAGCTGGGCGATCGCCCGGGGCCAGTCTCCTCGGCTAAACCACTGCTGGGCAGTGGTGAGCGCCCCAGCCGCATAGTGATCGCGGGCTTGGGCCGAGAGGGTTGCTGCAAGGGAAGCAGGAAGATAGGTTTCGGCAATGTCGATGGCGCGGCGAGTGTCGTGGAGCGGCTGGGCGGTGGCGGGCGATCGCAGCCGGTAGCAGGCAAGGGGCTGCGGCTCATACCAAACCAGAGTGCAAGCGGCGATGCGCTTTGCCATCTCCCAATCTGCAGCGGTGCCCGCCTCGGGCAAAAAGCCACCCATGGCCTCATAGGTGGCCCGTTTCACCACCAGCGAGGGCAGTTGCGTCCGCTGCGCCACGGCAATGCGCTCCAGCCAGCGGGGCAACACTCCGGCAGTGGGCTGCTCTTGCTCTGACAGGTAGCGCTGGCTGCGCTGGTCATCGATATGAGCATAACGACAGAAGGCCGCGCCGACTGCCTGAGGGGAGGCCTCAATCCCAGCTCTCAACTGGGTATAAAACTGAGGTAGCACCAAATCTCCCGGATGCAGCAGATGCACCCACTGGCCCTGAGCTCGCTGCAAACAGGTATTGAGCGTGGCGATCGCCCCCTGATGCTGCGGCAGCCGATGATAGGAAAGGCGATCGCTGCCCATCGCCTGCACTAGCGCTGCTACATCCACGCCATCAGATGCATCATCCACCAGCTCGATTTGCATCTCAGCCACAGCAGGCTGGTTCAACACCGTGCTCAGCGTTTCGTTCAGCAGCGCTGGCGTGGGATTGTGCACCGGAATCATGACGGACCAAAACGGTCGGGTGGCATCTGGGGTGGTCAGCGGTGCGATCGCAGGAAACTGATAGGGCGATCGCTGGGGTTCATCCACCCACACCAGTTGATTGTTGACCAGTTGGGGCGGTGGCTTCACAACCTCTAGCAGGGCGTGAACGTGAATGACATCGGGAGCCGAGGTGACATCTTGCAGTGACTCAATGCGAAACGCCCCGTGAAAGCCATACTTGCGGCACAGCCGATAGTACGCCGCGTATTCCAAACAAAAGTAATAAAAGGAGTGAATGTTCCAAAAGCTGATGTGGGTGGGGTCTTGAAACGCGCCTCTAGCATCTGTAGACGGCACGTAAATATCGACCCTAGCGCCTGGCTTACACACCCGCCAGATCTCGTTCATGGTGTTGAGGCGATCGGGCAAATGCTCCACCACATCATAGGCGCGCAGCTCATCCACTGTGTTGTCGTCGAAAGGCAGGCGCTGGCTGATATCTGCCACAATATCGACCCCTGGGCCGGGGTGAATATCGACCCCGACATACCCGTCGGGTTTGGAGTCTCCGCAGCCAATATCAACGCGCAGCATACGCTTTTCTCCCTGGTAGGTCGCCTAGTGCGAGTGTTTAAAATTGACGCGGGGATTGCGGGAGTGCGCTCGCACCCATCCGCGACCAACCCCGTGCCGGAGCACCTCGAACCCAGGATGCCCTTGATACTAACAAGACTTACCACGTGGGCGATCGCCTTGACCGATCTTACCGAGCTTAACTATGGCTCGTTTGCCCTATAGATTCAGTAGGGTCGGGCGATCGCCCACGCGTCACAACGCATGCACTGCGGTTCTTGCCTATGATGGAAATATCTGCTGGACATATCTGCTGAAAACCTCTGCAAACGCGTTCTGAATGTTATCTGCGGACTTCACAAGACACCTCAGATCTAGACCTGCGGCACCGGAATTTTAGCCATCAAACCCGTCCGTCAACCATTCACTAAACCTTGTTAACCCATGGTGCAAGACTCTGCAGCCCGCGTCCAACTCCAGCGACTCGTTAAAGACAACAGGGCGATCGCCCTGTTGATTTTGGGCTGTATCGGGGCGATCGCCCTGCTGCAAGTGCCCCAACTGCGGCGACTGCAAAACCCGAGCGAAACCTTACCCCTGGCAGAACTCCAGGGTCAGCTTGCTGCCGAAGCCGCTAGCTTAGACGTAGTGCGATCGCTCCCAAGCTTTGGCGTTGGCAACCTAATTGCCAACTGGACGTTTCTCAACTTTCTGCAATACTTTGGCGACACTGAAGCCCGCACCCGCACCGATTACAGCCTCAGTCCGCAGTATTTTGACATCATCGTGAAACACGATCCATTTTTTCTGCGAACGTATCAATATATTTCCACTAGCACGAGTCAATATGCCGGTCAGCCCGAGCGCACTGTCCAACTGTTGAACCAAGGGCTAGAACGCATGTCTCCCACCTTTCCCCCGGAGTCCTATCTGCTTTGGCGTTACAAAGGCATCGACGAACTGCTTTTTCTCGGCAATGCATCTGCGGCGCGGCAGTCGTTTGAAACCGCCGCCAACTGGGCAGAAGCCTCAGGGCTGCCCGACAGTGCTATAGCTGCCGATATCTCTCGCCAAACGGCTGAGTTTCTTGTCGCTAACCCCGATAGCAACTATGCCCAATTCTCCGCGTGGCTGATGGTGCTGCAAACAGCTCCCGATTCCACCACCCAAGACAACGCCGCGCAGCGAATCGAAGCCCTCGGTGGTAGCTTTATTCGCAATCCTGACGGCACGTTCCAAGTGCGGCCCCCCGCTCAAGACTAACTGGCCGCCAGACTGACCGTAGACCAGTGGAGTGTGGCAGAATAATCCGTACTATACCGACGTTGAGGACTTCTCATGACAACACTTCATCCCACACTTCGCGCTGCGTTTGCCGCAGGTAATGCGCTAAAGGTGATTAGCGGCTTAACCAATCACCAAGCTGATCGCGTTGCCGCAGTGGTGCGGGCCGCCGATCAAGGCGGCGCTACGCTAGTAGACATTGCCGCCAGTGCTGAGCTGGTGCGCTTATCAAAGTCCCTAACTGACCTGCCCATCTGTGTTTCAGCCGTTGAGCCAGCCCACTTTGTAGGCTGTGTAGCCGCTGGGGCTGACTTAATTGAAATTGGTAACTTCGATGCGTTCTACGCTTTGGGTCGACGGTTTGAGGCCGACGAAGTGCTAGCGCTAACGCATCAAACCCGTGACCTGCTGCCCCACATCACCCTGTCTGTCACGGTGCCGCACATTCTGCCGCTCGATCAGCAGGTGCATCTGGCCGAGGCTTTGGTCAAGGCGGGTGCTGACATTATTCAGACAGAAGGGGGCACTAGCAGCCAGCCCCGCAGTGCAGGAACGCTGGGGCTGATCGAAAAAGCTGCGCCGACCCTAGCCGCTGCCTACGAAATTTCTCGCGTCGTAGATGTTCCGGTGTTGTGCGCCTCTGGGCTATCGAGCGTCACTGCACCCCTGGCGATCGCCGCTGGCGCATCTGGCATTGGCATTGGCTCCGCCATCAACCAGCTCAATAGCGACATTGCCATGGTGGCCGCAGTTCGGCAGATTGTAGAAGCTCTACAGCAAGTCCAACTGAACAAAGCACCGTCACTGCAAAGCTAAAGAACCTGAGTTAAATACCAGATGAATGCCGGATGATCCGATAAATGCCGGATTATCCGATGATCAATGGCTAGGCATGACAGCAGTAGTGCATCCTTAACGCAGGTTGCACTACTGTCTATGCCTGGTCTCAGCAGCATCAGTTAAAGGACTGGAATCAAGCATAGGCTGCGTTAGCAGAGCCAACATCACGGCAAGCGCGGGCTAATACAGGACTAGGGGCTGTCATCAATTAGCCTCTGATATCCCAGCAATCAACAGTCACAGCTCCTAGCCTGGTTTTTTGGGTCGGGCGTGGCAACGCTCATAGCATCAGGCGTTCGGTTGGAATTGATGACACGCCTTAGGCATAGGGGAGACAAGACCTCTTATCTGTCCTAAAATTCCCTCGTCATACCGAGATGTTCTTAATATCCTATTTCCTAAAACTTACATAGCCTGCACAGTTTCATCTCTCCCAGAACCCATCTGGGGCGATTCAGAGCCATGCAATCGGCTCAAAAAGCTGAGCCAAGCCTAGATGTAACGAGCCATATTCCCACAACTTGCCAGAAGACTATAGGCATGCCTGATATTCTGCAAGCGATAAAATCAGCAATTCTAATACTTGATAGGGTTTCGCTAAATTGCAACCCCCTATTAAGACGAAATATAAACAAAATCTATGGTTCTTTTGGTAGATGACCGTTGCTAGACAAAAGATCCTGAGACTGGAGAGATGACTCAACCGGACTCAGTTGTCGTTGAGCGCTCATCAAATACCTGCCCTGCAACGAGATTCACCTAGCAAGTCCCTTCACAGGCGCTGCGCTGCGACACCTGTGATGCTCACTTCCGCTGGTTTTGCTCAAATCCGATCAATTGCTTAACACTGCTTAACGATGAAGTAATGCCTAGAGTTGTTCTCGTTAATCCACAGATTCCTCCCAACACGGGCAACATTGCCCGCACCTGTGCTGCAACTGGCACAGAACTCCATTTGGTAGGCCCCTTGGGGTTTGAGCTGAGCGATCGCTACTTAAAGCGCGCGGGCCTCGATTATTGGGAACACGTCAACTTGCATTATCATTCCTGCTTTGATGCATTCAGAACCCACCACCGCACTCTCGGAGGACGGTGGCTCGGGTTCAGCACTTCTGGAGTCTGTAGCTATATCGATATGCCCTATAGAGACGACGACTGGTTGTTGTTTGGGTGCGAAACTGCTGGGTTGCCCCAGTCAGTGCTGCAAGAATGCACATCTACGCTCCACATCCCCATGGCCCAATCCGGCGTCCGCAGCCTTAATCTCTCGGTGAGCGTTGCGATTGGCCTGTTTGAGTCGCGCCGGCAACTGGGGTTGCTCTAAAGCGAGTAGCGCTCCACAGGCTCAACACCACGGGGTTGTCTTGTGCCGAAGCATTACCGTCATCGACAAGCAGTGCGAAATACTTATGGCTAACCATTCACTCTAAAGGTTAGTGGATGGGTGTTTCAGCGCCTTCTAATAAGGCCTTAGATCTATAATCTCTGCAAGCTATTAAATCCGTGAGCCTGCTGCAATCTTCAGTAGTCTGGAATACGAAAGTGACTCTTCTCACATAAGAAATCTCTATCGAAGTAGAGGCTTTATCTTCAGTACGGTTGCGGAGTTCAACCCACCCTTGGGCGGGCTAGACTCCTGCCCATGTCTTCATCAACACTTCAAAAAAGAGCTGAGTCTAGAGCTGTCATAGGGAGCATCGCTCTTAAGCCCAATCGAGGTCAAACCGCTGAATTTAGCCTGTTTGAGAGGGTATTAGAAAGCCGTAATCTGGAGCGATCGCCCCTTGATTTTGAAATTAAAATGCATCCCTCAATTCCTTGCATATCAAAGTGTTCAGACCTTAAGGCCAACTTTGCAAATTCTTAAAGGATTGACAAGCACTAGCCTTTCAGGATACAAACCTGATTCTGTTACCGAGTGTTTGCAAAACTGACAAAGCAATCTCGATAATTCTGAGTCTGACGGCTGTTTGCTCAGCTAAGATTTGTGGGTTATCGATTTGCCCGTCTAATGTTTTGTTGATTGGTTCATTTCCACTTCGCGGTCATGTATTGATTTTCTGAGAGACTGATGTAAGCTTGTCTAAGCCAAATGATCAAGGTAATCTTACCTAGTCATCCGACATCGCTGTCCAGTTACTGTCCTTGGTTTAAAGGCTAATGTATCTAGCGCCCTGCAACTGTTCTCTGTTGAATGATTCAATACGCCGCTCACAAGGAGGTTTTCTTTGAGACGCGCATTCCCGCAGAAGGTTAAGCCGGTTCTCCATGCGGACTTGTATGACACGGTTGCAATGGAGCAACTTAAGCAGACTTCATCAGGAGTCAATCGTAAGGCTCGCACCTCTGCAGCCATGCTTGGATTAGCTCTGTCAATGGGAGCATCCAGTTTGCTCTTGCCTCGTCAGGATGACAAAGCGAGAGCGTCTGAGCCTGTTCCAGTTGATGCTGATACGTTTTCAACAACGGCAGCAGATGCCTCTGAAAAGCAACTCGCGGGTGAGTCAGACTCTGACTTGTCGACCCGTTCAGGGCTTTTGCCCGAGTATGCCGAGCAGGCTAGTCCATCCGCTGCACGCTCTTTGTCTACGGTTGAGTCACCTGAGCAACAAAGTTCTCGTGCAGCAGATTCCCTCACAGGGATCGGCGATCGCCAAGAGGCGTTGAGCCGATTAAGAATCCAGAGAGAGCGCCTCAGCACTGCTCTGGCAGAGTTTGGAGTTGAGGAATCGGCTAGCCCATCTCGGGTGTCGACGCCAACAGCAGTGGCCCAGCCTGCCCAAGTTAATGCGGGCGATCGCAGTGCGGCGCAACGTCTTGATCGCTCTCAGCTAGTGACTTACTGGGTCAAGGCCGGGGATACTCTACATTCCATTGCCAAACAGCACGGCACATCTCAAGTCTTATTGGCAGATTTAAACCAGCTTGAAGATATTCATGAGCTGCGGGTCAACCAAGTATTGATGGTTCCAAAGCCTAGTGCTGTTCAACCATCCACCCTGTCGGGCAACACGCAGCCCTCACAAGAGTCAGCGCAATTCTTAAATTTGGACAAGGCGAGTGAAACTGCGTTGGTCAATGCTTCTGGCAACAATGTCGAGAGCGCTGAATCATCGGAGGCGAAAGTTGCACGTGCCCCTAGCTTAGAGCCTTCTATTTCGGATCAGATCAGACCTGATTCAACTTTGCAAAATGGCTTAGAGTTTGAGCACCAGCACCGTGTAGTTCGAGGAGATACCATCGCGCAACTCTCCCGACGCTACGGCGTTTCCATGCAGGATTTAGCTCAAGCCAATGGTCTTAGCAATCCAAACCTGATTCGTGTAGGCCAAGTGTTGACTGTTCCGGGTCAAGCTGCTGATTCAGCTCGTCAGCCTGCCCCCACAGTCCAGCAGCGAGAATCTACAGTTCGCTCCATTGCTTCGACTGATATGGCGGCTGTACTCGGCTCTTCCTACTCAGACGCAGTATCAGCCCCTGAAGTTTTAGCTCAGCCATCAGAGCAAACTAATGTGCGCCCTGAAAGGGATGCTCCGGCTGTAGGTAAGGTTGCCTCTGCGTCTATTGCTATTGGCGGTTCGCTCAATAACAGCTACACCCGACAGTTTGTTTCTGACTTTGAGGGTCTGACAGGCGCTCAGGCAGTTGAGCGGTCTGAGGTCAATTCTGGATCACAGCAGCCAGTTTTGGTTTCTGCTTCTCCGTTGAGCTTTGTGCCAACGCTGCCTGATGTGGATGCATCATTCAGCATTCCTGCTAGAACTGTCGACGAGCCACAGCAGGCAACGCCTTCAGAGTCTCTGTTGGAAGAGGATGCTGCTGTTGAGTTGTCTCCCGCATTCCAAGAGTCTCAGGCAGAAAGTCCTGAACCAGTTTCACAGCAACGTCAAACAGACGCGGCTATTCCTGAATCGTCTGAAGAAGTCGCATCTGATGATGGGATAGACTCAGTAACTGAGCCTCAGCTGTTGGCTGCAGCCCCTGTTGGTTCAGAAAGTTATGAGCCATTGCTTGAGCCACTTGTAGGTCGGTTAGTGTCTCCCGAGCTGCCTCCTCTTCCTGGTGCTGATGCCTTTCTTCCGGAAGGTACGCCCGTCTTCAACGGCTATATTTGGCCCTCTCGTGGTGTGTTAACGTCTGGCTACGGTAGACGCTGGGGACGGATGCACCGTGGTATTGACATTGGGGCGCCCACAGGGACACCTGTCTATGCTGCAGCGTCTGGAGTGATTGAGTTTTCTGGCTGGAACTCGGGTGGCTACGGCTACATGGTTGATATCCGTCATCCCGACGGCAGCAAAACACGCTACGCCCACAACAGTCGCTTGATGGTGCGCGCGGGGCAGCAAGTGACTCAAGGTGAGCAAATTGCCGCAGTCGGTAGCACAGGCTATAGCACTGGGCCTCATCTCCACTTTGAGATTCACCTTCCCAGCCAGGGCACGGTCAATCCCATGTCGATGCTGCCGGGTCGTTAAGCATCCGTTCAGTTCACCGATACAGGTCAGTTCACCGATACAGGCGAATCAGCTGCCAATATGCAGGTTAGTCTGATCTGGGCAAGTTGGTGAGATAGATTTAGAGAGGGAAGTAAAGTTGCTTCCCTCTTTTTTGGTTTCTTTAGAGTTTTCGCCATGAGCTCATCGGTTTCTAACGATCGCCCGACTGCAACTGCCACCCAACCAGAACTTTGCCGCGTGTATCATCTCTCGCCGCTGATTCGGCTGACGCTGCTATTGTTTTACAGTGCCTTAACGCTGCCGCTGCCATTTTTGGCACGGGTGACGCGATCGCCCCTCTCACCGACTTTAGTGGCGATCGCTCTGCTAGCAGGTGCCTTACTCCTATATGCCACGTTAACCGAGCGTGTCATCACAGATAATCACGGCATACGGGTCGCCTACGCGCTCTGGGTTCCCAAGCTGTGGCGCTCGGGTTGGTCGCTGAAATGGTCTGAGATCAAAGCACTTAAGCCTAGATCTACTGGGCAGGGCGGCATCGTCTATTATTTTTTGACCCAGGCAGATGAAGCTAGGCTGCTTCCTGTACGGATCGCAGGATTTGCCAAACTTGTAGCTACAGTAGAGGCAAAGACGCAGTTAGATACCCGAGATGTGCGCCCCCTAGCTCAGCCCTGGATGTATTTCATTTTGCTGGGACTGACTATCTTGCTCTTGCTTGTGGATGGTTGGACAATCTGGACAGCGCTGACGCTGCCTACCTTAGCTACCTAGCTTAGCCTTGGCGATCGCCCTCCCTTAACCGTTTTACAACGTCTCTAACCCTAGGGGAGCTTCCTAGCGGGGCTGCCCCAACAGTTCCCGACAGTACGCTTCGTTCGCCTGGGCCGTGCGGCTCAGGTTATCAACCCAAGCGCCTAGAAAAATCATAAACAGAATGAACATTACAATTGGCCCCGGATCACCCCAGCCCTTGGGATTTCCAGGTGGTTCTATGCCGGCCATGGCGATCGCCCTCTTGCAAAAGATAAGACAATCCCATTAAATCACTGCTTTCTAGAGACAGCCAGCGGCTATGGAGCAATCCTAAAGCTCCAACGCACAATCAGGGAAACGCCCCAGTCGATTTGCTTCCACAATCGCATTGCGACAGCGCAACGGGTTCAACCCTGTTTGCTTCGACAGTTCCTGCAGGCTCAGCATTGGGTGGCTAGACTGAGGGGCGGCTAAGTAAAGCTGATAAGCAACTTCAAGCACATCCATATCCAGCATCAACGGCTTGATGGTTGCATCTAGTAACTCAAACATAGTTCGTCCCACACGAAACTCTATTGAAGTCACTATCTCAGATTTCGTAAAGATTTACCTCATACTTTCGGTAAATCTTCGGACGAGAAAGGTTAATTCAGGATGAAGTCATTAGATCAGCCCAACAAATTTAGACATTGCACGATATGCATGCGCCCTGTTGGCACTAAGCCATGGCCTGTAGCACCTGAGCCAGCGTGCCCACGAGCTGATCAATCTGCTGCCGCTCGATAATTAACGGCGGTGATAGCGCAATAATATCCGCCGTGGTGCGAATCATCACACCCCGCTCATACGCCTCTAGAAACGCACCAAAGGCCCGCGCGCCCGGCTTATCTAGAATCGGCTCTAGCTCAATACCCGCAACCAGTCCGATGTTGCGAACATCAATCACGTAGGGCAAACCACGCAGAGAATGCACTGCCTCTTGCCAGTAAGTTGCCAGATCCCCGGCCTGTTGAAACAGCCCTTCATCCTCGTAAATATCTAGCGTGGCCAAGGCCGCCGCACAGGCCACAGGATGCCCTGAATAGGTATAACCATGAAACAGCTCAATACCCGGCGCATCGTCTTGCATAAAGGCATCGTAAATATGCTGACGCACAAACACCGCCCCCATCGGAACTGTGCCATTGGTAATGCCTTTGGCAACCGTAATCATGTCAGGCAACACCCCAAAATGCTCCGCAGCAAACCCACTGCCCAACCGCCCAAAGCCAGTGATGACTTCATCAAAAATCAGCAAAATCCCGTGGCGATCGCAAATCTGCCTCAACCGCTGTAGATAGCCCACGGGAGGAATCAGCACGCCTGTCGATCCTGCAACGGGTTCTACAATGACAGCTGCAATATTCGATGCATCATGCAGCGCCACGAGTTGCTCTAGTTCATCTGCAAGATGAGCACCCCACTCTGGCTGCCCTTCACTAAATGCATTGTGCTCCAAACTGTGAGTATGGGGCAGGTGGTCAACCCCGTTGAGCAGACTACCAAAAAATTTGCGGTTGGGCCCAATGCCACCGACAGAAATGCCGCCAAAGTTGACGCCATGATACCCCCGCTCTCGCCCAATTAAGCGCTGCCGCGTTCCCTGCCCCCGAACGCGGTGATAGGCGATCGCAATCTTCAGCGCCGATTCCACAGCCTCAGAGCCAGAATTGGCGAAAAACACATGGTCAAGATCGCCAGGAAGCATGTTCGTCAATCGGTCAGCTAGTTGAAAGGGAAGCGGGTGCCCCATCTGAAACGTCGGGGCAAAGTCTAACGTGGCAACCTGTTGACTCACAGCTTCCACAATTTTAGTGCGGCAGTGGCCTGCATTCACGCACCACAACCCGGCAATGCCATCCAAAATCTGGCGACCATCATGAGAGGTGTAATGCATCCCCTGAGCCGACACCAGCAAACGCGGATTTTCCTTGAACTGACGGTTGGACGTAAACGGCATCCAAAACGCGTCTAGGTCTGGCTGTTGAAACTGAGTTTGAGCCGGATGAGACAAATTCTGCACCATCGCGTTTACCTTATCGGGAATTTGGTACGTAGACATTTAGCAGGATACGGTCAGACTTGCCTCACTCGCGTAGGGCAACTGCATAACAACAAAATATTGACAAAGACAGTCGCTGCAGTGCAGTGGGATTGGGGGCTGCGAAGCAATACAGCTATGGAGGAGTGCTGGGCGTTTCTACAAAACCAAGCACCATTAACCAAGCACCACTCAACTCTCAATCTAGCAATCAGACGCAATGACCAATCCTGATCGTGGGGTTATTTTATCGCTCTTCTATCGTGCGGAGTGTAGATTATGCAGCAACTGCCGCTGTATTAACCTGCATGTGAGTTCGATAGCGTTCCCGGCATTCAAAATAATTGTGGCAATGGTAAAAAGGTGGGGTTGAGCAGCGCTGCCCAACTCCCTCTATTCTTATCTATTCTGTAAACTCAGATTTTGGGATTAACCGCTGGCTAGTGCTCTGTCAAGACTGAAAGGTAGGGTATGGCTATTCTTGGCATGGCCTTCTTGTGGTGTATTGCTACGCGAATACACCTGCGCAACCGTCAGTGGTGTTAACGGGGGAACGTCGGCAAGTCTACCGCTGCCAGCGAGGTGATTTTTTGGAGTGGACGAGTGGGGTATACAATCGGCGCGACGGACAAGGCTACAGGCTCTGACACCTTGGCTGGGTTTGCGGTAAGGGGCTTAGGCGTTGCGCCTTCTGCCATTGGCATGGAGAGCGGCGCAATCTTGCGATTGCGGTCAGCCGGGGGTTGCCAAGCGGGAACAGCAGCCGTGGGAACGGGGGACGGGCGATCGCCCGCAGTATCCCTCTCTGAGCCTCTCTGGGTCTGCTCGGCCACATCCTCTCGAATACGTCCCTCACCTGCTCTATCGGGCTGATGGGGCCGATCGCCTGCGGCATCTGACTCGTTCAGCAAATTATCCAAAGTTGACTTTAATTCTGACGCAGCCTCTTGTACGGCATGGGCCACCGGTTCAGGCAACGGCCCAGCATCCTCTGCGCGGTCTAGGGAAGTCGCAGACTCCGGCGGCAACAGGTCAGACGGAAACGCGCCTGGAGGGGTTGCTTTGCCTAATAGCGCATCTAGCTTGCCGGGCAGATTTGACTCCCCATCCGCCGTCGTCCAGGGCTGAATGTGGTGGATTTTAGGCGATATGGGCGTGATTGGGGCATTGGGCTGAGCGGTGTCGCCGATGCTTGCTAAAGGAGCCTCTAAAGGCGCAACCTCTAGGCTTCGCTCTAGCGCGGCTTTAAACTGCAGGGTATGGCGCTGCTGGCGCTGCAGCCGCACTTGCAAATCGCGGCAGGTGGCTTCGCTCTGGGCGAGCGATCGCCCCTGTTCTGCCGCCTGCTGTTGCAGGGCGGCGCAGCTTTGCTCAAGCTCCGCAATTTGGGCATGACTGGTGTTCACCTGTGCGGTCAGCGACTCAATGAGCTCCTGCTGGCGCTGGCTGGTCTGATGCGATTTTTCTAACTCTGCAAAGAGCTGCGTCACTTGCTGCTTCGCCAGCACTAGCTCTGATAAGTTCGTCGCGTCTTGGGAGGCCCCCTCACGCTCTGCCACCCGCGCCTTCTGGCTGTGGTCTAGAGCATCTTCTAGCTGCGACACCCGATCGAGCAAGGCGTTGTTGCACTGGTTCAGTTCTTGAATCAGGCTAATGAGTTCTAGCGGATCAACCTGGGGCAACTCAGCCATCCCATCCCCCATCCCATGATTGACCACTGCTGCAGGGACCTTGGGGGCCAGCTTGCGCACCGACCAATCCGGCAGATCAATCGAACCGGGGGCGCTGTCGGCTTCTGCTGGAGGCTCTGACAAAGACGGCTCAGCGCTCACCGACTGCGGCTGAATGGCATCTGCGCTGATTGCATCGGGGAAATCTACCGTCTGCCATCCTGGCCAAACCTCCTGAGGCGTTGTGACACTCTCGGGTGCTGCATCGTCGTGACTATCAGGAGGCTGCAAAAACTCATCCCATCCCGAAAACCAATTGGCAGACGAGTCTGGAGTATTTGGCGTGTTTTGTGGGTTTTCGGCAGGGTTATGGTCGCTCATGGGGTATCTCTGGACGCAACAATTAAAGAGCAAGCAGGTAACGAGTGAACAGGCAGCCGGGGGCTAATGCGAGGGTGAGGCAGAGCTAACGAAGTATAGTTCTTATGTTCTTCTAGACTTAAGATAGCGATTTGCCTAACGGTTGAACGCTAACCGATCAAGATTGCTATGCAATCAGGGCGGATTTACCTAACATTTAGTAACACAGAACTCGCGAGGCGATGCACAAATTTTAGCGCTCCCTCCGTTGAGAAATCAGGTTTAAATGACCTAGCTTGGCCTAGATTCTGGCGGTGTTCCTTAAGCTATCCCGCCCCGTTTGTGCCGTTGAGAAAGGCAAATGTTTGCAGCCCTGCCTCAAGGCAAGGATGACTATTAACATCCAAATAGAACCGTGAGGACACGTTTGTAAAAAAGGGTACGGCCACCTATTCATATTGCGTTTACATTGCGTTTATATTGCGATCGCCCCAGTTAAAACATTTGCGTTTGTGCCGTGCATCCCTTTTAACACAAGCCTTTTGCGACAATCAACAGGTTGCCAGATGGGCGATCGCGCTAGAGGGCTGAACCAATGCTAAACCGTACTGCTCGCGACGCGGACAACACGGTTTTAGGCAGTTGCCAAGATGTCATTTTAAGTATTCTAGTTTCAGAGAATCCAGAAGAATCCATTTACCAAACTCCTGAGTTTGGATCTGCACAACGGCTTTGTTGCGAACCATTTAACCGGCTCTACCAGAGTGGGCAAAGGGTGCGTTGCAGCAGTTCACGATGCACATCGGCTCGATCAAGATGGAATTGAATTTGATCGGTCGATAGAGGAATTCCGTTGGCGTATTCGTCGATCCAGGTTTTGCTGATGTCAGAAGCACTGGCAGGCACATCGTTTAGCGACCAGCCAGGGATGTCTAAACTTTCCATGAGTTGAGACACTTTGGGGTCATAGCTGAGGGCAAAGCAGCGACATTCTGCCGCCGCCGCCATAATCAGTCCGTGCAGCCGCATGGCGATCGCCATTTCTACACCCTGAAACACGCCCTTGAGCTGCTGCGGATGATGAACCCTCAACACTTGGCTCACGGCTGGCATGTGTTGGTGGATGGATTGGGCGATCGCCCCGTCTTGCTCTGGATGAAAGGGCATAAGCAAGATGAAGGTTTGAGTCGCCTGCTGAAAATCCATCAGCGCTTTGGTCAGCCGAGCCAGCAGATCTGGTGTGAACAGGGGATGGGGCCGCAGCACCACCGCCACACGGGGCGCAGGCAGATCCCACAATCCCGGCAGCGGCTCTCCTCGCAACGCCCAGACGGGATCAGGTGCGAGGGACAGCGGCACCTGCCAGGCCGCGAGCAGTTCTGCAGAGGCGCGATCGCGCACGCTCACGGCTGAGCATCCGGTAAAGTTGCGCCGGGCCAGCCATCGGGTCAGGCGGCGATTTAGCGGCCCAACGCCCTGTGCCCAGGCCAAGGTGATCAGCCCTAGCCGCTGCGCTAACTCCATCAGCCCGCCATAGTAGAGAGGACTGATGGCGCTGGTGGCATCTTGAATTAAACTGCCGCCACCCCAAATAAACGCATCGGATCGGCGCATGGCCTGCACCACGGCGAATAGAGAGCGGCGATTGCACGCCTCTACCCCATACTCTTGCTGCGTCTGCACCGGATTGCCCGACAGCACCAGCGGCGTCACTTGGGGCGGCAGCATTTGCAATAGCGTAGCCAGCAGCGCCTCATCGCCGCCATTGCCCATGCCGTAATAGCCACACAAGACTGCTCGCATCTGTCGCCACGCTATTTTGCCAATCTGCACCCCTTACAATACAGGGGTTGGGGATTGGGCACTAGGGTCAAGCGGTGGAACGGCGCTCTCAGGCCAGCGCATAGCCGACCCGCTTTGCAGCACCGTCTCGATCTCAAGCGCTGCCCCTGCGTCTCAGTCCGCACTATCCATCACGTGCTCTTATGAATGCCCTGTCAATTCCAACCTGGATTATCCACATCTCGAGCGTGCTGGAGTGGATTGCCGCCATTTGGCTGGTGTGGACCTTTGCGGAAGTGGTGCAGAATGCGGCGTGGCGCGCCCTGTCTTGGGGCATGTTGCCTGCGTTGGTGAGTGCCATGTGCGCCTGCACCTGGCATTTTTTCGACAATGCCCCCAGTTTGACTTGGCTGGTGACGGTGCAGGCAGCCCTGACCGTATTGGGCAATGTGACGCTGTGCGTGGCGGCATGGTGGATCTGGCGATCGCCCCCCCCTGCCACGCCCGATGCATAAGCCCCGATGCTGACGCAATGTCGCGATCTCGATCTCGCTGACGTACTCTGTGTGTTTCGTGTATCCCGTGTGTCCCGTGTGTTCTGTCCTTCACTCCAAGCCCTACCTCTATGCCCGCCCCTGCGCTCTTTTCTAAAGAAACCCTCTTCGGTCTATCGTTGTTCCCCTACTTGGGGTTTCTGTGGTTTTTGACCCGCATCCCGCAAATGCCACGGCTGGCGCTCGTCGGCTTTTATATGACGCTGGTGTTTGTCGCGGTGACTATTCCAGCAGGTCTCTATGCACAGCAAGCCTTTGGGGAAGAGTTGGCCAATGTGGATGCGCTACATGGCGGGGCAGAATTTTTCCTGACCTTGGCGAATGTGCTCGTGGTGTTGGGATTTCGGCAGGCGGTCATGCAGCGCAGGCAGCAGACGCCGCCAGCAGAAACACCGCCCTCAAGCTAGACGGTCAAAAAACACCGCTTCCCACCCGCGCGGGCCAAATTCTTTCTGAAACTCGCTAATCACCCAAGAGATAGATTTACCCTGGCGTTGGGCGATCGCCATTAAATAGTTTTTATAGTCTTGCTTTTGCTCCACTGTGGGCTGCTTGCCAAAAATCGATCCCTCACACCACGCATCCTTCGGCAGGCAGTTGAACTGCTCAAAAAACACGCGCGTCGTCCAAGCAGGCGAGGCATTTTCTCGATAGTGCCGCTTCCGCAGGTCTTGAAAGGTGCGACACATGTCTTGCTCTTGCACCATCAGCACCTGCTCTTCGCTCAGCACTTCTTCCAAATCATGCAAGGGAATGTGCGCGTCGTTGGCCCACTGGTGGTCGCAATCAGGGCAGGTCATCACAAAAATCCACACAATGCGACCGCAGCAGGGGCATTGCTTGGTCGGCACAGCGCCCGTGCCGCTCTCGGGTTCGCTCCGAGTGGGCAGGTGATAGCCCTGAACGTCTTCCGGAAAACCCAACCGCTGCAGATTGCCCGCCTGGTCAAGAATCGTGCCATAGAGCTTGCCCGTCTGGGGCGAGATCCGCATCACCCGGCCAATTTGCTGAAAGTGGAGCGCTTGCGACTGGGTAGGGCGCAGCAACAACCCAGCCTCTACGCTGGGTTCATCAAAGCCAATGCTGATCACGTTGCAAGAGGTGAGCATCAAAATGTCGCCATCCCGCAACGCATCATAGAGCCGCCTGCGCTCTTTGATCGGTGTTTCGCCATCTACCGTAGCGGCGGCAACACCGGCCTGGTTAAAGGCCTCGGCGACATGGTGGGCGTGCTCCACATCCACACAAAAGGCAATGCTGCGTTTGTCGGGCACCAGGCGACACCACTCTTCCACAATGCGTTCTACCAATTCTGGGCGATCGCACGCAATCTTCAATTCCCGCTCGTCATAGTCGCCCGCCACCGTCCGCACACCCTCCAGATCAACCTGGTTTTCTTCGGGCATGCCGTAATACTTCATCGGGGCTAAAAAGCCCATCTTTTGCAGCGTTGAGGGCACAGGCGACGCCACTAGCGTTTCCATATGGTCGCCTAATTGGTCGCGCCCTAGGCGATAGGGGGTGGCCGTCATCGCCAGGTGCACCGCATCCCGATGCGTGTGATAGAGCAGCTGTTGCCCCACGCGGCTAAACACGGTGGTGTGCGCTTCGTCATAGAGCACCACATCGGCGGGCCAGCGTCGCCACCAGGATCGCTTCGCCATGGTCTGCACGCTGGCAATCTGAATCGGCGCATCGGGGTCTTCATCCCACCCGGCTTTGATGAAGCCACAGCGCAGACCAAAGGCCTTCATCTTGTCGTAGGTTTGTCCCACCAGCACATCGAGGTGGACTAAAAATAGCAATCGGCGGCCTCGAGCTTCGGCATGGGCGCAGATCTGCCCGGCTATCACCGTTTTTCCGGCTCCGGTGCCCGCAATAATGGCAACGCGCGTGTACCCCTTGCCCAGCGCTGCGTAGAGATCCTTAATGAGCTGAAGCTGATAGGGACGCAGAATCGGTGGCTGAGGCGCAGAACCACTCATAACTAAACGAGAGACGGCAAAGAGATGGCAGCAGGAGCGAGGAGGAGCGGGCTTAAAGTCCGAGGGCGATCAGTCCGGGGGCGATCAGTCCGGGGGATTCGGCCAGGGGAAACCCTGCGACTAGGCTCACTGTAGCAAAGTTCAAGTGTACTGAAAGCATCAATTTTGGTGGCTCTCTGCTTTCTCTCTGCCTTCTCCATATTTTCCTATGCCTTTTTAGTCAGCGGATAGCCAGCGCCAAGGCGGCAGCGGGTTGGGAGTGCAAGGCATAACCTTTAGCCCGGTTTAAGGCGATCGCCGTCTCTATCAAAAGACAGTTTTTCTGTATGCTCTGTTACCCATGCGCCGAGTTTGGTTCAGCGGGTGGGCGTGGGCGATCGCTCCACAGCGCTGAACCGAAGCCCTGCAGCCCGCTGGCACACCTAGATAAAGTTTCCGTATTTTTTCGGAGAGTTAATGGGAATTTAAAAGTTACTTAAAGTTGCCATGAAATTCTATGGGGTGGCAGTTCTGTTCGCTCGGCTACGGTTTGTTCATTTCACCCCCTTATTGATAGATTCATGGCTTTTACACTTCAGCTTTTGCATGCAGGAGACCAGGAAGCTGGCGCTCCCGCAATTGAAGATGCGCCGCGCTTTTCGGCAGTGCTCAACGCCCTCAAAAATGAAGACGCTGACGGCGATGGCAATCTTGATTTCCCCAATACGCTGGTTCTCTCCTCTGGAGACGCCTACATTCCCAGCCCCTTTTTCTTTGCCAGTGAATCCGCTTTTGGTGCCCAGGGACGCGCCGACATCCTAATTCAAAACCTGTTAGGGTTTCAGGCGATCGCCCTAGGCAACCACGAATTTGACCTGGGCACTGGCGTACTCGCCTCTTTAATTGCCCCCGATGAAGAAGATGGCTACGTAGGTGCCCAGTTCCCCTACCTCAGTGCCAACTTGGACTTTAGCACTGACACCGCTCTGGCTCCGCTGGTGGCAGACGATGGCCAAGAAGCCAGTGACATCCCCAATAGTGTGGCGGGCAACACCATCATCACCGTCAATGGGGAGCGCATCGGGATTGTAGGGGCAACTACGCCTACCCTCTCCACGATCTCGTCCCCGGGTGGCGTTACGGTCAATCCTCAACCCTTTGACAGCACCAACCCTGACGATATCGCAGCTCTTGCCGCAGAAATTCAAACCTCTGTCGATACGCTGCTGACCAACAACCCCGATATCAACAAGGTGATTCTGCTGGCCCACATGCAGCAGATCGCCATTGAGCAAGAGCTAGCCACCTTACTCACTGATGTTGATGTTGTAGTGGCCGGTGGGTCTAACACGTTGCTCGCAGATGAGGGCGATCGCCTTCGCACAGGTGACGAAGCTCAAGGCCCTTACCCTATCCTGTCAACCGCAGCAGACGGCAATCCCGTAGCGGTGATCAACACCGATGGCAACTATACGTACGTCGGTCGTCTGATTGTCGAGTTTGATGAGAACGGCGTCATCATTCCCGACAGCATTGACCCCAATATCAGCGGTGCCTTTGCCACTGACGACGACGGCGTAGCAGCCGTAGGCGGCACTCCCGATCCTGAGATTGTTGCCATTACCGATGCCCTGCGCGCCGTAATTGTGGACTTAGACGGCAATCTGTTTGGCCGCACCGACGTTTTCCTCAACGGCGCCCGCGACGATGTGCGGACGCAAGAAACCAACCTCGGCAACCTCACTGCCGATGCCAACCTGTTCTATGCCAAAACCGTTGATGAAGACGTGGTCATTTCCATCAAAAACGGGGGCGGCATCCGCGACAACATTGGCGTATTGACATTCCCTGCGGGCTCTACCAACCCTGACGATGTGCAGCTATTGCCGCCGCAGGCAAACGAGGTGGCTGGCAAGGAAGAGGGAGACATCTCTCAGCTTGATATCTTTAACGCATTGCGGTTTAACAACGGCTTAACCTTGCTAACGGTAACGGCTGAAGAGTTAGTAGCGCTGGTAGAGCATGGTGTAGCGGCTACGGAACCCGGCGCTACACCAGGGCAATTCCCACAGGTGGGCGGATTCTCCTTTAGCTTCGATGCCACACTAGAGCCGGGTAGCCGGGTGCAATCCCTCGCCATTATTGACGAAGACGACAATATTCTGGACGTGGTCGTGGAAAACGGAGCCATCGTGGGCGACCCCGAGCGCACCTTCCGCACGGTTACCCTTAACTTCTTGGCCGATGGGGGCGATGGCTATCCCTTCCCCGATCGCGATCGCGTCGATTTATTGACAGAAGACCTCACCAGCCCTGACCCCGACAGCCGCACTGGGTTTGCCCTCTTCGCCCCTGACGGCACCGAGCAAGATGCCCTGGCAGAATTCTTGGTCACTGACTTTAGCGACACGCCCTTTGATGCCGAAGACATGGCGCCCGAGTTTGACCTGCGAATTCAGAATTTAGAGTTCCGGGAAGACACGGTGCTGGGTGACGGCACCGAGCCGATAGATCCAATCGACCCAGTTGATCCCAGCGAGCTGACGCTGCGGGTCTTCGACGGGGTGACCAGTGTATTCTTGGATTTGCCTTTGCTAGAACTAGCCGCCGGGTTGGTGTTAGTCAGTGCAGACAGCACTGTCGAGCCGTTCTCTGACGAGTTTCAGGTGGGCTTTGGTATCACCAATGCGTCAGACTTTACCTTCACCGTGCCGCCCTTTACGCCGGTGGGGGGCACCATTGAGCACACGGGCACTGTCACCTTTAGTCTGGTGGGCGCACCGCAAATTGCAGTTACCGTCGGCAACTTCTCCATCGGCTTTGATGCCGATCGCGTGACTGATATAGCCAGCGGCTTCTTTGTGGAAGACACCATCGAGGGCAACGGTCTAGATGTTCTATTTGACATCGGGACTCCCGACACGCTGTCGGCAGACGATACGGTGCTGACTATCAGCGAGGCCGATCTGCTGCTGGCCGCCGAGTTTGCCACAGCCCTAGGGCTCAGTGAACTGGCCGGAGCTGAGGTGGGCGCCGCTCGGGTAGATGCCGACCTAATTGAAGTGCAAGATGCACCGCAGATTACTCGACTGGACTTTGAAGGAGCCGAGATTGATGCAGGGGTATTTGTGACGGATCAGTTTGCGGATCTGGGGGTAACCATTTCGGCTCCGACCAGTCCCTTCGAGGCAATGATCTTTGACACCTCTAACCCCACGGGTGGAGATTTTGACCTGGCGACCGACAACCAAGGCTCTGTGTTGATCATTTCTGAGAATGGCAATCAGCTCGACCCCGACGACCAGGCCGGTGGCGGCACGCTGCGGTTTGAGTTTGATGACCTCGTGGGCATTGCAAGCGTGGGCCTATTGGATATCGATGAAGATGGCGGCTCGATCACCTTCTTTGATGCCGACGATAGCCTGGTTCAGGTGGTGTCGATTCCGGGGATGGGTGACAACAGCCAGCAAACGCTGTTTGTGAACGCTGCTGAGGTGGCACGGATGGATGTGAACTTGATTGGTAGCGGTGCCGTGACCACGGTGGACTTCTTCCAGCAGTCGCCAATGGGGGCGATCGCTCCTTCCCCTGACTTCGCCTTGGCGACATAACCCCAGCCAGAGCGCCCAGTCTAGAGCTGGTCTTTCGACGGAAGACACCCAACGCAAAACCGTGCTGCCCGCAATGTGGGCAGCACGGTTTTGGGCATTTGCCAACCTGACGATAAGACGGGTTTTTTGGAATTAATCCTGCACCCGCATTAAACCATCACCATGCGTGTGGCTCAGGCCATACACGGATGGCAGTCTTCCATTGGTGCGTCAGGCTTGGCTAAGCTCGGCTGGTCGACCGCCTAGTGTAGGATGCATTTGCAGCAAGGTTTGGCATAGCGCTACAAACTCAAAATCACTGCGATACCACTGCGTTAAGTTGGCGATCGCCCCATCCTCCAGCCGTCGATCCACATGGGTGGGATTCCGGTGAGCCTGAACATCGTCACTCGGCAACGTCGCGTGGTCGGGCAGCCCCAGCTTCCTCTTCAGCACCTCAAAATCTGCAGCCAGCCGCTCTTGAAACCCAATGAACGCAATATCTGCTAATCGAGATCTAAAGTACTCTCGATCCTGAAACCAATCCCAATAATGAGACCTCACATGCTGAATGTGGCGCATCGCCTGCTGCGCAGCAGCCCTCTCTTCAAGGATGGGAGAGGACAACGCCATCGCCAACTGATTGGGCGTTGAAAAGGTCGCAAACGCTGCCTCTTCCTCTAGGCTCCAAGGCGAGAGGTAGCGGGGTTGCCCCCGGCGCTGCCGACTATAAAAGCCGCTCACAAATCGCGAGATCGGATCTCGCAAGAAAAAAATAACTGACTCTCCACAAGGGATATCGACCAGGCGCACACCGTGAGGATGCAGAATCACTGGATGAGCACTGCTCGCCCTATAGGGTTCAATCGCCCAGCCGATGGCAGTGCCGCCTGTCTTACCAATATGTAAGATATGCATGGTCATGGCTATTCACCCTGTCATGGGTTATCCTTCCTGATTAAAAACCCTGATACACCAGGTTGGGGCGTCGGGCGGGCGTTGGGAACAGTCCCCGAAAGAGAGAATCGCGATTTCCCAACGTTTCGTAAAAGAAAAACGCTACACCAGCATAGCCGCGATCGCGCACCGCTTCGACCTGCTCATTGATCAAGCTCATATCGGTGATATTGTCCTTTAGCCCAGCGAGAATGCCAATAGAGACCGGCAAAAATTCCTTTGCAACTTGCACATCAGCCCGGTCAATCTCAAACTCAAATCGCTCTAGGTCTCGGCGATAAATTTGGACGATCAGCTCATCAATCAGCCCCCGGCGCTCCCAGGTGCCCCAGTCTTGCAAGTATTCCATATAAGAAAACAGGCGGGGGTTAGGCGAGAGAGAAATCACACAGTCAGGATTGATGGCCTTGACCTCTTGCACCAAGCGCCGCATCAATTGCGTGACCTCGTTGGCGCGCCAGCGCACCCATTCAGCATCGCGAATATCGTCTGGCGGTGCTGCGCCATCGTGATCCGCTTGGTAGAGAGCAATCATGATGGGGTCATAGCCATAGGCCACAGGAATGCCGAAGTGGTCGTCGAGCTGAATGCCATCGACGCGATAGCGGCGCACCGTTTCCGTCACCAAGTTCACGATAAAATCTTGCACCTCAGGATGAGACGGACTGAGCCACACGCGAGGAATGCGTCCGCCTTCCATCCAGATGGGGTCGCCATCGCTCTTGGCTGTGACCCAATCGGGGTGCTGCGCGACCAGCTCCGACTCGGCGGGCATCATCAGCCCAAACTCAAACCAGGGAATCACCGCCATGCCTTGGCGATGCCCTTCAACCACCATTTCACCCAGCATGTCGCGCCCGGCAAAGCCTGGGTAGGGATCTTGCTCAACGCCGAAGGTTGCCAAAGCAGTAGGGCTGGGGTATTGGGTATAGCCGCCGTTCCACACAGTCGGGTATAGAGTATTGAAGTTGAGACGGTGTAAGCGTTGTAGCCCCCCTACGACATTGCGGCTAGAAAATAACACTTCGCTGTCGATGTTGGTGAGCCAGATGCCGCGCAGCTCGGTCACGGGTTCTTGGGCCACGGCTCGCCCTACTCCTGCAAGCCCCAGGGCGATCGCCATCCCCAGCGCTAGCCAGCTCAACACCCATCGTCTGCGTTTATCGTTCATCGTCGCCCTATCATTCTGGATTTATCTCTTGCCAAACGTCTCTAGGACGATTGCAGCCCGATTATTTCATAGTTCAATAGAAGTTGCGTAGTGAATATAGATTGATGGTCCATGCTCAGCTCTAACCCTGCTAAAAAGAAGCCCACCTCCCCTATCATTCGATGGCTCAATCGCGCAGTGGCGGCGATCGCCCTGGTGAATTTGGGTCTGATCGCCTTTGACCTGAGCTACATACCGTTCCGCGACCAGTATTTGCGGTTTTTGCCCGAGTTTACCGACTGGTATGGCGAACAGTTTAAGGGCATTGAGCCGAACCCAGATACGGAGAGCTACATCCAGGCGGTGGATGATTTTGTCAACAGCGGTGGGCTCAGCGCGGGGGATGCCGATCAGCGGTTGGCAGATTTGCGGCAGCGCAGTGTGGATATGATCAATCAAGATCCGTTTGCGATCGCCAACAAGTCGGGCACGCTGGAGCGCATCAAGCGGCGCGTGCAAGAAGAAGTAGACGAAACCAATGCCACCCAAGCCTTTGAGCAATTTTGGAGCCGCGATTATATCGAACAAGAAGGCACCGCCGGGGCGATCGCCTTCTTTAACGAGCGCGTGCGCCCGCTGATGGCGACCAACTACTACCGGGGCATTGGCGAGAACGGGCGTCCCGTTGATGAATTCTGGCGCATCGACAACTGGTTTATTGCCATTTTTGCCGCAGATTTTGTGATTCGCACAATTCACCTAGCGCGGCGCTACAACGGCGTTAACTGGTTCGATGCCATGATCTGGCGCTGGTACGATATCTTCTTGCTGCTGCCTTTCTGGCGGTGGCTGCGGGTAATCCCCACTGTGTTGCGGGTTAACCAATCGCGGCTGATCGATTTAGAACCCGTGCGCGATCGCCTAATCCACGGCGTCATTGCCAGCGTGTCTATTGAGATGACCGAAATTGTGGTGCTCCGCGTCGTCGAACAACTGCAACAGCTCGTTCGCGATGGCAGCGCCGTGCAGTGGCTGATGTATCCCGAAAAGCGCCGTCGCTATGTCGACATTACAGGCGTCGATGAAGCAGCCGAAATCTCCAAAGAAGTGACGCACCTGCTGGTCTATCAAATGCTGCCGCAGATCAAGCCCGAGATCGAAGCTATAGCAAAGCACAGCGTCGAATCCATGCTGCGGCAATCCCCGGCCTATCGCGGGCTCGTCCAAATCCCCGGATTGGGCGCCCTTCCCCATCGCATCAACGAGCGCGTGATTGCCGATGCGACTGACAACGCCTACCAAAGCCTCGTGAGTTCTCTCGAAGACGACGAAGGCAAAGCGCTGTCGCAGGCGTTGGTGGCTCGTATGGGTGAGGTCATTCGCACAGAGTTGATCAACGACGGCACCCTCCAGACGTTAGAAACCCTCATCGTCGATTTGCTAGAAGAACTCAAACACAACTATGTGGAACAACTGGGCGAAAAAGACTTTGACGACATTGAGTATGAAACCCATCACCTGTATGAAATGACCCAGGGCAGTCGGTCTGCTCGCCCGGCTCTAGGCCCCAAGCAATCTCCCTGACGAGTAGGCACTGACTCAGATCTGGAAGAATTGGGATACCCGGCGTTGCGATCATCCAGGCGATCCCCAGCCCCAGCCTCATCCCGACGCAGACTCTCGAAACAGGCGCTCATGCTCCGCGTTATAGAGGCGCGATCGCCATTTCTCTTCATCGTGACGATCGGTTGCAGCCAATGCTGGGCTAATGACGTAGAGCGTGGTGCGGGTTAGGTTGTGGCGCTGGGTGACGGCTGCCATGTCTGCAAGCAGGGTCACATGCACCTGCTCATCTGCCCAGCCGAGCCGAAAGCAAATCGCCACGGGCGTTTCTGGCGGATAGTGCTGCAACAGCTGCGCCTGCGCCTGCGCCACATGGCGCGCGCTGAGGTAAAGACAAAGGCTTGCTCGATGCGCCGCCAACGCCGCTAAGTCTTCCCCATCGGGGACTTGGGTGCGTCCGCTGATGCGCGTCAGAATTAGGGTTTGCACCAAACCAGGAACGGTGAGTTCGGTTTTGAGATGGGCCGCCGCCGCTTGGAACGCACTGATGCCGGGGATCACTTCAAAGGGAATGCCAACTTGGGCGATCGCCCGCATTTGTTCATACACCGCACTATAGAGGCAGGGATCGCCGGAATGCAGGCGCACAATAATGGCGTGCGATCGCGCCCGATCCACGAGCAGCGCCACAATCTCTTCTAACGTCTTGGAGGCGGTGGGGATCACTTCAGCGTCAGAACGCACCATCTGCAACACAGGCGGCGGGATCAGCGAATCGGCAAACAGCACCACATCCGCCGCTGCTAGCAGCCGGTGCGCCTTCATCGTCAACAGCTCGGGATCGCCCGGCCCCGCTCCTACGATGTAAACGGTGCCCGGGCTTGGGTCTATTTCCCCCGGCATAGATGGTGCGATCGCCATGCCAACCTCAGCCCTCAGCTAGATACAACATCATCCAAACGACTCAAGTGCCAGAGTTTTTTCAGCAGACCATCCGGATGCCTCACCCCATTCTGAGTAAAAGGGAATGGTAGATGCACCCTGATTTCAACCCCGGAGGAAACTTCGGGGTTTTCTTTTTGAGAGTCGCACACTGCTTCCCGGCAGGGAACGATTTCCCCAATACAGCCAGGCCAGACCCAACCCACCCAGCGCCATCTGCACAAGACTAACCACCTGTGCAATCCGCAACGGCCCCAGCATCAGGCTGTCCATTCGCAGCCCTTCAATCCAAAAGCGTCCGGCCCCATAGGCAATGAGATACACGAGCAAAATCGTCCCCAGTTTCAGCGGCAAGCGATTGCGCGCTCCGGCAAAAAACAGCACCAGCAGCAGCGTCAGCACACCCACATTCCACAGCGACTCATACAAAAACGTGGGATGAAAATACTCAAACTGCGTGTAGCTCGGTGGCCGCTGCGCCAGGGGAATGTAGAGCTTCCACGGCAGATCTGTAGGACGGCCAAAGGCCTCGGAGTTAAAAAAGTTGCCCCAGCGCCCGATCGCCTGACCCAGCGCTAGAGACGGCGCTACTACGTCTCCGAGTTGCCAAAACGAAATGCGATGGCGGCGGCTAAAAAGCAACATCGCCAACAGGCCTCCCAAAATTGCGCCGTGAATGGCAATGCCACCCTGCCAAATGGCCAGCGCTGTTGCCGGATTTTGGGCGTAATTCTCCCACTCAAACAACACGTAATAGAGCCGCGCCGCCGGAATCGCCCCAATCACCAGCCAAATCGCCAGGTCGCCAATTAGGTCGGAATTAATCTGACGGCGATCGCCCAACCGCTGCGCCAGCGTCAGCCCTAGAATAACGGAGGACGCAATCAGCAGGCCATACCATCGAAGGGTAATGGGGCCAATTTCAACCAGATCTGGCCCTGGCGACGTAAACAAAAAGGCAAGCATAGCGCTGGCTCAACCCGTATTGGTGCTTCGCCAGTCTATCAAATCCATCTGCGAGGCCGCAGAAGAGTTGTCTGGCTAGCTGCCGCCTCAGCCGGGGGCTGGTAGGATTGCTAGCAGCGCGTCTCGCCCCGGTTGAAGGCTTCTGATGGATTGGCAGACTGTCACGAGACAAACTAAAGACGAAGTCTATTTCCTGCCAGTAACCCCTAGCGGTAAACCCCTAATCCAGCTTGTGAGATCTCCAGTAGAGCCCTATGGACGCATCGGTTGCATCATTAGAATCAGCGGCGATCGCCCATCTCCGCACCCCCCAAGCCATTCGCGAACGCTGTGGGGTCTTGTTTGAGCAGGCGTGCGCTGGCCGGTTGCAGCATTTTCGCTGCAATCTTGATCGGCTAGATGCCACCGCAGACTATGTGCTGACAGTGATGCACGCCAACTATCCCACTCTAGACGTGCCGTTTCACAGCCGCTGGCGACACTTTGGGGCAGGCGGCGTCGATCGGCGGGCGCAACTGGCGCAGCAGTTGGCCGCGCTCGACCCTGTGGAACGGGCACGGGTGCACTATGACTTGGTGATTCCTAGCGTGCTGCTAGATGCCGGTGCTGGAGCCGCGTGGCACTATCATGAGGCAGAATCAGGAATCACGCTGGGACGATCAGAGGGGTTGGCGATCGCCAGCTATCACCTCTTCCTCAGCGGTGCGCTCTCAGACGACGACGCTAACCCGCTGCAAACCACCGCAGCCGGGTTGGAAACACTGACGGAAGCGACCCTGTGCCAACGTTTTCAGGTAAGCGACGCCAATCCTCTCGTGGGCGTCGCGGGGCGACTGGCGCTCATGCAGAGGCTGGGGCGAAGCCTGCGGCAGCATTCCCACTACTTCACAACGGATGGCTCCAAACCACCGCGACCGGGGTATCTGGTGGATTATTTGCTCGATCAGGCTGTGGGCAATCAGCTCTCGGCCCCGGTGGTGCTGGGTGCGGTGCTGGAGGGGTTGGGCGATATTTGGGCGGGGCGCATCACCCTAGGCGACACAAATTTGGGCGACGTGTGGCCCCATTCGGCTCTGCCGCACGATGCACCGGGCAGCAATCTGGTACCGTTTCACAAGCTGTCGCAGTGGCTGACCTATTCGCTGCTAGAGCCGCTGCAAGCGTTGGGGCTGACCATTACCGATTTAGATCAGTTGACGGGTTTGGCAGAATATCGCAACGGTGGACTGTGCGTAGATTTGGGGCTGCTGACACCCCGATATCCTGACATTCTGACAGACCGGCATTTGCCCAGTGCCGAGGTAATTGTGGAATGGCGGGCGCTGACGGTAGCGCTGCTAGATCGGGTGGGCGATCGCATCCGCACCCAACTCCACCTCAGCCCGGTGGAGCTACCCTTGGTCAAAATTCTCGAAGGCGGCACCTGGGCAGCAGGCCGCAAAATCGCGGCAGACCTGCGCCCCGACGGCAGCCCTCCCATCCAGATTAACAGCGACGGCACTGTATTTTAGGTCAGTAGACCCCGCTTGCGCCAACCCATGTCACAAGCGGTAGAGCGGCGAGATTCCACCCTTTACGAATAATCGCGCCCCTTAATTTTTGCCAGATCTTCTTCGCTGAGCCCCCCCGTGTCGGAATAGTAGCCTGCGGATTTCTTCGCTTCAATTTCAACCTGAGCATCCGCTGGCACCAGCTCCGGCGGGATGGGGATGCGTTCTACCACCTCAATCCCGGAGTGGGTGATGGCGTTGTATTTAAGATTGCTCATCGACACCAGCTGATCAATTTTGGTAATGCCCAACCAGTGCAACACATCGGGCATCAGCTCCTGAAAGCGCATGTCTTGCACCCCGGCCACACATTCGGTGCGGAGGAAGTAGGCATCCGCGCGATCGCCCCCTTCTTGGCGTTTTCGAGCGTTATAGACCAAAAACTTAGTCACTTCGCCCAGCGCCCGCCCTTCTTTGCGGCAGTAGACAATGATCCCTGTGCCGCCCGCCTGCGCAGCCTGAATGCACACCTCAATACCATGCACCAGGTAAGGACGGCAGGTGCAAATATCAGAGCCAAACACATCAGACCCATTGCACTCGTCGTGGACGCGGAGCGCGAGCGGCTTAGTGGGGTCGGCGATCGCCCCAATATCGCCCACGATATAGACGGTGGTGCCCCCAATCGGCGGCAAAAACACATGCAGGTCTTGCCGCGTCACCAGTTCGGGGAACATGCCCCCCGTTTGCTGAAACAAAATGCGGCGCAGTTCCCACTCATCCACATTCAGCCGCTTGGCAATGCCAGGAAGATACCAAACCGGGTCGATAGCGGCTTTAGTCACCCGCAGGTTGCCGTCGGCCTTGAGCAGCGTGCCGTCTACCTTAAGTCGCCCCTTCGCAATCTCATCCTTCAGCTCGGGGATTTGGATATGGGCCTTGGTCACAGCAATGGTGGGGCCAATATCGTAGTCATCTTTAGGAAACTGGGAGGAAAAGATATTCGGGGCGATCGCCCCCAACGGATCAAGCGACACAATTTTGTCTGGGTCACTCCAACTCGGGTATGGCCCAAACTCTACAACCGGTGCAGTATTGGTAAAGTCGGCCTTGTGGTTAGGGTCGAGCACACCGCTTGCCACCGCCAGCGCCCGATACACGCTGTAGGCGCCGCCCATCGTGCCAATCACGTTACGGTGGTTGCGGCTCCGCACCGAGCCAATGATAGGCCCCCGCTCTAGGGGATCACTCGCCCCCCAGCGAATGGGATGAACCTTCTCGCCTGTGGCATTGGGATGAGACGTTAGGATAATGTGCTTACGCTTTTGCGGAGACTGAGCATCGGTCATGGCAACTAACCTGCACCCCTATGGGGAAAATCTAATTGAGAGTGGTACAGTAATCCTACCTTAAGAATCCACTGAACAACTGTCCGTCATAATCACTTCATCACGACAGAAACTTAGGTCTTAAACCTTGCAGTCTACTCCTTAAATTAATAAAAATAAACCCATAGAAATCAATGTTCAAAAGTTCTCAAATCATAGTCTCTTCAGAACACTAGACACAGTCTTTCTTAGCCTCTAAAAAGGCTGTCTGTTTAATACATTTACAGTTCTGAGATATGTCTTGACAAACTGAATAGTTGCCCTTTTCCATTATCAAAGTTCTTGACATTCTTACTCTCTATTGCATCTCATAATGATAATGACGCCTAACCTACAGCTCATCCAACATCCACTGGTGCAGCATAAACTCACGCTGATGCGTCGAGTCGATACCCACACGCAAGATTTTCGACGGCTGATGAAAGAAATTTCGCTGCTGCTGGCCTACGAAGTCACTCGCGATTTAGCTTTAAAGAAAGAGCTGATTCAAACCCCAATTGCAACAACCCAAGCCCCGGTATTGGCCGCAGAGAAAAATATGGTCATTGTGTCAATCATGCGAGCAGGACAAGGGCTTTTGGATGGCATGCTTGAGCTGATTCCTACTGCAAAAGTAGGGCACATTGGGCTATATCGTGAACCCACAACATTAACGGTAGTGGAATATTATTTGAAGCTGCCCAATGACACTGATCAGCGCGATATGTTAGTGGTTGACCCCATGCTAGCGACGGGCAACTCTGCAGTCGCAGCCGTGGAGCGATTGAAGGAAGCAAACCCACTGTCGATCAAATTTGTATGCCTGCTCGCGGCACCGGAGGGCATTGCCCAATTTCAGGAGCAGCATCCCGATGTGCCGATTTACACGGCTTCTGTCGATGAGCGGCTCGATGAGCATGGCTACATTGTGCCGGGACTAGGGGATGCGGGCGATCGCCTATTTGGCACGAAGTAAGCCGCAGGGTAAACCGCAAACCCTTGGCTTGAGACGCGTTTAATCAAGCTTCAGGATACAAGTTTCAACGCGTTCGCGGTTTAACCCCGAAAGTTTCTGCTATGCCGACACCATCGAAGGCGAGGTAGAAGGAGCGATCGCCCCGGCCTCTGCTGAGAGGCTCACTGGAATTTCGATCAGAACGTCAGTTCCCTGTTGGGGCACAGAGGCAACCGTAAGGTGCCCACCATGCTGGTGTACTACGGTTTGAAAGCTAACCGCCAGACCCAGCCCGCACCCTTGACCGACCGCCTTGGTCGTAAAGAAGGGGTCAAATATCTTAGCTTCCAACTCTGGATCAATGCCGCAGCCGTTATCTGAAATCACGATACGAACCCACGGGCACTGCTGTTCTGGGTGGTGAAAGGCTTCAGTGGTGATGGTAATGAGTTTCTGCGGGCGATCGCTCAACCCCAGCGCCTCCACTGCGTTAATCAGCAAGTTCATAAACACCTGGTTCATCAGCGCAGGATAGCACTCTACCTCCGGTAACTCGCCATAGTTGCGGCGCATCTCAATGTCTTGCGAGACTTGCTGATGCACCATTGCCAGGGTGCTGTTCAACCCATCATGGAGATTAACCACCTTGCAGTTAGCTTCATCTAGCCGAGCAAAATTTCGCAGCGCCAGCACTATCTCCCGAATCCTGCCCGCTCCAGACTTCATGGATTGCAGAATGCGTGGCAAATCTTGCACCAAAAAATCGTAATCGATCTCGTCGCGCAAGCGTTCGAGATCTAGCGTATTGACTGTGGACTGCTGAGAGCCCTCAACCATCTGCATTAAATCGTGGACGTAGCGCTCAACATAGGGAATATTGCCGTAGATAAAACTGATGGGGTTGTTAATTTCATGGGCTACACCCGCCACCATCTGCCCCAAACTCGACATTTTTTCGCTTTGAATCAGCTGCGCCTGGGTTCGCTGCAGCGCTTGCAGGGCCTCAGTCAGGCGCTCAGCTTGGGCTGCACTCTCGGCAGCCTGCTGCCGCATTTGGTGGTAAAGATGGGCCTGCTGAATTGAAATCGCCAACTGGTCGGCAACCGCTTGTGCCAGCTTTTGATCGTCTTTGCTCCAGTAGCGCACATTGGCGCATTGGTTCAGGTAAAGAATGGCTTGCAGTCTGCCGTTCGCCTGCGCCGGAATCACCAGCGAGGATTTAATCTGAGATAGCTGGTATTCCTGATTGTCTGTTCCGATCCGCGCATCTTCTGAGACGTCAGACACGACGACCTGCTGGCGGTTTTGAATCACCCATTGAGTCATGGGGCCGTTGGTATCAAAGTAGTCGATGGAGGGCTGAAAGGGAGCACGGCACACCTCAAACAGGTGCTTCCGGCGGAAGACCTGCTGCATCCCCTCAGGCGGCAAGTCGGCCTCTACAGGGGCGATCGCCTCATCATCTTCATCGGGATCTTCCACCAAATGAACCAGGCAGCGATCAACATGCAGGGCGTCGAGCAGTTGGGCGATCGCCTCAGGCAAAATAGCTTTTAGATCAAGGCTCTGGCGAGTTTGGGTGGTGATCCGGTTCACTAGCCGCTCTCGTTTGGCCTGCTTTTGAGTGCGTTCATAGAGCTGCGCTTGGCAAATCGCGATACTGAGCTGCTGGGCGATCGCCTGCACAAACTCGACTTCTGCCACAGTCCACTGGCGATCGCCCACCCCACTGCACACAATAAATCCGGTTGATCCATCCTGCCCACCCACTGGGATCAGAATTGAAGCCTTCGTGTCAGCCCCTAGCAGCGCATCGGGTTGAGAGGCCGGGCAATCGCGCAGTAGCGCTGTCAGCAATTCCAGGCCTGACGGTTTGGGGACGTGGCCTACACTCACCACCAGTTCTCCCCGCTGAATCAGCGGAGCCACAGCCTCTAGCCGCGACAACGCATAATGCCCCAGGCACGAGGGCAGATCAGCTCGACTGCGCTCACAGACAACCTGCACCCGCTCTAAGTCTGGAAAATACCAGAAGAAGAGGCACTGGTGCGTCTGCAAAAGCTCTGCAATTTCATCCACAGCTGTTTGCAGGACTACTGGCAATTCTAGCGAATTGCGGATTCGATCAACCACGTGCCGCAGCAGCGCATCTTGACGCGTGGTATGGAGACAATTGTCAGGATGAGGAACTTCAGGTGAATTTGGGGAAGACGACACAGGTTTTTATTAAACAACGACAGATCAGCATGAATGCAATGCCGGAAAAACGCATCACCGGCCAGATAAAAAATGCACCAAGACCCAGACCACACTTCTCCCTCGATCTATCCTCTAGCCTAGGGGACAGAGTATGAGCTAGACCCGTGCCGCTGGCCGAACTGGGCAGAGCCACTAGCCCACAGCAAAGTCACTCACGCGAGCGATCGCCATCAGCGCCATGCAGCACTGTCATCAGAAAAATTGTAGAGCCTACAACTGTGGCGCATGTGGCGCAATACAACCCTTACACCCTTTGCCTGAACCTTGGCACGTCAGCTATTGATTAGTCACGACGATGAGGAGGGCTAGCAGTTCTGCAGTGCGATCGCCCCGTACAACCACCCGCTCAAGACCATTGCCCACTACAAAACACGCATCCAAGCTCTATATATCAGAATCAATTTATACAACAGTTGTACTGACAATGTCCAGTGAGACGGTAGAGCATCCCCTCAGCTTCATCAAGCCTTAATGCATCTGAGGTCTAGATATAGCTTCGATTAAGCCAGGCAGGATATACAGGCACCTATCGTCCGTAATGGTCTTGAAGGGGATTTGGTGATGTTCTAGACCTGTGGTCAGGGTTGCTAAACTGCCTAAGGCTTAGGGCATTCAGAATTATCATCCACATGTCTACAACACGACCGGGGATTTAAATATTCCTCGTTAACTCACGCCAGCAGACCTCTGGGACATAGAGTTCCCCGAACCTACAACGACATATATGGAATATAGGGACAGGCGTCTAGGTGAGCATTGCCATGGCGCAAACCCACAACTGACCCCAGACGGTTCGGCTTAGTTTCCGGCCTATTCTTCAGACCACGAACGCTAGACTCTGCGGAGCCATAAACCCTAGTCATCATGCCTGTTGTAACGCACCCTGTGATCTCTATCACGTTCTAGCATGATTGGAATCGTCAATTCCGTAATCTTACTGTCACTTTCTAAATCTAAATTCCCCGTCATAGTGAGGATGTTGAGCATCTTCCTTTTCTCTATCGCGGTTGAAAAGTCATTATGACTACGTTACTTCAAGCCCCAACGGATGCAGCTCTCCGGCAGAATGGCTCCCTACACGATGTGGTGGATCACATTGTCGCATCTCGCCAAATCACCCGCGCCGATCAGCGCCGTCTTATGAGCGCAGCCCTGGCAGCAGGCGATTTCACCCTAGAAGATCAACAGTTGGTTGAGCAGATTTTTGCCGGGCTGCGCCGAGGTACGTTCAAGGTCGTCGATTAGGGTCGCGACCTGAGGCTGCAATGGCGTGGAGCGCCTCGCCATTCGCTGATGCCAGAAGGCAACAGAGTTCGATAGAGTAAAGTCGTCTGCATCTTAATCTGTGTTCAGGATTGCGATGACTCAACCACCCGCTCGTCTCTTGCTGCGCAATTGTTGTTTGCTCCATCCCACCGAACCGCCTCAGCAGGTGGATATTGCTATCGACGGCGATCGCATTGGGGCGATCGCCCCGCATCTCGACGAACCCGCCGAGGTCGAACTTAATGTGCGCGGGCAGATCGTCAGTCCACCCTTTGTCGAATCGCACATTCATCTTGATTCGGCCCTGACGGTAGGGGAGCCTCGCTGGAATGAGAGCGGCACGCTGTTTGAGGGAATTGACATTTGGCGAGAGCGGAAGCAAACGCTCACGCTGGCGGATGTCAAAGAACGGGCGATCGCCACTCTGAAACAACAGGCGATGCAGGGTGTATTGTTTGTCCGCACCCATGCCGACGTGAGTGAGCAGACGCTCACCGCTCTACAGGGCTTGCTAGAAGTACGCGATGCGGTGCGCGACTGGATCACGGTGCAAGTGGTCGCCTTTCCGCAGGATGGCGTGTATGGCAGCCCCAAAAACGAAGAACTGCTGGAAGAAGCCCTGCGCCTTGGGGCCGACGCAGTAGGCGGCATTCCCCATTACGAGCTAACTCGGGAAGATGGAGTGCGCTCGGTGCATCGCATTTTTGAACTCGCCGCCCAATATGATCGTTTAATCGACATCCACTGCGACGAAATCGATGACGACCAAGCTCGGTTTCTGGAAGTGATGGTGGCCTGTGCCATTCGCAGCGGTATGGGATCGCGTGTTGCCGCAAGCCATACCACAGCGTTTCACTCCTATAACAACGCCTACGCCTTTAAGTTGATGGGCTTTTTACAGCGCACCGACATCAACTTCATCGCTAATCCACTGATCAACATCACCCTGCAAGGGCGATCCGATACCTATCCCAAGCGGCGGGGCGTGACTCGTGTGAAAGAACTCTGGCAGCAGGGGCAAAACGTGAGCCTGGGTCACGACTGCGTGCAAGACCCTTGGTATGGGCTGGGTACGGGCAACATGCTCGATGTAGCCAGCATGGCGATTCATGTGTGCCAGATGACTGGCTCTGCCGAGATGGATGCCTGCTACAACATGGTGACTTGGAATGGGGCAAAAACCCTACAAGTCGAGGATCGCTATGGCATTGAGGTGGGCAAACCCGCAAACCTAGTGGTGCTCGATGCAGACAGTCGCTATGACGCGCTGCGCCGTCGGGCCACAGTTCGCCATGTGATTTCGCAGGGCCGTCTAATTGCGCAAACAGAGCCACCCCGGTCGCAGTGGATGGTGGCGGATGAGTCTACCCCCGCTTTAAACATGCCCAGCATACTAATGCAGCCCTAACGGGTTACGGGCGCTGTTGAGGGGAAGCAGTTTCCACGCAGGATGGGCTGTCTTGCTGTGACAGGTGCGATAGAGTATGTAGCCCTGTGTCATGGGACAGTCCATCGGGGAAGATTAAGAATCAGGATCTGTAACCCACGCCATGCACACTGAGAAAATCGCGACCTTTGCAGATAACTGGGCGTATCTTAAAACCGAGCTAGCTTGGCTAGAACGGCTGTTGATGCTAGCCGTCACGCGACAGCGCAAAGACTCTGCAGAAGTTGATCGATTAGCACAGACGCGGGCTGATCGGGCGACTAGCCATTGGTGGCGGGGGGTGATTTCGCTGGAGGGATCGCCCGCCTATGACGAGCATCGCCCGCCCAGCAAAGGCGAGGCCAAACTCAGCTATCAACAGCAGATGGAGCAGCGCATCGCCAGCAGTCGTCAGCAGCAGGTGGGGCTGGCGTTGCCAATGCTGTGCGATCGCCTTCAGTTAACCCCCTTCGAGAAAAATTTGGTGCTGATCGCGCTCGCACCAGACGTGAGTCGGCGGTATGCGCAGCTTTATCGCTACTTGCAGGGAGAAGAGCGCACTGCGACTGAGCTGCCGATGCTGGATCTCGTGCTGCGGCTGCTGTGTCGCACTGATCAAGATTGGAGAGAGGCGCGATCGCGCCTCCGCACCGACTCTCCTCTTTGCACTCAGGGTCTGCTGCAGTGGGTGGTTCGCCCAGAAGACACGCTGCTGAGCCAGCACCTAAAGCTTGCCCCGGCTCTAGTCGATTTTTTGGTAGCTGAGCAGCCCACGTCAGCTCAGCTAGAGCGGCTGCTGGCAGGTCATGAGCCATTGTTAGCGCTGGGGTTCACAGAAGAGTCTGCCACCCCAGACTGGGCACATGTCATCCTTCCCCCTGAGCAGATCACGACGCTGCAACACTTGGCACTTCAGGGCAAGCTGTGCCGCTCGGGAGAGGTAAGGGGAGCGATCGCCCTCTTCATTGGCGCATCGGGCCTGGGCAAAACCTGGGCGGCTGGGGCGATCGCCCACGACATGGGCGTGCCGCTGACGGTGGTGGATCTCGATACGGTGCCCGCATCAGCCTATGCAGACCTGTTCACAGAACTAGAGCGGCGATCGCCTCCTGTGCTTCTGCTCAAAGCAGCGCAGCACTGGTTGCGGCGCAGGGCTACTGTCGAGGAGGCAGCGCTCCATCGCTTTTGGCAGCAGCGCCAAACGGCGGGTATCACCCTGCTAGCGGTGCCTCGGTTAGAATCGGTGGCGATCGCTTGGCAGCACCGCATTCCCCATAGAATTGCTTTCGCCATGCCTGCTCCAGAGGCCCGTCTTCAGCTATGGCAGCAGGCATTTTCGCCCAGCCTGCCCCTCAGCGATACGCTGCCGTGGGCCGCACTGGCGCAGCAGTTGGTCCTTTCTGGTGGCGACATTCAGGCGATCGCCCAAACCGCTCGGGTCTTTCAGCAACAGGCCGATGACGAGATGCTGACCCTAAGCCACCTCCAGCAGGCGATCGCCCAGCACGGGCACACCTTCACGCCGCCCAAGCCTCGCACTCGCCGTCCTCGCTCATCCACCCCATCGACCCGCCGCCGCACGGACTCTACCCCGGCCTGAGACGATAGAACAAAAATCCACCATCGGCAACCTTGAGCGGCTGAAGATCAGCCGAGTGTCACCGCCGCCTGTATTACCGTCCCCTTGATCCCTCGGAACTGACGCACTGCGTACGGCGTCCTCGTGCGGCGTTCAATACTCCTGGGACAGTCCTATTCCTGCCGCGTTAGCGCGATCCAGTTGCCAAAATCGTAACTGACGAGAACTTTTTAGGTCGAAATGCCATCCTTAACTCTGTGAGGGACTAATTTTTAGGAGTAGCGCAATGGCCAGGTTTCGTCGAATGGGTAGGGCGATCGCAAGTAGTCTTGTCTTAGCCAGCATTGCCGGCTGCATGAGCGGGCACACCTGGGCAGGCAATACCAACAATACCGACCCCAATAGGCCACCCTCAGAGCATCCCAGCGTGCAACACTCCTCACTCTCAGACATGAACCCCGAGGTATCTGCCGCCCAAACCCGATTTGCCTTTAACCTGCTGGCTCAGGTGGCTCCCCAAGCCAATGGGGAAAATCTGATGATTTCGCCGTCTAGCGTGGCGATCGCCCTGTCGATGCTCTATAACGGGGCCAGCGGCGACACCCAGCAGGCCATGACCGAGGCGCTCGCCCTGCAAGAGGTGACCATTGACGACTTGAACAGCAGCAACGCAATCCTCAAGCAGCAGTTAGAAACGGCTGATCCCAATGTTCGGGTGGCGATCGCCAACTCACTGTGGATGCGCGATAGCTTTCCCGTCAACAGCGGATTTCTCGAAACAAACCAGGACTACTATGATGCGGAAGTCAGCGCGATAGACTTCGACAATCCGGCTGCGGTCAACACCATCAATGACTGGGTCAGCCGCAATACTGAGGGAAAAATCCCCACGATTCTGGACAACATCAATCCCGATGATGTGATGTTTTTGATCAACGCCATCTACTTCAACGGCGCATGGAGCGCGCCCTTTAACCCGAGAGAGACGATGGATCGTCTGTTCTATACTCCAGATGGAACGAGCAGTGACAGCCCCTTTATGAGCCAGCGGGGCTCCTATCAATACCTAGCGAACGACCAGTTTCAGGCAATTCACCTGCCCTATGGCGACTCGCAACAGATGAGCATGGTGGTGATGCTGCCGAGTGAGTCCAGCACCCTTCCCGAGCTTCTCAGCAGCCTGTCTTCTGACCAGTGGGAGAGCTGGATGGAGCAGTTTCGCCGCCAAGAGGGCATGATTCAATTGCCCCGCTTCACCTCAGACTATAGTGTGTCGCTGAATGAGACGCTCAAGGCAATGGGCATGGCGGTGGCCTTTAGCCCTAGCGAGGCAGACTTTGCAGGCATTAGCCCAGAGCAAATTTACGTGAGTGATGTCAAGCACAAGACCTATATTGACGTGAACGAGCAGGGAACAGAAGCGGCCGCTGCGACCTCTATCGGCGTGACCACCACCTCAATGCCGATTGACCCACCGTTCTTTATGGTGTGCGATCGCCCCTTTTTCTACGCCATTCAAGACAACGAAACGGGCACTATTCTGTTTATGGGAACGGTTGTGAACCCAAACTAGAGCCAGACTAGAGAGGGTGCATTGATACCGTGCATCACGGGTTTAGGGTTGGAACTACCGCCACCCTGGACAACGGCCTTAGCCAACTCTGCCCTCACCAATCAATTTATCCCGCATCCTCATGCCTCGCCCTACCTCAGACCCCTACCATTCCGCAGACTTGAAGCGACTGCGGCTGTTTCTCTATCTCACGCCAGTGGTGGGGTTCTTTCCAGCCGTTTGGGCGTTACTGCGGCGGCAGGGCGATCGGCGGGAGCGCATCGCCAGTCGACTGGTGGTCACGCTGGCGATGCTGTGGCTGGTGGGCTATGTGGGGCTGGGCGCAGGCGCCCAGGCCACCCATTCGCTTAACGTCAGCATTGCCAATGCCCTGCTGACAACAGGCTATTTCGGCACCTGCCTGTGGCTAATGCTGCGGCTATGGCAGCGCAAGCCCTTGATCATTCCCGGCATTAGCGAGGTGAGCGATCGCCTCCCCTAAATTTCAGCCCCTGTTAGCAATCTCCTGATGCAATTCGCGAAAACACTGCTAACATTCAGCTTGAGTAACATGCTCAGCCCCATATCTAGCGTGCAATTCTAGCCATCGCGGATCTCAGCAGGGGCATCGAGACGTCAGCGGATTGTCTTTCTACTGCACTGTTGGCCTCTGCTCCACGTTCCACAACGCTGCAATGGGCGTTGTCGCGACCCTGATTTTTACCGCAGCAGCAAAGCTTGCTGGAGCATGGTCGATGATGCTTAGTTGAGCGTAAGTCGTAATGGGTCGTCATCGGCCTGATTGAGGGCGATCGCCGCTCTCCACAATCAGCCTTAGACTGTTCCTCCTCGGCTGGGTGTGGGGTAATTCTGAATCGTTGTTGGTCTTTATTTATTTCGTGTTGGGACTGGTTAAGTACATTGGTGAACCGTCATAACGTTCGGAGTTGGCTCAAATCTCGTCCATCCCGCCACTCTAACGGCTGGAAGAAGCCTCTTTGGTTTGGGTTAGGGCTATTGGGTATCGCCTCATCTTCAGCGATCGCCGGAGCGTTGCTAGCGGTATCGCTCGCCAGCACGCCGCTGATGCAAGCGCAGCTCAGCCTCGAAGATCAGCAAGCCTTTGACCAGAAGAACATCACCTCTGGGTCAAACTTTCAGCTGCCGCAGCTCACTCGGCCAGTCAATATTCTCGTACTCGGCATCAAGGTGTTAACGTCGGATGTCGCCAATCCGCCAGAAGAACTGCGGGATCTGGGCTACCACGCCTTAGTCAACTCCTTTGATGGGTTGACAGATACGATGCTGCTGCTGCGATTTCAGCCTAGCGACAATACCCTGACGGTGCTGTCGATTCCTCGCGATACCCGCACTCAGGTGAGTGGGTTGGGCACGACCAAGATTAACGAGGCCAACGCCCACAGTGGGCCTGCCGGAGCGGCGATCGCCGTTAGCAGCCTGCTCAACGACGTGCCCATCGACCGCTATGTGCGGATCAACATTCAGGGTGTAGAAAAGTTGATTGATGCGCTGGGCGGCGTGCAGCTTTATGTGCCTCGCGATATGCGGTATCAAGATGATTCGCAGCACCTTTACATCAACCTTAAAGAAGGACAGCAGCGTCTGGATGGGCAGAAGTCGATTGATTTTCTTCGTTTCCGCTATGACGAACTCGGCGATATTGGGCGGGTGCAGCGGCAGCAGATGTTTATGCGGGCGATGGTAGAGCAGGCCGTGACGCCCGCGACAATCACCCGAATTCCGCAAATTTTGTCAGTCGTGCAAGAAAACGTAGACACCAATCTAACCATTGAGGAGCTGGTTGCATTGGCTGGCTTTGGGTCGCAGGTAGATCGCTCTAAGGTGCAAATGCTGATGCTGCCCGGAGAATTCAGCACATCGGATGAATATGTCGCCAGCTACTGGCTGCCCCACTATCGTCAGATTGACCAATTGGTCACGCAATATTTGAGCGATCGCCCCGTCGTCACAGATCTCACAGCCGAGGGCGATCGCCCGGTGTCGGGCTACGAGCGCATCTCTATTCAAAACAGCACTGGAGATGAGGACGCAATCGATAGCGTGGTGGATCTCTTAGGCGAGGATGGGTTTAGCAATGTGTCGGTTGAACGCGACTGGGGCGAGCCGCTCAACACCACCCAAATCATCGCGCAGCAAGGGAATACGGCGATCGCCGCCGCAGTGCAATCAGCGCTGGGGTTAGGCAGCGTCCAAATCGACAGCACTGGCGTTTTTCGATCGGATGTGACAATTCGCTTGGGTCGCGACTGGCTCAGCCGCTACAGCGCCAGAACTTCTAGCACAGAGCAGTAATCTACGTCAGTTCGGGTTAAGAGGGGTTTGGGGCATCGCGCGACGCGCACAGCACATTAAGGGTTTGAGCTTATCCCGAACTCAGGTTAATCTACTCGGCGTTGAGACAATGTTCGGGGTAGATGTGCTTCTCTCCACAGCAGTCGCAGTCGCCCGTTACTGTGACGTTGACGTCGCTCAACCTGCCGTTTAATCTAGCCCCTGAAGCTTGGTCTTAGAGGCGATGCGGGTTTTCTTGCGATCGCTCTCTGACAGCTCTTGGCCCGACTGGAGCCGTGTCGCATTTTCTTGCAGCACGGTAGCGGCGTTTTGGTCGCCCATCTGCAGTGCTGTCTTAGCAGCCGTTTGCAGCATGGTGGCAGCGCCCGTGCGATCGCCCGACTGCAGCTTGGTTTCCGCAATCTGCGTCTGCCGATATTTTGCCAACGCCAGCACATGCTGCTGCACTTGGGGATTATGTTCAGGTCGATAGCCCTGCACCACATTAGCGCTAATGGACACCGATTCAGAGAGACAATTTTCGAGCTGCTGCCCAGGGTCGTCGTAGCGCACCTGTAGCTCTACTAGCGGCTGTAGCCCTTCTGCAAGCTGACCTGCATATAGATTCACCAGCACCACCCGCGGCACATCCAGCATCAGGTCACCCAAGCGGGCGATCGCCTGATTGGCTTCCTGCACCAGCGGCAACTCAATCGTATCGGGCACCACCTGAGCTAGGGGCTTAAGCTCTGCTAACCGCACCCCTGACATCAGCCGCATCTGCAAATGGGCATTGGTCAACGCCACCGACTGCACCCGTTCAAACAGTCGGCTAAACGCGCCGACTGCGTCTTCTGGACGCTGAATATAGGTGAGGGAACCCCCACCCGCATCGGCGATTTTTTCCAAAATATCTTGATTCCAGTTGTCGCCAAACCCCAGAGAATTCAGCGTCATGTTATAGCCTGCGGCCAGCTGCGCCAGTTTCAGACAGCGTTCATTATCGCCATGTTCGTTTTCCCCATCGGTCAGCAGAAAGGCTTGAGAAATGCTTTCCTTCTTGCCTTTCGCCAGTTCTTCGACCGCTAGCCGCATTCCCTCATCAATGGAGGTGCCGCCGCTAGGCTTTAGAGTGTTGATCTGAGCCTTTACCCCGGCAGGACTGTCGATCATTTGGTTAGGCACCAGCACCTTAGCCCGGTGGTCAAACCCAACCACAGACAGGCGATCGCCCGGCGACAGGCCGTCTACCACTCGATGTGCCGCCTGCTTCACCATGTCTAAGGGTCGTCCCTGCATAGAGCCGCTGTGATCCAAAATTAGGCACAGGTTAAGGGGAGCCGTCCGCCCCGGCTTATCTTGCAACGCAGAAATAGACACCGCCAACTGTCGCTGGCTATTCGGCTGAGCCACATCAATGCTGTCATCACTTAATGCCGCTTGCAGAACTACTTTCATCGCTCACGCTCCCCACGACAGATCAACACTCAGCTCATTTTATAAAGCGACCTAGAGCTGGCTTTTTAAGAGTAAGCCTGCAGCTCGTCGGTGGATGCGGCGCCAGCTTATAGACAGGCATCGCATCACGCCAGTCTCATATCACCACTCAACGCCTCATCAGCCACTCATGAGGATTCTCAACGATTCAGACGGGATCACCGTCTTAGACGCTTAGGGCATCCCCTGCGACAGCATGGGCGCTACCCCAGCATCCATAACATACCTAACTTCAGCACCGCCGTGGCTAATTCCGCAAGCCTAGCTGCAAAAAATTTGGCGTGGCTTCATTCTGCTCCTGCCTCAATGCCTTAATGATCGACGTCGTTAGACATCAGCTCGGCCTCACCTTCTCCCGGATGCTCTCGTTGGGATGACCGGGCGATCGCCCGCAGCAACCCTACCCCGTCATCTGCCTCCAGCACAATCCGGATGGGGTTCACGCTACTATGTTAGGAAGATTGCTTCATCATTGGGGCGATCGCCCACGCACTGCAACCAAACGCAACGTATGAGTTCACCCATTAAGGCTGTCCAATCTGCATTCTACGGAGACGCCTACTACCGTACGCCTCCGCCAGATTTGCCATCCCTCATGCTCAAAGAGCGCATCGTTTATCTGGGTGGGCCATTGCACTCCCTTGACGATGCTAAACGCGATCCCCGTCAAGACTTTACCCGGCTGATCATCGCGCAACTGCTGTATCTGCAATTCGACGATCCCGAAAAGCCGATCTATCTCTACATCAACTCCACTGGCACCCTCTGGTATACCGGAGAAACGATTGGGTTTGAAACCGAAGCCTTTGCCGTATGTGACACATTAAGCTACATCAAACCGCCTGTGCACACCATCTGCATTGGGCAGGCCATGGGTGCTGCTGCCATGATTTTGTCAGCGGGCACCAAAGGTTGTCGCGCCAGCCTACCTCACTCCACCATCGTCTTGAATCAGCCTCGGGGTGGAGCCCAGGGTCAAGCCACCGACATTCAAATTCGAGCGAAGGAAGTGCTGGAAAACCGCGCCGCCATTCTCGATATTCTGGCAAAGAACACCGGCCAGTCGGCAGAAAAAATTGCCAAAGACACGGATCGAACCTTCTACCTCAACCCACATGAAGCCATGGAATATGGACTCATTGACCGGGTGCTCGAGAGCACGAAGGATCTCCCCAAGGCACTCCCTGCAATGGCCTAGCCTGCAATAACTTGGTCTGTAATGACTTGGTCTGCTGATTCAGCCTGCATAGCGCCGTCTTGGCATTAGATTTACTGGGCATTGGGTTTACAATGCACGCTGCGTCAGGCGAGTCTCCTTCCCAAGGGTTAGAGGGTCTAGTCTGACAGCGCGTTTCGGATTTTCGTCCTCTGTTCTTGTCGGTGTCGCTATGAAAGTTCCCTATCGCTATCCGGGTAGCACCAATACCCAGCTTGTCGATATTTATACACGTCTCGCCTTCGACCGGATTATTTTTCTGGACGACGCCATTAACGATGGGCTGGCAAACTTCATTGTCAGCATGATGTTATATCTCGACTCAGACGATCCCACCAAGCCCATCTACCTCTATATCAACTCACCTGGGGATGATGTGATGCCGGGCATGATGGCGTCGATGGCGGCGGGTCTATCCATTTATGACACCATGCAGCACATCAAAGCGCCTATCCATACCATCTGCTTGGGGCAGTCTGCGGGTTCGTCGACGCTGCTGCTGGCTGCAGGGACTAAGGGCTTTCGGCTGTCGCTGCCTCATTCCACCATTGTGCTAAACCCGTTTTATGTAGGCGGGCGCGGGCAGGCCACTGATATTCAAATCATGGCAAAGAAAGTCCTGGCAGACCGCGACACCATATTTGGCATCTTGTCGGATCTGACAGGGCAATCCACTGAGAAGCTGGCGAAAGATAGCGAGCGTCGGCTCTACCTTGACCCTCATGAAGCCCAAGCTTATGGGCTAGTCGATCGGGTGTTGGAGCGATCGCCCCTTCCCAATGCGTTAGCCGCTGCGGCTACTTAACCCCTTGCTCATTCTCTCAGCCGTTTTTTCCATCGTTTGGTGAAATCCTATGCCTATTGGTGTTCCAAAAGTTCCCTATCGCTTTCCAGGCAGCTCCTATGAGCAGTGGATCGACATCTACGATCGCCTTAGCCTAGAGCGCATTATCTTCCTTAGCCGAGATGTAGACGACAATATCGCCAACTCCATTGTGGCCTCCATGCTGTATCTCAGCTCCGAAGACCCTGATAAGCCCATCTATCTCTACATCAACTCGCCTGGCGGGTCTGTGACAGCGGGGATGGCAATCTACGACACGATGCAGCACATTAAGCCAGAAGTGGTGACAATTTGTGTGGGGTTGGCCGCGTCGATGGGTGCCTTTTTGCTGGCAGCTGGGGCTCCAGGTAAGCGCGTGGCGTTGCCTCATTCCCGCATTATGATTCACCAGCCGCTGGGAGGCACGGGTCGAGGGCAAGCCACTGACATCGATATTGAAGCACGGCAAATTTTGCGCATTAAAAAAGAGTTGAACGATCTCATGGCGTTCCACACCGGCAAAACAACCGAGCAAATTGAAAAAGATACCGATCGGGACTATTTTCTATCAGCAGAAGCTGCCCAGGCTTATGGGCTGATTGATCGCGTGATTGCAGATGCATCTGCCGCATAAAGCGCTCAACCGTTCGTACCTTTAATCCTCAGTGCAGCATGAGTGCTGCGGCTCAAGTTCTAGGCATGTTAGGGCGAGCGAAGGAGATATCTGACAAAGAAAATCCCACCTCAATCAGCCGTAATCAGCCGCGCATGTTTAGGAGCAGGAGCGTTGGCCCAGCCAAGCCGAAGACTTTATGATTGTTCGCTCAATGCAGGGACGTTCTGGTCAAGAAATCTCCTAAGTTCTGAGTTAAGAGGTGGTCAATCTCTAGGCAACCTTTAGCTAACGTCAGTTCGACAACTGCCTAAAACCGTGCTGCCTGCGACGCAGGCAGCACGGTTTAGCGTTATTTCAGCCTCGCGCTTTGGGGCTGAAATAACGCTATCGAACTCACAGTTAAATAGCAAAATGCGGCGTGGTGGCAACGCGATCGCGCCGCATTGCTAGTGGGTGCAGGTTGCGATGCACCTTGCCAGACCCAACGTTTGATAGATTGATGATTGTTTTTCCGTTTCTGGTGGCAGAATTCAGGATAGCTAGAACAAATGCCGCTGGGCTACTTTCTGGATGGGTTGGTCTGGGTCCTCAATTCTGCTGCGTAATTGGATGAATCTTACGGATTGCTATCGGGTGCTAGGTCTGCGGGAACAGGCAAGTTATGACGATGTCAAAGCATCCTATCGGCGGCTGGCACGGCGCTATCATCCAGATGTGAATCCTGAAGATGCAGCAGCTCAAGATAAGTTTATTCGTATCACAACGGCCTATAAGCAGTTAGTCGCCTCTATTAAACCAGACGAGCCGGGGCTAGGGGATTCGGAAGAGGTCATAGTGACCGTTGATATCGGAGGGGACACTACCATACCGGTCAGTACGTATCAGGGGTCTGTCTCGTACGATGCGAGCCACTCAGGCGCTGACCAGCAGATCAAGCAGCAGATGTATGGGCAACTGCAACAGTTGTTGCGGGAGCATCGCTTTCCTCGGGCGATCGCCCTTGTTGAAGGGTTAGCCCAGCGACTGCCTCAGGATGCAGAAGTGCGGCAATGGATGGCGATCGCCTATCAGCGCTGGGGACGGCACCTTGTAAATTTGAATCAACCTGACAAGGCGCGGCTTTATCTGAACAAAGCCCTCCGCACCGACCCACGCAATCGGGCCTTGTGGTTTGAGGTAGATCGCGACATGCAGCGCATCGATAATATCGAAGTTTTGTGATGATGCCGGGTCGCTCCCACGAGTTCACGGCTTATTAAGATAACGTCAGTTCGGGTTAAGAGGGTTTTGGGGCATCGCGCGACGCGCGATGCCCCAAAACCCTTAATGTGCCGTGCGCGTCGCGCACGGCACATTAAGGGTTTGAGCTTATCCCGAACTCAGGTTAAGATAGGGTTGCTTTGGTAAAACTTGGCGTTACGGCAAGCATCCCTATAAGGCGATGTACAGCAATGATGTTTAGTTGCTCAGCCCTTGCGAACCTCAAACCCGGGTCTGTTAACCCAGCGCTAGGGCGATCGCCGATTCCAACGCATCACGGCTCAGCCCTGTAATCACAAACACTTCCTGAAACAACTTGCCCTTGCGGGCAATCAGCTTAAACCCGCCCCGCACGGGAACCGATATTTTAATGTTGAGGGTAGGCGCATTCGACCGGGCTCGACCAATCACAGCAGGAGTAATGGTGCTGATGCCCTCTACCTGAGTCAGCTCAGTCAGCACCGGAATCAAACCAGGGACATGGGTCGAGTGATTCCACACCAGACGCCCCTTCGACGCCCCCGCATCACCTCCTTGCTGTTTTTTGCGACCCATCCTGCCTTTGCTCCGTTCAAGCTGCTTCTAGCGGAGCCATCGTCAACCCTTCCCACGACAGTTGTTGGTGATAGAGTTCTGCCTGCTCTTGAGGCCCCGTCCACACAATAGCCTGCCCTTCAAAATGCACCTGCTCGGTTAGCGCCCATGCGCGATCGCTCGTCATATTTGGAATGTGCTTCATCAAGCACTCAGACACATGCTGAAACGTATTGACATCGTCATTAAGCACGATGACTTTGTAATTGGGGTAGAGCTTGCGAACGGTTTGGCGCGTTTTTTCAGGAGCCACCGTTGGAGCAGCAGACGCAGCAGAAATGGTTGCCAGCACTGAATCAGTAAGCACCGTCGTCATCGAAACCATAGCTGAAATCTGTGACAAATCTGTAATACTCTACTGTCACTCACCAGTGTAGCGAGAGACGGTTCACTTGGTTGTACCAAATATCGCGCCAGCTCGCAGGCCGATCGTTCGGCAATTAGCATAAGCAATTAGGCATAATTTCCATCCCAAAACCAAAGCAATGTTGATTGGGTCAAGCCAAGCGGGATTACTGGAAAATATTGCTGAACATCCCAACCTCTTCATCCATATACCGAGATTGGGGAATGAATATTGAATTCTGCCGCAGTCGGCCTAGCCGCTAGAATGCCTAAACGAGAGCTGGATGCCGAACGCGCATGGCCGCTCGAGCCAGTTTGGGCATGTTTAGAGCATCGTTAGATCCTGAATCGGCTGTAGTTCAAACTTTTGTTGCGCTGGGGCGATCGCCCTATCCACCAGTCCAATCCCCACTGTGGAAAACTCAGTGAATTCTGTGGAAAACCCTCGGAAAAGATCAGGAAAACCCGATGCCCGATGGGGAAAGAATCAGGCGTGCACCTGTACTTGTGTAGAATCAGTGATCTTTTCCACACCTTTTCCACAGGTTTAAACCGGCATGATCAGCAGGTCTCGTAGCGATCCCGGCTTTTTTTCCACAGTTTCCACAGCTTCTACTACTACGATCAACTTTTTTCTTTTAAAAAACCGGATCCGATCCGAATGACAGAATGACGTGATTTGCGAGAGTAAAAAAAATCTCGTTGAACCCCAGAAGCAAGGGTGATACGATGGCCTTCCAAGCCTTCATGCTCCATTTTCCAACACCCACGCTTCTGAGCCATTCAGCCGCTATGAAACTGACTTGCACCCAAGCCGACCTCAACACCCATCTGTCATTGGTGAGTCGGGTTGTGCCCCCGCGCCCTTCCCACCCTATTTTGGCGAATGTGCTCCTGATTGCCGATGGAGACACCCAACGGGTAAAGCTGACCGGGTTTGATTTGAGCTTGGGGGTGCAAACTAGCTTTGCCGCTGAGGTGGAAACAGGTGGGACGCTAACGCTGCCGGCCAAGCTGTTTGGGGATATTGTGTCGCGGTTGCCGGAAGGGCCGCTGACGCTGGAGACATCTGAGGAGCAAGTGGCGACGCTCACGGCACTGTCGGGGCATTACCAAGTGCGAGGCATTAGCGCAGAAGACTATCCATCGCTACCGCTGTTAGAAGAGGGCGATGTCGCTATGCTGCCGGTTGAGGCGTTGTTGGAGGGGCTGCGTGGGTCGCTGTTTTCCACTAGCGCAGACGAAGCAAAGCAGGTGTTGACTGGGGTGCATCTGACGGTAGAGCCTGAGTCGATGGAGTTTGCCGCGACGGATGGGCATCGGTTGGCGGTGGTGCAAACTACGAATGCGGGTGGGGCTGATGGGGAAGCTGCGCTGAAAACGGGATTTGATGTGACGGTGCCGGGTAAGGCGCTGCGTGAACTGGAGCGCATGGTGCAGATGCATCCGGCTACAGAGTCGATCGCTATTCGGTTTGATCAGGGTCAGCTCATTGTGGAATGGGAGCATCAGCGGCTCACGAGTCGCCTGCTGGAGGGGCAGTACCCCAACTATCGGCAGCTTATTCCCCGACAGTTTTCTCGACAGATTACAGTAGAACGTCGGGCGATCGCCTCAGCTCTAGAACGCATCGCTGTCTTGGCCGATCAAAAAAATAACATCGTCAAGATGATGCTTGACAGTGCTCAGCAATCGCTGACCCTCTCGGTGGATGCCCCTGATGTAGGCAGCGGACGAGAAACGGTGCCAGCGCAAATTTCTGGCGAAGATTTAGAAATCGCGTTTAACGTGCGCTACTTGCTGGATGGACTCAAGGTGTTCAATTCCACCGAGGTGCAGCTGCAGTGCAACACAGCGACGAGTCCCTGCATTCTCACTCCCCTAGGCGGCACCAAGATGACCTATCTAGTTATGCCGGTGCAAGTTAGATCCTGATCGTTATATTTCAACAAAGCAAAGTAGCAACAACTTTCAGAAACTTCTTATTTGCTGCAAACAAGTATATTTGACCTTGTTTATATGTACCTACTGTAAAAGTGGTGTACGTAAATTATGAGGATTCATCAATCTGTTCTGGGTGATTTAGTGGTGGATAAGAACATTGCGGGTGCTCCTGCATCAGCCCGTTTTGAATAGCATTAAGTCGGTTGAAGGTACGTAAATACACTTCGTTTCCCCTTGCGCCCTGTGGTATAACTCGTTGAACTTCCCTCTCGAAAGTATTGGCTAATAAAACATTGCATTCATTCTCAGAGGCTTTAAGCTTTGCAATCGCTCTGTTAGCAGTAGTGCTATCCCAATTTATTGCAGCTCTATGTAGCTCATTAACCAGGCTATTGTATTGAGCTCCTGCAAAAAACATAAATATTAAAATTCCTGCTACTGCGGCAATTGTGCCCAAATGGCTTGAATCATCATAGGAACTGCTTAAGTAGCTTCTAGAAGATTCGTAGACAGATTCCGTCTCGTATTCTGGTTCCGGTTCCAGATTGTAGAGTTGATTGTAGTATTCGCAGACCTCTTCGATTTCATCAATGAACCAGACTTCAGTCCCATTGCGTCTATGGCTGGCTGCTGCAGTTCTACCGCTTTCTTCTGCTAGGCCTGCAATTACAGGCTGTAGTCCTGGCAAATGGGGCTTGTATCGTTCTAGTTGCCCAGCGGCCATATCAATAGCTCTTCTGTTTAATTTTGGCTTACATTCGATAGCATATGAATCAGTGAGAATGTCGATCTTCTCTCCTGTAGGCAATGGGTGCTCTTTGGAGCAGCTCGTCCCTTGGTTGTTTTCTAAAAAACTTATAAGAAAGTCTTGAAGCGCTTTCTCATTATTGAATTGCATCACTCTCACGCCAATAGTAAACGCTATTAATGCATGCTGCCCCTCAGCTATTTATGTCATAGAAGAAATTATTTGGCAAACACGTAGATAACATAAATTCCCCTTTTGCTAAAGGTATCGGTAATTTTGGTTGAAATAAGCCGACAAGTACAAAGCTAAGCCTTAGATGGAAAAAACTGCTAGCCCTTAGCCTTTTCATCAGAGTCTCAATGAATTGGTGTTTTAGAACCTTTTAAATCGTTGGATGACGAGCGGCTTAGTGAGGGGCAACGGCGATCGCCCGCATTTTCTTAGACCGATCGAATAGCACTCGTGGTTTCAGCATCGCCCGCAGCAAAAACCAGAGCGACGCGAGCTCTCCGGGGGTGTAGCGGTTTGTCCACTGACCCGGGCGACAGTAAAGCAGTGTGACCAGTTGGCGGTGGGTTGCGATGGGCAGTGGTGCAAATGTAAACAGCACCGTTGTTGCTGACGGGTTTGGAGTCTCAGTTGGGTCGGTGCCATGGGCGATCTGCCCTTGCAGCACAATGCCGTCTTCCATCAGCGTTAGTTCTATCACTGGTGGATTCGGGGTGACAGGAGCCGCCAAATCGGGCCAGGGCTGAGTCAGCGCAATCTCTGCTCCCTCTTCAGACAGCATGGTGGTGGTGCCCCAAATGGTGCGATCGCCCACCTGCAGCTTTACCGTGCGGCGCAGGTCAAACCAGTCGTAAAGGCTTGTCCGGGGCACATCCAGCAAAATAATCAGACCAATGGTCACCATTGCTAGGTTGTAAATGCTCCAAAACCAGCCAATTCCCAACCCCCGCACGGGCTCTGCTGTGGCTGCTGCCAAGCGCAGATTGCTACTTTGCACTAAGCTTTGGCTGACATTCATCCACAAGCTCATGGCTGTGAGGATAAAAATGAGCAACAGCGGGGTTGCGAGCTTCCAGTTAAATGAGAAGCGATCGCTCAAAAGCCCCTTCGGCGTTACCCGAAACCCCTTAGCGAAGGGATGAAGCATCGACTGAACCACTGTAATCGCCAGTGGAAAACACAGGGCAAAGGAATAAATATCAGACAGAATGGCAGAGCGCGATCGCTCGTTCAGCCAGGAAAACACCGTTAGGCTCACCACGTAATAGGGCAAGAAAAAATACAATAGCTCTGCTGCTGTGGCCCGCAGGGGAATGACGCCCAAAAAGGAATAGGCCAGTGGCATGAGCAAGAAACCCACCCGCGATAGGCTCGTAAACCAACTTAGGAGACCCTCTAGATGCGCGAGCCGTTGAATGAGGCTCAAGCCGGGAATTGTCAGCGGGTTGGACGAGATGAAAAAGGCTTGCAGCGTGCCCTGTGCCCAGCGGATGCGCTGAATAGTGTGTGCTGCAATATTTTCTGCGGCGAGTCCGGCGCTCAGCTTTTCGTTGAGATACACCAGCCGATAGCCTCGGGCTGAAATGCGGATGCCGGTAAAGTAATCTTCGCTCAGGGACTCTGTGACGAAACCGCCTGCCTCTTCGAGCGCGCGGCGACGCATCACAAACGACGTGCCCGCGCAGATGACGCTGCCTGCTCCATCTCGAAACGGCTGAATTTGGCGGTAGAACACTTCTTCCTCAGGGGTGAGCACGTGCTCTAGCCCCAGGTTTCGTGCGACTGGGTCAGCATTGTAAAAGGTTTGAGGGGTTTGCACCAGCGCCACGCTTGGGTCAGTAAAGAAGCCGAGTGTACGGGCGAGAAAGTTGGTGGTGGGCACAAAGTCGGCATCAAAGACAACGATCAGTTCACCATGGGTTTTGGCAAGGGCGTGGTTGAGGTTGCCTGCTTTGGCATGCCGATTCGTGGGGCGGATGATGTAGTGGCAGCCCAAGTCTGCGGCCATCTGGGCCACCTCAGGGCGGCGCGTGTCGTCTAAGACGTAAATCTGTTTGTGGGGATAATCTAGAGCCTGACAGCCAATGACTGTGCGCCGCAGAATAAAGTTGGGCTCGTTGTAGGTGGGGATCAGGATATCGACGGTTGGGCAGTATTCGCCCCGCGCGACCAACTGCGCTAGCGGGTTGGCTTCGGTGCGGCGATCGCGCACCCGCAGCAATAGCAACAGCATGATGACGTTGCCCACAAGCAGCAACAGCTCCATCAAAAACAGAGCGAGACTGACAACGCCATTGAGGGGAGTATCTAGGTTGAGGGTGGCGAGCGATCGCCACAGCAAATAGCGCCCCATGAGTGCTAAAAGAATGCTCACCACCACTGCCCGCGACCAAGGGCTTGGTTTGGGGGAGAGGCGGGTGATGGCCAAAACGACGAACAGCAGGGCGATCGTTGGGAGCAGCAAGTACGATGTCGTGTCGGTTGGCACTCTGATCCACAAGGGTGGGCGCTCTTGTGCGGCATTGATCTGCTGGAACACGGTGACGGTGCCGCCATGCCCAGCAAACCAGGCGATGGCGATACCCAGGGCGATCGCCACACCCAACACCATCAATCCAGTTGCTATCTGGGGCCGTAGAGGCCAGCGCTTGGATAGGCGCTTGCGCTTGCGCTGGTGTCTCGCCTCAATAACCATACGGATTCTCCTAATAGGCACATGCACACGATGCTGCAGACTCCCTCAGACCTTAGCCGCTCAACCTTAGAGCAAGCTGAGGGCGATCGATCGCCAACTTACGTGAGTTTGTGCAGACCCTCGGAACGAACGCCGCTTTTGTAGGAACGGCAAGCACCAATTGTCTGCATATTAATAGGTCTTAATAAAAATACGAATAATCGCACGATTTAGATGTGTTGTGCGATCAACTCTGGAAAATCTCTGCGGTAAAACTCTTCTTGGGTGAAACCTAAGTCCTCAATGCCGGGCAGGCAGAACGGAAAAGAGGCGAACGGTCTGACTACCAAGGGTTTCAGCCTTACTGATGGACTGTGTTTTTTAGGCGTTCGGGATACGCCCAAAACTTGTTCACCGGGAACGGACATGGGGTTGGCGGTATGAAGAGATGCCTGGGGCGATCGCCTGCTCAAAAAAAATAGCCTGCTGGAGAAGGGTATCCCTCCAACGTCCTAATCCTGTGCTGCCCACGTCGCAGGCAGCACAGGATTAGGACGTTGCCGAACTTTGGACAATGGGCATCATGGGGCGATCGCCCGATTTAGAGAACTAGCGCTGAATAAAATCCGCCCCGCTCAGTTGATTGGGCCTGATGTTGACGAGTCGTGCCAGCAGATCGTCATTGCTAGCAATCCGCAATTCTGTCGTGCTGCCCGCCCGCGTCATTGAAAGGTCGCTCACCCGCACCCCCATTGGCAGGCGAATGCGGTCTGTGCCAACGGCAAAATCCACAATGCGATCATGCCCAAACCCCGTCGTTAGGGCAAAGGTATCGCGACCGCCGCCGCCCTGCACCGTGTCAAACCCTTTTCCGCCAATCAACAGATCATGACCTGGGCCGCCAATTAGCACATCGTTGCCGTTGTTGCCCAAGAGGATGTCGTCGCCGCCGCCGCCCCTTAATACATCAGGGCTAGCCAGTCCTTGGATGAGGTCATTGCTTGGAGTTCCCTGCAGGGTGTCTGCCTGCATCGTGCCGGTAATGGGGTTATAGCCATCAATGCTGCGGTTGGTAATCTTAATCACCACAGGGTTGGTGGTGGTTGCGCCAGCCTGGTCGGTGGCGGTTACACCAATGCGGATGGTGTTGCCGATGCCCTCCCGACCCGGAGTACCCTGAAACCGCAGCGTATTCGGATTGAACGAGAGCCAGTTGGGCAGCGGTGTCCCGTTGATGCGCCGCGCCCGATAGGTCAGCACATCGCCAGGGTCAGGATCGGTAAAGGTATCAGCAGGGAGCTGAAGCCCAAAGTTAACCCCGGCAATTGCCGTTTGTGGGGCGATCGCCTGATTCACAATCGGAGGATTATTGACCGCCGCTACAGTAAGCCCAAATACTGTGCTAACGCTCGCTCCGGCTGTATCGGTTGAAATCACCCGAACGTTGATGGTTCCAGCGTTGCCGTTGTTTGGCGTACCGCTGAATTGGCGCGTGTTGGGGTTGAACGACAGCCAGTTGGGTAGCGAATTCCCATTGGCGCGCGTCGCGGTATAGCTCAGCACATCACCCGGATCAGGATCGGTAAATGTGTTGGCAGGAACCAAAAACGTAAACTCGGTGCCAGCGGTGGCACTTTGCGGGGCGATCGCCTGATTTACAATCGGCGGGTTATTCACCGCTGAGACCGCCAGCTCAAACACTGTGTTAGCAGTTGCTCCCGCAGTATCCGTTGCAATGATCCGAACGTTGATGGTTCCAGCGTTGCTGTTGTTGGGTGTACCGCTGAATTGACGAGTGTTGGGGTTGAACGATAGCCAGTTGGGCAGCGAATTCCCATTCGCGCGCGTCGCTGCGTAGCTCAGCACATCACCTGGATCAGGGTCAGTGAAGGTGTTAGCAGGGACCAAAAACGTAAACTCAGTGCCTGCGGTAGCACTTTGCGGGGCGATCGCCTGATTCACCACAGGAGGATTATTAGCAGGAGGTGTGCTAGCACTCACCACCATTAAATCAAACTCATCAGAGACAGATGCCCCAGCCAAATCTGTGGCCGTTACCCGAATACTGACAGAGCCCACGTCTCCATCTGCAGGGGTGCCGCTGAAGGTTTGGGTGGTAGCGTTAAAGTTCAGCCAAGTGGGTAAGGGGTCACCGTTGGCAAGCGTTGCACCATAGCTCAACTCGTCACCCACATCGGGGTCAGTAAATGTAGTCCCTGGCACCTGAAACGAGAAGGCGGTTCCTTCTGTCGCAGATTGATTGGCGATCGCCTCATTTACAATCGGCGGGTCGTTGATATTCACGACTTCTAGCGCAAATACATTGCTCACGCTGGCATTGTAGGGATCAGTCGCCGTAACCCGGATTGAAAGATTGCCGACGTCGTCATTGCCTGGGGTGCCAGTAAAGCGGCGATCGCCCGCATTAAACGTCAGCCAACTGGGGAGTGCAGAGCCATCTGCCAGCGTCGCTGCATAGGTCAGCGCGTTCCCATCGGGGTCATTAAATGTATTCGTTGCAAACTGAAAATTAAGTGAGGCATCTTGGTCAACGCTTTGATTGGCGATCGCATTCGCAACAATCGGTGCGCGATTATCCACAATCGTAATCGTGGCGTTGGTATTTGCTGTCCCCAAGGTATAGCTCGCCATAGGCGACAAGGTCAGCGTGAGCGTTTCGTTCCCTTCCATATTGTCAAAATCAGGAACGGGCGTGACCGTCAACACCACAGAGCTTTGACCACTCGGAATCGTAAGGGTCAGCGTTGACCCATCTACCGTGCCAGCACTCAGCGTATAGTCAGATGCAGAAGCCGTTCCCGAGATGACAAATGCAACGCTTAGAGTTTCCGTAGTGGCTCCAGTGCGGCTAATTGTAAACTCTGCGGTGCTGCCAGCAACCGCCTCCTCAGCTTGATTATCTGTGGACACAATAGTGACGACAGGCAACACGGGTGCTGGCAGCATCGGCGAGAATGCTACCCCCCGAAACACAGTATTCGCCGCCGCCGTTGCAATTGTTTGTGTGGTTCCAGCTGCAAAGGTTTCGTTATAGGCTGCCGTATCGGTGACAGAAACCAGCTTATTGCCAGTTGCAGTCCCCACGACAGCAAACAGCTCCACAGCGCCCCCGTTGATACGCCCCGTCAACCCCGTAAAGTCGCCGCTGCCAAAGGTTGTTGAGGCAAATGTTCCCTGCGTTGCCCAACTCGTGCCGTTAAACGAATACTTATGGATATTGTTATTGGCAGAGAGGTAGAACGTATCTACGCCAGCGACAGTGTCCGTTCGATCCAAAAATACAAATTCCCAGGCTCCGGGATTCCCCGCCGGGGAATTACCATTCAGCCCCGGAAGCAATGAGACCGTTTGCCCAGATGTCGTTGGCAACGCTCCATTGACTTTACTGACGGGCACAAATCCACCTGAACCCGATGAAAAGTAAAGCTCACCTTGAACAATGTCAATGCTGCGATTTGTAGCTGGAGTTCCTGCTAATAGGGTGCTACTGCCCACATTGCCATAGGGAACATAGCGCACGCCTGCCGTTGAACTATTGCCACCCCCCGTTGCCCAAAAACCAGTCCCGTCTGAAGTGACAACTCCCCGAATGCCCCCCGGCTCGCTCCGAAAGGCATCGTTGATAGATGTTGTTGTATCAACGGTTCCCGAGCCATCTACCCGACCAAAAACCCGAGAGACAACATTGAAGGCGGTATTCGAAACATTGTCAATAGCTGGGTCATTCGGCGCAGCATTGTAGCCGCCAAACGTCAAATACTGACCGTTTGCAGAGAGCTGGAGCGACCCTTCATACCTTGCGTTGATGTTGAGTGTCAGCCCCAAATTGCTGCCGCTATTCATTGTGGGAATTGCGATGCTATTCAGTGGCGCATCTCCAGGATTGTACGTGAGCGATGGGTTGTATTCTTCCAAAAAGACAGGTGCAGGCTTGCCATTGGCATAGACTGTGCCATCGCCTACCCTCAGCACCACAATGTTGCCGCTGCTAAACGTTCCTAACGTGCCAGTAAACGTGTCTAAGCTTGCAACAGAAAAAGGCAAGCTTGCCTCAATTGAGCCAGTTGCATATTCCAACACCCAGTCACCACCCAAGTCTGCCGCTCCCGTCACGTTCGTGGATGCCGCAATGTCTGCACCCGTTAGGGTCGCCAGCGCATCCACGAACTGCTGCCCCACGGAGCCCGCCGCAACGTCACAGCCATATAGCAAAATATCCGCACCAGGATTCAGACTGGTAGCCCAGTTCTGAATTTGGTCGGAATAATGACCCAGGCTTGTTGCATCTAAACTGCTATTGCCTACAGCTAAACGGCCAACATCACCGTGAGATAGAATATGGACACTATCAAGATTGGGTCGCTGGGCCAGCGCATCTGTAATTTGCTGAACGCCATCCTGATCATGCTGGATTAGAATAACTTCGGTATTCTCAGACGCTTGCTCAATAAACTGTTGGTAGTCAGGAACACGAACGTCGATGAATAGAACAGACTGACTTTGAATGGTAGATGACATGGTAGATAAAAGATTGACTCAACACTTGTAGCTATCAAATCGCAAACCCCCGCCCGCGCACACAAACAGACATTTTGAATAATTCACTACAAAGACTGATCGCGACAGCCATTGCAGTAGAACCCAGATTATGTGGTGAAACCCTTGCTCAGAAAGAATTTCGCCATAAGCCATGCTCTAAGTAACTAGGCTATGGATATGCAAGCAGTCTGGGCTGATTTGTAGAACTAGGACTCTGTCCAGGAGGCGGTGTGGAGTTCTTGTTCTAGGGTTCGCCCGCAACAGAACATAAATCTATAGATGGCGTTTTAAGCGGAGTAGTGATTGAACGCGAGGGGGCCTAACGTTCCAAACTTTCGATGTATCTGCGCACGGTCTTGTATAAAGGGTTCCCTGATATCGAGGGCAAAAAAACTAAAACCCAAATTTCGATGTGTGCAGCCTACCTGCGCGCATCAAAATTTGGGTTTTAGTGGGGGATGAATTTTCGGCCGAGGTGGAGCAGAATGCTTTTAGAGATGGGTTGTAGGGTATGAAGCGCCCTGCAACCCATCTTTATGCAGGACGACCTAATTTTTCTGTTGTGTACTCAAAGAACTTTTCTCTTTCGTAATTGAAACCTGGGTTTGGGTTAAGCGGATTTGAGCTTAACCCAAACTGACGTATTGCAAGCATATATTTTGAGCTGGGTACGTTGCCGATGGCTCAGTAAGGGAATATAGTCAGCGATAACAGAGTAGTAAGCTGCCCCTAGCTCTATGATGAATGCTTCCAGTCCTCAGGTTGTCTATGCGATCGGTGCAATAGTGGCGCTAAGCTACTATCTCAAGACGTTTCTGCAAGATACGACTACGCCAAAGCAAGACCTGACCTCTTGGCTGGTGGTGGTGCTTGGGGCATCGCTTTGGCCAATTACGCTGCCCATGACAGCATGGGCCAGGTGGCGGCAGAGTCAGTAATGATGTCATGCCGATGAAGCCGTACCCGAGATTAGTCGCAACTCAAGCGTTCTATAAGATTGCCCTGCCTCTAAGACTGCTTTGCAACCCGGTTTTGGGGCGCTTTACGTTTGTCAGACCAGCGTGCCCAGCGGGTTAGGTGCCATACGTATGCAAAGAGGACACTAGATATCAATGCACTTAGGTTCCACTTGAGAGAGCTTTTGATTAGAGTATTGCGCTGGCTGGTTTGCTGATTCTCAAACTCCTTCTGCACGCGAGTTTTGGCTTGTGTCAGTTGCATCAGCATCTGTTCTTTTGGTGCGGCCTCTAATTCCTCTAGCTCTACCCCTTGGTCTTGCAGGAATGTGGCTACGTCATCAGGCGATGCTTCGTTGAGTTGGGCTTCTAATTCGTTGAGTTGTTGGCTCCGTACGTCATACTGGGCGGTCATCTGATTGACGGTCTGGTTGTTGATTCTGCTGCTGCTGATGATGCCCCAGAATGGGATTAACAGAACAAGAAAAACCGCAAATGCTAGCGATGCCCACGACAGAACCTTGAGGAGTAGCCGCTCCCATTGCCCTCGAAGTTGACTGTCGCCAAAAAAGATAAACCCCAACGCCAGCAGTGGAACTGGAATCCGCTCAACAATGGCGCCCATGGTTTCAAATTCCCAAACGGGGTCCATGAGCTTGGGGGGAAGCAGAATTGCGCCAAAGTCTAGGAGTGTGAGGAGTAAAAGCCCATAGCCAACCAGGCGAATCAGAGAAATTGAGACTGACTTTTGAGGTGCAGGTTGCTGAGGCGAGTCGAGGTTAGATTGCATCTGGATTCTCCAATATCAATAGGTAAAGGGCTTGAGGGTTTGCTGAGCAGTGTGGAGCTAGAGCCGTTGAGCTAGGACTCGGGGAAGTGGTCTGACCACCGAGGCTGCCAAGTTTGCCAGAGGGTTTCTAGCTGTTGTTGGGCGATATCGGGTGGGCGATCGCCCAAGGGCGTAGACATGTAAACCCAAATACAACGACTGTCTTGAACTGTCTGTTTGCCCAGCATGATAGGCAGTAGCCGCTCTGCTCGCAGGTCGTTTGCATAGCGGTTTTGGGTGAACTGAGCAGCGGTAACTGTGCTGCCACCCCGAGGGTTAATGCAGCTTGTGAGGTGAGCTGTGTCAGAGAGATGAAAGACGCTGTAGTAGCCTGATTCGTTCTGACGCGTCGTTTCTGAAAATTCGACCGTAGGAGATGCTAGGTCATACTTCAACAGCAAATTTCTGACGCTGGCATCCATTTTGGTGAGATACCGAGTCTGAATCTCTACGGTGGAATTGTCCTTGGTATAGCGATGAACGGTGCCGCCAACCAACTCGGGTTGATTTTCGGCGGACTCTTCAACGGGGGCTTGGCTCTGCAATTCCCAGTCGATGAGGGAAATAGGTGTAGCAAAGACAGCAGGGAGTTCTAATTGGGTTTCAACCGATGGCACGAGGATGAGATGCAAGGATGTAAGGGCGGCACCACTGCAAAGAAAGGCTAGCCAAGGTGTGCGAAAAAACTTTGATGAAGTCATGGCGACACCTCAGGTTCATGGGGAGTCTGCCGCTGTAGAAAGACCCAGCAAATGCCCCCAAAGATGGCAACAGAAAGCATCGAGAAGATAAAGGAGCCCGTGCCGTGGTGCCAATAATCAAACGCATCTGGCTGGGCTGAGTAGACAAAGTGGGCCAGAAGCGCAACCCGGAACCCGTTGACGAGAAAAGCAATTATGCCTGCAAGGATGAGTGCAGCCCAACGGGCGAAGATTCCTAGCGGAAACATCATGATGAACAGCCCCGCTAATGCAGTTAGATAGCTGATTCCTTCAATACCAGAGCAACCCTGAAAAACTTCGACAGCGCGATCGCCCAGTTGAATGTAATAGCCATAGCGCTCAACCTCAAACCCGCTGTACCACAGCACAAGTGCTGAAAACTTTGCGGTTAATACAGTTGGGTCAAACAGAATAGGGAGAAGGAGCTTAGGAAGGCCCAAGAACATCAAGATCAACAGTTCTTTGCGATACTGTTTGAGTCCTGAGATTCCAGAGGCTAGAAAGGCTAAACCAAGCGCTGCAAGCAGAGGAAATAGTAATAGAAACGACTCGCTCAAATATCCCTGACTTCTCAATAGAAGAACGCCAACAATGGCGCTGCCTAAGCCAGTTGAAATAGTGCTACTGCTCAGCGTTAGCGTTTGCCAGCGATCGCGCAGAATCATCGCAACCGCTCCGATAAACAGAACACTGTTTCCTAGTAGATCAGCATTGTCGAGACGCCAGACTAAGGTGAAATAAATTACAGCGAGGCACGTGGCTAAACCCAATAGCCAAAGCCGATAATCCTTAAGTTCTATTGAGTTGACGGGGAGCATAATCGTCAATTTCGCAGCAACGCGAGAAGTGCAAATTCAGGACAGAATATTCCAGCCGCATCGCTTACGATTAGCAACTGGTTGGTAGGACTGCAGGGTAGGTGTCAGCCAAGGAGGTGAAGGGAATTGTGTTCTATTTCTGATGAATAATGCAGGACTGTTCTTGCCTGAATCACATCTGAATCACATCTGAGGCTTTCCTAGTTTTCCCTGTTCGTTTTCAGCACTAACAGGCTGATCCCCCGAGTAGATTCTGATGGCTTGGCTATTGCGGCTTGTCTTGCCGAGCCTTCTGAGTTGGTAGAGGCTAGACAACGGGGCCAAGTCAATAGTTGGCTCTGGGCTGGTTGGCCCGTCCTTATATCTCCTTATGGTATTGGTGCAAGATATGAGGAGAGTTACATGAATCGGGGATCGGGCTCATGCTCAATACACAGAATGCTCGTATTCGGACCTTCACGACGATTGCCGCTGGGGTGGGTTGGTTTGCGGTAGTGTTGCAGTTTTATCTCTCGCTGCGGCTGTCTGTGGCGAATGGGCGGGGCATTGGCTGGGGAATGTTTGTCTATTTTGGCTACTTTACGGTCTTGACGAATATCTTGGTGGCGCTGGCGTTGGCGGCTCCCCTGGTTGCACCAAATGCAGCGATCGCCCGGTTTTTTCGGCGGAGTGGGGTGATAACGGCGATCGCCGCATCCATCACAATGGTAGGGATCGTCTACTCCCTGGTGTTACGACAAATTTGGAACCCAGAGGGGTTGCAGCTTGTGGCCGACAGACTGCTCCACGATGTAATGCCCATCGTGTTTTTGATCTATTGGTGGATAGTAGTGCCCAAACGCGGCGTGCGCTGGGCGGATGTGCCGCGGTGGTTAGTTTATCCTATTGGGTATCTCTTTTATGCCCTAGTGCGGGGCGCGGCCTCAGGCGTTTATCCTTACCCGTTCTTGGACGTGGATTCTTTAGGCTATGGGCCGACGCTGATCAATTCCTTCATAATGTTGGCTGGCTTTGTGGCGATCGCCCTACTGCTAATCGGGTTAAACTGGCTCAAACCCGAGCGAGTTCCTGTCACTGAGCGGCTCCCCTAATCCCATTTGGCGTTGGAGGCTCAACCAATGACCCACTTTCCTTCTCAGTTGCTATCGCTGCCTGCGTTTGATGGGCCGTTTGATGCCTTTAAGCTAGAGGCCAAGAATTGCGATGTATTGTTTGCCTCCTATCCAGCAGGGACGACCATTTCATCTCACAGCCACGATACCGACAATGTGGGAGTAATTACGCAAGGCGAGCTGATTTTGACCATCAATGGGCAGGACACTCGGTACGGTGTTGGGGAGTGGTATCACGTACCCGCACAGACGCTGCACAGCGCGAGATTTGACAAAACTACGTCCGAAATTGAATTCTGGCTCCACTCAACACCCCCCTCGTGAGTCGTCTACCGCCCGCTTGCACGAGAAACACCGCGAGTGCGCGGCCTCTTTTGTATGTCGTATGTGATGCCTCTTTTGTCAGGAGGAGCCATCGTTGGGACAAACAGACATTCACAACAGCCCGTAAGGGTGAACTGAACGGCACCTAAGACGAGGTATGCACTGCTCCCAAGCATCTGTGAGTAAAAATCCTAAACCGTTATCAGTGCTTAATGAGTGATACATGAAGCCGCTTGGTTTTCTTGACAAGTTCTGAACAAATCGGAATGGATCAACCGAATTGTTGTGGTGATTTGGGCATTCTAGAGTCAGACATGACTGGAACTCGCCCGAATTATGAGCACAACCACTATCAGTCTTCGAGATATATTGAGAAGTCTGCCAGAAGGAGCCGCCGAAGCGGTCGTCGAGCTACACTTTGCAACACAACTGCTAAAGGCATTGGGGTTTGGGCCTCAAGAAGTCCATCCTCAGTTTCCGGATGGCAATAATAAATTTGTAGATCGAGCTGCCCGCAAAACCATCGGGGATGATGTTTTTCTTCATACAAAATCTAATCCCTACCTTTTGCTAGAGCTAAAAGGGCGAGATATTAACCTGGCAGAAGGCACGAAGCAATATCAGAGCACGGTGCGTCAGCTAAAGCAATATTTGCTGGCACCTAATTGCCAAACGGCCCAGTGGGGAATCATCAGTAACTCCTGCCATATTCAACTCTTCCGCAAGCATGGAAAAGTTGTCTTTCCGGCAACTCAATGTTTTGCACTGAATGAAGACAATATCGACAGAGTTGTTAAGGAGATTCGACGCAAGCTTGAGCAACCTCCCAAAGCTCTTACTGTTTCGGTATACAACAATAAGGGTGGGGTTGGTAAAACAACGACGACAGTTAACCTGGCTGCAATCCTGACATTTTTAGGAAAAAAAGTTCTCGCAATTGATTTTGATCCCAACCAGCAAGATTTCACAAGTTCTTTGGGTTTGCCCTTGAGTGAAGGGCATGTCTTTAATGCACTCAACGACCGGGATGCAGATCTACTCAGTGCGTTAGACACGTATGCATTCCCCTTGAAAAAGGGGGATAGAGAGCTAAAATTTGATGTAATTCCAGCCGATCAAGAGTTGGTAGATGCGTCTGATGATTCTTTGCGGAAGCTGTTGAAGCGCAATATGCTCCACCGCAAGCTCGCAGCAGCGCGGCAAAACTATGACTATATCTTGATTGATTCCCCACCCAATTGGCGATTTTTCAGTCAGTTAGCGGTTTATGCAGCAGATGTGGTACTAATTCCTACCAAGCACAATAATCTGTTCTCGCTAGAAAACGCCGCCATGGCCATCACTAAATTTATTCCCGAAATTCAGGCTGAAAAAGCAGATGGAAGCCCTATGCCGCTGCCTGTCTTCTTCAATGGTGAAAAGATTACGCCATCCCAACGAGAGATTGCCCAGCAGGAAATTACCAATATCATTCGGGCGGCCAAAAAAGACGGCTTTGATCTGTTGCCTTACTTTTATCCTCGATACACCAGTTCTCGGCGAGATTTGCATATTCCCCATGTCCCTAGCTACGCCAATATTGCAGGGGCTGCATTTTCTCGAACGCCTGCTGTGTATCGCGATCGGTATGCTCACGAGTACTACAAAAATCTAGCTAAGGAGTATTTCTTACAATGAGTAACCTTAACGATGTGGGACATTTGATGCATCTCTATTTGGATGAAATTGATCCAGGAGATGGAACCCATTCATCAGAGTTTTTGATTCAAGCGTCTGCCCATTTGCTGAACCAAAAAGGGGGCCGAAACTGGGTTCCTGTGATTGTGAAAGAAGTCAGCGAAGATCAGTATGAAGTCATCGGCAATACGTTTGTCTATGCGGTGGCCGAAGCGGCTGGGCTAGAACGGGTGTGGTGCATTGTCGCGGATGACAGCAGCGATACGCAGACCTTAACGCAGGTGCTGGCAGGCGAAGAAATCCCCAAGATCAACCTTTCCAAAGCATCAAGGGATGAGATTGTTGCAGCGCTGGAATATTTGGTTGAGCAATCGGGCAGCGCCCTTCAGTCGATCAAGGTTGCAGTGGCTGCAAATCGGATTGATGAAGCACCGCGTCAATACTGGACATCGCTAGATCCCATTGCCAGTCTAAAATGTGGCATCACGAAAGGGAAAAAGCTGAATGCGCTGAAGCAAGTGTTTTATCTGACACCTCAGCCGATGCCAGAGACGATTACCGATGTGGCAATGCTGCAAACCCTGTCTACTACTGAGCTAAAAGCGATGGCGAAAAAGCGCGGCATTGCTGGCATTAGCAAGCTTAAGAAAGCCGACTTGGTTGAAGTGCTGAGTCAGTCGGAATGAGTCAGATAGCCCATGCGTGGGCGGAGGTTAGTTTGGGTTGGCTGGCGCGTCACTTTTGACGATCACTCCAAAATCTGCCAGGACTCGCGCGTGGTTGCGCAGGAGTGCTAGCAGGTTAAGTCGGTTGCGGCGCACGGCGGCGTCATCGGCCATCACCAGCACGCTGTCGTCGCCATCAAAAAAACGCTCTACCACCGGGGCTGCGTTTGCTAGTGCGGATACCAAGGTTTGGTAATCGCGATTGGCTTGTGCGGCTTGGGTTTGGGGAACAAGCTGGGTTAATGCGTCAAAGAACTGCTGTTCTGAGGCTTGCTCAAATAGGTCAGGCTTTACGACGGTGCTGGGGTCGAGGGTGGCGGTATCTAATTCGCCCTGTTTTGCCAAACGAGCGGAGCGGTTAACGGTTTCGTAGATGGCGGTCAACTGTCCGTTTTGCCGAATGGACTGAAGGAATAGGGCGCGATCGCGCACATCCAGTACATCCTTTAGCGCCCGCTCGGCATAGTCGGTGTCGTCTTCCCCGAGCACTGCGTTGACTAAGTCATAGTCGATGTGGCGATCGTCTTGCAGTAGGGTGCGAATGCGCTGCAAGAAAAAGTCTTGCAGTTGTGTGTGGAGCGCCGCTGGGTCTTGAATGGTGCCCGTGCCGTAGTCGGTCACGACTTGAGATAGTAAATGTTCTAGGTTTAGGGGAAGATCGGCATCCCACGCAATATTGAGGATGGCATTAGCCGCGCGACGTAGCGCAAAGGGGTCGGACGAGCCTGAGGGGATCAGCCCCACGCTGAAGATACCCACCAGGGTATCAAGCCGATCGGCAATGCCCACCACTTGGCCGATGCGCGTGTGGGGCAGCACATCTCCCGCCCCTTTGGGCAGGTAATGCTCCCGAATGGCGATCGCCACCTCTTCAGCTTCTCCACTGACACGAGCGTAGGTTTCGCCCATGACGCCTTGCAGTTCGGGAAACTCGCCCACCATTTGCGTCACGAGATCGGCTTTGCACAGCAGCGCTGCCCGTTGCACGTGGGTGCGCTGCTCGTCAGACAGGGAAAGCTGATCGGCAATCTGGAGGGCGATCGCCCTGATCCGTTCCGCCTTTGCCCGCACGGACCCGAGCGCTTCTTGAAAGGTGACGGTTTCGAGCTTGGGCAGATAGGCGTCGAGCGACTGCTTGCGGTCGGTGTCGAAGAAGTAGCGCCCGTCTGACAGCCGAGCCCGAATCACCCGCCCGTTGCCCTCGGCAATAATGTCGGCCTTGGTGGGGTCGCCGTTGGCAATGGTGATGAAGTAGGGCAGCAGGTCGGGATTGTTGGCCTCTTTGAGGACGGGAAAATAGCGCTGATGGCTCTCCATTTCCATCACCAGCACCTCTGCTGGCACTGCTAAAAAGTCGGCATCAAAGGTGCCTACTACGGCGGTTGGGTATTCCACCAGGTTCACCACTTCGTCGAGCAGAGTGGGATTGATAGACGCCACGCCCCCGATTTTGGCGGCGGCGGCGTTTGCCTGGGTGATAATCACCTCGCGTCGCTGCTGCGGATCAACTTCGATGCAGGCACGACGCAGCGTCGCCACATACTCCGTGGCCGATGGAATGGCGATCGCCCCCGGCGACAGCACCCGATGACCCATGGAATGGCGATCGCTCCGTACCACTTCTGCCCCGTTCTCAATGGTTAGGGGCAGCAGCGTGTCATCCCACAGCGCCACGAGCCAGCGAATCGGTCGCGAAAACCGGTGGTCGCCATCCCCCCAGCGCATAAACCGCTTGCCCTCTAGCCCAAAGATCCACTCAGGCACTAGCGCCTGCAACACCTCTACTGTGGCGCGTCCAGGAATCGTCTGCGTCACAAACACAAACTCACCTTTGTCGGTTTGCCGCTGCTCAAACGCCTTGACAGACACCCCGCGCGATCGCGCAAACCCTTCTGCCGCCTTGGTTGGCACCCCATCCTTAAACGCTGCCTGCACCGAGGGGCCTTTCACGTCTTCTTGCCGATCGGCCTGACGCTCAGGCAAGCCCTCAATCACCACCGCCAGCCGACGCGGTGTGCCATAGACCTGCACCATGGCTGGGGCGAAATGCTGCTCTGCCAAACTAGCCGGAATGCGCGCAGACCACTGGGCGATCGCACTTGCGACAAAACTTGCAGGCAGTTCCTCTGTCCCGACTTCCAACAAAAAAGTTGCCATAGTGCGATCGCCGTTTTCACTCACTGTCTTGTGTCTGCCGGGTGTCTGTGAGGAACTGATCAACCCATCAGTACCAGCTACATCAGTGTATCGCGGGGCTTGCGCGGAAGGAACAGAAGTGCGAGTTGGGGATTAAGGGTTAAGGCTCTCTACTGCTAGAAAATTGAAGGACGAAAAAATAAGATCTGGCCGTCTTTGTTGCAAATCGTTATACCTTCTCGTCCCCGTTCACCATCGAGACTGTAACTTGTGTCAAGGGCGTAAACGCTCAAATTTGGCAGCCCCCCCCCCACGAGTTCGCTTAATTTATTGGCAACCTATTGAAAGATAAGCAGCAGAGAAGTCGCGTCAACACCATGAACTCATCATCCCCAGGTCTACCAAATCACAGCAAAACCCAATTTCTATCTACCTGGCACCTGTTAGGGGGCTTAGCGACAAAGTTGAATGGTTGAATAGTGGTTTCGATGAATGGGGTATTGATCCCGTGATGTTGAGACATGGGCTCGCTTCTAAAAGCACAGCTTGCCCAAACTTCACGCGTGACTCTGCACCTAGGGCGTGTCATCAATTTCGACTAAAAGCCTTGTGCTATGGGCATTGCCACGCCCGACTCAAAAACAGGCTAGGGCTGTGACTATTGATTTTTGAGCCACCAACGGCTAATTGATGACAGCCCCTAGTGCTTGACCAACCTAAGATCAACCTAATTGTGACAGGCTCTAACGGCCAAAGGTGCAGGGTTTAAGGTGTACGATTCAAGGACTGCCGGGAACCGTATACCTTAAACCCTGCACCCCACTAATCTGTCACCTTTGGCTTAACGTCAGTTCGGGTTAAGAGGGTTTTGGGGCATCGCGCGTCGCGCGATGCCCCAAAACCCTTAATGTGCCGTGCGCGTCGCGCACGGCACATTAAGGGTTTGAGCTTATCCCGAACTCAGGTTTGGCTTAGCAGACTACTAGCCTAAGGGTCTAGGCCACCGTGTCTATCCAGGCGATGCAGCGCTCTAGTTCGCGGCACATGGTCGCGGCGTCGGTGTGGTAGCGCCGCCCATGACCGGGCAACACCCACTCAAACGAATAGTCCAGCAAGGTCTGCATGGACTGGTGCAGGGCTGACCAAGAATACCAGCAGGCTCGGCGAAAGGCGTGGAGCTGTCCCAGATGTTCTGACCAGGCAAGGTGGTCGCCTGTGAAGAGCACTTGATTGCGGTAGAGCAGCACCGTATGTCCCTTGGTGTGACCGGGGACAGGAATGATGTGCAGATCGGGCGCAAAGGATAGGGGATCTGAGCCAGTGAGCACCTGCTCAATGTCGGCGGTGTCTGGGGTTAGATCGTTTTCATGGAGTAGGCGATCGCACCCAAAATGATGATGAAATTTTGCATGATCTGCCACATCATCTCGATGGGTGAGATAGAGATAGCGAACGCCGCCCATCGCTTCGAGTCGCTTCACCAGCGGCGGCGTAAAGCGAGGCGAATCCACCAGCACGTTCCCTTCCTCTCGCTGAATCAAATAGCTGGCAGCTCCGTAAGATGCTTCGGCATGGTAGCCACAATGGTAAACCGAGTCCAAAATCGGAATGGGAAAGCTATGCTGCACACTGCGGATGTCGGTCGGTTTCTCTACGGTGCCAATCGATGCCGTGGGGCAGGACAAAAGCGCCTGCATCGCCCGCTCTCGTTCTGCTGGGGCGCTAGGCTGTTGCACAACTGCCGATTGATCCCCCACCCGAGCAAATATGGCGGGTGCCATCCATCGACAGGTATCGCAGTCAATGCAGGTGCGATCGACGTAGAGATCACCAGTTACATTTTCGGAGCGTCGGTCTGCCAGGTGGGCCATGAGAGTTACCGCCAGCGCGTCTGTGTAGTTCTATGCTAGCGATCGGCGTTGAGGATTGGGTGGCAGGGATCAAGACCAGTGCAACCGTTGGAGCCGCGACCTTAAAACAAATCGGGATGCTTTGAGGGGGTTGATCGTCCACTGTATTCCCTTCGCCTGGTTTGCATTGAGCAGGTCTGGAGGTGGTTGAAAAGCCGGATTCGAAAAGCCCTTTCCTATAAAAATGGCTTGAGGTCTGCTATTAAGGTAGACCTCAAGCCAGTAATGTATTTACCGGAGTAGCGTTAGCCGTGCACCGAAGAAACCGCCGTTAGACGGCTGTGGTGAATCGGTATGGGTTAAAGACTCACAACAGGTCACATTTTAATGGGTATCGCGTACAACTCTTGCTGAGTCAAACCTCTACCTCAAGATCCCAAGGCGCGACGTGGTTGGGGGCAGGGAAGGATTTTTGCTGCGAAATCGCCAGGCCCTTCTTCAGGGCTAGCAGCCGGTCGTCCATCCAATGGTCTTCAGGAATAATTCCGGTAATTCCCAGCTTTTCTAGCCGACTCTTGACCTTCTTATTTGCTCCGATCACCATCACTTCTCGACCTGCATCAATAGCTTCTTCGATCGCATTTTCGATGGCCAACGCTGAGGTCACGCCTAGAACTGGCACTTCGCTGAGGTCAACGATCAGCACGTCGTAGTTGGCGATCGCATTGTGCTCCCGCGAGATCGCCTTGGCCACCCCAAAGATCATCGGCCCGCTGAGGTGAAACAGCAGCACTCGGCCATTGGCCGCATCGAGAGCTTCCTTCTCCTCCGGCGTCAACACAATTTGATCGTCGGCATCGGTAATGGCTTTCACCGACTGCGACTGCAATTCATCCAGCCGAGCGATGGTCAGAATGTTGGCAATAAAAACGCCGACGGCTACGGCAACCATCAGATCCACAAACACCGTCAGCAGTACCACGCTGTAGACAATACCCGCCGCCTTCCAAGAAATCTTGTGGGCTCGCTTCAAGAATCCCCAGTCAATAATATTGACCCCCACTTTTAGCACAATCCCTGCCAGCACCGCCAGGGGAATGCCCGAGGTCAGGGGCGCGGCCCACAGCACCACCACCAGCAAAATGAACGCGCGGCTAATGCCCGACAGCGCCGTGCGGCCTCCCGCCTGAATATTCACCACCGTCGCCGTGGTGGCTCCTGAACCGGCAATGCCTCCAAACAGGCCGGTGATGAGGTTTGCGACCCCCTGACCAATCAGTTCTTTGTTGGACTTGTGCTCAGTGCGAGTCAAACTATCCGAAACCAGACAGGTGAGCAGGCAGTCAATGGAGCCCACCATGGCCAGCACCATCGCATTGACAAAAATCAGCTGTAGGTTGTCGGTGGTAAAGGTCGGCATCTGGGGCTGAGGCAGCCCTGGGGTAATCTCGCCAATGGTGGCAATAGTGCGAATATCGACATTGCTCAACAGGGTTAGCGAAACGAGGGTGCCCACCAGCAGCGCAATCAGCTGGGGGGGAACGACTTTCTTCAACGAGCTGGGATACAGAAACAAAATAGCGAGGGTGAGTAGCCCCAGTGCTGTTTCCCAGGGGCTAGCATTAGCCACCAGGTTGGGCAGGTTCCTAATCACCCCAAGGACGCCGCCTGCTGGCGTCTCTTGCCCTAAGAATGGCGCAATCTGTAGAAAAATGAGAATGACGCCAATGCCGGTCATAAAGCCCGAAATGACGTTGTAGGGCAGCATGGTGATGTAGCGTCCTAGCTTTAGTAGCCCAAAGCCAATTTGAAAAACCCCCGCCAGCATGACCACGGTAAAGGCCATCGCCAGCCCGTTTTCTGGGTCGCTGGCGGTGGTGGTCGCAATCACGGCGGTAACAATGACCGTCATAGGGCCAGTAGGCTCAGAAATGAGGCTAGGGGTGCCGCCAAACAGAGCTGCAAAGAAACCCCACCAGAATGGCACCCCAGAGCCCCGCTGAGGCTCCAGCACCGGAGGCGATGCCAAATGCTAGGGCCATGGGCAGGGCAACTACGGCGGCGGTGAGGCCACCCAGCACATCTCCTTTAGTATTGTGAAAATTGATGCGATTCGTTATCGCCATGGACTGTGCCTTATTGTGTGTGGAAAAACTTGAGAAGGCAAGACGTGAACGGAGCAACACTAGCGATAGATAAGCACCGGAATTTTGCTACTGCGGAGCAGCTGTATCGTGGTGCTGCCAATCACCAGATGACGAATGCGGCTGTGTCCGTAGGCACCCATCATCAGCAAATCCGCGTTGCTCTGCTCGACATAGCGGGCGATCGCCGTTTCTGCATTACCCTCTAGCAAGCTATAGACGGGTTCCAATTCCCCGGCTGCCGCTCGTTGTTTGGCTTCATCCAGTCGGGCTGTGGCTGTGGCATCGGCTGCACTCTTCGCAACCGTAATAATGTGAAACGTCAAGTCTCTAAAAGCCGGAACATCCAAGACGAATTGCAGCATTTTCTGGCTGCTAGGGCTGCCATCATAGGCCAACACCACTTGCTCAATTGGCTTAAACTTGCGGGATGTGACAAGACAGGGCTTGCTGCTCGCTCGCACAATGCGCTCCAGATTTGCACCTAAATGACCCGAGGCAAATTCAGCCGCTTCTCCCCGTTTGCCCAAGATGATTAAATCGGTCTCACGCTCTAGCCCTGGCAAAATATCGACCAAAAACCCGTTTTTATGCATGAGGTTGACCGCCTCTGCGCCATGGCTGGCTAGCACCTCCTCGGCATTCTGCAAGACGAGCTTGGCCCGTTGGTGGTTCAGTTTTGCCTTTTCATGCTCTAGCGCAACCAGTTTTTTGAGCAAGACATCTGACGCATTAACGCCAATGCTGCCGCTGAGATTGGCAGATGCTGCGGTCGCTTGGCTGCGCGCATCAGTGACATAGAGAACGTCAACCGTTGCCCTTAACCGTGTGGCAAACCAAGCCCCATGTTGATAGCTATTCTGAGCGAAAATAGAGCCGTCGGTGCAGAGTAGAATTCGTTTCATGATGGCGGATAGAGTGGCTAATGTATGAAAGAACGGGTTTAGTATTTCAGCAAATTGCTGGGGCTATGAATGCCCAACTTCTCGACCAACGTGGCACTGGCTTCATTGAGACCCACCAGTTCTACCTCTGCACCATTCCGCCGAAACTTCAAGACGACTCGGTCAATCACGGCAACAGAACCCTGATCCCATAAATGTGCGTGAGTTAAGTCAATGGTGACGCGATCCACAACTTCCCCAAAATCAAAAGACTCTAAAAATTCGTCTTTTGAGAGGAAGAAAATTTGACCGGCAACTTTGTAAATGCGATGACTGCCATTGTCGGTTAGCAGCTTGTCTACAAACACAAGCTGAGCAATCTTTCGAGAAAAGAACACCGTGCTCATCACAATGCCGGTTGCAACACCCAAGGCAAAATTTCGGGTGAAGATCGTCACAAACATGGTGGTTAGCATGACGATGGTTTCACTGCGAGGCAGTTGCGGGATATTTTTGAAGGACGACCAGCGAAAGGTGCCAATAGATACCATGATCATGATGGCGACGAGAACAGCCATGGGCATTTGCCGTACCCAGTCTTGCAGAACGAGAATGGCAAATAGCAGAAACGCACCAGCAGCCAGCGTCGATAATCGTCCTCGACCCCCCGATTGCACATTAATCACGGATTGTCCGATCATGCCGCAGCCTGCCATGCCGCCAAAGAAGGCCGCCACTACGTTGGCAAGGCCTTGCCCTTTGGCTTCTTGGTTCTTATCGCTGGGGGTATCCGTCAGCTCATCTACGAGCGACGCCGTGAGGAATGAGGCCAACAGTCCCACAATCGCTAGCGTGAGCGAGTAGGGCAAAATAATTTGCAGCGTCTCAAAATTAAAGGGCACTTGGGGCAGGGCAAAGAAAGGGAGCGCGGTGGGCAGTTCGCCCATGTCTCCCACGGTGGGGACTTCTAGTCGTAGGGCGATCGCCGCTATGGTCATTACCGATAAAGCGACCAAGGGCGAAGGAACCACTTTGGTAAAGCGAGGGAGAATGTAGATGATCGCTAGAGAAAGAGCCGTCAGAATGTAGACGGCGGGGGGCATATTCGTTAACTGGGGGAGCTGCGCCAAAAAGATCAATACCGCTAGCGCGTTAATGTAGCCCAACATCACAGCTCGGGGGACGTACTTCATCTGGCGACCCAGCTTGAAGACGCCAAACAAAACCTGAATGAAACCCGTTAAGAGGGTGGCCGCCAACAAATATTGCAGACCGTGATCGCGAACCAGATCGATCATTAGTAGCGCCATCGCCCCCGTTGCCGCAGAGATCGAGCCGGGGCGTCCGCCGAAAAAGGCGGTCATGACCGCGATGATAAAGGAGGCGTATAGACCCACTTTGGGATCAACCCCCGCAATGATGGAAAAGGCGATCGCCTCTGGAATAAGCGCTAGTCCAACGACGGCTCCAGCCAAAATATCGGCTTGAACGTTTGAGAGCCAATTTGTTTTTAGTGACCTTTTTAAGGATCTAAGATTCACGGTGCCTCCAGGTGTGGAATTGATGTATGCAGAGCTGTTTTACGAGTGCCAGTCTCAGCGATTAAATGGCTCAAGATCCATGCAAAATAGGGCTAAACACCTTATTAGGAGCAGGGTTGAGCGATGAGAAGACATACAATTCCTCATTCATGTCTGCTCTAGCCACATCAGAATTGTGGGCGGGTGCAGGCACCAAACAGTGGTGAGTTTGAAGAAACCCTAGGGCGTGTCATCAATTCCGACCAAAAGCCTTGTGCTATGAGCGTTGCCACGCCCGATCCAAAAAAATAGGCTAGGGGCTGTGACCGTTCATTTCTGGGCCATTAGTGGCTAATTGATGACAGCCCATAGTGGACAAAAGAGTCTGAGTTACTTTAACTAGGGGCGGTCAAATCTTGAGTGTCTTTGTCGTTGGTGAAGTCTCTGTGGCATGGCCTGCAGTGACCGAGACACGTTTGCTCCGGTCACACTGTTGAAACGATAGCCACCCTCAGGGTGGACAGGCACAGATGAAGCAATGAGTCGGAACGCTTACAAACAGAGACATGACAAGATCTTCCAGAACTTTTGTGATCTAACGCTGTAGCCATAACACCGAAACCATGAGGTGCCGTCTTCGTTAAATCCCGACTTTGAAGTAAAGATTTTTGACGATCTAGTGTCAAATCAGCGAAATCATATCATGAAAGGAATGCTGATTTGGATGACGATCGCTAGCAAATCTCTTGAAGTATTGGTGAAGTATATTCCCCTTGGGGTTTACTTCTACAAGCGGTTTTATGCCATTGCCTTGCATGACACACGCGACGAACTCTGATAGTGCGCTGTCTATTCACGCAGCAGCAGGTAATAGAGCTTTCCAGGATAGTTCATTAATCCAGCGCGATCGCCCGCCTGCTCTCCGCTGCCCATATACACATCCACACGCCCAGCCCCGCGAATCGCGCCACCCGTATCTTGATCCAGCACAATGCGGCTAACGGGGCGCAAGGTTAAGCGGTCGTCGGGGATTTGGGTATGGATTAACGCCAGAGCCCCGGGCGGAAATACCGTCTTGTCGGTGGCGATGGAGCGCTCGGCGGTGACAGGCACGCTCAGGCTGCCCTGGGGGGGATCGCCAGCTGTGGCGCGGAAGAAGATAAAGCGATTGTTGCGGGGAATGTAGTCGTCTAGCTCTGCCGGATGCTGGTGGAAGTAGTCAATCACCTTGGGCAGCGTTAGCCCGGCTTCGGGCAGCTTGCCGTCATGAATCAACTGCCGCCCTAGACTGACATAGGGATGCTCGGTGCGTCCTGCATAGCCCACGCTCATGACGCCGCCATCGGTGAGCTGCAGCCGTGCCGACCCTTGCACCTGAATCAAAAAGGCTTCTAGGCGATCGCTCAGCCATACCAGTTCCAGTCCCCGCAGCGGCCCTTGATTGCCCTGCAGCCCGTCTCGGCCTTCTAGCTCGGCACGGCTGGGGTGGGGCATCGCCCACTGGTCTAGGTCGGCAGGGCGACGGTAGAGGGGATATCGAAAGTCTGCCGTGGGCACGCGACTGGCCGTATAGGTGGGCTCAAAATAGCCTGTCACATCGACGGTGCCCTGGCCGTCATGCCCGATGGATTGGTACAGCACAAAGTCTTGGCGGAGTGTGGCGCGCAGCGATTCGGGCGATCGCGCCGTATTCAGCACTCGCCGAAACTGGAGCAAGCTGCGTCGCACCCGATCTCGGGTAAACCCTGTCACGGGGTATTGAGCATAGACCTCGGCGGCAGGCAGGGTGTCTAGATAGCGGAGAGAGTGGGCGATCGCCCCAGACACCGCTACTCGGTCATCCCACAGGCGATCGTCCCACAGCGCATCCCACAAATCGGGCGGCACTGGGGACTCGGAAAGCTGCGCAGGCGGCACCAACGGCAGCGGCGACTGCGCACTCGACAAAAGGGGCGCAGCACCAAAGCCGACCCAGAGTGCCACGCTCAGTCCAAAAAAAACGGTGCGGGCCGTTTGAAATCGTCGCGACAGAGCCGAGTGGGAGCCGGTGTGGTGTTCCTGTGACGGCGTATTGCCCCTGTGCCCCTTAGCCCAACCCTGACGCCAGCACTCCATACCTATCCCTAACCTGTGTCTCTACTAACGTTGTCTAAAAGCGATCGACGCTGCCCGCAAAAATCGGTTCCACCCGCAACGCCAGCACCGACGAGGGCCGCACCACCATGTATTCACCCTGAATGTTTTTGATGGGCACGTTAATAAAATCGCTAGACGCCGACTTGGGCACTAGCTCGCCGCTATACCACTTTTGGAATTCCTGAATTGTGGAGAAGCGTACCTCCTCACGGTGTCCGCCTTCCATCATGATATGTACTGCAAATTCGCTGGGAGTTCTTGGCATAGGTCTCTTCTCAACCGCTTCGATTAAGGGTAGCCCGATTCGGGGGGCTGAGGTCAATATTCCCTCAAAACTGCGTTGGCACACCTTATTCCGGCACAATAGAGGATGCAGTGTTTGCCGTTATTCGTGGAACCGCCCAGCAACATGCCCTTTACCTACGAACGCACCATCCGCTTTAGCGATACCGATGCCGCCGGTGTGGTGTACTTTGCCAACATTCTGTCGATCTGCCATGAAGCCTATGAAGCGTCTCTGGCAGCAGCAGGCATCAATGTGGGGCAGTTTTTCTGCTATCCCAAAATCGCCATCCCCATCACTCACAGCACCGCTGACTTTATGCAGCCCATGTTTTGCGGCGACCTAGTGAAGGTGCATGTAACGCCAAAAGAAATTAAGGACAGCGAATATGAAGTCGCCTTTGAAATGTTTGGCGTATCTGTCAGCGGCGGAGAGGTAAAGGAAGTCACGGAATTTCTTACGGCGCGGGCGTTTACCAAGCATGTGTGCATTGATACGGCGGCGCGCAGCCGCACATTTATCCCGGCAGATGTGATGCGCTGGTTGCAGCAGTGGGGTGGCACAGGTGCAACCCGCGATATGGATCTGTTGCTATGAGACAGAATGGGTATATTCCAGTGTTGCACTAGCCCAGCAAGAGAGAGCAGTGCAAAGGCAGATTAAGTAGGTTCATGCTGGGGATTCAGCAACGCCAGGTGTTCTGGCTTGCGAGATGAGTGCGATCGCACCCATCGTGCCTAAGCGTCCATCTAGTTTTTGGAAGGCAAGCGGATCAGTGAGTGACTACCACATCGAGTTAGCTCAGCGTCAGCACCTTGCTGAGTTGCCTGCGATTGAACTCGCAGCCGCTACAATTTTTCCCGAGGGTGTGATCCCTCCAGAGGCTAGATCGCGCACGCTGCCGCCTCAGCAGCTCGAGAATGCTCTGCAGCAGCATTGCCTCTGGGTGGCTGTCGCTGCATCCACCAGTCAGCTGGTTGGCTTTGCCATGGTTGTGCCCGAGAAAGATGCTGCCCTTCTTGCAGAAGTCGATGTGCATCCTGAGCATCAACGAAAGGGCGTAGGGCGTGCATTAGTTCAAGCTGCGATAGATTGGGCAGATGCTCAGGGGATTCCTCGTCTCGTGTTGACCACGTTTGGCGATCTGCCGTGGAATGCTCCGTTCTATGAGCCGTGTGGATTTCGGCGCATAGCTGCCAGCCAACTGACTGATGCTCTAGCGCAGACCCTACGCGAAGAAGCCCACCAGGGGTTGAAAGGGCGAGTCGCGATGGAACGTCTGCTTCGGGTAGGTTGAGGGAGTTATCCTCAGTAGGGATGAGGTCGAGTGGGGCGTGGGCCATCCATCCAAAACCGGGACTTGAATCTGATTACCTGACAAAACTCGACAAGGATAGTGGCTCAGAACACCCAGTGACGCGGCTTGCGCTTTACAATTGGAGACTAGAGTTTTTCTTTTTGCGGCACTGAGCGCTTCGCTAGCGTAATTGCGACATCTTATGCTGGTTCCCATCACTCGCCAAACTTTTGAAGACCTGATTCCCCGTATGGCTACGAGCGATCAGTATCGCTACACTTGGGGGCAACCCAAGGATTTTTTGCGGCGGTTGCTGATGTCGGTGGTGGGGATTTTGATTGCGATCGCCCTACAATGGCTGTTGCCGCCTGGGTTTGAAATTATTGATTTTTTGTTTGGGATTGTGGCGGGTTTGTATTGGCTGTGGAGCCCGGTCTATTGGGCTGGCTTAAAGAATGCAAAGCTGCGGCGCTATCAGTATGCAGGCTTTTGGCAGGGTCGAGTGCTGGAGGTGTTTCCGTCAGAGGAGTTGATTGGTACCGAAGAAACCGTCAACAAGCGCGGGGAACTGGTGGTGATTGAGAACCGCGAACGGCGGCTGAATCTAGAAGTGGGGGATGATAGCGGCTTTGTGACACGCTTGCAGGTGCCGCTCAAGCGCGATCATCGCGTCATTTTGCCAGGGGATGTTGCGGAAGCGCTGGTGGTTTCCAATCGTCCTGATCTGAGCCGTGTGGGCGAGGTTGCAGATATTTTTCTGCCTGATTATGCGCTGTGGGTGAGTGATTATCCGTATGTGCAGCGAGATGCGTTTGAAAATGTGAGTAAGCGGTTGAACCAAGATATTCGCCGCCCTCAACCTCGTCCTCAATCATCCCGCCCTCAATCCCCTCGTTCCCAATCGCCCCAGCGCTCCCGCAGTGCGCCCCGCGCTCAAGATCTACCGCGAGGCCCAGGGCGATCGCCCCAACCCCGGCGATCGCGCCGCGATTACCGCGAACTTGACGATAGGCTGTGATGGATTTGTGTGAGGCGCATTTCAATTCAGCAATCCAAACAAGCAAGGTCTCTACGTTATGCAGAGGCCTCGCTGTTTTGATGAGTCGTGGCGATCGCCAATGTCAGAGCGGCAAATGCCCAAAACAACTGTGCTGCCCGCGTCGCACTACGCGTGGTGTTCGCTCTGGTGCAGGGCTACAGGCGCAGGCTGTGCAGCAGGAGATAAGCGTTGAAGCCCTTGGTTGACCAGGGATTTGATAAAGTCTACACGCTGGTTTGCCGTGAAAACTGCCTTCACGGTTTGGCTCAGTCGCTCTAGGCTGAGGGGTGCATTAGCGGTGGTGCCCTGCATTTGGCGCTGCTCTTGGAAATACTCTACTAAGCTTAGGCCCGCTACGCGCGTCAGATAGGCAGCGCTGAGACCCTGAAGGGCACCGCCTGCCATATAGGTCAGCGCATGGCTCTTGAGCACTGGGGCGATCGCCTGACTCGACAACTCTACTAGCCCCAGCTTGATCATGATCTCTGCCATGTCTCCGGCGATCGCCCCGGCATGATCTAGGCTGATGCGCTGGTGATAGAGGGCTCCGAGGTCAGACACCATCTGAATGTTAATGGCCGCTGTTGCCACCAAATCTAGGCTAGCCATAGGATTGGCAAAGGCGGCTGCCGCTGCAATCCACTGAGCTTTTTCAATAATGGGCAGGGCGCGATCGCGCCGAATCTGATTGAGATCGTCATAGACTGCGGTCGTTGCATCCTGCACCTGCCGCATCACGGTAGTGAGAATAAGCGTCTGCGCGTCCGTGGTCACCATTGGCGTCAGCATTTGGGTCAGCGATGCCACATCGGGATCTGGCTGGTCCCATCGTTCCTGTACTGTGCCGTCGGGTTGGTGCTGCCGCACTTTAAGGGGGATAGGGGCAGCGGCGATCGCCACCACATCCCGTACGGGCAGTAGCCCCATCACCCGCTCTCGAATTTGGCTGAGCACGAGCGATCGCTCCTCAGGCAGAAAGTGATCTTGCTTATTTAACGCAACGATGACCCGGTGCTTGCGCCCGACCAACTGCCGTAAGGGTTGCAGCTCACTGTCTGTCAAATCACCATTGGTTAGCCACACCACGATGTCTGCCGCCGCTAGAGCAGACATCGACTCAGGAATAGAGGCCTCTGCCACCGTCACCGCTGCATTGAGGGTTGGCAGCCAGCGGGTCGTAAGCTCTTGAGCTAGGGTCGATTTGCCCGTAGAGGGGTGGCCCAGCAGGGTCAGGTTGAGGGCGGGGCGGTCGAGTTCCTGCGTTAGCTGGTGCTGAGTGGCCTTGAGTCGGGCGATCGCCCCATTATCTTGCACCAAGCCGTCAACGGTTGGCAATTCTTGCTGCAATTGCTGAATCAGCGTATCGAGATGGGCGATCGCCTGCTCTACCTTCGGTCGATCTAACGGCGCGTGTTCTGTTGATAAATCTAGGGGCAATCGCTGGCGCTGCTTGAGCCACCACACGCCGCTCAGTGCCAGCATGCCCAAGGTCACAGCTTCGCCACTGTGCACCACACCGGGAGTCAGCCAGTTTAAAACCAGCGCACCTGCTGTGATGCCCAACCCCCCGACCAAAATCGGCTGCTTCATCCCAATGCTGTTCATGATGATGTCAATCCTTACGGCTACCGACCGCTGCTTCGTGCCCGCACCTAACCCTGCACCTTGCTTAATTCTATCGGGCGATCGCCCCATCCCCTAGGGGGATAAACCGAACGTAACCCTGTGATCGTGCGATCGCTAGATAGTTGAACTGATTAAACTGATTCTCCACAAATCCTCCCCAAGCCTTACCCAAGCTTTAATGGGAAAGCCGGATACGCTCAGGTGCTCTCTAGATTTTGGCAATGCCGCATCTTGTACATTGCCAAAACCCAGCCATATCAAAAAAAGCAAAGGAAAAAACAAAGATACAAAAGCAAAAGCCCTGCCAGAAACCTGGCAGGGCTTGGGTGAACCAATTTTGGTGGCGGGGAGCGGATTTGAACCACTGACCTTCGGGTTATGAGCCCGACGAGCTACCAGACTGCTCTACCCCGCGTTGCATTTCCTATCATAACGAACAGTTTGGCACTTTGCCAACCCATTCCTCAAATTAGTTGCAAAGTGGAAACGGGTTGGCGATCGCCGGTATTTAGTTTATGCTTAGAGCTTGAAACAACTTGACTTCCCTCTTTAGTTTGTTTCATGTTTCCTGCGCGGATGTGGCGGAATTGGTATACGCGCACGTTTGAGGGGCGTGTGGCTTTGCCTTGCGAGTTCGAGTCTCGCCATCCGCATTATGCTGACTGAGCTGCCAACTCAACCATTTGGTAGTCTTGCAATCTGTAAAAGCTAAGGGTGATACAGGCTTAGCCTGCATCACCCTTAGCTTTTAAGGTCATTTTTTTTGAAGTCAGTTTTTAGGATTATTATCCTGATATTTTTTCTGGGACGGACTTCTGGTGCTGACGTGCGTCGTACACGATCTCAGATGGTCGGCAGACCTACAGAACATGTGGTTGGGACTCAAGGCCCAGACCGTTTTTAAGGGTTGCAGATGCGGAAGACAGCCTGATCAGGCAGTTGTTGTCAGAGTCATGGGCGAGTCATGGGCGAGTCATGGGCGATCGCCACCATTCGTCCATAAGCTGTAGTGCCATACTATGATGCTAAGTAGACGCAGTAAAGAATTGTAACGCCCTTGGCTTCTGCTATCTCTAGCTCCGAGTCCTTTAATAAAGCCCGCGACTGGTATGCCCTCGATCCGCTCTGGCAGGGCAGTGACGACGTGGTGCAGCGAGGTTTGCCCCATGACCAGCTCGCCCCAGCCTGGCAAATGCTGTTATTGGGCGATGGTTCTCCCACGCGGCACCTGCAGCTTCTCACCGGAGAGGCCACGGAGGTTGATGTGATCGACATGGCTCTAATTGGAATGGACACCGACAGCGCGCCCGAGCAATTGCAGGTGGTGCCTGGGCCACGGCTGCGACGGCAAGTATGGCTACGTACCGCTTCTGGACAGCGTCTCGCCTACGCTACGTCTTGGTGGGAAGCCAGCCATGTGGATGATTATCTGCAAAATCGAGCGCTTCCCATCTGGTTGAACCTAACTCGCCTGCGAACCGAACTCTACCGCGATGTTCAGGGCGTTCACTACGGCAAAAACGCAACCCTAGAGAGTGCTTTCGATCAGCCCGGCCCGTTCTGGGGACGACATTACTTGTTCTGGCATCATGGTCGGCCCATTACGCTGATTTATGAAGTGTTCTCTCCAGTTTTAGAACTTTACCTTGGCTCGGTCAATCGAGTGTAATGAGCTGGCGTTATCTTGCCAGTGTTCTCAACGATGACCTGACTATCACTGCCCATGGCTTAGCGTTAAGCCCTGAGCAGTAATAAAAATTGAGTATTTCTGAAGTTTCAAGTATTGATTAATACATAAATCTGCTGCGAGTTTAGGGAATATCTCTATCGGGCAATAGTTGCTCGATTCATTTAACGGCTTCGATAAACGTTGAGCTTTCGCTGCCAAAATTTGTTTAATATCGCGGTAAGAAAAGCTTGTATCTCATGGCTGATCAGGTCTACGGCTGAGCTTAAATTTATAAATTCGGGAATAATAAATTGAGTTAGACCCGCGCGTGTACTGTTTAGTCTGCTTGCTAATAGTCCAGCAGGCCGTGGGCTCCGTATATACGGCAGTCTAGAGAACCCTCAAGATCAAGGGAGCGTGATCTGCGACTCCGCAGGGCGGGCAGGGGGCCTCTGCGGGTAGGAGCATTAATTCTTCTCCTAACTCCTACTGTTGGCAGGGTTGTCAGGTGCATGCTCTCACGTCTGTTCCCGCTGCAATCAATCACAGGACGAATGGTTGGAGGAATCGGGCATGAATGCATACAGTTGTTTAGGATCACCTAATCATCAGGTATGGAGCAGGACGTGCAGGGGTGCGGGTGGGGGCTGACTCTCTGCTTAGAGGTGCATTGATTCCATCAACTAGCCTGTATGGTAACGACTGATTGGGGGCGATCGCACACAAATGGCTGCGGGACGCGTGCATTCAAGACTGCTTGAATCTATCAGATCCGTAGGCGATTTTACAGAGCCTCGAGCGGTTGAATAGTGGAGTTGAATGATGCAAGTGGTGTGGGGCGGCCACGATTTGTCTAGGAGCTGATTCTATAAGGATTAAGCAGAGGGAAAAGAGCCGGATCGAAGACTGGATTGACTGGATTGAACCGATGTTGTGAAGCGAACCCAATTCGATCGGATATTGCAACCCCAGTGCAGCTTCGTCCGCTTAATCCATCGCTAGTGAAAGTTATTCGTGTCTACTGCAAGAGTTTCTATCGCAAGGGTTGCTGGATACGAGCAGATACAGTTGGGCTTGGCTGGTTTACTTGAATGGCTGACATAATGGCTGACCGTTTTCCTCAACACAGTATGTTCCTGAATCGTTCCTGCTCAGCTATTAAGGCTGCTCTATCCCCAAGCGATGGCACTGATATTGCCTGCAGTGCAGCGAATGCAGGCAATATAGAAACACTGCAGCGCCTGATTGGGACGCTGAATATTGAAGGTAATGTTAACGAAGCGTTGGCTGGTTGGCTCAGTGAACTCTGCCAGTTGACGGGTTGGGAACTCGGGCAAGCCTGGCTGCCCAGTGTTGAGGATGCTACTCAAGTTTTCTGTGCTGCGGTGCATAAGGTTACGGCTGACGCAAGCTTCGATGCCGCCTGTGCGCCCAGGGATCAGACCTCCTCCCATTTTGATGGGAATAAGTTTCTGGAGGAGGGGACACCTGCGGGGGCGATCGCTCCATCCATCCTCAATGCTTGCGTGGGCACCACACTGCCCTGCAATCAGGGGCTGCTTGGTCATCTGTGGCAGCAGCAATCCCCCCAGTGGATCATGCCTGTTGGGGATAAAGTTGAGCCAGAACTAGCCTCTGACCTAACGTCTGTGGACTTTCAGGCACTAAACTTGGCGGGCTTAATGGTGCTACCGCTCTATGCTCCAGGGCCGCAGCCGTCGCCTGTATTGGCGCTGCTGCTGTTTAGTCTGGCTCCTCCGGCCCTTGCGATACAGCAGTGGATGGAGGCGTTGAGAGCGATCGCCCCTCAGTTGGCGCTGTTATTGCAGCTCAAGCAGTCGCAGGCAGCACTGCGGCAACACCAAACCCGACTGGCAGAGCTGATGGACTCGCTACCGGGGATTGTCTTCATTACCGACAACTCGCCGAATTGGTCGATGCGCTACCTGAGCCAGGGATGCTACAGCCTAACGGGGTATCACAGCGATGAACTGGTGGGCGCTGGCTGTGCCCAAACCTTTAATGACATCACCCAGGCTGATGACCTGCCGCGCGTGCTGGGGGCGATCGCCCATGCGGTAGCCCAGCGCAAAGCCTACGTCACCGAATACCGCATTTGTACCAAGCAAGGGGAAGAAAAATGGCTGTGGGAAAAGGGCTACGGTGTTTATAACGAGGTTGGCGAGGTGCAAGCGCTCGAAGGGTTTATTACCGATATCACCGAACGCAAGCGGGTTGAACAAGCCCTGCAAACCAGTGAAGCCCGCTTTCGTACCCTGTTTCAAACCACGTCTATTGGCATTGCCTTCACCACCAACGACGGAACCTATACCGAATCTAACCCCGCCTTTTGCGCCATGCTGGGGTATTCCAGTGATGAGCTTAAACAGCGTAACTTTCAATCCGTTACGTACCCTGACGATCTGGATCTAGATCTGGCTGAGTATAAGGCACTATTGGCGAGTCGCCTAGACTCGTATCAAATTGAGAAGCGCTACATCCACAAGCAGGGGCATACGATGTGGGGGCAGCTTACGGTCTCTGCCATCCGCAGGTTAGCGGATCAGTCCGTTGTGGCCTTTGGCATGGTGCAAGATATTACCGAGCGCAAGCGAGCAGAAGAAGCGCTGTGCCAGAGTGAAACCCGCAACCGCGACATTCTCAAGTCCATTCCTGAGCTGTTGTTTCTCATTCATCAAGACGGCACCTATCTCCATGTGCAGGCTGAGCAGACTGAAGACTTGCCGAGACCAGCGCCTGAACTCATAGGGCGGCGCTATGACGAGGTATTGCCAGACGACCTGACGCAACTCGTGCAAGAGGCCCTGCACCGCGTCGTTCAGACGGGAGCCGGACAGACGATTAACTATCAGATGCAGTTGAACGGTCAGCTTAAGTGCTTTGAAGCGCGGGTCGGTGCTTGTGGCAGCGAGGCGTTTATTATGACCGTGCGCAATACCACCGAGCGCCAACGGGCAGAGCGTGTACTGCAAGAGAAAGAGGCGTTTCTGCAATTAATTCTGGACAATCTACCGCAATATATTTTCTGGAAAGACAAAGATCTGGTGTACCAAGGGGCCAATCAGATGTTTGCCGACAGTGCTGGCCTGTCGAGCACCTGTCAGATCAAAGGAAAAACGGATTTTGAGCTATGGCCTGCAAATCTGGCTGAGATTTACCAAACGAGCGATCGCTCAGTGCTGGCAACCACGCAGCCCATTCTGCATGTCTTGCGAGAAAAACCGTTGGCGAATGGCGACACCATCTGGCAAGACATCTGCAAAGTTCCGATTCACGATGCAGAGGGGCGGGTGATTGGGGTGCTGGGCACCTCAGAAGACATCACCGAGCGTAAGCGAGCAGAAGAAGCTCTAGAGCTGCGTGAGGCTTATCTAGGAGCACTGGTGGAGTTGCAGCAAGTGTTACTCTCGGCTGATCCGATTGATCACCTTTACCCTCATATTTTGAAAATGCTGGGGAAGGTGTCCAACGCCAGTCGGGTCTATGTGTTTGAAAACAGTCAGGATGAGACTGGACAGATAGTTGTAAACCAGCGCTATGAATGGTGTGCAGAGGGGATTCAGCCCTACTTTAACTCGCCGCTGCTGCAGGGTATTCCCTATGCCAATCTTGATGCTGCGGTGGTTGCAACTCTAGCGTCAGGCGGAACCTATAGCCGCATTGCGACTGAGTATAGCCAGACCGAGCAGGAGATCTTTGGGCCTCAGGGGATACAGTCGGTGCTGTTGTTGCCACTGCTGGTGAATGATGCCTTTTATGGATTTATTGGGTTTGACAACTGTGTGGCGGCAACCCCGTGGCAGCCGCTGGAGGTAGGGCTGCTGCGGGCTGCGGGCACGGCTATCTCTATTGCCCTAGAGCGACGGCTGGCGACAGCAGCGCTGCAGCAGAGTGAGTTTCGTCATCGCTTGTTGGCTGACTATTCCACGGATTTGATCTCGCGGTTTACCCCGGCGGGGGAATGTCTGTATGCCTCGCCAGCGGCGATCGCCCTACTGGGCTATGCTCCTGATGAACTAGTGGGGCGCTGCCACGATGACTTCATCCACCCAGAAGATCGGGAAAACATGCGTCGGGTTCTCAGCACCATTGTGCTGCAACCGGGGGTTGAGGTGTCGCCCTACAGCTACCGCATTCGTCGTCAGGATGGGCAGTATATCTGGCTAGAAACTCGGGGTAAGGCCGTGTTCTCGCCCGATTGCCCAACCCAGCTCGAAATCGTGGTGACCTCACGCGACATCACTGAGCGCAAGCAAACGGACTCGATGCTGGCGCGACAGCGATTGGTGTTAGAAATGGTGGCGCGCGATCGCCCCCTGCCTGAAACTTTAAATCTACTGGTGCAAATTGCCGAAGAACAGAGCCAGCCCGGTGTGATCGGGTCACTGTTGCTGTTAGACGCCAATGGCACCCACCTTCGTCATGGCGCGTCTCCTAACCTGCCGATGGACTACTGCCAGGCGCTGGATGGGCTGGCAATTGGTCCCAAGACCGGCTCGTGTGGCACCGCCATGTATCGGGCCGAGACCGTGATTGTGGCAGACATTGCGACCGATACCCTCTGGCAAGAGTATCGTGACCTAGCCTTACGTCACGGCCTGCGAGCCTGTTGGTCTATGCCGATTCTGTCATCGCAGGGTCGAGTGCTGGGCAGCTTTGCAATGTACCGTCTGCACCCCGGCATTCCCACCAACCAAGATATGCAGGTGATGGATATGGTGACTCAACTGGCGGCGATCGCCATTGAGCAAAAGCGAGCTGAAGAAGCACTGCAAAAGGCAGAAGCCCGCTATCGGGGCATCTTTGAGAATGCGGTAGAAGGCATTTTTCAGAGCACAGTGGATGGGCGTTACCTGATTGTGAACCCGATGCTGGCACGCATTTATGGCTATGACTCACCCAAAGACCTGATCCAGCAACTCACCAGCATTCGGGAGCAGCTCTATGTGGATTCACTCCGGCGAGATGAATTTGTCTACCGCATGAGTCGAGATGGCGCGGTGCTCGGGTTTGAATCCGAGGTATACCGCAAAGACGGTAGCACCATCTGGATTTCGGAATGTGCCCGCGCCCTGTATGACGACGAAGGCCAGCTCATTGGCTACGAGGGCACTGTTGAAGACATTACCCGCCGCAAGCTAGACGAGGCCGAGTTGCTGAAGCGCGACAACCTGTTGCAGGGCGTCGCCAATGCCACCAACCACCTCCTTACCAATCCCAACCTAGACACGGCCATTCCCCAAGTGCTGTGGACCTTGGGGAAAACCGCCCAAGTAGACCGAGTGTATGTCTGTCGCAACCATGCCCATCCTGAAACCCAGGAGCTGGCCTCGACGATGCAGTATGAATGGGTGCGTGAGTTAGTTAGACCGACCAAGACCCAACCCCACTGGCGCAATCAGTCCTATCGCGAGTTTGGGCTAGAGCGATGGCTGACGGCCTTTCAAGAGGGTGCCTCTGTCAGTGGCATTGTGCGCGAGTTCCCCCAGGCGGAACGCGACCTGCTGCAGCGCGATGATATTCTCTCGATTCTGATGATGCCCATTTTTGTAGAAGGCGCTCTATGGGGCTATGTTGGGTTTGATGACTGCCGCACAGAGCGGTTTTGGTCGGCCAGTGAAGGGTCTATTCTAGTGGCGATCGCCGCTAGCATTGGCAGCGCCATTAAACGCCAACATACTGAGGAAAAAATGCGCCACCAGGCGTTCCACGACTCTTTAACGGGGCTGCCCAACCGTCACCTGTTCAGTCGTTGCCTTAGCCAAACCCTAGCCCAAGCCGAGCGCACCGAAGATATGTTTGCGGTGTTGTTTCTCGATCTCGATCATTTCAAAACTATCAACGATACGCTGGGCCATGCCGTCGGCGACGAGCTGCTGCGGCAGGCCACTCAGCGCATGACCCAGTGCCTGCGAGTAGAAGACACGATTGCTCGCTGGGGCGGGGATGAGTTCACGCTGCTGCTGCCTACCCTCAAGCACCCTGAGGATGCCGCGCGAGTGGCCCAGCGCATTGCTGAATCGCTGCTGCCGTCTTTCCGATTAGAGGACCACGATCTGCATGTGAGCTGTAGCATTGGCATTGCCATTTATCCCAACAGCGGCAGCGACGCCCAAGCGCTGCTAAAAAACGCGGACACGGCGCTCTACCGAGCCAAAGATCAGGGGAGAAATAACTATCAGTTTTTTACTGACTTGTTAAACCAGCAGGCCTCGGAACGCTTGACCCTAGACAGCAACCTGCACCAAGCGCTGCGGCGCGATGAACTGGTGCTGCACTATCAGCCTCAGTTCAACCTAAACACGGGAGCCATCACTCAGATGGAAGCGCTGATCCGCTGGCAGCATCCCCAGTTTGGCTTGGTGCCGCCCTATAAGTTCATCGCTCTGGCCGAAGAGAATGGCCTGATTCTGCCCATTGGTGAATGGGTGTTGCGAACGGCCTGTATGCAGCATCGCCGCTGGCAAACCCTCGGTTGTGCCCCCAGTCGCATTGCAGTCAACCTATCTGCCCGACAGTTTCAGCAGCCCAACTTGGCTGAGCGAGTGGCGCAAATTTTGTCTCAAACCGGGCTGACCCCAGAGTGTTTAGAGCTAGAAATTACTGAAACGGCTGTGATGAATGATGTGGAGTTTACGACCCAGACTCTGCATGCTCTGCGGGCGATGGGGGTGAGCATTGCTATGGATGACTTTGGTACGGGCTATTCGTCGCTCAATTATCTAAAACGGTTCCCGCTTCATACCCTTAAGATCGATCGGTCTTTCGTGCAAGATTTCACCACTGACTCTGCGGATATTGCCATCATCACGGCCATTATTACGCTGGGGCAAGGGCTGCATCTGAGCGTAGTGGCCGAAGGAGTTGAAACGTCAGCTCAAAAAGAGTTTCTGACATCGCTGGGATGCGAAGAAATGCAGGGCTTTTGGTTTGGCAAGCCGCTCCCTGCTGAGGCGGCGACGGCCATACTACAGGCCAACCAATTCAATCGGCCACATCGCACGCACGGAGTTGACGAGCCATAGACCCTGAGCGTGAGCTAGCTGTTCTACTGCAAGCACGTGCGGATGTAGGGTGCCTTGTTCTAATAGCCACTGGCGATAGATGCCGGGCAGCAGCCCGCAGGACACGGGCGGTGTCCAAAATCGGCCCTCGATTTGTACGACTAGGTTAGCAATGCAGGATTCTGTGACCTCGCCACGCTCGTTCCACAGTAGGACGTCGCTGTAGTGGGGTGTGGCGGCGATCGCCCGAGCATAGACATCGCGCTGGGTGGTCTTGTGGTATAGCCAGGGATTGCTAGACTCAACGGGGGCGATTGCCAAGGGAATGCGATAGGGCTGGGGCAGCGGCGTGAGGGGTTGCGCTGTCACAGTCGGCGTTCCGTCTGGGCTGACCACTAGGTGCACCCGCTGGGGATGGGGCAAAAACTGCTGGCTGGCGTTATGCAGTGCGGCGGCGAGGCGATCGCCTGAGACCGCATACCCCAATTGGGCCGCTGATTGCAGCAGTCGAGTTAGATGGCGATCGCCCAAAACATAGCTGTGTTCTGGTTTCCATAGCATCGTTTCTAACAAATCGGGCGGCTCGGTTCGATCCATTGCGCACGGAGGATAAAGCGCGTGACTTCTGCAAGGAGCGGCTTTGGGGATTGGGGCAATTTCTTAATCACACACGGCTGCAGCACAACAGCGCTGCAGCCCCGCTCTGGCAGCGTACCGGATAGAGAACCAAACCCCAAACGAAGGGTTGACCTACTCAGTCGGTATCCCATGCCAGGGGCTCACTTCAATCACGCCGCTCGGGGTAAATACCACCCGAAACTCTGCAATTGACTCGGGCGGAGGGCTGCCGGCTGGGGTATAGCGCAGGTCGGGCAGAGGCGTCTCGTTTGCATAGGTGAGTGCGGCGTCATTGCTATACCGGAAGCCTAGAATGTCGCCATCGCCCGCTACGGCCACCCGATACACGAGACTTTCATCATAGGAGATGTTTCCTCGATCCCACGCGTCTGACAGTTGGTCTCGCAGGTCGAACTTGAGCTGATTGAGCTGATCTAAGTCGGTGATGGGTGGGGCCGAATCGAGCAGCTGATCCAGCGGAATCGCAGCCGTACCCGTCGTCGTCTCGATTGCGTCAGAATTATTCGTTGAGTCGTCAGATGAGTCGCCAGCAGCATCCGCAGAATCTGTGGAACCTGTTGGGGCGATCGCTCCGGATTGGACTGCCCCTGCCCCATCTCCTGCATCAGACGAGTCACCGTCTACGGGAGGAGCGGCAGGCGGGGTGGTGGGTTGCACCGAGTCAGGCACCGAGTCAGGCGTGGCGTTTTCTGCGGCTGGCTCGGGGCGGGGCTCCGGCACAGGCAGGAAGAATAACGCTGCACCGGCTGCAACTAGCCCAATGAATCCGACGGCTGCAGGCACCGCCCGCTTGCTCATCGGTTCATGGGTGCGGGCATAGCGACGCGACACCGACGTGGGGTTAAGGGTCAGGCTTGGCAGGGTTTGGCGATCGGTCAAAAACTGATCGACTGCTTCTACCAAATCAAACAGATACACCGTAGGCAAGTCAACCTGAATCGGTTGTGCACTGGCCTCCGAGGGTTGCGATCCATTGCCATTAGCGGCGGTGGGCATCACCGTCAGCCGGTGCTTGTCAGCCGTCAGCCGTTCTATCTTCACGGATGTAGCATTTGCCCCCGAGGCGCTTCCGGGTTGGGTATGGGGGATGCCGCTTAAGATTTCCTGGGCATATTGGCTGACCGTGTTGGACAGATTTTCCAGCAGTTCTCTGCCGCCGATGATGGGGGATTCCATCCCGGCCAGATGGCACTCGACCTGCGTCACAATAGACAGGGGCGGACGCCCTGTATTCGCCATCGATGAGGTGACGGGCGACTGCTTTTCTTCTGCTAGCCCTGCGACCACTAGCTTGCAGTTGGGTAGGGAGTATTCACGCTGAAGAGTCATGCCACATCTCCGTCGAACAGGCTAAACCACAGGCGCTGCGACCCCGACACGCCGGTGCAAAACAGCAGCTGATTGAGCAGATTAAGCGCTAGGCTGTTGAGCTTATCGTCGTCAGCGTATTCCATCACAGCAGCACGCTTGGGGTTCATGCGTGAGCGGAAATGGGCTCGAAATCGCTCTAAATATTCCGCCAAGCGGTAGGAGGATTCAACGGGCAGTTGGCGATCGCTCAATTGCTGATACGTCAGCAGCAGTTGGCGAATGAGCGCGGTTAGCCGACGCGCCAAATTGCAGACCAGCAGCGTCAGCGCCTTGGCCTCATCTTGAGAGAGCTCGCGACGTTGGCTGCCGTAGCGGCGAAGGGGATTGGCGCAGCGCATGCGCCATAGGCTAACGCGTCCTTTCACAATGTCTTGTAAGCCCAACTCTTTTGCCGTTTTGAGCAGGGTTTCAGAGCCATCTAGATCTAGCGCTTCGACGGCGAGCATTAGCATGTCAAGCTGCACCCGCGCCCGTTTGGGACAGGAATCGCCAATGCCAGAAATATCGGGCAATGTATCTAAGATGAGTGGGCTAGACCCCACAGGAGGACTATCGACTTGCATGAATGACGTAGAACCAGTGCAGGACGGAAATGAGGAGACGCATCGACACGGGAGATAACGATAGAGCGATCGCCCAACCAGCAACAACTATCCTATCTCAGCCAGGTAAATCCGTGGCTTAATTGGCCCAATGGAATGATGGACATCTCTGAGTCAGTGTGCCCAAATGCGAAGAGATTTCGTCTGTTGCACAGGTTCTCAAGTGTGGCTGAACTGGGCGATCGCTACGATAGGCCGCTAGGGCGTGTCATCAATTCCGACTAAAAGCCTTGTGCTATGGGCATTGCCACACCCGACTCAAAAACAGGCTAAGGGCTGTGACTATTGATTTTTGAGCCACCAACGGCTAATTGATGACAGCCCCTAGGCGTCTACCGTGACCCCGCGCCAAAACGCGACATGGCCTTCAATCTGCTTGGCCGCATCTTTGGCTTGGGGGTAGTACCAGGCGGCATCGGTGTTGACCTTTCCATCCACAACCACGTTGTAATAGCTGGCGGTGCCTTTCCAAGGGCAGGTGGTGTGAGTTGTACTGGGCTGAAAATACTCCGTATGAATTGAGTCCATCGGAAAGTACTGATTGCCTTCAACTACGACGCACTGCTCGCTTTCGGCTAGTACTGCACCATTCCAAGTCGCTTTGGGCATAGCTTCTACAGCCTTATTCTATGTTTGCTAAGGATTTTTGATTGGCACTGTGCCAGGTGAATTTCTGAGCTGTGCCAACTCACATTCTAGCGCTCTCAATTCTAAGCTAGCGATAGAGTTTGGATATCAAGGATACTGTTTTAAATTGCTTCCTCCTATGGAGTGAGCTGATGGTATGAATTGATGTATCGACGGGTTGGGGTTTTTGTTCGCGGCATTATTTAATGGCCTTAGGCGGGACTATCCCTAAACAAACAGGCACTATACGGGTGAGGTGAGGGCTGTGGCTACGACTTCTGCGGCGATCGCACTAAAAGATAATCCCAAGTATTACGAGCAGGTGCAGTCTATTCCCGAAATGTGGGCGATCGCCGCACAGCGATTTAGCTCGGTGCTGGCACTGCACGATCCCCATGCTGAACCCGCGGTCAAGCTAACCTTTGGCGAGCTGCATCAACAGATTCAGCAATTTGCCAGTGGCTTGCAGGCGTTAGGCATTCAGCCGGGACAGCACATTGCGCTGTTCTCCGACAACCAGCCTCGCTGGATGATCGCCGACCAAGGCATTATGGCGGTGGGCGGCGTGGATGCGGTACGGGGCTCTCAGGCTGCCCCCGATGAACTGCGCTATATCCTCAGCCATAGTGATAGCGTGGCGATGGTGGTGCAGGATGTGGACACGCTGAACAAGCTGTTGACGGGTGAACCGCTGCCCGTATCCCTCGTGGTGCTGCTGTCAGACGAAGCACCCCCAGAGGTGCCAGGCATCAAAATCCTCAACTTTACTCAGTTGATGCAGCTGGGCAGTGGTCAGCCCTTCCAGCCCGTCGCAATCGCACGCGACGCGTTAGCAACGCTGATGTATACCTCGGGAACCTCTGGTCAGCCCAAGGGCGTGATGCTCACTCAGGCCAACTTGCTGGCGCAGGTTGCGGGGGCGAGTACAGTGGTAGATCTCAAGCCGGGCGATCGCGTCCTCAGCATTCTCCCCATTTGGCACTGCTATGAACGCAGCTTTGAGTACTTCGTTTTTGCCAATGGCTGCTCGCAAACCTATACCAACATTCGCTTTGTCAAAAAAGACATTAAAGATTATCAGCCCAACTATATGGTGGGCGTGCCTCGCCTGTGGGACTCGATCTATGAAGGCATTCAGAAGCAATTTCGGGATCAGCCTGCGAACAAGCAAAAGCTGGTGAAATTCTTTTTGGAGAAGAGCGATCGCTTTGTTAAAGCGCGCCGCACGGTGCAGGGGCTTAGTATTGATAACTTGACGCCTTCGCCCTTTAATCGGGTTGAAGCGGCAATTCAGATGGCAGTCCTTGCCCCGCTGCATGCTCTGGGTAACAAACTGGTCTACCAAAAAGTTCGGGATGGCTTGGGTGGGCAACTCAAATTTGTGGTGAGCGGTGGCGGCTCCATTGCTGAGCATTTGGAAGACTTTTATGAAATCGTCAATATCACCATTCTCAGCGGCTATGGATTGACGGAAACAGCCCCCATTACCCATGTGCGACGCCCCCAGCGCAACCTGCGCGGAGCCGATGGGCAGCCGCTGCCCCATACCGAAACCCGCATTGTGGATCCAGAAACTCGAAAAGATTTGCCTGTTGGCCAACAGGGGCTGATCTTGATTCGGGGACGGCAGGTGATGCAGGGCTACTACAAAAATCCAGAAGCAACCCACAAGGCCATTGATGCAGAGGGCTGGTTTGATACGGGCGATCTGGGTTGGACGACGCCCCAAGGCGATCTCACTATTTCGGGCCGGGCCAAAGATACGATTGTGCTGACCAGTGGCGAAAACATTGAGCCATTGCCCATCGAAAATGCCTGCATGCGCAGCCCGTATATCGACCAGATCATGCTAGTGGGGCAAGACCAGAAAACTCTAGGAGCGCTGGTTGTGCCCAATCATGAGGCTCTGCAACAGTGGGCGACAACGCAGCCTGGGGTAACCGTGGAGGGCGATCGCACCGATTTGACTCACAAGGCGGTGCAAGACCTGTTTCGCAAAGAGCTCAATCGCGAAGTCACGCAGCGCCCCGGCTACCGCCCGGATGAGCGCATTGGGGTCTTCCGCTTGTTGGATGAGCCCTTTAGCATTGAAAACGGCATGTTGACCCAAACTCTAAAAGTCAAACGCCCCGTTGTGATGGATCACTATGGCAGTATGATCAACGATATGTTTGGCTGATTTCCATAGCCTTCTCGTTACTCCATCCCTAGAGACTTCATCCATAGGAATGGGCTAAGTAAATGCGAGGCGTTTCACTCAGCGGTTGGCTTCAAACCAAGCGAACTTTGGGTCAATGGTGGGATTGAGCCAGCATACGTGGTGGGGTTTCTCGTTTGACGCCCCATGTCCTGCAACGTTGTTTTGTGCTGAGTTTAGTGTCATCGCATGGATCTTCCCAATCCCCATTTGTTGCTCAAACGCCCGATTAATATCAAAGTGATTGTCACGCCTCGCTGGAAGGAAGATGTTCAGCAGCAGCTTCAGGCCCAAATCAATCAGTTGGATGGGCAACTGCAGCAGCTAGAGCCCCAGGCGCAGCGGATGATTTCTGAGTTGGAGAAACAAGGGCCGGGTGCTGTGAATCCGGCGATCGCCCAGCAAATCAGCAACATCCAGCTTCAGCTCAACCAAAAGAAGACGGAAATCCTAGAGCGCAAGAACCAAATTTTGCAAGAGCTGCAAAAGGTGCAGTTGCTCAGCGATGGGCAAGAAGTGCCCCAAGGCCAGATAGAAAGCTTTTTTCGGCTCGAAAAGGGCGATAACTTCGTGAGCAAGCTCCAGGTCGAAATTGTCTTGAAGGACGGCATTGTCGAAGAAATTCGTGGCGATGTGTAGGATTTGGCCTCTCTACTGCTCGCAACCTGGGCAGCCGGGTACAGGACTTTGTTGAACTAACGTCATCCCTCAGCTTGGGTTAAACAAATTTAAGCGTATCCCGAATTCACGCTACACCAAGGCTTTGAGTAGGGCCTGCAGCTTTAGCTTGACCTCTGCCAGTTCTCGATCGGGGTCTGACCCAGCGACGATGCCTGCTCCGGCAAACAGCCGGGCATGGCAGCCGTTGATCAGTGCTGAGCGGATGCCTACGATAAACTCGGCGTTGCCGTCGCTGTCGACCCAGCCTAGAGGGGCCGCATAGAGCGATCGCCCGAAGGGTTCATAGCGGCGAATTAGCGCACAGGCGCGATCGCGGGGCATGCCTGCTACCGCTGGCGTGGGGTGCAGCATAGCCAGAATCTCTAACGGGTGGCAGTGCGCCGGAATGGTGCCCCAGATGGGGGTGTGCAGGTGCTGAATGTTAGACAGTTTCAGCAGTTGGGGCTGCGCTGCTGATTCTGGCGTGATGTTTAACTGTTGCAGGCGATCGCGCAAAAAATCCACCACTAGCTGGTGTTCGTGACGTTCTTTGGCGCTGTTGAGCAGGCGATCGCCCAGGGTCGCATCCTCCTGCTGTGACGCACCCCGAGGGGCCGAGCCCGCTAGCGCATCCGTCATGAGCCGTCGATTGCGCACTCGCAGCAGCAGCTCTGGGCTAGCGCCTAGAAAGGTTTGCCCTTGCCCATTGCGGGTGGAAAACACAAAACAGTCGGGATGGATCTGTCGCAGATTATCCAGCGATTGTAGCCAGTCAAAGGGAAAGGGCGACTCGGCATCGACTGCATGAGACAGCACTAATTTCTCTAGCCCGTGATGGCGCAGAGCCGGTAATGCTGTGGCCACCGTAGCCCGAAAGTCATTCACATCCGCCCAGCGCCAAGTAGCAGGCGATCGCCCATGCGGTAGGCGCACGATGCCGGGTGCGATCGCCCGAATGCGGCAGTATTGCTGCCAGATTTGCTCGGTTAGTCGGGGTAGGTGGGCGGGTATGGGCAGCGTCACCGTGGCGATCGCCCAGCCCTGGTTTCCCTGACGGATAATTTGCCAGGCGGGCAGCACGGCCTCTGCCGCTGCAAAGCCGCCGTCACGTTCGCCCCCATCGCCCTCATTAAAGAAGGTAAAGCGGCAAAACACGCGCGGTGCGGGACAGCGTCCCTGACTGAGCAGCAACGGAGCCGCCGCGGTGGCAAAGCGTTGAATTGCCGCAAACCGCGTCGGGCCTCCTCGCCCCGGCACGCAGCAGGTTTCTACGTCACCAAATGCTGCGATCGCCATGTGTGCCGCAGGATGTTCCAAATACCAATGGGGTGCGGTTGCTGGGGCGATCGCCTGCAGCACCGCGAGGGGATCGACTGGGCCGAGTTCTAACGCGACTGCCACTCGCTGCCCGATTGCCTGGGTTGCTGCTGCGCCCTGCAAACGAGACACCAACCATTGAAACAGCGGAGTGCAATCCTGACGGACGGGAGCAGAATCGGGTGCAACTGGCATGGGTTGAGAATCAAACAAAGAGAGCTGAGGGGGGAACGCAGGATTGACACCGCTGAAGCAATCACTCATGGGCCGCTTAATTCGCGGATGCGATCGCCCAAAAGCCTGAATATACAACCCATTAGAGCGATCGCCCTGTCTACTACAGGTAACACACTTGGCGGGCGCAAGCCAGCCGTGCACTGGGCCAACTCGTGCTCCTCTCTCCCTGACTATCCTGCGCATCTAAGATGGCAAAACCCTTATGTTGTCGGCAGTTTGCGCCTTGACTAAAGCTGGGCTAGAGGGGGTGTACTAAATAACTCTTTACAGTTTCACGGCTGTGGCTCGTATCGGGGAAGACGCCAAGCGCCCTAGAATTTGGATAGACGCAGGCGCTAGCCCCGATCCTGAAGCTGTCGGTCAACTGCGCTCTCTCCTGTATTGCTGCTACTGCTGCCCGTTCATCCACAAAGCATGACCCTCAAGCCAGTCCCCTATAACCAACCGGATGCGTCGCCTACCGCAGCCCCGTCTAAAACCTTGTGGATGGCAGCCATTAAGCCGCCCATGTATAGCGTTGCCATTATGCCCATTGCGCTGGGTACGGCGATCGCAGCATATCAAACTCGACAGTTTTCGCTCTCCATTTTTATAACCTTTCTGCTGTCGGCCATTCTAATTTTGGCTTGGGAAAACTTCACCAATGACGTGTTTGATGCAGACACCGGCATCGATCACAACAAGCGCCATTCCCTTGTCAATTTGACGGGCAATAAGCCGCTGATCTTTTGGCTGGGGAACCTGTGCTTGGCGCTGGGGATTGGGGGGATTGGGGCGATCGCCCTGTGGCAGCAGAGTCCGATGGTCTTAGGGTTGATTGGGCTGTGCTGCGTACTTGGTTATCTCTATCAAGGCCCGCCCTTTCGCCTGGGCTACCGAGGGCTGGGCGAGGTGCTGTGCTTTTTTGCCTTTGGCCCGCTCGCGGTTGAAGCCGCCTACTACAGTCAGGCGCAGGCTTTCTCTGGAGTGGCGCTCGTGGCTTCGCTGATTCTCGGGGTAAGCACCAGCCTAATTTTGTTTTGCTCGCACTTTCATCAAGTGGAAGACGATCAGGCGGCGGGCAAGCGATCGCCCATTGTGCGTTTAGGCACCCACCGCAGTGCCCAACTTCTGCCTTGGCTGTGCGGTAGTGTGCTTGGGCTAACGCTGGCGGGCGTAGCGTTTGGGTGGTTTCCGTTGGGTGTGCTGCTGGCGATCGCCAGTGCACCCACTGCCATCAAGCTTTGTCGTCATGTGTCTACCTATCACGCCCAGGCCAGTCGCGTCAGCAACTGCAAGTTCATAGCGGTGTCATTTCATTTTTGGAGTGGGCTACTCCTGTGTGTTGGGTTTCTGTTAGGCATGCCAGGGTAGACGCAGCTCAACTGGATTCAACGCAGTGCTAGTGGGGGTCAGGGCCGATTAGCGGTCACAGTTCCACACTCAAGAGCCTCCCAAGATCTTTGGAAATGCCAATAGGCTCATTTAGTTGTGCATGTCTTGCAACTGTCTTATATAAAATCCGGTTGATCGACCGCAATAAAATTAGCTGAAAGCCTGGTTATGAATGAATCGCAGCTATGGGCAACTAGAAGGATTTGATATTACAACTGCCTTGCAACTGGCGCATCGGTGGCGCATCGGTTCGGATCAATGGTCTTGTGGAACCCAAGCTGTGTGGGGAGGCCATAAGACTTATTAATCCACTAATGCGACGTCAGTTCGGTAAATCCCTGCCATCGTGCTGTACGCGTCGCGCGCAGCACGGTTTAGCGTTGTTGAAGCCTTATACTGCGGGCTGCAACAACGCGATTGAACTCACGCTAATTTAGAGTGTGAATTGAAGGACAGATTCGGGTTTGTGGGCGATCGCACATTCACACTTGAATGAAGCCACACTGAGCTACCGGGCTAACCAAAGAGGAAAAATATGGAGATTGGTGTTCCAAAAGAAATTAAGGATCTGGAATTCCGGGTTGGGCTGAGCCCTGCTAGCGTGCGTGTCTTAACAGAAGCCGGACATACTGTTGCGGTCGAAACCCAGGCTGGGGCTGGGTCAGGATTCACTGATGCCGAGTATGAAGCCGTAGGCGCGCACATTGTGCCAACAGCAGCAGCGGCCTGGAGCCAGCCCATGGTGGTAAAAGTCAAAGAGCCGCTGCCGCCAGAATATCCTCTGATGCAGAAGGAGCAATTGCTGTTTACCTATCTGCATCTGGCAGCCGCGCGGGGGCTTACCGAGCAGCTGATGCAGGCTGGGGTTACGGCGATCGCCTATGAAACGGTAGAGCTGCCAAACCGCACGCTGCCGTTGCTGACGCCCATGAGCATCATTGCAGGACGGCTGTCTGTGCAGTTTGGGGCACGATTTTTAGAAAAGCAGCAGGGTGGACGCGGCGTTTTGCTCGGTGGCGTACCGGGGGTCAGCCCAGGCCGGGTGGTGGTTTTGGGGGGTGGCGTGGTGGGAACTGAAGCCGCCAAGATGGCGGTGGGGTTGGGTGCCCAAGTCCAAATTTTTGATATCAATGTGGAGCGGCTGTCTTATCTAGAAACGCTGTTTGGCTCGCGGGTGGAGTTGCTCTATAGCAGTCCTGTGCTGATTGAAGGGGCGATCGCCCAGGCCGATCTGGTGATTGGTGCAGTGCTGGTGCCTGGGCGCAAAGCTCCCACGCTGGTTTCTGCCGCAATGGTAGACACCATGCGTCCGGGTTCGGTGATTGTGGATGTCGCCGTCGATCAAGGAGGCTGTGTCGAAACGCTAAAGCCCACCTCCCACAGTCAGCCCACTTACACCGTCTCTGATGTGGTGCACTACGGCGTGCCCAATATGCCGGGTGCTGTTCCCTGGACGGCAACACAGGCGCTCAACAACAGCACCCTGCCCTATGTAGCTAAGCTTGCCAACCACGGCCTTCGGGCATTGGAGATGGATGCCGCCCTGGCAAAGGGGTTAAATGTTCAGCAGCAGCAGCTTGTGCATCCAGCCGTGCAGCAGGTCTTTCCAGATTTGGTGAAATAGTGTGGCTAGGTTGATTGGCCTGAATTGACTCGAACTGACCAGATGAGTGCATGTCCTGATCAGACAAAATCAACATAACCGCTAGAGAGCGCTCTCTGGAGGGTTTTGAGACTGTTTGACTCCGGCTGCTCATCCCCCTTGCGGCCTAGGCTTTACGGGCTAAACTTGCCCATTTGTACCGATAGAGTAGCAGCAGAGCACTTGCATAGAATAGGATGAATATCCAGCATTGCCGAGACTTGTGCTCGGTTTAACGCTACAGCCCTGGTTCTATTAGGTTCAAGCTGACTATGTCCGCAGCGATCGCCCTCTTTGCCCATCCATCTCAATTTGACACCCTGCTGGGATTTGTGCGCCAGCACAAGCCCGTGCTGATGCGCTATCGGCTGCTGGCCACTGCGGAGATTGGGCAGCAGTTGCGTGAGGCACTCGGGCTTTCAGTGGAACAGGTGGCCTCTGTTGAACAGGGGGGAGCGCTCCAACTGGCGGCGGCTGTTGTGTCGGGGCAGGTGACCTTAGTCGTGGCACTCCTCGATCCGAGTGCTGTGACTGGGCTAGATGGGGAGCCTCTGCTCCGGGCTTGTGCGCTCCACAATGTGGCATTGGCGACCAACTTGGCGACGGCAGAAGCGATCGCCACTCATTTAGCCCAATCGCGTGTGGCGCATCTCATCTTCAACCCCGTGGCGGGTCGGGGCATCGGCGAACAAGACTTAGTGCTGATTCAGCAAGAGCTGAGTCCTCATCTGCACTTAGAGACCCACATTACTGACGCCACCACGCAGATTGACGCCTTGGTGCAGGCGGCAGTTGCGGCTCAGGCTGATGTGGTGATTGCATCGGGCGGCGACGGCACCGTTTCTGAAGTAGCCCGCTGTCTGGCGGGGACTCAGGTGCCCTTGGGGGTAATTGCTCGGGGCACGGCCAACGCCTTTGCCACGTCCCTCAGCATTCCTTCGGCGATCGCCCCCTTGCCCGCCCCCATTCGCGACGCCTGCCAGGTGATTTTGGCTGGCAAAACGCGCACCATTGATGTGGCCACCAGCAATGGTCAGGTGTTTACCCTGCTGGCCGCCATTGGTTATGAGGCTGAGACCGTCGAACGCGCCACCCGTGAACTCAAGAATCGTTGGGGCGCGCTGGCTTATCTGCTAGCTGGCTGGCAACAGCTCAATGAAGAAAACTTGTTTGACGTAGAGATCGAGGTGAATGGTGAAGTGCGTCAGTTAGAGGCAGGTGCAATCACCATTGCCAACGCTGCGCCCCCCACCTCAATCCTGGCGCAGGGTGCAGGGGAAGTCGTCTGCGATGATGGCAAGCTTGATGTCACGATTGCTAGCGCAGACAGTAAGCTGCAGGCTATTCAGACCATGTTTGGAATGCTGGGTTCAGCGATGGTCAAGGCCAATCGCGACCCCAACCAGCCCGAAGCGGCAATGCGTGAGCTGCCCAATGTGGTGCATCTCTACGTAGAACGCATCAAGGTCACCACGAATCCGCCTCAAAAGGTCGTGATCGATGGCGATCCGGTTGGGACGACGCCAATTGAAGTGTCCTGTATTCCTGGAGCCCTCAACGTGCTGGTGCCCTAAGCATGCGGATTTTGCTGGTTGATGATGAAGTCGAGTTGACTGATCCGCTTAGCCTAGTGTTACAGCGTGAGGGGTACCAAGTGGATGTGGCCCATACGGGACAGGAGGGTAGCACCCTGGCACAGCAGGGCGGTTACGAGCTATTAATCTTGGACTGGATGCTGCCCTATCAATCTGGTTTGGATATCTGTCGCCATATTCGGCAGAGGGGCGATCGCACTCCAGTCCTCTTTCTGACCGCCAAAGATACCGTAAATGACCGCGTGGAAGGGTTGGACGCTGGAGCCGATGATTACATCGTCAAGCCTTTTGAATTGCGAGAGCTATTGGCGCGAGTGCGGGCTCTGCTGCGACGCCCTCCTACGTTAGAGCCATCCTCTGCCTCTGTTCGCCTCAGCGTTGCAGACTTGATGCTAGATATTGAGAACCAGCTTGCGTTCCGGGGCGATCGCACCCTCGATCTTTCTGAGAAAGAAACCCAACTGCTGGCCTATTTCATGCGCCATCCCAATCAATTGCTCAGCCATGACCAAATTTATCAACAGGTGTGGTGCGACGGCGAAAAACCTAGCAGCAACGCCCTCGCGGCCCAAATTCGATTGCTGCGTCGCAAAGTCGATCCGCCTCAGACGACTGCACTCATCCACACCGTCTACGGCAAAGGCTATCGCTTTGGGCCATCTAGTGAGCCATTTGGCTCATCGTGAAGTCTCAAAAACTGAAGCGCTGGGCATGACTGAAACGTCAAACCAGCGCTTCAAGCGTCGCAAAATAACTATTGCAAGGGCACGATCCAGATGTAATCAACCCTAGTTCGGGCTAGGACGAAGTGAGTGCGATCGCGTTGTTGCAGCTCCGCAGCGCAGAGTGAAACAAACCTAAACCGTGCTGCCCGCATTGCAGGCAGCACGGTTTAGGTAACCTGAGTTCGGGATAAGCTCAAACCCTTAATGTGCCGTGCGCGTCGCGTACGGCACATTAAGGGTTTTGGGGCATCGCGCGTCGCGCGATGCCCCAAAACCCTCTTAACCCGAACTGACGTTAGGTAGTTGGCAAACCGACGTTAAGACGGGTTTGAGGTTATCCCAAACTCAGGTTGATGAGGATACAGAATTGGGCTCCACGGATATCGTCATCCCTGGCACATCGGCAAAGCTCCCAGATGGCTGAGGATACAGCACCTCATTCATCACTGGGTCAAACACGTTTTCGCCATCGGAGCGGTTCCAGTGGTCGCGGGTTTTCGTGATCTTTTGGCGATCGAGGTTGGCGATCGCCCCGACAACAGTCAGCCCATATTCCTCAATTTGCCGCATCGTCGCTTTGGCGCGGGCGCGACTGGTGTGATGAATGCCGACTACCAGCAACATGCCATCAGCGCAGGCCGCTAGAAAGTTAGCATCGATCGCCTGCTGCATCCCGGGCGTATCGTAAATCACTAGGTCATAGGATTGGTGCAGCGCGTCCAACGCTTGTCGCAGATGGGGAGACGCGAGCAATCGAGTGGTGCCCGGCTTGCAGTCGCCTGTTGTGAGCACATGGAGATTTTCTGCACCCGGGATAGCCTGCGCTACCCCGGCTCCTGCATCCCCCCGCAACACATCACTAAAGCCCTTTAGGTTAGGCAGTCCCAGATGGGTATGAAGCTGGGGCGATCGCAAATTTGCATCTACCAGCAGCACTCGCTGCCCAGTGCCAGCGGCCGTTTCAGCCAGATTTAAGGCCACTGTAGTCTTGCCATCGCCTGCATCTGCAGAACTAATGATGAGCGATCGCAACTGGGGCTGCTCGGGTAAAAAGCGTAGATTGGCGAATAGCCCACTAAATACATCTTGCACTTTGAGGATTTCGGGATGTAACTCTTGCTCAGACGCTCGTCCCAGTAGTGACTGCACCCAAAAGCCCCGCGATGGGTCTTCTTGACGACAGCGGGGAATCGTGGCCAGCAGCGGCTCGGGCATCAAGTCGTCTACATCTTTTGGTCCAAAGAACCGATCCTGAATTCGCTCAATCAGCAATGCTGCACCCGCACTCAGCACAAAGCCTGCAACCACGCCCACAATCAGCTTTTTCCCCGAATCCATCGGAATCGCAATCGGCGTGCCATCTGGCAGTCGCGGCAATCGCGGTTCTGATACGACTTCCCAGGGCACTTGGGTTTGGGCTGCAGCCACCCGCAGCGATTCTCGCTGGCTCAATAGTTGATCTAACGTGCGTGTGGCAATGCCTAGCTGCCGCTGCAGTTCGTTAAACCGTTTTGAAATCATGGGAAACTGCTGCACCTGCTGCTCGAACTGCAGCCGCGTTTGAGACAAAAACCGGCTCCGCACTTCTAACACCTGTAATTCGTTGTTGGCAGATACCAATTGCTGAATCATGCCTTGGCGCACGCCGTCTTGTACAAGCCCTAGCTGCGAATTAGGATCCACCCCAACCGATGTGCCAAGAATTTGTTGCCCCTGCTCTGCAGCTAGACCTGCCAGATTGTCGCGTTTTTGCTGTAGCCGCTGCAAGGCGGGGCTTTCTGCGGTAAATCGCACTGACTCCAGCGCCATCTGGCTATCAATTTCACTCAGGCTGCCGAGAATCTGCTGATAGCGCGGATTTTGACTCAGTGCAGATACGGCGATCGCCTCTTCTGGCGTCAATCGCAGCTGGTTTTGCAGCAGTGTATAAACTTGTCGCGTTTCTTGTAGTTCTCGCTGTGCGGCCAGTTGCTGGTTTGCCACATCATTTAACTGCCCGACAATCTGCTGAGCTTGCGATGCCGGATCTAACAAATCGTAGGTCTGCTGTAGCTCCTGCAATTCTCCTTGGAGTGCATCAACCCGGGCCTGCAAGCCCGGTAGCTGATCTTCAATGAACTTAACGCCTTCGCTAATGCGGGTTTTGCGATCCTCTAAGCTATAGCGTAAATACTTTTTCGCCAATTCCTGCAGCACCAGGTCTACTTGGTCTGGGTCGTAGCCCTGATAGGTCACGTCTAAAATTCGCGTCTCAGTTGTGCGACTCTTACCGCCGCTGCGCACAATCAAAATACCTGAAAACAGCTCGCCATAGCTAAAGTTAGGGAACTCCGCCACAACCGCCTCATACACGTCGTCTAGCACACGCGGACTGCGAAGAATTTCAAGCTGAGTAGGATAGTCGAGCTTAAAAATATTTTCGTTCGGCACGCCGCCATCGGTTCTTGACAGAGTGGTGGGCTCAGCAATGCGTGCTTCAGACGTAACAGGTTCTACTAGCAGCCGAAAACTCCCTTGATAGAGGGGTGGCGTCGATGCGCCAGACATCCAGGCGACTACAGCAAGCGTGCCAGTGACCCCTGAAATCAGCCATGCCTTGCGCTGAAGCGTCCGAATGATTGGCCAAATGGGTGACACTTTCTTGGGCTTTTTGGGAGATTCGTCTACCTCATCAAAGCCAGAATCTTGAAACTCTAGGTCGTTGTCCATGGTGTTTGTTGAGAAGAAATTACTCTGGAGTCTGCTCCCTGATGCCAGTCTGAGCGGGCTAACGCCCGAATCCAAATAAACGAAGGATCGCGAATGCGCCGTTAATCGGGGTTAATAGGGTATTCAAGAAGTCGCTGGTGCGGGCAGTGGTTGATCGGTTGACAATGACAATATCGCTACTGCGCAGCGGTGGATTCTCGGCGGCGTCGATGCCTGTGGCAAAATCAATGTCGATGTCTCGTTTTGAGATACTGCCATCTGGGTTAATGCGAACTAATTCGACTTCGCCGCGGCGAGCGCGGGTGTTATTGAACCCACCTGCCGCAAGAATGGCTTGGTTAAGGGGCGTGTTGGGTGGCACTTCGATGATGCCAGGCCGCACGACCTCACCCACGACGTTGACGCGGATAGAGGTTGGAGAGAAGGTGGTAGATGCAAGCTGGGAAGCTTCGAGCGGAGTGCGGGCGATCGCCTCTGGCACATAGAGCGTGTCTCCGTCCCGCAACACCACATCCTGCGCCAGTTCCCCAGTCTGCAAAAACGACCACAAATTCACCCGTAGTGGCTCGTCTTGCGGTGAATCTGTGGCTCGGCGAATTTCAATGCTTTGAATGTCTGCCATCTGCGTGATGCCGCCTGCCGCCTGCATGGCTTGCGTGACGGTATAACGCTGGGCTGCGCCGCCGCTGATGTTGGCATCCACGGTATAGACCCCCGGGCGGTTCACCTGCCCGACCACGCCAATGCGAAGAGGGCGGGGTGCCAGCAAGCTCACTGTAATGAGTGGGTCGTTGATGAAGCGCGAATATTCAGTGGCGATCGCCGCTGCTGCTTGCTCCTGTGTCAGGTTTTTAACCGAAATTTTGCCTACCCACGGCAAATTTAAGGAGCCATCTAACAACACGGTATAACGGCCATTGGCCCCGCTAAACTCTGGCACATCAAAAATATCGATCTGTATGCTGTCGCCTGCGCCTAGGGTATAGGGTTGGGGCTCTAAATCGACCTGCGTTGCCCCTGGCGAGAACGGTGCGAAACGAATACCATCAATTCCTTCACCAACCGGTTGGAGTTCTGCACCCGGCATCGTTTGAAGCTGCGACGGCTCGGGGGTTGCTTGGGGCAACGGTGTCATAAATTCTGATGGTGCTGTCTCAGACTGAAGCGGTGGTACTTGTGCCTGCAGTGCTGTCGCTTTTAGCCCCGTTGCCAGTACTATCACAACCAAGCTAGGGGCTATCCGTAAAATTGGGCGTATAACCATTGGGACCAAACCACCTGCATTTATTGGGACAACACAACAACTAAATCTGAAATCTAATCAGTTTTGAACAACCATGAAGATGCATGTTTAGCGTTCCCAATGTTCGAGCCATTCTACCAATCGGCTCAACTAATAAGCCTGCATTTCTGGTTGTGCATCAGTAGATTTACCGTAGAAACTTATATCAGATTTGACAAATTCTTTATGAATGTGTGACTTACATAAACTAAAAGACAGAATTATGTCCAGCCATTCCTCTTTGCGTTATCAAGCATTGATTTCAGGGCAGTATGATCTCGTGCTTGTCTTGCACATCCATCTTGCGCAAAGGCTTTGACGTAGTTAATAGTTTGAGTGCATCTCCATTTTGTGAGTCGGCCCATCTTTGGGAAGAGCATGGCTCTACCTCCCCTAACCCATTCTCCCTTTTTGGGAAAAGAGGAGCTGGATTCAAAGTCTCTCTCTGGGAGAGGGCCTCAGGGTAAGGGCTACAAGAAAGAGTGGGATGCAACCAGTAATTCACTAATGAATGTTGGATTGACACCCGTTTGAATGCACGCTGCTATCTGGGGTCTGATTGATACATACAGTTCACTCATTGACTACGAGTAATTGACTTAGCCAAGCCACCGCAGTACAGAGTCCTGTGTTGCCTGACAAGCGCTTCTATAAGGACTTCTACTTTTGAGGCTAGTTGTTGGACATTAAGTAAGATTGCTGAGAACCCCTTGCTTGATTTGTATGAAGACTTAGTATTTTCTTCTAGCTTTTTATGGAACTGAGTGATGCAGAAGCTAAAAAAAAACAGCCTCGTTCGTAGGTTCTAATCTAGTTAAATTCACTTAAAAATTTTGAAAGCAACGAGTCACTCTTTCCTAATTAGCAGCCACTGTAATGACAATTGCTTATCTTATTAACCAGTACCCCAAGGTTAGCCATAGTTTTATTCGGCGTGAAATTGCGGCATTGGAAGCTCAGGGTATTCCGATCGCACGGTTTTCAATTCGGCCTTGCCGAGAAGAACTAGTCGATGGGGAGGATCAGGCTGAAGCTGCAAAGACCCATGCCGTTTTAGATGCAGGAATTCCAGCTCTTTTATTCAGCGTTGCCATCGTGGCGATCGCCCAGCCCCTGCAGATGGTTCGAGCGATAAAACTGGCTCTCCGGGTAGGGCGACGCTCTCAGCGAGGCGTGCTGCGGCATCTGTTCTATCTGATTGAAGCTTGCTATCTGCGGCGTGAATTTTCAGCGCGCGGTATTCGTCATGTCCACGCTCACTTTGGCACCAATTCCACGACTGTAGCCATGCTATGTCGAACGCTAAGAGGCCCAACCTACAGCTTTACCGCCCATGGCCCTGAAGAGTTTGACATGCCCCTAACGCTCTCGTTGACTGACAAAATTGAGCAGGCTGCGTTTGTTGTTGCGATTAGCTCTTTTGGCAAAAGCCAGCTATATCGCTGGTGCGATCGCTGTCATTGGTCAAAGATTCACATCGTCCGATGTGGTGTTGACGCTAAGTATCTAGGGACGACTCTCACCCCCGTTCCTGATACTCCCAATCTGGTCTGCATTGGTCGTCTATGTGAACAAAAGGGACATTTGCTGTTGCTAGAGGCTGCTGCAAAGCTAGCTGCTCAGGGTGTTTTCTTCAGGTTATTGCTAGTCGGCGATGGCCCCCTTAGGGCAGATGTTGAAGCTTTGATTCAAGAACATCGCTTAGGTCAGCATGTGAACATCACCGGCTGGGCCAGTGGCTCACAAATCCAAGACTACTTGCTAAAGTCGCGTGCGATGGTATTGCCTAGCTTTGCCGAGGGCTTACCCGTCGTCATTATGGAGGCGCTGGCCCTAGGGCGTCCTGTGATCAGCACCTATGTAGCGGGTATCCCAGAATTGGTTGAGCCAGGTAAATGCGGCTGGCTAGTGCCACCGGGGTCTGTGGATGAGTTGGCGATCGCCATGCAGCAAGCTCTCACTACTCCCCAATCTCATTTGCAGAAGATGGGTGAGCAGGGACGGAAGCAAGCACTACAAAACCACAATATATCGAGTGAAGTGAAAACTCTTGCAGCGTTGTTTGCAAGTCAAATTCAAGCCAATATAACAGCACTGATAACCCCTGCGATCGCTTTCAAAACGACTCAATCTCACGGGTCAGTTGAAGTGAAGAAAGTCTAGGTATCGCTAAAGCATTCTGCGTCAACAAGGTTATTCATGTCATCCACTACATCTCTTAATCGGCTAGCGGTCAACGGTACTATTTGGACCGTCATAGGATATGGACTCAGTCAAACTATTCGATTCGGTGGAAACCTAGTTCTGACTAGACTACTGGCGCCCGAATTGTTTGGGCTCATGGCGCTAGCCAATGTTTTTGTGATTGGGTTACAGCTTTTCTCTGACGTTGGTATCGTACCCAGTATTATTCAAAACAAACACGGTGATGAGACACAATTCCTCAACACGGCCTGGACGATTCAGGTGATACGAGGGGTCGTTCTTTGGCTTGGCTGTTGCCTTATTGCCTATCCAGTCTCATTGTTTTATGAGGATGCCAGAATACTTTGGTTGCTACCTATTTTAGGCCTCTCATCAGTATTCAATGGATTCAATTCAACTGCAATTGCTAGCATTAAACGGCGAGTAGATCTTGCAAGGAATGCAGGATTTGAAATATCTGTCCAGATTATTTCATTATCTGTTTTAATTATCTGGGCGTACTTTAGCCCGACTATCTATGCACTGGCCGGTAGTCATGCAGTTGGCGCATTGATTCGAACTGCCATGAGTTATGCCATCATCCCAGGCTATAAAAATTGGTTCGCTTGGAATAAAGACGCCTTGCGAGAACTCCTTTCATTTGGTCGATGGATTTTTCTATCGACGGCCATGACGTTTCTTGCCAGCCAAACGGATCGCCTCATGCTCGGCAAACTTATTTCAATCGAAATGCTTGGAATTTATACCGTTGCTGCTACGTTAGCAGATATACCCAGGCAGGTAATTGGGATGCTGGGAAGTAATGTCATTTTCCCAATTGTCTCCCGTAGTGCAACAGCGCCGCGGCATGAACTAAGAGCCAAAATCTTAAAGAAGCGTTGGCTTTTGCTAATGGCTGCACTAGTCATGCTCACGATTATGGTGTGTTTTGGCGATATTGTTATTCGCTTTCTCTACGATAGCCGCTATGGCCAAGCTGCTTGGATGTTTCCTGTAATTGCTCTTAGTCTTTGGCATACCGTGCTTTATAGCTCCATGAATCCCTGCTTAATGGGTATTGGTCGTCCAATTTATGGCGCAATTGGCAGCGCCATAAAGTTTATTGTGCTTATAACAGGGCTACCCGTGAGCTATCAAATGTTTGGAGTTGCTGGAGTCATCGTTACAATCTCATACAGTGATTTGCCTGCCTATCTTGTCACGACCTATGGCTTACAACGCGAAAAAATTGGCAACTTTTCTCAAGATGTAAAAGCAACTGGAATTTTCTTGTCCCTGTTAATAGCATCTCTGTTTATTAGATTCTCTCTAGGTCTGGGAACACCCTTAGACGGGCTTATGTAGTACTACTAAAATGTGATGGATAAGGCTAAAAATTTTGCAAGATTAAGAGGTTATTTCAAAAGTTAGATGAGTGAGTTTGTCTACCTCACTGTGCAACCTAGGTTGATCCTTTTAAACATTCTCTAAAAACATCCTTTGCGTAAGTAAATTCTAATCATGAGCCCTATTGTTTTCCTAGTAATGTTTGGCTGGATTCCAGCGGTGCTCTACCTTTTTTCTCGATTTCCCCCTCAAAAAGCAGTCGTAATTAGCTTCGTGTTTGCCTGGTTATTCCTGCCAATGGCGGAAATAGTTTTACCCGGAATCCCAAACTATACAAAAATGTCGGCCACCTGTTATGGCGTTGTGTTGGCGACGTTTATCTTCGATAGCGATCGCTTCTCGACGTTTCAACCCAGATGGATTGATATTCCTATGACGCTGTGGTGCATAGCTCCACTCATTGCCTCAATTAGCAATAACTTAGGCCTATATGATGGCGTATCTGCGGTCTTGACTCAGAGTGTTTCGTGGGGACTTCCCTATTTCTTAGGGCGGCTGTATCTAGGCAATCTAAGTGGAGCAAAACACTTGGCGACTGCAGTTTTTGTAGGTGGTTTGGCCTATATGCCCTTATGCCTACTAGAAACAAGAATCAGCCCACAGTTACATCGATTAGTGTATGGATATCACGCCTTTGCTGACTTTTCGCAAAGCATGCGATATGGCGGATATCGTCCAACTGTGTTTATGCAACATGGATTAGCTGTAGGTGTCTGGATGATGGCAGCTACTCTGGCCGGCATCTGGTTTTGGCATACAGGTGTAATCAAAAAAGTTGGCGGCTATAAGCTGAAGGTGTTAGTGCCAGCACTATTCATCACTTTTTTCTTGTGCAAATCTACTGGTGCATATATTCTTTTGCTTGTCGGTGTCTTAATATTATTTATGGCAAAGTACTTACGAACTCCCTTACTTCTAATCGTAATTATTGGCTTTATCTGTTTCTATTTAAATCTTGGCATTAGTGGTGTGATTACACCAGAGGTGCGTGAGGGAATTCGCATTCAGTTAACCCAAGTCCTCGATGAAGAACGCGCTGGCTCACTTGACTTTCGACTTGCTAATGAAGAAATCTTAAGTGAAAAGGCTAGGGAAAGAATGCTTTTTGGTTGGGGTGGATGGGGGCGCGCCCGCGTTTATAACGATGAAGGTGAAGATATCTCCGTTACAGATAGTTTGTGGATTATCGCTTACGGCAACTATGGTGTGTTTGGGTTAAGTAGCCTTACGGCATCTATGTTAGTACCTGCTGCACTTTTTGCATTTATGGCATATCCAGTGCGCCTATGGGCTCACCCTCAGGTTGCTTCTGCTGCAGTGCTTGTTGTTGTCGTGACGCTGTTTATGTTGGACTGCGTTCTAAATGCGATGCCTAATCCTGTGTTTACTCTAGCAAGCGGCTCTATTTCTGGTCTTGTGGTTAACCCAACGCCATTGAAACGGCGCCAACCAAAGTCTCGGTGTCTCCATGCTCACACAGCATATCCAGTCAAAGCAGCCCAGGTGGCAATCTCAAAATAAACTATGATGATTGGCGTATACCAATTCTTCCAGTTGCTCATATGTAATATCTTTGAAACGTGCTTTAGGAGAATGTCTCAAAGATATTTGTAGTTGCCAATTGGAGCAATGATAAGGTTCTAACTTATGAATGATTAAAGCATTAAAAGTTAGTGCGATCTCCTTTAAAAACTCCATAACTAAGTTTGCAGGAGAGGATTTGAGCAGTGGCGTCAAGTGTTTCTACCCGATACGTTCTTAGTTTTCATAAACGCTATCTCTAATCTGGCTATGTCGCTGTGATAGAGGCTGTGAGGAATGGCTAACGTAGAAGTATACTCCCGAGGCTAATGAATTTATCGATAGGAGTAATCGTATTTCGGGCATTCTAAAAGAGTCGGCATTCTGGATTCTCACAAGCTATTTAGGGCATCAGTTGATTGGTTTGGTTCAGAAACGGAGTCCAATATTCATGGTAGATTCTCCACGCATTATCTATATGGCCGGATTTGGAGAGGTTATGGGTACCTACCAATACTGGAGTAAGGGAGAAGATGATCCCTCTCAAGTATCTGTCACGTACTCCGGGCAGTTTTATGATGTGTGCCGAGCAATTGATGCTAAAGCCTTAGTCATCGCGTTCAATGAGAGAAAAATGCGATTTCATGATGAGGCATTCACTATTGAATACTGGCGTCTGCTAACGCCTTCGGTCTCTGCGCTCACATATCACCTGAATTTAGTTTGGAATAGCTTTCGCCTGATTTTCTCGGCTCTCAAATTTAGAGCCAGTGTGGTGGTCGTAGCTGATGGTACAGTTCATTGGTTTCTGATGGCTGTTCTTCCCTTGATTGGAATTCAAGTTATCCCTTCCTTGCATTGTGTGTTGTGGCGCAAATTTACACCACTGACTCAACGCAAAAAGATCATTTTAGGACTAGGACGGCATTTGTTTTCTAAACAGTGTTTAGCAACGTTGGTTGTATCAGATGAAATTGCTGACCAAGTACAGGAATTTACTGGAGCCCAGCATCAGCCTATTCTTCGCTTTAGCCCAATTTATAGAAGGCAGCAGTTTCAAAGTATCCCTTCGCCTAATGATGTGCGATCGCCCTTTCGAGTTCTCTATGTAGGGCGTGTCGAAGCCAATAAGGGAGTATTTGACTTACTTGATATGGCCGGTATTTTGCGGGAGCGAGGTCGCACAGACATTGTATTCGATCTGTGTGGTAAGGGGACAGCACTTACACAACTGCGAGAGGCGGCAGCACATGCAGGCCTTGAGGCATCGTTTCGATGTCATGGGCATTGCAATAAAGAAGTCATGCGGTCCATGTTTAGTCAATCACACGTGGTAATTGTGCCAACCAAGCCGGACTTTGTTGAGGGCTTCAATAAGGTGGTTGTAGAGGGAATTCTTTCTGCCCGGCCAGTCATTACGTCTGCTGTATGTCCTGCACTTTCCTATGTGAAGGAGGGCGTTGTTGAGGCGATCGCCGATGATATCGAGTCTTACATTGACAGCATTTTGAAATTATGTGATCAGTTAGATTTCTATGCCGAAAAAGTTCGGAATTGTTATGCATTGCAGGATCAGTTCTATGATGATTCAGCTAGCTGGGGCACGATACTAGCATCTATCCTCACAGAATTCAAAACTCAGTCGAGGTCTGCAATTAAACCTGCTGTAAAGGGATCAGGCAAGTATGCCAGCTTGCAGTCGAGCAAGTAGTAGCGCCATTGAGGGTATTTAGAAATTTCTTGGTTTTAAGCTGCTGAGCCCCACATTCCGTTTATTTAATTCGCCCTTCATCTTTGCGCATTAAAGAGAGTCATCTACCAACTCATGTAACTTTAAATGTATCTAGGACATTATTTGTCATGTCTCATAGTCCTCAAACAACCTTTGTCTGCTGTGTAGAATCGGGTTGGTTAGAGCAGCAAACTATTCGAATGATTGAAAGCCTAAGACGATGGGGAGGTTGCTTTTCTGATGCACCCGTATATGCGGTGACTCCACGGTTTGGGCCTCCGTTGGCACGTTCTACACATGCTGCTTTCGAACGGTTAGATGTTAACCCTCTTCGATTTCAGGCTAACAACCGCTACGCCTGGAAAAGCTTCTTGAATAAGCACTATGCTATAGCGGCAGTTGAAGAAATTTGCGGTACAACGTTTGTGGGTTGGTTAGACAGTGATTTGCTCATTGTAGGTGAACCATCAGACCTTCAGCTTACAGATGAGGAAGATTTTGTCGCCTGTGCGCCAGATAAAAACATTGGCGTTAGCAGCTCTCATGATCCCTCTTATCCCTATTGGGCTGTAGCTTGTGAAACACTGGGGATGAATATTGAAGAATTCCCCTGGGTTATAACCCATCGAGAACAGGCTCGTATTCGCATGTATTGGAATAGTGGAGTGTTTGTATATCGGCGATCAACAGGATTTGCAAAGCCACATCTAAACATGACATTGCAGTTAATGGACGCTCATTTAGCATCTAAACATGCTGGGGTATTTTTTACTCAGCATACATTAGGTATGGCGGTGCTAAATATGGGGTTGCGATGGCGGGCGCTGCCCCACTCTCATAATTATGGGTTGGGTAGCAAAACCTATGATCTGTGGAATGATCCTAGTAAAATTCAAGCCGCCAAAATTTTGCACTACCACGATGCAATGTGGCCCAATTTTTGGGAAACGTTGCTGGAGAGTCTAGCGCCTCAACATCCTTTAGTGGTTGACTGGCTAAGAGATCTGGGGCCTATTAGCAATCAATCTCCGATTCAATGGCGCTTGATGTCGAAAGCCTTACAAACGTTAAGGAAGCAAAAGTCAACGGATTATCAGAATTTGTGTCGGGTGGTTTAATTTACGGGAACTGTAGAGGAAGGTTGATTTACAGGCTTCTTGTGCCAGCGTCAGATTGATCCATCTAAGAAACATCTTATGGTTGACTCCGTTCAAACAACAACATCTTGTTCTCTGTTAGTAGTGGTTCTAAACTACCGCACGCCAGAGTTAACAATTGACTGCTTGCGATCGCTCACCGACGAGGTTGCAGCTATCCCCAACATTCAAGTCGTCGTGACTGATAACGATTCGGGAGACGGCTCGGTCGAAAAAATCGAAGCGGCGATCGCCCATGAAAACTGGGGCAGTTGGGTCAAACTGATGCCTCTTGGGCACAATGGCGGCTTTGCTTACGGCAATAACGCAGCCATTCGTCCGCTGTTGCTCAATGCAGCTTTGCCACCGTATGTGCTGCTGCTCAATCCAGATACGGTTGTGCGCCCCCAGGCCATTATTACCCTCGTCAATTTTATGGAAGCAAACCCAAGGGTAGGGATTGCTGGCAGTCGCCTAGAAGATCCAGACGCGACGCCTCAATGCTCTGCTTTTCGCTTTCACACCCTGTTTAGTGAATTGGACGGTAGCTTACGGATTGGCCTCATCACGCAGCTACTCTCTCGATGGGTGGTTGCGCCACCCGTGATGGATACCCATCATCAAACCGATTGGGTGGCGGGTGCCAGTATGATCATTCGCCGTGAAGTATTCGAGGCGGTTGGCCTGATGGATGAGGAATACTTCATGTATTACGAAGAAATGGACTATTGCTTACAAGCCAATCGCGCTGGATGGAACTGCTGGTATGTACCGACGAGTCACGTGGTGCATCTGGTCGGCCAAAGCTCTGGTGTGACTGACACCAAACGCCCAGCCAAGCGCAGACCCCAGTACTGGTTCGACTCTCGGCGTCGATATTTTCTAAAGAACTATGGCTGGCTGTATACACTCCTCTGTGATGCAGTGTGGACCCTTGGATTTATCACATGGCGACTGCGGCGAATCATTCAGCGTAAGCCCGATTCCGATCCACCCCAAATGCTGCGCGACTTCTTGCGCAACAGTGTACTCATGCGGGGCGTCTTAGTTCGCCCTGCAAAATGCAGTTAGCGGGTCTGCACGATTCAGAGGTATTTGCTCAACGCGCTTACAAGGAGAGACCGATGGTCGCATCAGAACAGGCCACCCCATTGACATCACCCGTATCAGCAGACTCGCTCACCCTATGGCAACAAATTCAGGAAGATTGGGTTGCCCATGGGCACGATTGGACGAAGCCTGGATTTCGTGCCGTGGCTGTTCAGCGCTTTGGCGTATGGCGAATGACGATTCGACCTAAAGCCCTGCGGGCACCCTTCAGCATGCTGTATCGTGCGCTATATCGAAAGGTTCGCAATACGTATGGCATTGATCTGCCCTATACCGTTAAGCTGGGTCGCCGCGTGGTGATTGAGCATCAGGGGGCCATCATCGTGCATGGGCATTGCACTCTAGGCGATGACTGCATCATTCGACAGGGGGTGACCCTGGGCAATCGTCACCTTGACCGTCCGCTGGAAGCGCCTCAACTGGGTGATCGGGTTAATGTCGGCGCGGGCGCCAAAATCTTGGGGGGCGTTACGCTGGGAGACGATGTGAACATTGGCGCGAATGCGGTCGTTCTTACTGATATCTCCGCTGGTAAAACTGCAGTCGGCATCCCGGCCAAAATTATTAATTAGAGGTTGCTAATTGATGGGTAGAGCGATCGCCTCAATGAGCTCGCTCTAATCCCGTAAGTTACAGACTGCAACAATGCGGGCACTCTAAAAGCATAGTTGAAATCGCTACAGTGCCTGCGTTTCTGGCTCTGCGCATGGGTGGTACGCCTTGTCATAGTACTGAGATCAATAGAATCTCGTTGAGAGAGACTGAAATGAACGTAATTTCTACAGAAATTCCTGACGTATTAATTATCGAGCCTCGCATCTTTGGTGATGATCGTGGTTTCTTTTTCGAGAGTTACAACCAGCAGGCATTTGCTGATAAAGCCGGAATTGAGGCGTCCTTTGTTCAAGATAACCATTCTCGGTCTTGCCGGAATGTGTTGCGAGGGCTGCATTACCAAATTCAACACGCCCAAGGAAAACTGGTGCGAGCCATCGTGGGTGAGGTGTATGACGTAGCTGTGGATCTTCGCCAGTCATCACCGACTTTTGGTCAGTGGGTGGGATGCTACCTAAGTCAAGATAACAAGCGGCAACTGTGGGTTCCCACAGGATTTGCCCACGGATTTCTGGTTATGTCGGAGGTGGCAGAGGTGCTTTATAAAACTACAGACTATTACGCCCCTCAGCATGAACGGTGTATCGTATGGAATGATTCGGATTTGGCGATCGCCTGGCCAACGCAAGAATCGCCGGTCTTATCGGCCAAAGACCAAATTGGCAAGACCTTGGGCACGGCGGAGGTCTTCTCATGAGCAAGATTTTGATCACGGGTGCCCAGGGGCAAGTCGGTCAAGAATTACAGCGATCGCTCTCAGCCATGGGAGATATCGTTGCAATGGGCCGAGACAGCATGGACTTACTCCGTCCCGATAGCATTCGCCGTAGCATTCGCCAACACAAGCCCGACTTAATCGTAAATGCTGCAGCCTACACTGCTGTGGATAAAGCTGAGACAGAAGTAGAGATTGCCAATGCTGTGAATGGCACTGCCCCAACTATTATGGCCGAAGAAGCCTGCACCTTAGGCGCGAGTTTAATCCACATCTCTACTGATTATGTGTTTGACGGGCATAGCAATACGCCCTATTTAGAAGACCATTCCCCGACCCCCGTTGGCAGCTATGCCAAATCTAAATGGTTGGGCGAGATTGGGGTGCAACAAGCCTTTAGCCAGGCGGCACTAACCAGTGCGTCTCGTTACATTATCCTTCGAACTGCATGGGTGTATGGCTGCTACGGCACGACCAACTTTGTCAAGACTATGCTGCGGTTGGGGGCAGAGCGCGAAGAATTACGTGTGGTCGCCGATCAGGTTGGCACACCCACATGGGCCAAGGATTTAGCCAATGTCGTGGGTGGGTTTACAGTACGCAGTCTGAATGCGGCTTGCCCCCTCTCTCTTAAGCTTGAAGGCGTGCAGCAGCATCCACCTCAGGGTATCTATCACTACACCAACAGTGGTGTCGCAAGTTGGTATGACTTTGCGATCGCCATCTTTGAAGAGGCCCACGAGCTAGATATGCCGCTCAAAGTGCAGCGAGTCATTCCTATCACTACGGCAGAATATCCCACACCGGCCAAGCGGCCTGCCTATTCCGTGCTTTCGGGTAAGAAAACCGCTTGTGTTCTAGGAGAATATGCTCCCCACTGGCGACAAAGTCTCAGACAAATGCTTGCAGAACTCTACTCCTACACCTATGAAAGCAATTATTCTATCGGGCGGTAAAGGGACGCGCCTGCGTCCACTTACCTATACTGGGGCGAAGCAACTGGTGCCTGTCGCCAACAAGCCGATCCTCTGGTATGGGTTAGAGGCAATCGTCGCCGCTGGCATTTCAGAAATTGGCATCATTATTAGCCCCGAAACCGGTGCAGAGGTGAAAGCTAAAACAGGTGACGGTAGCCAGTTTGGAGCCCAAATCACCTACATACAGCAAGATCAACCCGCAGGATTGGCTCATGCAGTGAAGATTGCACAGCCTTTCTTGCAGGATGCACCGTTCGTCATGTACCTCGGGGACAACCTGGTGCAAGGGTCGCTGAGTCCGTTGGTGGATCAGTTCAAGTCCAACACGCTAGACGCGCTAACGCTGCTGTGTGAAGTAGAGAACCCTACCGCCTTTGGGGTTGCTGAGGTAGACGAGACTGGGCGCATTTTGCGGCTGGTCGAAAAGCCTAAGGTGCCGCCTTCAAACCTAGCATTGGTTGGGGTGTATTTGTTTTCTAATGCGATTCATGAGGCGATCGCCCAAATTCAGCCGTCGCCCCGGGGTGAGCTAGAAATTACCGATGCCATTCAAAAGCTGATCGATCTAGAGCGCAAGGTCGAAGCCTATAAGCTGCAAGGCTGGTGGCTAGATACCGGAAAGAAAGATGATTTGTTAGAAGCCAACCGCATTATTCTCGATACATGCTTGCAGAGCCGGAATGAGGGTGACGTTGATGCATCTAGTCAAATTATTGGACGCGTAGAAGTCGGTCAGGGATCCAAAATTATCAACAGCACAATTCGCGGCCCTGTTACCATTGGCGACAACTGCCATATTGAAAATTGCTTCGTTGGTCCCTATAGCAGCATCTCTCATGAGGTGAAGCTAATTGATGCTGATATTGAACATAGTGTGATTCTTAAGCAGGCACAGGTGATCAATATTCATCATCGCATTGTTGATAGCGTGATTGGTCAGCGAGCGTTCTTAAAAGAAGCACCCCGTCGTCCCAAAGCGCTACGTTTTATGATTGGTGACGATTGTCAGATTGAGCTGTCGTCTTGAATAATGCATGGATGGCTTAGGTATCCACGCTTGCATTCTTTCTGGTAACTTCTATGCGCGTTTTATTGTTAGCCGACTGTTGCAATCCTGATTGGCCGTCGTTGCCGATTGTGGGGTATAAGTACGCCAAGGCGATCGCCAACTATGCCGATGTGGTGGTTGCCACGCAGATTCGCAATCAGCCTAATATCTCCCGCGATGGCCTGGGTAATGCTGAGGTGGTGTATCTCGATACGGAGGCGATCGCCGCACCCATCAGCCGACTGGCAAGCCTATTAAGAGGTGGCGCACAAAAGGCGTGGACCCTGCAAATGGCGATGGACTATCCCACCTATCTAGCCTTTGAGTGGTATGCCTGGCGCACGTTTAAGCCGCAGCTAGAACGAGGCGAATTTGACCTGGTGCATCGCATCACACCCATGACTCCAACGTTGCCTAGCCCAATGGCATCGTGGAGTCCGGTTCCGTTTGTGCTGGGGCCATTAAACGGCAACCTGCCTTGGCCAGCTGCCTTTACGGCCGAACTCAAGCGAGAACGCGAATGGCTGAGCAAGCTGCGTCAGTTTTATAAGGTGATGCCCTTTCACCAGTCTACCTATTCGCGGTCTAGCGCAATTCTTGCGGCCTTTGACCACACGATGGCCGATTTGCCTGAAGAGTCGTCGGCCAAGGTGATGAATGTGCCTGAGGTGGGGATTGACCCAGCCGTCTTCTCGCCAACGGTAAGACCCAAGCGCGATCGCCTGACTATTCTGTATGCGGGTCGACTGGTACCCTACAAGTTACCCGAAGTGGTTATCCGCGCGATGATCAACAGCCCTCAACTCCAGCAGCATCGTCTGGTCATGGTGGGGGACGGCCCCGAGCGTCCTCGCTTGGAGCAATTGATCGCAGAGCATAACTTAGGTCACTGCGTCGATCTGCTGGGGCAAAAGCCCCAAGCCGAGGTCGGCCAACTGATGCGGGAGGCTGATATTTTTGCGTTTCCCTCGATTCGAGAGCTGGGTGCCGGAGTTGTGGTAGAAGCAATGGCCTGTGGCATGGCCTGTGTGGTGGTGGATTATGGTGGCCCTGCCACGCTGATTCAGGGCGATCGCGGCGTTAAAGTCCCTTTGGGAACGTTTGATCAACTGGTCGATCGGTTTGTAGTGGAGCTGGAAGCGTTAGTGGGCAACCCCGATCGGGTGCGCGAGTTGGGACAAACTGCCTACCACCATGCCATGACTTACTATTCCTGGGATGCCAAAGCGCGCAAAACGCTGGAACTGTATGACTGGGTGCTGGGCAAAACGCCAACCAAGCCTGACTTTTGGGAACAACCCATACAATCGCAAGCATTTCAAGAGGTGTAATAACAGCTATGCAAGTAGAAACCAGTCGGTTGCCGCGCCACATTTTAATCACTGGAGGAGCGGGGTTCATTGGCTCTAACTTTGTGCATTACTGGTGTGAGCAATATCCGGGCGATCGGGTGGTGGTGCTGGATGCGCTGACCTATGCCGGAAACCGCGCCACGGTGGCACCTTTAGAAACGACGGCGAACCTGCGGTTTGTGCAGGGGGATATCTGCGATCGCCCTCTGATTGACGCGCTGCTGCAAGAAGAGGCCATCGACACGGTTGCCCACTTGGCCGCTGAGTCCCACGTCGATCGCTCTATTCTCGGCCCTGGCGCGTTTGTGCAAACCAATATGGTGGGTACCTTCACCTTGTTGGAGTCTTTCCGTCAGCACTGGATGGCGCAAGGTAAGCCAGAGCATGTCCGCTTTTTGCATGTTTCTACAGATGAAGTGTATGGCAGTTTAGGAGCCGATGACCCAAGCTTTAATGAAACAACGCCCTACGCGCCCAACAGCCCCTATTCTGCATCAAAGGCAGGAAGTGACCATCTGGCGCGGGCCTACTTTCACACCTACGGCATGCCTACGCTGATTACCAACTGCTCTAATAACTACGGGCCGTACCACTTTCCCGAAAAATTGATTCCGCTAATGTGCATCAACATCTTGCTGGGCAAGCCCCTGCCGGTGTATGGCGATGGGCAAAACGTGCGGGATTGGCTGTATGTCCGCGACCACTGCCGCGCACTGGACTTGGTGATTCACAAGGCTATCCCTGGCGAAACCTACAACGTGGGCGGCAACAACGAAGCTAAAAACATCGATTTGGTGCATCTATTGTGCGGTCTGATGGATGAGTTAGCACCCGAACTGCCCGTGCGTCCGGCAAACCAGTTGATTACGTTTGTGCAAGATCGCCCCGGGCATGATCGCCGCTATGCCATTGATGCGACGAAGATTCGCGCTGAGCTAGGGTGGACTCCGGCTGAAACGGTTGAATCTGGTTTGCGGAAGACGGTGCAGTGGTATTTGGATAATCGCCAATGGTGGCAGCCATTGCTATCGCCGCAGTACCAGGCCTATTACGAGTCGGTGTATGCGGTCGCATCAAACTAATGTCACCTAATGTCACTGTTGCAGGTTGGGGCGAGAGGAGAGATACGCGTGAATCAACTGGGATTAGTGGCGATTGGGCGCAATGAGGGCGATCGCCTGCGGCGCTGTTTGGAATCTGTCGTGGGGCAGGTTGCGCAGGTGGTGTATGTTGATTCTGGCTCAACTGATGGCAGTCAGGAATTGGCGCGATCGCTCGGTGTTGATGTGGTCGATCTGGATCTTGCAGTTCCCTTTACGGCTGCTCGCGCTCGTAATGCGGGTATGGAGCGGCTGCTGCAATTGCATCCCCATCTCGAATTTGTGCAATTTGTAGACGGCGACTGCGAGGTCGTCGAGGGCTGGCTGGCTCTTGCACTGCATACCTTGCAGACTCATCCTGACTATGCGGTGGTGTGTGGTCGCCGCCGAGAGCGCTTTCCCCACCGCACGCTTTACAATCAACTGTGCGATATAGAGTGGAGTACGCCAGTGGGTGAAGCGCGGGCCTGCGGGGGTGATGCGTTGATGCGCGTCATGGCCTTTCGCGATGTAAACGGATTTAACCCATCGCTAATTGCAGGGGAAGAACCTGAGATGTGCGTACGGCTACGCCGCGCCGCTTGGAAAATCTACCGCCTGGATGCAGAAATGACGCTGCATGATGCCCAAATGACTCGGTTTAGCCAATGGTGGCAGCGATCGCTCCGAGCAGGGCATGCCTATGCTGAGGGTGCGTTCCTTCATGGCAACCCACCCGAACGGCATTGGGTTAAGGAGAGCCGCAGCATTTGGCTATGGGGGCTCGCGATGCCACTAGGAGCGATCGCCCTTGCCCCCGTTACCCAGGGGTTAAGCTTGCTGCTGCTGCTAGGCTATGCGCTACTGGGCTACCGCATCTATCGCTACATGCACCAGCAAGGCTATAAGTTCAAAGATGCATCGCTGTATGCCCTGTTTTGTCTGATTGGCAAATTCCCCAATGCTCTAGGGCAGCTCACGTTTTATTGGAATAAGCGGCTGGGGCTGCGCAGTCAACTGATTGAGTATAAGCAGTAATATTGCTATTGCGAGAGCCCTAAGCATTATGACAATGGCAAAGTGCAACTAGCGATCTCGATAGGTCGGTCGTTTTGCGTCACTGTCAGATATCGCACCGTCAGCGATGGCTGATGGCACGTCGGGTGCTGTAGGTTCTACCTCTACAGGTAGGATGCGACATTGCTCAGCGGCAAAGGCGAGGCGCACGACCTGACCCAGTTGGTGGTGATCAGCGCGGTCAGTGGGCACGTCCACCTTGAGATAAAAGTCGCCAATGAGCAGGGAGAGACGCACAACAGATCCCAGAAATAGGCGGCTCGCGATGAGACCGCTGAGCAGGTTAGCGTTGAGGGGCTGGGCTGATTCCTCATTGAGAATTTGGATGCTTTCGGGACGCACCAGCACAATGACAAGGGTGCCGTCAGGTAGGTCGGTTGGCTGCACCTGGAGCCATTCTTCTGGCCTGTCGTCCTGAGTTGAAGGGGCCTTGGGCTGCACCCGCACTCGCCCCTGATGCCACTGTCCCGGAATCTGGTTCATTGCGCCAATGAATGATGCCGTAAAGGGTGTGCTGGGGGTTAGGTAAATCTCTTCTGGGGTGCCAGCTTGCTCAATGTGCCCCTGTGACATGACCACGACGCGATCCGAAACGGAGAGGGCTTCTTCTTGGTCGTGGGTGACGAAGAGGGTGGTGATGTTGAGCTGTTGCTGAATGCGGCGGATCTCGTTGCGAAGCTGCACCCGAACACGAGCATCCAGTGCTGAGAGGGGTTCATCTAACAACAAAACGCGGGGTGCGATCGCCAATGCCCGTGCCAGCGCAACTCGCTGCTGCTGTCCGCCCGAGAGCTGATGGGGAAAGCGATCGCCCATCTGTTCCAGCCCCACGAGCTCCAGCATGGTTTGAACACGCGATCGCTGCTGCGCGGTGGGCAGTTTCTTCAGCCGCAGCCCAAAGGCAATATTCTGCGCCGCCGTCATGTGAGGAAACAGGCTGTAGGACTGAAACACCATGCCCATATCTCGACGGCTGGGGGGCAACCGGGTGATGTCGCGGCCTTCTAACAAGATGGCTCCCTGGGTCGGCTTCTCAAATCCGGCAATCATCCGCAGAATCGTGGTCTTGCCACAGCCCGATGGCCCCAATAACGCAATGAATTCCCCCGGTTCAATGTCGAGGCTAATGTCATGCACCGCCGTAACGGTACCGTACGCTTTTTGCAGGTGATGAAGTTGCAGGTAAGACATGGGGATGGGGATTAGAGGGCGAAAGTAAGGGAGGTCGAGGTTGGGGAGTCAGGCAGGAATCGGGGGTGCGGTTGTGGGAACTGTGGAGGACGCTAGTGTGACCTAGAACGTTGAAACAGTCCTCTCTATAGCGGCTACCTAGCGTGGCCCAGACAGATTTTGGGCGTTGCCACGACCGAGAAACTGAACTAGGGCGATCGCCCCCCACGTCAGCGCAAAGCTAATGATTGCCAGGGCAGAGGGTTCATAAATCCGGCTGCTGCTGAGCAGGTTCATGTAAGGCCCAAAGGCGGGCTGGGCCAGCAGAGCCGCAATGGTGAATTCGCCCATGACGATGGCAAAGGTGAGGAACGCGCCGTTGAGCAACGACACTCGCAGATTGGGAAAAATCACCCGAAAGATAATCGTCTGCCAGTTGGCACCCATGCTCTGGGCGGCCTCGGTAAGGGTGCGCACATCGATCGCCCGCATCCCCGTATCCACAGAGCGATACATATAGGGGAATGAGAGAATGATGTATGCTGCCGTGAGCAATACCCAGCCGCCCTGCCGTGAGTTGAGCAGCGTTGTGTTGTAGGTGCGAATCAGCCCAAAAACCAGCACCACGGCGGGCACCACGAACGGCATGAGCGTCATCAGCTCCACCACAAACCGCAGCCGAGGCATGCGGTAGTGCACCCAGTAGACGGTCGGTACGACCAAGAGCCAAGAAAGGGCGATCGCCACCAAGGCCACCATCATCGAAAACGTAAAGCTGTTGAGAAAGTTGGGATCATCAAACACATTGGAGTAGGCCAGAAACCCCAACGTATCCCGCTCCGCCTTGAGGGAAAAGATAAACGTCGCCACCAGCGGGATCACAAAATAGGCGCCGCCAATGGCGATCCACAGCCAAGGCCAAACTCGATTTTGAGTCATTGCAGCCACCTCGATACGCGCTGTTGCAACCATCCGTAAACCGCAATAGACAGTGCCATCACCACCACCATACCCAGCGCTAAAGCATTGCCCAAACCAGGATTTTGCAATGCATCCCCGCTAATCTGCGCCCCAATTAGGATCGACACCAAGTTGATTTGACCACCGGTTAAGGCAAATGCCGTAGCCTGTGCCCCAAAGGCATTACCAAACATCAAAATTAGGGTGCCTAGAATAGACGGTGCCAGGATGGGGAGACCCACATAGCGCCAATAGTCCCAAGTGGAGCCACCCAAATTTTCTGCGGCTTCGCGCCACTCGCGTTTGAGCCCATCAAACGCAGGCAACAGCATCAGCACCGCCAGAGGAATCTGGAAGTAGAGGTAGGTGAAGCTCAGCCCCCAAAAGGTGTAGATATTAAACCCTGACTGATACAAGTCAAGGCCAATCCACTTGAGCCAGTCTGTGACCATGCCCAATCGCCCAAGTGTGGCAATAAAGGCAAAAGCCAAGGGCACCCCAGCAAAATTTGCCGCTACGCCCGAAAAGGACGATAGGGACGATCGCACCACTCGGGGCAGATTGCCCAGGGTAATGGCATAGGCCATCAGCCCCCCAATTAAGCAACCCAGTAGGGCCGTGAATAGGCTGAGGCGAATGCTAACGGCAAACGCCGACAGGATAAACGGCTGCGTTAGGTCGAAGATGTTTTGTAGGGTGGGGCTGCCGCTGCTGTCTTGAAAGCTGCGGATAAAGATTGAGGCGGCAGGGATAAACAGAAAGGCGATCGCAAACGCAAAAAATGGCGCTACCCCCAGCCAATCCCAAGACCAGGTAAAACGGCGGACAGGTGCACTCGGTGCTATTGGAAGACGAACGGGTTGAACGGAAGACACAGGCGAGGTCCTACGCAATGAACACAAATCTGAGCGAGCAGCCGCAATCGCGGCAACTCCAACAACCCTTAGAGAATGACTGGGCGAATAATTGGACGAATAACTGAGTGGATAGACCCGCTATCCGCTCAGTCATTTGCATCTTCGGAGTTACTGCACGTCCGCACCCACCACTTGATCCCAGCCCTGAGTGATGATGTCAGACGCTGCTTTGATCTGCTCACCATTGGGGAATTGAGCTTGCGCATAGAGTTCGGGAGAGGGCAGCTTGCTCAGCAGGTCATTGGGCACTGCGTTCTTAGCCGTGAGGTCGTCAAATCGGGCAGGGCGAGAGTAGCCCTTCAGCCAAATCATTTGTCCCTCATCTGAGTAGAGATGCTCCATCCACAGACGAGCGGCATTGGGGCGGGGCGCATAGGCACTAATGGCTTGCACATACACGCCTGCCAGCAGCCCGGTTTTGGGCACCACCACCGCAATTTCAGGATTGCCGCCCGTGGAATCGCGATTGCCTAGCGCGTTGTAATCCCAGCGCAGGGCAATGGGGGTTTCGCCTTGGGCAATGGTGGCGGGTTGGGCGATGACGGGCAAAAAGTTTCCGGCTTCGTTTAACTGCTTAAAGAACTCTAGACCAGGCTCGGCATTGGTAAGGGAGCCGCCGTTGCCCAGTGCTGCGGCCCACACGGCATTGATCGCTTGCCCCGACTGACGCGGATCGCCTGCGAGCGCGACTTGACCACGGTACTCGGGCCTTAGCAGGTCTGCCCAGTCTTCGGGCAGGGTTTGCACAATGTCGGTATTGACCTCAAATGTCATGACGCCGTAGTAGTCGCCATACCAAAACCCGTCAGCATCCTTGAGTGAGTCAGGAATAGAATCCCATGTGGCGACTTTGTAGGGCTGGAGTAAGCCTTCTAGTTTTGCCTCTTCCCCAAACTGGAACCCTACATCAAGTACATCGGGGTTTTGAGGGCCGCGGTTGTTTTTGTTCGCGCGAATGGCTTCGAGCTCTTCGGCAGAGCTGGCGTCGGGGTTTAGGTCATTCAGCCGGATAAAGGGATACTTCTGCAAAAAGCTGGACTTCATCTCTTTGTAGTTGGCCCAGGTATCGGGTAGGGCGATGACCGATAGCTCTCCTTCTGCTCTGGCGGCTTCGATGAGCGCATCCATGCCGCCTGCTTCGGCGGCGGAGATCGGGAGGCTGGCTGCTGCGCCCGATCCTTCAGCAGCGGGAGAAGCGGTTGGGGTGGATGTGCCCGATTGACTGGTGCAGGCGTTGAGGGCGATCGCCCCGAGACTAGCTGCCGTGCTCAGTCCTAGAAAATGGCGACGCGACAAACGAGAGTAATACTTCACAGGGATGCCTCTAAAAATTGATAAAAACTGGGACTGCATGAACGGTCAACAAAGCCCACATCGGACCGCGCCACACTCTAGGCGCTCTCGATCGCTTCATGCCGACGCCGTGGCAGCACACAGCCGTCATCCATACGCTGATGCAGGCTGCCCGCTCAGGTCGCCACAGGCGGCAACAGATTGGAACGACAGAGCATTAGCGCATCCAGCGTCCATGGTTCAGTACACCACTGGAAGATTAAAAACTAGTTTGCCTTTCGGTAAAGAGAAAATTAAGCGAACAAAAAACAATCTGAAGGTGTTGGTTTTACCTGAGCCTCTAACGCTGGGAGAATGCCGAGGACAGGACGGTGCAACGAAATAAAAGGTCTGACCCTTAAGTGGTTCAGGGTAAGCTCAAGCTCTCTTAACCCGAACTGACGTTCTTTCTGGAAATGGGTGCAGGTGGACTGTTTTGTGCGCTGGCTTGTTTGAGTGCGGCTTGTTCATGGCCGGAGCCTGCACACGCGGGACACACCAAATACTAAGGGATTTGAAGCGGCGAATGCTGCCTCAAATCCCTTAGGTTTGCTGGAAGGAAAGGGTTGGGAGGGTCGGGGCGATCGCCCTAAACAGGTGCGCCCAACTCTACGCGCAAGCTGGCGATCTCCTCCCGCCAGCTTGCAACCAAAGCATCACTATCAGGATTTTCTCCGCGCTGGCGCACATGATATTTACGAAACGCCAGTTCATTTTGAGCATTCACCAACGCTTCGGATAGGCGACGCTGGGCCTTGCCGATGCGTCGCGACTGAAAAATGCCATCCCGCTGAATCCGCTCATATTCCTCTGGGGTCACCCATGTGCCCACCTCATCTCGCAGCTCAGCCCGAATAATGGTGCGCTCCCACACGCCGCTGCGCCACAACAGCACCAGCACTAGCACCAAAAACGGAAGGAACACAATCAAATCCATCACGCTGCGCTGCACAAAGGCCTCTATAAATGAGGGATTTGGCGGTGGCCCTGTCTCGGAGCGATCGCCCTCATTTCCGAGAACCAGAGTCAGCACCAAGGGCAACACGTTGTAGATGGCATGGGCCGCCATTGCCAGCAGCCAGCCTACCAACGGCGCAGCTATCCGCACCCAGGTTCGAGAGGTTTGCAACGCCAGCCCCAAAAACAATCCCAAAATGCCGCTAAACAGCACGTGGCCCGACATGCCAAACAGGGAATACCGCCCACCTAGCTGCAACCCCCAAGGGGCAAAGCCAAAGGCCGCATAGTTCTGCGCTACATATAGCGCTGATTCTATGCAGGTGAACCCCAGCCCCACCAGCGCTCCGTAAATGAACCCATCGCGCATGTTGTCAAACTCGGCCCGCAGCAGCAGCAGCAGCGCCAAAATGCCTAATCCCTTTAGGGTTTCTTCCACAATTGGCCCAGCCAGGGGTGCACCGATGAGAAACGCCGCCTCAGATCCCAGTCTGTCTTGAATGGCAGGGGTTGTAGCAATCCAATTGCCGAGGCTTTGAATGATGATTGTATTGAGCGGAGCCGACAGCCCGGTGGCAATTAGTCCGCCCCAGAGAATGGCGGTCATCACTGCAATCGGCGATTCGCGTTCCCGGCGATCGAGATACCAGAGAATGGCGAGCGGCATTAGGCTGAGCAGTGCCGAGAGCAGCAGCGCCTGAAAAAACACCCCAACCGCGTTGGGCTCAAAGCTGCCGACTACGCCCAGTAGATTCGCGACTGCGATGACCAACGCCAACGCCAGCACTCCTAGAATCAGCAGAGAAGGCAGGTTGCGTTGAAGCACTGAACCCATTAAGAGGCGATCGCGCTGACTCATAGGAAATTAGGAGCAAAATTATGGGGTGCCAGTATTTTATACCGGGGTTGGAGATTGGGCGTCAGAGATTGGCGGGTGAAGGTTAGAAAGCGTGACGCTGACGCCAAGACCGGGTTTATCGGGGGGAATGAGGCGACCCTCGTGTAGAGTCGCTCCTGTAAAGGGGTCATCCCTAAGGTTTAGGTGACTGTCGAGGTCGAGGTGAGTGGCATAGGGGGCGAGATGGGCGGCGGCGGTGTTGGCTAGGGCGCTGTCGGAGTAGCAGCCAAACATAATTTGCAGCCCGTGCGCCTGGGCTGTGTGGATCATTCGTAGGGCTTCGCTGAGCCCGCCCGATTTCATCAGCTTAATGTTGATGCCGTGGACGCGATCGCTCAATTTGGGTATATCTCGCCGATCGAAGCAGCTTTCATCGACAAACAGCGGCAGGGGAGAAACCCGGTAAAGCGCTGGTAGATCCGCTTCTTGCCCCTCGGGCAGGGGTTGCTCTAGATAGGTAACGCCGCGCTCCGCTAGCCAATGGGTCATGGCGATCGCGCCGTCCAACGTCCAGCCGCCGTTGGCATCGACGCTGACCTTGGCACCCGCAGGAACCGCCTGCATCACCGCTTCAAACATGGCGCGGTCGGCCTCTAGCCCTGCCGGACTGCCGAGCTTGATTTTTACAGCCTTGATAGCGGCTACAGTGAGCCACTGCTCTAGGCGATGCCGCGCGGCCTCAGGCGTGTTGATCCCCACCGTTACAGAGGTTGGCACAATGCGGCTGCACTCTAGTCCCCATAGCTTCCACAGCGGTTGCCCTAGGGCGCGACCCAGCCAGTCATGCAGCGCCATATCGAGCGCAGAGCGGGCCGCAGACAGCACCGCATGCTGCTCACAGCACTGTTCGATTGCTTGGCGGTCAAAGGGGGTATACGCCTGCAGGTGAGGAATCACCGACTGGAGCGATTGGGCGATCGCCTCAGTCGTTTGCATAATGCCCCGTACCGCAAATGGCGAGGCCTCGCCCCAGCCTTCGATGCCGTCGTGCTCTAGCCGCAGCCACAGGTTCGTGCTTTGGGCGGTCGTGCCTCGGCTGATGGTGAGAGGCACCTGTTTGTGGACAACAAAAGGCTCAACCCAAATATGCATGGCGCAATGTGATGATGGATACCTGATTTACTATACTCAGTCCATCCGCTAGTTAGCCTAACGTTGCTAAATCAAGGAGAGTTTAATCGCGTTGTTTCAGCTTTGCGCCGCAGGGCTGGAATAACGAAGACCCATTCTTTCCCCAACGCGGACAGAACAGTTTTATCCATTGCCTACTTGCTTGGCATAAGAAGGGCGAACGATGGGACTCGAACCCACGAATGGCGGGACCACAACCCGCTGCCTTAACCTCTTGGCTACGCTCGCCACGCTGTCTATCAGCATTTGATATTGTAACATCGGTATGTGGCGCATATCAAGAGCCGCGTATAGGCGGGCGATCGCCCCACTCATTTCTAAATCTTCATTTCCAAATCTTTGTCGTTTCTCTTTGTAGTGCCCCATGCCCGACCCCATCATGTATCAAGAAGATGCCTACGTGGTGCTAGAGAGTGGGCACTCTGAGCAAATTCTGACCCCAGACGAACTGCTGACGAAGCTCATCCAGATTTTGGCAGAGCACCCCGATGTGCGATCGCCCGAGCTGATGCGGTTTTCAGACCCGACAGAGCAAGCGCGGCATCTGATGGAAACCACCTGCGAGCTGGCCGTGAGTCCTGGGGCTTATCTGCAATGGTATGTGGTGCGGCTAGAGAAATAGCTGTCCCTTGGGGTGCTTACTGTAGCCGTCCGTTATGGGTAGCCCTGCTTAGGCTGATACTTCTGAGAACATGCCGATTTTGCGAAACTTGTCATAGCGCATTTGCTTGAGCTGAGGGCCTGTAAGCTGATCCAGCGTTTCCAAATTCTTGAGGATAGCGGCCTTGAGCGTCGCGGCAGTGGCTAGAGGGTCGGAATGTGCCCCGCCAATGGGCTCGGGCAAAATTTCATCCAAGATGCCCAGTCGCTTTAGATCGGCTGCGGTAATCTTGAGCGCCTCTGCCGCCTGGGGTGACTTCGCGGCATCCTTCCACAAAATCGCAGCGCAGGCCTCGGGGCTAGCCACGGTATAGACCGAATGCTCAAACATCATCAGGCGATCGCCCACGCCAATGCCCAGCGCTCCGCCCGAGCCGCCTTCCCCAATCACTGTTGAAAGGATGGGCACCTCTAATCGAAACATTTCTCGCAGGTTATAGGCGATCGCCTCCCCCTGCCCCAGCCGCTCGGCCTCTACTCCGGCATAGGCACCGGGCGTGTCAGTAAAGGTGATGATGGGCATGCCAAACCGATTGGCGTGATTCATCAGCCGCATGGCCTTGCGATAGCCACCCGGCGAGGCCATGCCAAAATTGCGCGCCACATTATCCTTGGTATCGCGGCCTTTCTGATGCCCCAGCATCACAACGGGACGGCCCCCCAGCCGCGCTACACCGCCCACCAATGCCTTATCGTCAATGCCCGTGGCGCGATCGCCATGCAGCTCAATCCACTCGTCCGTCATCGCCTGAATATAATCCAACGTGCTAGGCCGACGGGGATGGCGGGCCACCTGAAGCTGCTGCGCTGGGGTCAAATTCTGAAAAATATCTTGACGTAGCTGCGCCGCCCGCGCTTCTAGCTTCTGGATCTCATCGGAGACATCCACCTCGTTTTCATCTGCCAGGTCGCGAATCTGCACGATGCGCAATTCTAGCTCAGTCAGAGGACGCTCAAAGTCCAACAGAGGGCGGCGTTCGGGCTTAGACATAGGACGGTTAGCTAACCAGACGAAACAGTAGTGCGACCAGCGCAACAGATCAGCGCTGAGACCAGCCGATGCTCACAAGCGGTCATCACCAGCGCAGCATCCCCGATCTTAGCGTGAACAGGGTGCCAGCAACGGGCGATTTCTCCTGCCACGGCAGTTCGGAGAATGCCTAAAGCTATGCGGCTCCGCATGGTTTGACCCTGGTTCAGCCTCGCTGCACGGGACTGGAACAACGCTGTTGAACTCACATCCCTCAAGGGCTGATCGAGGATTCCGTTAGGTATCGTTTAGTCGTCGCCTTGCCCCATGCGGCGACCCAATTCATACACCCCGGCTCCCATGCAGGCCAAGATCCCGACGCTGATGGCCCAGTTGTATCCCAGCCCCACCTCAACCCAGTGATTGACCAACGCCCCGACGGCTACAAACGGCACGACGCTAAAGAGGGAGGCGTAAAAGGTGTTTTGAGCATTGCGGGCGGCCTGCGTCCGGTCGTATTCTGCTTGGGAGGTGTAGAGCGATCGCTCTGCCCCGTTGAACCACTGCACGAGCTGCTCAATCAGCCAGTCACCTACCGAAGAAAAGCTAAGGTATAGCGCCAGCGACCACAGCCCTACCGATGCGATCGCCCCAGGGTTAATGGCAATAGAAAAGGGCAGCAAGTCTTGCAGCATGGTGCGGCGTCCTAAAAGGATGCAGCGGATGAATCGCAGCGGCAAGCCATCCGCAAATTGCGCCAGGTTAGAGCCGTGATGCGCGTCTCCAAACCTTAACGACCGAATAGTTTTTATTGTATCTGATTGTAACGTTGCCATCCTTAGTTCAGACCTTGCGCAGTCGTGCGCGACCCAAATCAGCCTGGATAGCTAAGCGTGTCATTCTCAGCGCAGCGCCCGACGCTGCGTCACAATAGACGTAGCTCGCTCAAAATCCCGACTTCAAGACCACTACGTCTGGCTCAAGGACATGAGCCTGACTGAATTCATCCAAGTTCGTTTAAATAGGTTCGTTCAATCAATTCGTCCAGTTCATCTTCAATCAATCCTGGGGCAAATCATCATGTCGGTTCTTGCGGTGAACCACCTGCAAAAGCACTATCGAGAAAAGGGGAAAACCATTGCAGCCGTGCAGGATGTGTCTTTAAACCTAAACATGGGCGAGGTGCTGGCGTTTTTGGGGCCAAATGGTGCAGGCAAAACCACCACCATTAAAATGATTGCGGGGCTGATTCGCCCAGATGCAGGCCAGGTCAGCATTGTGGGACGCAATCCCCACCGCGATTCTGCTGCCCTGCGACAGCTTGGAGCGGTGCTAGAAGGCAACCGCAACCTTTATTGGCGGCTGACAGCGGCAGAAAATCTGGAATATTTTGGTGTATTGCGCGGCATATCGCGGCGGCTGGCGCGACAGCGGGGGCAGCACCTGCTAGAGCGGTTTGGGCTGATGGATAAGCGCAACACGGTGGTGCAAAAGCTGTCGCGGGGGATGCAGCAAAAGTTGGCGATCGCCGTTTCCCTGGTTCACGACCCCCAATTGCTGTTGCTAGACGAACCCACCCTAGGGCTGGATGTGGAAGCGACCCAAACCGTGAAGCAGCTCATCCGGGAGATTGCCGCTGAGGGTCGGGCCATTTTGCTCACCACGCACCAGCTGGATATTGCCGAGGAACTGAGCGATCGCGTCGCCATTATTCAGCGGGGGGTGTTGGTTGCGCAGGAATCTACCGCTGATCTGATCCGTCAGTTTGCAGGCACCGCCTACATTCTGGAGCTGGAGTTGCCGCTAGAGGGCGATCGCCGCACCAAGCTCGAAGCAATGGGCGTTGATTTAGGGACAGATCTGGGCGATCGCACCCTGGTTCTTCACGATGCGACGCTGCTTTACCCCGTGCTCGACATCCTCAAACCCTTGCCCCTGTTGCGGATTGAGAAAGAGCAAGCCACCCTGACTGAGGTATTTTTGCGGCTGGTGAATCCGGGGAAAGAGCCGATGAAAGAGGGCGATCGCCCCTAGGCCTGTGCCTGAATGCAGCCCGACGGCTACTTGCGATATAAAATCACGCTCGAGCGACCGGGCACGCGGTAGATGCCATCCGTCACTATGGGCGCGGTGTCTAACTCGCAAAAATCATCAGGACTCGGCAGCGACGTGTCCACAATGCGCCGCCATTGATGATCGGTATGCATTAGCGGCGGCAGCTCAAACGGCAGCAGCTCCCAATAGGCATTGATAATGACATAGAGGTGTTCTTGAGCGGCAGGATGATTCAGCTCAAAGGCCAGCGCGTGGGATTTAGACCCCCAGTCGGGCTTATGGCGCTTGGTGCCATGCCACACAATATTGGGCTGTCGGCTGTCGGGTTCCACATCCAACAATTCCTCTCGCTCCATCAGCGCCAGCGACTTCGATTTGCTGATTAGCATCTGCACAAACCGCAGCAGCTCAGCCTGCGACTCGACCCTCGACCAGTCAAACCAGCTCAGCTCATTGTCTTGGCAGTAGGCGTTATTGTTGCCCTGCTGGGTGCGCCGCACCTCATCTCCCATCAAAATCATCGGTGTGCCCTGAGACAAAAACAGCACCGTAAAGAAGTTTTTGATTTGCTTTAGCCGCAGCGCCTCAATCTCAGGATCGTCGGTGGGGCCTTCTACGCCGCAGTTCCAGCTATGGTTGTGGTTGCCGCCATCGCGGTTCGCTTCCCCATTGGCCAGGTTGTGCTTCTCGTTGTATGACACTAGATCGTTCATCGTAAACCCATCATGGCAGGTGACGAAGTTGATGCTGCGGTTGGGGTCGCGTTCAGGATGGGAGAAAATGTCGGGACTGCCGAGAATGCGCTGGGCGGCGGTGCCAATGGTATTGGGTTCGCTTTTGATAAAGCGGCGCATGTCGTCGCGGTAGGGGCCGTTCCATTCGGCAAAGCGATCGCCCACAAAGCTGCCCACCTGGTATAGCCCGCCTGCATCCCAGGCTTCGGCAATGATCTTGGCCTTGGCCAGAATGGGGTCTGCCTCAATTGACCACAGCACGGGTGGCCGCTCTAGCACTCGCCCCGAATGGTCGCGCGATAGGGCAGACGCCAAGTCAAACCGAAAGCCATCCACATGCATTTCGGCTACCCAGTAGCGCAGGCTGTCGATCACCAGGTTGCGCGTCACGGGATGGTTGGCATTGACGGTGTTGCCACAGCCGCTGTAGTTGCTATAGAACGTTTTGTTCGTCTCTAGCATGTAGTAGGCGTCGTTCCACAGGCCGCGATAGCTGAGGGTGGGGCCGGTGTCGCTGCCCTCGGCTGTGTGGTTAAACACCACGTCCAAAATTACCTCAATTCCTGCTTGGTGTAGCGCCTTCACCATGTCGCGAAACTCGCGCACGGGGCCTAGCGGGTCTTTGCAAGAGCTATAGGCGCGGTGAGGCGAGAAAAATGAGAGCGTACTGTAGCCCCAGTAGTTTTTGCGGTCGGGGGGGGCGTCGTCTTCGTCAAACTCGTGGATGGGCAGCAGCTCTACGGCGGTAATGCCCAATTGTTTAAGGTAAGGGATTTTTTCAATGACGCCCGCATAGGTGCCGCGTTTGTGGGGCGCAACACCAGAGTTGGGATTGCGGGTGAAGCCGCCCACATGCATTTCATAGATCACGGAGCTAGCTAGGGCCGTTCCTAAGGGGCGATCGCCCTCCCAGTCATAGCTGCCAGGCTTCATGCCCTGAACGACCTGGGTGCTGGGTGCTACCACCACCGCCCGCAACGCCGTCGCGCAGTTGTCATATTCCAAAAGCCCTGCTGCCTGCCGGTCATAGTTCTGCCAGCCCACGACCGCGTGGGCATAGGGGTCGAGCAACACCTTAGAGGCATCAAATCGAAACCCGGCTTCGGGCCAATATTTGCCATGGGCGCGATAGGCATACACCTGCCCTTCGCCCACATCGGGCACCAGCACATGCCAGTAGTACGCGGTTTTATTGAGTTTGGGATCGAGACAAATCACCCGTGCGGGTTTGGGATCCTCAGGGCCATCAAACAACAATAAGTCGATGGCCTCTGCATCTTTAGAAGCGATACAGAAATTTACCCCGGTTTGCAGCACTGTCGCACCTAGCGGATAGCTCAAACCAGGCAATATGTTAGCAGTCATAATCCCCTGATATATGGGTTCACAGATATCTTGCACCGCACCTTAATAAAGGCCCTTGTGCTCGCCAGACAATCGCCTAGACAAGGCCTGCCTTGGTTGTCAGACGGGATGCAGCGCATGATGCGAGTTCACTTACTATAGCAACCGCTGTATTCGCACCCACATTTGCACCCACGACAGCGAGCGCGTGGGTGCATCGGCTGACTGGGCTCTGCTTTAGGTGGGCTGAGGTGGCGTCATGCACAGCGTTGCGTCGCCACCGTCAACGGAACACGCTAAGACCAGAGCGTCTATGGAGCCAGCAGCGCCTTCTTGGCTCGGTTTTTTAGATACCATTCGCTGATTGCGGGCAGCACCGTTTCAACCAGCGGAAACGCCAAATCGCAAAACGCCTGAATTTCTGCCTGAGCATCCTTTTTCCACCGCAGATCCATAATGTGGAAAAACGATCGCGCATTGGTCGACACGACAAAATGCTGGCGCGTGTCAAAGGGAATCAAGCCGCGCGCGTGCTCCTCCGACAGTCCGTATTTTTCTACATCTTCTTGATACTGCTGGGCCGCCTCTAGACAGCGCTGCTGGTGGTGGCGTCGTCGTTCTTCGGTGTAGTCGTAGGGATCTCCTTGGCGATCGCCATACTTCCCCACTGGCCGCAAATAAAACACCTCGTCCACCGTGCGCTTCCCGGTTGCCACATCAATAATGCGGTGCCCCGAATAGCGAAAGCTCTGCACATCAAACGACACCCCGACTCGATGCGTGCGAAGTTGCTGCATCATCGAGTGGGGAAAGTATCCCGCTGCAAACACCAATCCCACATGCTCAATGCAGCCCCAGTGCCCGCGATTGCCCTCTAGCAGCCGTTTTACCACAATGCTTCCGGCCTTTTCTTCTGTAATCGTCTCTAGTGTCTGGGCCCACTCTGCGCCGACATAGTCTTCAGAATAATCAGTATGGAGAGCCGCATACATGACCCGGTTGGGGTTGGGTGTATGGCTCAGCAGGTCTACCTGAAACAGCGGGTCGTGCAGCATAGTTAAAGAACAGGTGGGAGGATCGCGCCAATGTGGTTCACGGTACTATCCAGCTTACGAGCAAGAGAACCCGGCGAGATTAAAATTTAATCTTTTTTCCTATCCCTGGAGGATTGGATTGAGATTGCATCGGCCTTGCCGCTATCTGTAGCACCATCCACCACGATAGCCCGCTGCCTTGCTGTCAGTTCGGCAAATTCTTAAATCGTGCTGTCTGCATCGCGGACAGTATGGGTTAGCGCTGTTTCAGGGACTCGAATGAGGCTGAATCCTAGCAGTTGCTAGGTCACGCTAAAAGGGAGTGGTTTATATAGAAATGACGCGTGAAACAAGCGCAGCCTGCCCCAGCCTCACGACCTGAATTTCCCTACCTAATCGCGAGTGTGATGTTTAGCGCTGGGCTATGTCATCACCAGACCTCGATGTGGGCATTGGGATGGGGGAGATGATTGGATCTGAGTCATGAGTTGGCGATCGTCAGAAACTCCACTTGGGGAATCAACGGATCGTTGACGACACCTACCCCGCCAAAGCCCCAGCGCTTCAGCATCCCCTTAAGTTGGGTTGCCGCCATCGACTCTACTACAAACTCATCCGAGACTTGAGCGGCATGGGTGTTGAGATAGCTTAGGGCGTCGGCATGTTCATTAAAAAGCAGCAGAAATGCTGTGGGTTCTGATTCTGAAGCGCTGGCAGGGGGGCGCGGTCGCGCCACTAGATATTGACCGTCTTGGCGCGATCGCACTAAATAATACACCTGCGAAATCATAGCCCCGTAACCTCGAACGTTGAACCGATAGGAATAAGTGAAGGGTAGCGCTAAACGCTCGCAAAACTAGAAAAAGACTCCGTAAAGTCTTGATCGCGGCATGTAATTATCGGTTGCTGCTTAGCGTAGAACTTGCTCATCCAACAGAACCCTGTGAGCATCCCAGGCTCTGCCAGACGCATCGCGCCCGATCGTCGAGCGAGCGGTAACGCCCTCATCGGTGCGATACGATGCATATACCGCGTGACTGCGTTGCAGGGTTAGCGAGGCCAAAGTATGGATATACAGGAGCGCTGTCGGGGCTGTTTGCTGGGGTTGGCAGCAGGCGATGCTGTCGGCACCACGGTCGAATTTAAACCGCGCGGGTCGTTTCCACCCATGACGGATATGGTGGGTGGTGGGCCGTTTGACCTGGCGCTGGGGCAATGGACGGACGACACCTCGATGGCGTTGTGTTTGGCGACGAGTTTGATCGAACAGTGCACCTTTGATGCGGTTGATCAAATGGAGCGCTACTGCCGCTGGCGAGACGATGGCTATCTCAGCAGCACGGGCCACTGCTTTGACATTGGCGGTACTGTGAGTCAGGCGCTCCGCCATTACAAGGCGACGGGCGATCCCTTTAGCGGGCCTACTGATCCCTATTCGGCAGGGAACGGTTGCTTGATGCGGCTGGCTCCCATTCCGCTGTTCTATTTTCCAGATGGCGATCGCACCCGCCATTTTGCTGGAGAGAGTGCCCGCACGACCCACGGCGCAACGGAGTGCATAGAAGCCAGCCGCTTGTTTGGGGAGATGATCCACCGGGCCTTATCGGGGGTAGCCAAGGCCGAGGTGCTGTTTGGGCCAGTTGCCGATGACCTGACCGCGCCAAAGGTTCGGGCGATCGCCCAAGGTGATTACCGCAACAAACCTGTCCACGATATCTACGGAACGGGCTATGTGGTGAACAGTTTAGAAGCGGCTCTCTGGTGCTTCTGGCACACCCAGAGCTTTGGCGAAGCCATTCTCGCGGCGGCCAACCTTGGCGACGATGCCGACACCACTGCCGCTATCTGCGGGCAGGTGGCAGGCGCATACTACGGAGAGTCGGGCATTCCCCAATCCTGGAGAGACGCCCTGACGATGCAGGCCGAGATTGCAATGCTGGCCGATCAGCTCTACGCCGCCAGTGGCTGATCTCCGGTAGCCATCGCGCTAATTTCAGCCTGACTTTTGCTTCGAGTTCTTTTCACGATTAAATCTCTCATGACTCTCAAATACGCCTATTTCCCCGGCTGCGTTGCTCAGGGTGCCTGCCGCGAACTGTATCAATCCACTGCGGCGCTCACTCAGGCCCTGGGCATTGAGCTGGTAGAGCTGAAAAAGGCCTCGTGCTGCGGGTCAGGCACGTTTAAAGAAGATTCGCAACTTTTGGAAGATGCCGTGAATGCGCGCAATATTGCGTTGGCAGAGTCGCTGCAACTGCCGCTGCTGACCCATTGCAGCACCTGCCAGGGGGTGATTGGGCGAGTGAATGATCGCCTGAAGCAGGCCGAGACTCAGAATCCGGCCTATTTCAACCAGGTGAATGGTCTGCTCAAGCAAGAAGGCTGTTCGCCCTATCGAGGCACCACGGAGGTGCGGCATCTGCTGTGGGCACTGGTGGGTGATTTTGGCCTAGAGGCGCTGGCAGAGCGGGTGACACAGCGCCTTAGCGGGTTGAAGTGCGCCGCGTTCTATGGCTGCTACCTGCTCCGGGCGCAAGACCACCTGCCCTATGACGACCCCCACGATCCACAGTCGATGGAAAATGTGTTTCGCACGGTAGGCGCAACGCCGGTGTACTATCGCGGGCGGACTCAGTGCTGCGGCTGGCCGCTGGCGAGCTACGCTACAGAGCAGTCGTTTCAAATGGCGGGTGGGCATATTCAAGAGGCGATCGCCGCTGGCGCGGATTGCATCGTCACGCCCTGTCCGCTATGCCACCTCAACCTCGACTCGCGCCAGCCCGAGGTGGAAGCAGTCGTCGGGCGATCGCTCAAACTCCCCATCCTGCATCTACCCCAACTCGTTGCCCTAGCGCTAGGCATCAGCCCTCAGCAACTAGGGCTAGATCGTCATGTGGTTTCCACCCAGCCCGTGCTTAGAAAATTGGGCTTGCTGACCCCCTCTCCATAGTTTGTCGGCTGGGAACGTAAACATTTATACAGCTCACATCAAATCCTTATCTTTCGTCAGTAATCTGCGTGCTGTACTTCAATGCTTAACGAAGCTGGGCATCAGTTATGAAGCTCTCAACACGCTTGATAGCCGAGTTTATCGGCACCTTTTGGTTGGTGTTTGGTGGGTGCGGGAGTGCAGTATTTGCAGCCGTCTTTCCCTACGGAGCGGCGGATGCAAACCCACTGGGAATTTCGTTAGTGGGCGTCTCCCTTGCGTTTGGGTTGACCGTGCTGACTGGGGCTTATGCCCTAGGGCATATTTCGGGAGGACACTTCAACCCCGCTGTGTCCTTTGGGTTGGCGACCGCAAAGCGCTTTCCTTGGTCAGATGTATTGCCCTATATCGTGGCTCAGGTTTTGGGCGGGCTGCTGGCCGGAGGCTTCATCTTTCTGATTGCGAGTGGTCGAGCCGGGTTTGAGCTTAGCGGCTCTAATCCCCTAGCGACAAACGGCTATGGCATTCACTCACCCGGAGGATATGGGCTGCTGGCTGCGCTGCTGGCCGAAGTGTTGCTGACGTTTATCTTTTTGCTGGTGATTTTGGGGGCGACCGATCGCCGCGCCCCGGCAGGCTTTGCCCCGTTGGCGATTGGCTTTGCGCTGACGTTGATTCACTTGATCAGCATCCCCATCACCAATACATCGGTGAACCCCGCTCGAAGCACCGGGGTGGCGCTGTTTGCAGGGCAGGCTAGCCTGGTGGGTCAGCTTTGGCTATTCTGGCTGGCTCCGATTGTGGGTGCCGTGTTAGCGGGGTTCGTCTATCTCTCTGTCTTTGAGAGAGCTGTTCCTCCCCAAGCTCAAGCGGTTGAGCCGATTCAGGCGACGGTTCCCTAGGCATAACTAGCAGGATCGCGTCCAAGACTTGCTGTTGCAATTCACTCTCATAGAAACGAGATAAAGCCCGCACAATAGGCGGGCTTTTTTTATATCTCCTCACTGGCGACCCAACGGCCTGTCTCTTGTACCCCGATGGCTATCCGCTAGGCAGGGCTGCTATTCTGAGTGGAGCGATCGCCCCGGTCGCATCTAGAAGGGTGTTTTAGATATGGCAGAGCGGCTTCAGAACTATATTAACGGTGCCTGGTGTGAGGCCTCTACCGCAGACTATTTGGACGTGGTGAACCCCGCGACCACGGAGGTGCTGGCCCAGGTGCCACTGTCGCCTGCTGCCGACATCGCCGCCGCTGCTGAGGCCGCGGCCACCGCATTCAAAACCTGGCGACGAGTGCCCGTGGGCGATCGCATTCAGTATCTGTTCACCCTAAAAGGGCTGATGACCGATCATCTGGATGAGCTGGCGCGCACCATTACGCTAGAGTGCGGTAAAACCGTGGCCGAAGCCAAAGCCGAGATGCAGCGGGCGATCGAGAATGTGGAAGTAGCCTGTAGTGCGCCGCTGATGCTGCAAGGCGATGTGTCAGAAGATATTGCGCGGGGCATTGATGAGCTGATGATTCGGCAGCCATTGGGGGTGTGTGCGGCGATCGCCCCCTTCAACTTTCCGGGCATGATTCCCTTCTGGTTTTTGCCCTATGCGATCGCTTGTGGCAATACCTATATCCTCAAACCCTCCGAAAAAGTGCCCCTCACCCTGCGGCTGGTGATGCAGTTGATCGAGCAAACGGGCCTGCCGCCGGGGGTGGTCAACCTCGTCAACGGCGCAAAAGACGCCGTGGATGCCATTTTGGATCATTCCGCGATTCGCGCCGTGAGCTTTGTGGGGTCTAGCCCCGTGGCGAAGTATGTGTATGGGCGGGCGGCGGCAAACGGCAAACGAGTGCAGTGTCAGGGCGGAGCCAAAAATCCCATCATTGTGCTGCCCGATGCCGATGTGGCGATGACCACCCGCATTACGATGGATAGCGCCTTTGGCTGTGCCGGGCAGCGCTGTTTGGCGGCGTCGCTGATGGTGACAGTGGGCAAGGCAAAAGAGCCCTTTACTGAGGCGATCGCCGAAGCCGCCAAGGCACGGGTGGTGGGCTTTGGTCTAGAAGACGGTGTGCAGATGGGGCCGGTGATCAATGATCAAAGCCGCGATCGCATCCACGACTTGATTGCCCAGGGCATCGAAGAAGGCGCTAAGCCGTTGGTGGATGGGCGCAACCCCAGCGTGTCTGGCTATGAGCGCGGCAGCTTTGTGCGTCCCACTCTGCTGCAGGATGTGCGCCCCGACAGTCGCATTGCCCAAACGGAGGTGTTTGGCCCGGTGCTAGGGATGCTGCATGTGGACACCATTGATGAGGCGATCGCCCTAGTGAATGGCGGGCAATGGGGCAACATGGCCTGCCTGTTTACTAGCAGCGGTGCCGCTGCTCGCCAGTTTCGCTATGAGGCCGAGGCGGGCAACATTGGCATCAACATTGGCGTAGCAGCTCCCATGGCCTTCTTTCCCTTTAGTGGATGGAAGGAGAGCTTTTTTGGCGATCTGCACGGACAAGGCCGCCATGCGTTTGAGTTCTTCACCCAGACCAAAGTCGTCGTGGAGCGATGGTTCCCCGACTGGTCGCGCCAGTTCTAGCCTGTTGGTTGGTCGGGCGTAGCAACGCGGATGAAATCAGGATTGGAGCCAGAATGGGTGACACGCGCTAGCGATCGCCCATCACGCAGCGTTCTATGGCCTACCGTGAGTTCATATCAATTCCGAAACTTTGGGCTACAAATGGGGGGCAAGGGGGCTTCGCCCCCTTGTGGGAAACGCAGTTTCCCACCCCCCTCCTCAAACAATCCGTCGTTCTGGTTGAGAGAATTGATATTAGTTGCGTTGCGTTAGCCCTGATCTGCGGCGGCTGAAGCAACATACCCCTGTTCTGCCCGCGTCGCAGGCAGAACGGGGGTATGGCGTTGAACTGACGTTCTGCAAGATTAGTCGCTGCAGACGTAAACTGCTTGGCCATCCGCCTCAACGCGCCGACAGCGACGATTCATGCCGCGTGCACCCACCAGTTGGCTAAAGGCTTCCCCGTCAATGTTGGCGAGTTCAACCGCTTTGCCAAACGGCAGCATTTCTTGGGCATAAAGGGCGATCGCCAGCTCCTTGAGCAACTCCGGTTCAACTCGACTTTCGGGCAACCGGATTGACTGTATTACCGCATCTGGAATGGTCAACTGCATAACGGGCACCTCACATCAACGCAAGCGCAAGTAATAGACACGTTCATTCAATAGTTCCGCATTCCGATTCTGATTCAGTGGATTTGTAACGCAAACTTAACAAATGCGAGTTCGAGCGACCCGATGTCACTAGGGACACGATTCTCCCACAGGCCGCAGGCGCGTCGCCTTTAGGTTGAACTCCCCCAGCCCGCCGCCCCCAAAGGCGGTGACGCGCAAGATATATTCGCCGGTTTCGGGAATGCGGGTAAACAGTTGAGAATTAGTAGTGCCATCGGGGCCGTCGTCGTTTTGTCCGATGGTGGTGCCGCTGCGGGTCATCAAGGTGATGATGGTGTCGAACTGATCAGACGCGAGGTCAATCACCACTTGCTCGCCAGCCTCAAGGCTAACCACATAGTCGCGAGCAAACCCCCCATCTCCGGTGGGAATATCGGCCTCGGTGAGGCTGTCGGTTGCTTCATAGCTGGGCGGCATGGGGACGGGGATGTAGATGGGCGATCGCTGCGCTTGGGCTGGCAACGTCCACAAACTGGCGGCCAGAGACACCGCTGGAAGCAGCGGCCACAAACCGAAGCGCGAGCACATAAACTGAGGCAACTGAGGCATAAATGTCTAATTCCGTCGGCAGAGTAGAATTCCGTTTATTATGCCCCACCAAGAGAAGGTTCTTGCGCCTTTAGCAAGGAGCCTGGGCAACCCTCCCCGGCTGCTTGCGAGGCGGCTGAGCGTATCCCTGATCCCTATGGGTGGCCTATGGGTGGATATTAGGGCGATCGCCCTAATATTGAGAAGATCCACTGCTGTCATTGCTTTGGCGCACTATATCCCCAGATCCGGGCAGGCAGTTGGCAGGCTGAGGAAAACTACGTTGCGTCATTTTCCAGTGTAGAACTGGGCCGAGTCATGGGCAAAACAAAGACACGGCAATGAACAAGGCAGGGCAATTCAATGATTTCCCTTGACGATCTGGCCCTGCTCCCTACAATGAAGGTGTCGAGTAAAGATTTGTAAAATGACTTCAACGCCTCCTCAACCTACGACTACGCCCAACATCGATCGCCCTAAGTTCGGCTTTAATGACTATGCAGAACGGCTTAACGGTCGCGCTGCCATGATGGGGTTTGTGATTACGCTCGCAATCGAATATGTTACAGGCCAAGGGTTGCTGTCTTGGCTAGGGCTGTATTAAAGGGGTTTGCGATAGCAAATCGCCTTTGTAGGGATGTCCCTCAAGACTGAACATCAACCAGTCAGCAATCCAGACAGTGTAAATGCTTGGTAACATCTGCAGCGATGACGGTTAAGTTAGCACCTAGCCGTTCTATCCTGCCTGCATAGATAATCTGTTTAATAGCGAGAGGCATGCTCCCCGAGAGCATGCCTCTCGCTGTTGATGGAGCATAGGATGGCATCCAACAATGTTGCTGATGGTATTTAACGTCAGTTCGGGTTAAGAGGGTTTTGGGGCATCGCGCGACGCGCGATGCCCCAAAACCCTTAATGTGCCGTGCGCGTCGCGCACGGCACATTAAGGGTTTGAGCTTATCCCGAACTCAGGTTATTTAGGAGGTGATAAAGACTTACAAGGCCAACATTAGCGGGTGGGCTAATGTTGGCCTGAATCGCAGAGGCGGGTTAAGGAATTTGTCGATGATTAGAATGGATGACATCGACGGCATTAACGGTTGCTCGTTCGCGCTCAAGAGTTGGCGGCGCGATTCATTGAGTAGGGCGATCGCTCAAACATATCACCCCCCAAACTCAACCTATTTCGCCATGAATTCAACGAACAGGGAGAGCAACACACCGATGTGGCGTCATGTTTTAAGGTCGCGTTGCAACGAATGATGGTGTAAAGCAAGGGCACAACTCTCGCTTTACACCATCATTCCCCACCTAGTCCTACCCGATCGTTCCCTGTTCTTGGATTTGAAATCGTAGAACGTACTAGGGGAGGTGGCACAGTAAAAAACTGTTGAAGACTAAAATACGCAATGATGAATTGCTGCTCTTCTGTTTTTTCACTGGGCTGAGAGCAGAATTACGCCACAGTGTTGAATGTCAAATCATGAAAAAATTAGTTCGTAAAACAGTTTTAGCGACTTGCTTAATGGCCCCGCTGGTCGCTTTGGCTGCCTGCTCCCAGCCTCAAGTCCCAACAGCAGAATCTGATAACTCTTCGGCTGAGGCGGCAGCAGAGAGTCCAGACGCAACGGTAGCTCAGACCCCAGACGGGGATGGAATGACCAGCGAAGCAGGGCAAAGTTTCACGCCTTTATTTAGCCATATTTGGCGGGTTGACGACGCCACCAATGAATCTGCACCGGGAAGCATTTTCATCTTTGTGGCGAATGGCACGCTGCTGCAAACCTCATGTGTCGAAACCTACGGCATCTATGGATGGTCGGTTGACAAAGATGCGCCGAACCGTCTCAATGTGGAAGAAAATGGGCAATTGGCCTACACTGCCGATATTCGAGAGCTGACCAACGAAACCCTAGAACTTGAGTTGAACCTGGTACTCAGCAATGAAATCAAGGAAATGACTCTTTCAGCGGTGGAAGAGGAATTTGTGTGTCCTGATTTGCCAAGATGAGCAAGGCTAATAGCAGGTGTGATCAGTCATCTCTAGGGTTTTGTGGGCGTTGCTAAATCCTGGTATGAACCCACTCGATCTGCCCTCACCCTAGCCCTCGCCTAAAGAGCTACATTTTACAGATAACGCCAGTTCGGGTTAAGCGGGCTTTGGCTTATCCCGAACTCGGGTTACATAAGTACTGAAACCCTTACTGCTCGACTTGACCCTCATCCCCCAACTCCTTCCCGTTCTGGGAGAGGAGCATTGAGGGGGTGAGGGTCAAGCTGTGTATAAGCAGTAGCCTAAAGAGCGAAGGGACAGAATTTCCGGTGGGTGAATCCCGCTTTTATATCCCTGATCCTAAGTCTGTCTCCCAGAACGAACTATCCATTAGGTAGATCTTGCGGAAACCCTCATTCCTACGTTCAAAAACGGGAAAGTTGGGCGACTGTGGCGATACCGTAGGGGCAACGGTTGTTTGCTTAATGCAGAGCCGTTCTTTTTGAGAACTGGCCTAGGCGCTAGTCCGTCAACTCTTTGATTAGCGAGTCGTCGATGAGCGACGTGGCATCAACGGGGGCAGAGATTTTGCCCAAGTCGAAGAGGGTTTCGGAGGCTGATTCTAGGCTGGTCAGCAGGTAGAGCGAGCTATCGGGATTAAACGGCTCAGCCCGATTGCCTTCAATGTCAAAGGGTTTGATGCCGGCCAACTGCTCGGGGATTTCGTCAGGTGCGACACCCAAGTTTTGAGCGCTGATTTCAGCCGCCGCCTCGGGGTTGGCCGCGGCAAACTCTAGTGCGGCGTCGATCGCCCGCAGATAGGCTAGGATATCCTCCCGGCGAGACTCAATCACTTCGGCGCGGGTTGCCAGCACGATGGGCACCACGTTCGTATCCTTAGTCGTGAAGAGGATTTCAGTTTCACCATCGGCGGTGGCGGCGCTGAGCCAGGGTTCATAGGTGGTGGCGGCATCGACTTGCCCAGCGGCGATCGCCGCTACAGCATCACTGGCGGAGAGGGGCAGCACCTCCACATCATCTTCGGTCAGCCCACCCTGCTTTAGATATTCACCCAGAAAAATGATGGCGTAGGGTGCATCTTCGCGGGCTACGCGCTTGCCCCGCATGTCTTCGGGGCTAGCGATGCCGCGCCCAATCACGCCATCGGCCCCATCCGAATAGTCAGACACCATAATAATTTTGAGGGAAGGAGCTTGGCTCACCAGCGTGAGCAGGTCAGGGCCGCCGATCCAGGCTAAATCGACTCGCCCGGCGGCGAGGGCGGTGTTGGTGTCGGTCGCCACCTGAAAAAGCTCTTCTTCAACCGAAATGCCCTCTGGGGTAAATAAGTCTTGGGCTTGAGCAATGTAGTGCCCTTGAAATCCAATCCAGGGTTGCACGGCAACGACCAGAGGGGTATCGGCGGCAGCACCGCCAAGTTGCCGGGGGCTGCACGCGGCTATAGCTATCGACACGAAGCACCCGGAGAGAAACCAGGCTATGAGTTTAATGAGCGATCGCCGATTCATCATCCCTTCTCCAAAATTGGGTCAATTGATTACGGTTGAGTCACGGGTGTGAGCTTTTACACTGCAACGGGCTCAATCTCTGGGGGAGTGCCACCGCGGCGTTAGGACGGGAGCGAGAATTCTCCCATCCGGGCGCGAGACAGGTCAGATGGGCAGCCGGGTCGGCGCTTAGCCTCCAGATATTCGAGGATGATTTCGCCATAGCGCTGTCGGCTCACAATGGAATAGTGCCCTGGATAGACCGTCTCTATCGCGAGCTGACGCAATCGCTCGAAGGTGGCGCAGTAGGTTGGCACATGGCTGCAATGTAGCTGATCGAGCAGTTCGCCATCGTAAATGACATCGCCGGAAAATAGCTCCTGCGCTTGAGGGTCGTAAAGCGCGATGCAGCCCGGCGAGTGCCCCGGCAGGTGCATTACTTCAAAGGCGCGATCGCCCAAATCCAGCACATCCCCTTCGTTCAAAATCTGAGTGGGTTCTGCGGCGCGCAGGGTATAGCGCTCTACGGCGAAGCCCTCATAGGGCAGGCAGGCAAACTGGTCTTGCGCCACCCAACCCTGGTCGGGCGTGCAGAGCGCTTCGTAGTCATCCCCGGTGCGCAACGCAGAGGCTTCGGCGGCGTGAATGGCGCGATGGTCGAACTCGTGCATGCCTCCGGCGTGATCAAAGTGAACATGGGAGGCGATCGCCAGCAATGGTTTATCGATCAACCCCGCAATATGCTGCCGCAGGCTAGAAACCCCCAGCCCGGTATCAATCAGCAAATCTTGGTCGCGCCCTTTAATGAGCCAGAGGTTGGCCCGGTTAAACCAGTAGTAGTGGGGTTCGGTAATTAGATAGAGGCGATCGCTAATGCGCTCAGTCGAAAACCAGCGATCACACACAGAGATAGACTGCGGCATTGTGCGTCACCCTCCTAAACCAAACTAATGTGATGGGGGGCGATCGCCAGCGCTGCTTCAGGGTGCTGCCGTCGCCATGCCACCATGGATAGAAACTCGTAACCCACTTGGGCCGCCAGTTGGGCCGTAATCTGTGCCGAGTCATGGGCGGGCAGCACTTCTACCACATCTGCCCCAACCCAATCCAGCCCCGCACAGGCGCGTAGATAGGCCAAGCCTTGGGCGCTCGTAGGCCCACCGACTTCGGGGGTGCCGGTTCCGGGTGCAAAGGCCGGATCAAAAAAGTCCACATCAAAGGATAGGAACACCTTGGCAGTGCCCACGCGATCGCGCACCAGTTGCCCGAGCTCATCTGGGGTATAGGTCAGCAGTTCTGTCGTAGACAGCGCCAAAAACCCCAACTGCTGCGAGAGCTGCACATCGTCTTCATCGTAGACCGGCCCGCGCATTCCCAGTTGAATCGAGTGGTCGGGCCGCAGCAAGCCCTCTTCTAAAGCGCGCCGAAAGGGCGTGCCGTGGGTATATTTTTGACCAAAGTAGCTGTCCCACAGGTCACAATGGGCATCAAAATGCACCAGCGCCAGCGGCCCATGCACCGCTGCCAGCGCTCGCAGTTCCCCCAGGGTAATGCTGTGATCGCCGCCAATGCTAAGGGGAATAATGCCCGCTTCTGCCAGCGGCTGCAGCGTGCGGGCGATCGCCCCATAGCTCTCATGAATGAACCCCGGCACTACGGGCGCATCGCCATAGTCAATGCACGACAGCGTTTCAAACACATTGACCTTAAGTTCGCGGTTGTAGGGGCGCAGAATGGCCGAGGCGCTGCGAACCGCCTCTGGCCCAAACCGTGCCCCCACCTTATAGGTAACGCCCGTATCGAACGGCAACCCAACGACGGCCACATCCACCTCTTCGGCCGTTTGCACATAAGGCAACCGAGCAAAGGTGCGAATGCCGCTGAACCGGGGTGACTCCAACGAATTAGCAGGTTGATATCGAGGCACAATCTCACCCGTCTAAAGGACGCAACGCCAAACTAAGATGACCCTACCACAGTAAAGAGAAGCGCAAATTCAAAAAGTTTCTGATGCTACAAAATTAAACTTGTTGAATTTTGCTGCTGTTTTCGCAAATAATAGGGGATATTTATTGAGGATTCACGAAGAGAGGAAACGCGGTGGCAGGCACACAGGTATCGGACGAGGTGGCGATTGATGACATTGATCAATCCCTGATTAATCTGTTGCGAGAAGACGGGCGCATGGCCTTTACGGATATGGCCAAGCAGCTTTCTATCCCAGAATCGACGGTGCGCTATCGGGTGCAGCGGCTCTTGCAGGCCGATGTGATTCAAATTCACGCTCGGCTCAACCCCAAAAAATTCGCCATGCCCCACATTGTCACCATGCGGTTTAATGTAGAGCGATCGCACATCGACGCAGTGGCAGAAGCGCTGGCGCAGTTGTCTGAGGTGCAATTTGTGGCGATCGTCACCGGGCATTACAACATTATTATGGATGCCTGCTTTGGCACCCACGAAGACCTGCTGCGCCTGTTTGAAACCATCCATGCTATTCCGGGCATCATTCACTATGACTCGTGCACGGCTCTCAAACTGCTCAAATCTGAGTATCAATACACGGTGGGATAGTTTTGGGTAGTGGGATTCATACCCTGAATATCCCCCACGCCACTATCCACAGTAGGAGAGTCCTGCATTGAAGAAGAGGGCGATCAGCCCCACGATGCTTCTCGCAATGCTGCCCACGAGACTTGAGGGTTGACCCGCAATTCCCAAGACGCGGCATAACGTGCGTCAGGCCCGTCTGTTTTTAGCGTGCTCTTAATGAATTCGGGATGGTTCAAGACAATGTTCATCAGAGCGTAAACAACGAGTGATAAACCTGTGTATCGGGCAAGGCATCACCCCATGATTTCGTAACAGACACAACATTCAACCCCGAGTCTATCCGCTTAGCTAAACTAAACCGCTCGGCGGATTACGGGAATGCTGAATCTATGGATTCGCTCATGGCATTGGGTGCTGGTCTGCTGGCGGAATGCCTCTACCGAAGTCAACGCAACCATGAGAAGCCGCCTGACCCATCTTGAATTTAGCTAAGCTCTTGGTTTGATACTGGATCGTCTAAGCCTGCCCCGTTTGCGAATGCACCCGTTGAGAATGCATCATGCCTCAGCCTGATTCAGCGCCATTGAGTTTTATGCCATCGGCTTCTGAGCCGCTTTCTGCAGTGCATCCACCCAAACTAGCGGTGCAGGCTGTGGGCAAAACCTATGTCACCCGAGGCAAGCCGCTGGTGGTGCTAGACGAGATTAGCTTTGAGCTAGCCGCGCGGGAGTTTGTGTGCCTCGTGGGCGCATCGGGCTGTGGCAAATCGACGCTGTTGAATATTGTGGCCGGGCTGGTGCCGCCCACCACGGGTGAAGTGCAGGTGGATGGGATGGCGGTGCTGGGGCCAGGGGCTGACCGGGGGATGGTGTTTCAAGGCTATACGCTTTATCCCTGGCTGACGGTGGCGCAGAATATCGCCTTTGGGATGCAGTTGCGGAAGCTGCCCAAGGCTGAGCAGCGCGATCGCACGGCCTATTATCTCAACGTGGTGGGGCTGACGGCGTTTGCTCAGGCCTATCCCAAACAGCTCTCGGGCGGAATGAAGCAGCGGGTGGCGATCGCCCGCGCTCTTGCCAATGAACCCGAAGTGCTCTTGATGGACGAACCCTTTGGCGCGCTCGACGCCCAAACCAAAGAGCAAATGCAGCAGTTTTTGCTAAACCTGTGGGCGCAAACCCACACCACCGTATTGATGATCACCCACGACGTGGAAGAGGCCATTTTTCTGTCGCAACGGGTGTATGTGATGGGTAGCCATCCGGGTCGGCTGACGCACCAGGTGTCTGTGCCGTTGCCCGCTGCCCGCGATCTCGACATCAAGCTATCGCCCGACTTTATCGCCGTTAAACGGGAGGTGCTGCATGCCCTGCGCCAAGAGCATTAGGGCTAATTGAGTATCAGCTAGCCCATGTAGATCTCTGTAAAGCAATTGATGTTGAAGAGGATGTTTGAAGATGCTGGGGTGGAAGATGCGTTGCCTTTTGCAGAACGCGATAATGCAGTTTGTTGGTCTTTTTAGAGCATTGATTGGTCTTTTTTGGAGCATTGAGGATGATTCAGCCTAGCCTGTCGCAATCGGCGATCGCCCCATCTACCCCGCGCCGCTATCTCAAGCCCTCGGTCTTTTGGAGCATTCGTCAAGGGTTTCCCCGCTGGCTGTCGCTGCTGCTGATTGGGGTGTCGCTGGCGATTCCGCTCGTGCTGTGGTCGGTGGTGAGCTATGGCGGATGGGTGCCGCCGCTGTTTTTGCCGACGCCCACGCGGGTGCTGCAGGCGGGTTGGCAAATGCTAACGCGTGAGAATCTGCTGTGGGATGTGTGGGTGAGCTGCGGTCGGGTGGCGGGGGGCTTTGCCTTGGCGGCGATCGTGGGGGTGGCGATGGGCATTGCAATGGGCACCTTCCACAGTATGGAGAGCGTGTTTGCGCCGATTGTGGGCACGGTGCGCTATATGCCGGTGATGTCGTTTGTGCCGCTAATTGTGATCTGGGTGGGCATTGGCGAAGATGCAAAGGTGCTAATTATTTTTTTGGGTGTGGTGCTCTATAACGCTGTGATGGTGGCGGATGCGGTGAAGTTCATCCCCAATGACATGATCAATGTGGCCTATACGCTGGGGGGCGATCGCCGCGATGTGCTATTTCGGGTGATTTTGCCGGCTACGTTCCCCAGCATTCTCGATACCCTGCGGGTGAATGTGTCGGGCGCGTGGAACTATTTGGTGATTGCTGAACTAGTGGCCGCCAAGAGTGGGCTGGGGTTCAAGATCATCCAATCGCAGCGCTATCTGCAAACCGACAAGGTGCTGTTTTGCATTGCGCTGATTGGGCTAATTGGGCTGCTGATCGACTATGGGCTAAAGGCGCTGTCGCGAGCGCTCACGCCCTGGGCCGACCAAACGCGACAGTAGCGTGCATTTAGGGTTTGCGAAGGGGGCGGCGGCGAGTCAAAATGCCTTGCCGAGGGCTAAACAACAGCGCCAGCATAAAAAACGCAAAGGAGGTGAGGGCGATCGCCGGGCCTGAGGGCACATCCAAGTAGTAGCTAATATACATGCCGCCTAGCGAAGAAATCACCCCCAATAAGGCCCCGAGCAGCATCATGCGATGTAGTTGCTTAACCAGCAAGTAGGCGGTTGTGGCTGGCCCCACCAGCAGCGCAATTACCAGCACCACGCCTACCGTCTGCATTCCCACAATGATGGTCATGGTGATGGCCGCCATCATGCCGTAGTAGATGGTGTGCACCGGCAAACCAGCCGCTTCGGCAGCGGCAGGGTCAAAGGTATAGAACAGCAATTCTTTATAAAACAGCTTGACCAGCAGCAGCAGCAGCAGTGTCACCCAGAGCGATCGCCCCACATCAGCCCGAGACACGCTGAGGATATCGCCAAACAAAATCGCCATGAGATCAAGGCGACTGCCCAGTACTCGCAGCAGCAGCACTCCCAGCGAAAAGAACGACGAAAACGTGAGCGCCATGGCGGCATCGACCTTAACGCGGGTTTGGGTGCGAATCCACGCGATCAAAACCGTGCTGAAAATGCCCGACACAAACGAACCCAGCAAAATATTGAAGCGAAGAAAGTTGGCGATCGCCAACCCCGGCAGCACCGCATGGGCAATCACATCCCCCAACAACGCCATGCGCTGCACGATCAGATAGCTGCCCACAATGGGACACAGAACGCCCACCAGAAGACCCACGGCTAGCGCATTCCGCATGAATTGATAACCGAGAGGTTCGAGCAGCCAGTCCAACATAATGCAGAGTTAGTGCAGGGTCTTGCAAACGCAGGCAAATAGTCAGACTGAGAGATTACTGTCCAACTTCGAGGGTCAAAATCCCAAATGGAACTGGGCTTTGCAGGCGCAGTTCAGCCTCGTGCCCACAGTCATTGCTGACCAGCATCGTTCCATCATAAAAATCAGCAGAAAAACGGCATTTCAGCAGGCCGCTCGCTGGGCTGCAAATTTTCGCCATAGGCTCGCTGAATATTATCCAGCGTCATCACCTGTTGCGGGTCGCCATCGGCCACTAACCGCTGATTGAGCAGCAGCAGTCGATCATAGCGATTGAGCGCCTGCCCCCACTCGTGGCTGCACACGAGCACAGTTTTATCGTGGGCTTTGAGTTCGGCGAGCAGGTCAAGAATCACCGCCTCGGTGGTTTTATCGATGGCGTTGAAGGGTTCATCAAAAAAGAAAAGGTCAGCGTCTTGGGCGATCGCCCGGGCCAAAAATACCCGCTGCTGCTGCCCCCCCGAGAGTTCACCAATCTGGCGATCGCGCAGATCCCAAACGCCGAGCCGCTGCATGGCCGCCTCGACCGCCTGGCGCGACCGGGGATTGGGCGATCGCAGCCAGCCCGTCCTCACCGTCCGCGCCATCATCACCACATTCCACGCCGTCACCGGATAATCCCAGTCAATTTGCGATCGCTGCGGCACATAGGCAACCCGCTGCCGCTGGTGAACGAGCGGACGCTCCTCAAACAACACCTGACCGGCATGCATCGCGACCAACCCCAGCAGCGCCTTAAGCAGGGTGCTTTTGCCAGCGCCATTCGGGCCAATCAGCCCCACCAGTTCCCCAGCATGAATCGCTAGGGAAACGCTGTTGAGCGCCTCTGTCCCCCGGTAATTGACAGATAGGTTGTGAACCTTTAGCATAGCAACCTGGATAGAAATGATAACCGTTCTCAATATCTATCACAATAAACGAGTATATCAGAGAGGTTCCTCCGCCATGCAGTTTCACCTGTCACGCCAACGCTTTTGGCAAAGTGCCTTTATGGCGATCGCCCTAGGGTTAGCCGCGTGCAGCCCCTCGCCCCAGTCCCAAACCCCGACCAATGCCGCCGATGACATGGCCACCGCCGATGCCCCCAGCGTTGTCGCGACGTCTGCGCTGCTGTGCGACTTGGCAACCCAAATTGCACAAGATGCGATTAACCTCACCTGCTTGGTTGAGCCTGGCGTCGATCCGCATGTGTATCAGCCAACGCCCACCGATCGACGGGCGATCGAAGACGCACAGCTCGTGCTCTATTTCGGGTATAACTACGAATCTGGATTGGAGCAAATGATCGCCGCCACTGAAAATGACGCTCCCAAAATTGCTGTGTCTGAAGTCGCGGTGCCCAATCCGCTGATGGGAGACCCCCACGATCACGATCATGTCCATGATGACGACCACGGCCAAAGCCATGCCGACGATCATGGACATGACGGTGATCACGCGGATGACCACGGCCATAGCCATGGCGCTGATGACAACGATCATGCGGAGGAGGATGGTCATAATCATGCGTCTGATGACCATGACCATGGCGGTGATCATGCGCATGACGACGATCACGGCCATAGCGCTGCCTCGAGTGAGCTAGAGCCTGACCCCCATGTGTGGCAAGATCCACAGAATGGGGCGCGCATGGTCACTGTGATTGGCAATGAAATTGCCGCCCTAGTGCCTGATCAGGCGGATGTCATTACGGAACGAGGAGAGGCGATCGCCGCTGACTTAACCCAGCTTGACGACTGGATCCGCCAGCAAGTGGCGACTATTCCCGCTAACTCGCGCAAGTTGGTGACGCCCCACGACTCGTTCCAATACTTTGCTGATGCCTATGATGTGGAAGTCGCTGGCACCATCGAAGGCTTGAGCACTGAGGCCCAACCCTCGGCCACTCGTATGGCAGAACTGGTGGACTTGGTAAAAGAGGCAAATGTGCCTGCTGTGTTTAGCGAGCAAACCACCAATAAGCAGTTAATTGAAGCGCTGGCGGAAGATGCTGGTGTAGAGGTGGCCGATCGCCCGCTGTTTGCTGAAGGGCCAGGGGATGCGAGTTCTCCTGCGCCGACCTACCAGGCCATGTTTGTGAGCAATACCTGCACCATTGTGAATGCCCTGGGTGGCACCTGTAATGAAGGGTCTGCGCCTGTAGGTTCGTGAGGGTTTGAGGCTTAGAGGCTGGGGCTCTTCAAGCCTGGGACTCAGAGACTGGGGCTCAGAGTTGAGGCTCGACCGTCTGCGCTAACCGCTAACTCTATAGCGAACGTCAGTTCGGCTAATTCCTAAACCCGTGCTGCTCGCGTCGCGAGCAGCACGGGTGGGCTGGCTTTTAATTCAGATTTTAATTCAGACAAGTTGCTGACCTATTTTTGTTGTCTATGTAACAGTTCCTGTCGAACCTGTGCTTTGAGCTACCACTTCCTGCCTTAATAAAGGGCTATATAGCGAATAGCTCCGTGTAAATGCTGAGACTCGACCCAGTCGCTACTCATTGCCATTATGGTTAGGGGGAATCTGTGTTTAACTTACGAACTGCTCTATTTGCCTTCGTGCTGCTGGCGCTGCTGTTGCTAGTAGGGCGATTCCTTAAGCATAAAATTCGATTATTTCAACGACTATATTTGCCTGCGTCGATTTTGGCAGGCGCAGTAGGGCTATTGCTGGGGCCTCAGGTGCTCGGGGCGATCGCCACAGCCATTGCCGGAGAAGACACGCTGTTAGCAGGTGGGGTGTTCACCGAGGACATCCGCACGGTATGGTCGCAAGCGCCGGGGGTGTTCATCAATATTGTGTTTGCGGGGTTGTTTCTAGGCGAGACTATTCCGCCCCCGCGGGATATTTGGCGACGGGCTGCTCCGCAGGTGGTGTTTGGTCAAACCCTGGCTTGGGGACAATATGTTGTCGGTATTTTGGCGACGCTGCTGGTGTTGGGGCCGCTGTTTGGGGTCAACCCCATCGCTGCTTGCCTCATCGAAATTGGGTTTGAAGGCGGACATGGTACCGCGGGCGGCATGGCCGAAACGCTCACGGAGCTGGGCTATGCCGATGGCGGTGACTTGGCAATAGGCTTGGCAACGGTGGGGATTGTGTCGGGTATTATCCTTGGGACGGCGCTGGCTGATTGGGGACGGCGGAAGGGCCATGTGGGGATGATGAATCGAGCGGTGATTGAACCCGAAGAAATCCCAGATTTGAATGTGATGGCAGAAACACCAGAGATTCGGCGGCAGCGGGCGCGCTTGCTGCGCAATCTGCTGATCGATCCGCTGTCAATCAATTTCGCCATTGTCGGGATGGCGATCGCCATTGGTTGGCTGATTTTATCAGCGCTGCAATGGATAGAATCTGTCACTTGGGGCGGTGAGGGCGGCTTTGCTGTGCTGCAGTTTGTGCCGCTGTTCCCCATGGCGCTGATTGGGGGCATTATCACCCAGTCCATCTTGAATCGGCTGGGGCTGAGCGCGTTGATCATTCGCTCGATGGTGCAAAATATTGCGGGTGTGGCGCTGGATGTCGTAGTGGCGGCGGCGATCGCCTCCATCTCACTTCAGGTCATTGGGGGCAACCTGGCCGTGTTCCTGATCCTGAGCGTGGTCGGCATCTTGTGGAATGTGCTGATCTTCCTCTGGTGGGCTCCGCGCATCTTTCCGACCTCGTGGTTTGAAAAAGGGCTGGGCGATTTCGGCCAGTCAATGGGCGTGACCGCCACAGGCATTTTGCTGCTGCGGATGGTAGACCCTGACAATAGCACGGGAGCCTTTGAAGGCTTTGCCTATAAGCAGCTGTTCTTTGAACCAATCGTGGGTGGGGGCTTATTTACCGCTGCTGCGCCTGCATTGGTAGTGCGTCTGGGGCTGATGCCTGTGTTGGCCATTACCGGCGGTCTGTTGATTTTTTGGATAGCGGCAGGCTTTTTCCTCATTCGGCAAGATCGCCAGCGCCCCACCGCAACGCCGGTATGATGCGAGGGCGATCGCCTGATATCGACTCCAAAGCCAAAGATCGACTCCAAAGATAGTCATACAAAGAAAGGGATGCGGCATCATGCCGCATCCCTTTCCTTTTGCGGATGCTCTAGACTCGAAACCCTGTTGAGAGACGAGGGTTTTGGGGCTAGTCGCTAGTGAGTCTGCTCAGGCGAGGTCACGTGCTGCTGCATCCACTCACGGATGAGCGCATTGACTTGACCGGGCACTTCGTCGTGGGGGCAGTGCCCAGCGTGCAGATAGTGCTCGGTTAGGCTGGGGTAATGTTTGCGATACAGCGCACCGCCTTGGCGAGGCCGCATCCAGGGGTCTTGTTCTCCCCACAGCATGAGCAGCGGACACTGCACCTGATTTAGCAATAGGTCATTCTTTTCGCCTTGGGGCGCTTTGAAGACAGCCGCAAACACCTGGGCTGCGCCGGGGTCGAGTGCAGGACGGTGAATGTCGTCTACCAGTTGCTCTGTGATCGCAGAATGGTCTAGATAAACCTTTTTCAGGGTTTTGCGGATGGTGGATTTTTGCCGGAGGTAGTTAAACAGCAGGAGGCTGGGCAAGGGCTGCAACAGGAGCGATCGCGCCACGGTTCCCACCCAGTTCCGCACGGTGTTGGTTTGCGGACGCGCAGGCACTTCCGTAAACGGCCCGGCAGGATTTAGCAAGATTAGGCCGTTGGCTGACTGGGGATATTGAGCGGCTACCGCTAGCACAACATAACCGCCAATGGAATTGCCCGCCAGCACCACGGGCTGCCCGATGACTTCGGTAATAAAGTCTTGTAATTGATCTCGCCACAGCAGTCCGCTGTAGTCCCAATTGGGCTTGGCCGAGCGCCCAAACCCAAGCAGGTCAATGGCCCACACCTCAAACTCGGTCTGGAGTTCTGCAATGTTTTTCCGCCAGTGATCGGTGGATGCGCCAAAGCCATGCACCAGCAGTAGGGGGGGCTTTTGGGGTTGAGCAGGGCCTGCCTTGACGTAATAAATAGATTGCCCACGCCATTGCCAGGTTGTGCCGAGAGAAGGAGCGATCGCCGTTTGCATAGCTTTAACCGAGAACGATGAATCTGGCCTGTTGGCCATGATGATAACAGTCGTTACACAAAGTTGCGTTCATTGGGTATGCCTTGTGTGAAATATTAACGATTGTTAACTTATTCCTGTATCCTAGCGCATTTATTCCAGCCGTTAATGCCGTAAAAACCGGCTTGAGCTGTGAATTCTCTATGTTGCGCAAGGCCACAAAAAGGGTGGAATTCCTAGGCGGTGGCTAGGTTTCAGCTAGGCTTGTGCAAGCTTGTCCGGGTGTTTGGGTGGGCGCGCTCAACGGCTTGACGAGGAGGAGGGTGACGAGGGGGCAGACCGTCGCCAACGCTGGCTCAGGTTGTATAAAGTGTTTTGGCGTTGAAAGCTCCACAGCTTTAGCCGAAACCCAGGCACATGTTTGGCAATTAGCTCATCTAGCAGGTGATCCACGTAGTCGTATAGCTCCACGTCATAGGGGTTAAGGTCGCGGATGAGCTGCTGCGTTTCTTGTGGAATATCGCTGGCAGCGGGACGATCTAGCGTGACGTTTTGCTTAACATAGACTGGAGCCGACCAGCCCAGGATGGCCTGCATGAGGATTAGTGTGTCATCAAATCGCTCCGTGGTGCCAACGGCAACGAAATGCTGGCGCAGGTTGGCGATTGCCTGCTGCAAGTCGGCGGCGGTGGGCTGGTTCATGTCTTGCACGTTGATACCGGCGATCGCCAGAGTTTGAAAATTCTGAATTTCCTTGGCCATGCCGTCTTGCAAAAACTGATGCAGCGTCAGCCGTTGTTCTACCACTTGACGATGCTGGGGGTGGTCGGGCGATCGCGCCACATAGTAAAAATGTGAAATCGCCCGATCGACTGGATCGCGCAGCATGGTGATGTAGCGCGAGGGGCCAGGCAAATACTGGTGCAGCCCAAAACAAAAGTGGCCGCGAACAATTTTTGACTCTCGGGCTTCGTCGGCTTCGTCGAGTTGGCTAAATTCTGCTAAGCTGCGCTTGCCCCAGCCGTACTTATAAAAGTAGAAATGGCGGTCGGCATATTGACGAGTCAGAATTTTGCTGAGCGTGGTTCCCCCCGATTTGGGGATATGCAAAAACAGTAATCGGTCGGGCGTGGTCACGGTTAACTCCTGAGGCTCACCTGGAATTTCTCTTCCAGTGCTTCACGCACCTTTTGGTGGACGGGTTCGACATCCTCGTCGGTCAAGGTGCGATCGCCCGCTCGATACACCAGTCGAAATGCCAAACTGCGTTTGCCATCGGGCACGCCCTGCCCACGGTAGTCATCAAATAGCTCAACGGAATCAAGCAGCGCCCCCGCCGACTTGCGCATAACCCGCTCAATTTCAGTGACGGAATACGTCAGGGGTGCAAAGAAAGCCAAGTCGCGATCGGTAGCAGGATACGTAGAATAGACCTGAAAGCGAGACGTTTTGAGGTCTTCGGGCGATTGGCTGGTGAGCAGCAGCTCAACGTTGAGCGTGAAGGCGTAGACCTCATCCGGCAGTCCTTTTTCTTGCCGGAGCTGGGGATGGAGTTGACCGAAGGTTCCCAGGCGATCGCCCCGCAGCCAAAGCGACGCCGTTCGCCCTGGATGCAGCAACGGGTTGCGGCGGTCGGGCTGGTATTCTACCTCCAGCCCGAGTCGCTGAAATACGCTGTCTAGCATACCCTTGGCTTCGTACCAGGTCATAGGCTGTTCGCGTCCGCTTTGCACCCAGCGTCCCTTATAGGGGTCTCCTCCCATAATTCCCGCGAGCTGATCTACCTCAAATAGACCCACCTCGTCACGCCAGAACACGCGCCCCAGCTCGTAAGCATTGAGCGAACCATTGCCCTGCTCTAGATTGTATTGAAAGGCCTGAATCAGGTCGGGCAGTAAGTCTGTCCGCAACGCGGAGTATTCTGCAAATAGTGGATTGGCCAGTGTGACCTGCTCATCTCCCGTGGGCTTGCCGACCGAATAATGCACCACTTCGGTTAAGCCCACAGCGCGCAGGGCCGCATGCACCTGCCGGGTCACCTCTTGATCAGGGGGCAAAAAGCCGGGTTCGCTTTCCTTCGGCAACGTGTCGATGAATTTGTTATACCCGTAGAGCCGTGCGACCTCTTCAATCAGGTCAATTTCCCGCTCCAAATCTCGCAGACGGTACGGGGGCACCGATACAGTCCAGACATCGCCTTCAGGCGTAGTGAGAGAGAGCGTGCAGCCCAGTGCTGTTAGGGTTCGCTCCACATCATCTGCTGTCAATTCGCCAATCGCTGTGTCGTCATCAGAATCATTCAGCTCCACCAAACCTAGGATCGTGTTGACCCGCGATAGCCGCAGTTGAATAGTGCGCTCAGTCAGGGTTTGGCGAGTTTCGGCGATCGCCTGACTGGTTACAGTCCCGCTTGCCAGTTCCGTAATCAGCTGAATGGCGCGGCGATTAGCCAAGGCCAACTCGGCTGGGTTCACACCCCGCTCATAGCGCGCCGAGGCTTCTGTACGCAGCCCTTGCGATCGCGCCGAGCGTCGAATCGCAACCGAGTCAAACAGCGCCGCTTCTAACAGCAAGTTGGTCGTGCCATCGTGCACTTCACTCGCTTTACCCCCCATCACCCCGGCTAGCGCCACGGGTTTGTCGTTAGCAGTGATCAGTAACGTTTGCTCTGTCAGGGTGCGCTGCTGACTATCTAACGTGATCAAAGTTTCTTTGGCGCTCGCAAACCGCACCCCCACCGTCAGGTCTGGGCTATCAGCCGGCAGCTGCGCCACTTGGTGCAGGCGATCGCGATCAAATGCGTGCAGCGGTTGTCCCCACTCCAGCAGCACGTAGTTCGTCACATCCACCACGGTATTAATAGAGCGCGTTCCCGCGGCCTGTAATCGTCGTTGCAACCACTCGGGCGATCGCCCTACTGTCACCTGCTCAATCACAGTTCCAATATAGAGAGGGCAGGCCGCCGCAGCAGACACCTGAAGCGCTAATCCCTCAGCTTGAGTTGCGGTCACCTCTGGGATTTCGGGCAGTGTTAGGGGCGATCCGGTAATAGCCGCCACCTCGCGTGCAATGCCTACCATGCTCAGCGCATCAGCCCGGTTTGCCGTAGAGGTTAAATCTAAAATGACATCATCTAGACCCAATAAGGGGCGCACATCGCTACCCACCGCCAACGACGCGTGTGGAAAAATATGAATTCCGTCTGATTCCTTTGCTAGTCCCAACTCAGCCAAGGAGCAGATCATTCCTTCCGAAGGCACATCGCGCAGTTTGCGAGGGCGAATTTTCAAATCCACCGTCGGCAAGTATGTTCCTACTGTCGCCACAGGAACATAAATATCGGCACGCACATTGGCAGCTCCGCACACAATAGTCGAGGGCTGCTCTGCCCCAATATCGACGGTGCACACACTCAACTTGTCAGCATTAGGATGAGGCTGCCGATCAAGCACCCGCCCCACCACCACGCCATCGGCCCAGGTTCGTCGGTCTTCAATATCTTCTACCTCAAACCCTGCCATAGTGAGGGCTTCGGCTAGCCCCTCCGCAGGCATTGAACAATCCACAAGTTCTCGCAACCAGTTCAGAGAAATTCGCATTGCTGCTCTAGCGTAGATGGTGATGGGTGGTAAGCGTCATCGCGGTAAAAGCGACCCGATGGGTACAGCCAAACCCGTTGGATAGAACCTCTGCGCTGCATGAGGCTTGTCTTACCCACAGTTTGACCGATTCTTGAATCAAGGCTTGCATTGCCCTAGGTTAAAGGTCTATGACGAGACCAAGAATAGCCTTGCCTATTCTATCGCTCAGATGTGACTAGAAAACCATTCGGGTCAACCATTGGAAAGGCTCCCATAGCTGTGATGCCCCTCCACAGCCCCTAGCCTGGTTTTTGGGTCGGGCGTGGCAACGCTCATAGCATAAGGCGTTTGGTTGGAATTGATGACACGCCCTAGAGCAGGATTGTTTTTGTGATGGTCGACGCTCCGTGAGATTCCCCTCAAGCAACTGCGGTACGTTCCTAGATAGGAAAAGATTAAGAGATCGGGTATAAACCATGGGGAACACTAACAGAATCCACATGAGGTTTGGTTCAGGCGGGTAGAGCGCTAGCCATACCAGTTCTCCAATCCTCTAAGTTGGATAGGGCTACATTTCTTTGATGTGCCCTCTTAGAAGATGCACAGAAAAGGTTTGAGGTTGCTGCTCAAAACGGTAGCATTAGCCCATTACGTTCATGCAACCTTTGCTCTATCAAGGTTCCATGAACGTAAACAGGTTCTACTGTGATGGGACGATAGTTGTTGCTATAACTGGTATCACAGTGACCCTAAGTTCAAGGCTGACCTAGTTGCATAGAGTCGAAAGGCATCTCTGCCACTGGTTAGCTTGAGGCAGGAACTCAGAGACAGGAACTCAGAGGCAGGAACTCATTTGCTGCAAGGCCAGGGGTATATGTGTGTGAAATTTGCTGCTTAGCCCTTCATGAGGCGGTATTAGCCCTACAACCAACCTGAGAAATAATTGTTCAAGCAATATTTTCGGGTTTGCCGGATGACGCTAGAACAAAGAACTATGGGCACTGCCTGCCTTTATATTTGTTTTTCGACTCTATTTGGTGGCGTTTGTTGGTGCGGCGACTATCAATGATGGGGCAATGATGGGGGACACCCTGTGTCTTTTTGGGAGCAAACCCAGTAGGATCAGATGCACTTAGAAGTCCTGGATACACCCCAGTCCCGTGCTTTTATGGCCATTTACGTAGCCTTTAGGTCAATCTCGCGCCATCTTTAGCAACTCTTTAAGAGATTTCCCGCAAGAACAGCGCTTCATCTTCAAGTGGTTAGAACGATAATGGGGGTATAGGGTGTTGAATATGTTCTCAGCACGTCCGGCGGTCCACTTAGCGAGTGAAGCCGAATGAGTTATTGCTTGAATCCTGATTGTTCCCAGCCCGAAAACCTGATAGAAACTGAAAACTGTCAGAGTTGTGGTGCGTCGTTGCTATTGCGCGATCGCTACCGAGTGCTGCAACAGCTAGGGCATGGTGGCTTTGGGGCAACGTTTCTTGCCAAAGATGAGCAACTACCGGGTTGCCCTCCTTGTGTCATCAAGCAGCTTCGGCCAGTTGCGACCTCGCCTCACGTCTTGCAAATGGCGCGTGAGCTATTTAAACGGGAAGCAAAAACCCTAGGTAAAATTGGTAACCATCCTCAGGTTCCGCGACTGCTGGACTATTTTGAAGACAGCAAAGAATTTTATTTGGTTCAAGAATATATCAGCGGCTTTACGTTGCAGCAAGAAGTAAAGCAAAGCGGCCCTTTTTCTGAGGCTGGGGTGAAGCAATTTTTGAGTGAAGTATTGCCTATGCTGCAATATATTCATTCAAGCCAAGTGATTCATCGCGATATCAAGCCTGCAAACTTGATCCGGCGGTCGCAAGATAAAAAGCTGGTGCTGATTGATTTTGGCGCGGTTAAAGATCAGGTGAATCCGGCGCGGGCGGGTGCGTCTGACCAAACTGCGCTGACAGCCTATGCCATTGGCACACCTGGCTATGCGCCGCCAGAGCAGATGGCAATGCGTCCGGTCTATGCCAGCGATGTCTATGCTCTAGGTGTTACCAGTATCTATTTGCTGACAGGCAAATCGCCGAAAGACTTAGACTATGATCCCACGACTGGGGAAATGCTATGGCAGCAGCATATTCATATTAGTGAGCATTTTGCTGGCGTCTTAAAGAAGATGCTGGATGTGTCGGTGCGGCACCGGTTTCAGACGGCGGGTGAGGTCTTACGTGCACTGGATCTAGAGCCCTACCTCGACAGCTTGGCGCAGAGCATGATGCGCCCTACCAAGTCAGCGCCAGCCCCCGTGGCAGACTATGCCATGCCTACGGGTGACTTGAGCGGCAATCTGTTTCCGTCATCGCCAACTGCGCGGATGGCGGCTGCGATTCGCGCTCGGCAGGCTAAAGCTGGAATGGATTCCAACAGTATGACGGCAGGCTCTACGCGAGGGTATGGCAGCCGACGCTCAACCACAACGGTGATCAGCAGTGGCGATCGCACGCAAGGGTCTAGCGGCACGCCTAGCGGGCCACCTAGCGTAATCCCCAAGCTCAACGCCGATGAGCTGGAATCTGCCTATGCTAAGGGCAAGCGTGACTTTACCTTCCATGACTTGAGCCGGGTTCAGCTGCCTAAGGCAACGTTGAGCAATGCCAACTTTCACCAGTCGAAGCTGCACCATGTCAATCTACAGGGCGCAAATCTGTTCAACGCCGACTTTGGGCGGGCTAGCCTGAGCCATGCGGTGCTCAAAAACGCCAATCTAGCCCGCACCTATATGAGCCATGCCGATTTGCAAGGGGCAGATCTGCGGGGTGCAGACCTCAGCTATGCCTATTTGAGCAATGCTAACCTGCGGGGTGCTAATCTCTGCGGCGCTGATTTGACAGGGGCAAAAGTGAATGATGATCAGCTAGGTCAGGCGAAGACCAACTGGGCGACGGTTCACCCCAACGGCAAGCGTGGCTTGTGGTAGCGCGGTGTGTGGTAGGGTGTTGGCATGACTGAGCCAGCGCCTAAATCCAAACCCCGCCAAGGTCGTGCTTCTAAGCTTGAGCCTGAAAAATATGCCCGCTTGATGGCAGAAGCCAAAGCGCCGTACCGAGGGCTGCGAATTTTTATCTACATTGTCTTTGGTTCGTCTGGCTTTATCGGCGGTGTGGTGTTTCTAGCCCAGGTGCTCGCCGGACGGGATGTGGCTCAAGCGCTGCCTAACTTGGCGCTTCAGGCTGGTGTTGTTGCGCTGATGATTGGGCTGTATCGACTCGAAAAGAAGGTTGAAAAGCGCGATCGCCCTTAGGCAACTCACCCACTAGGCTCAACGAGCAACCGTATCGGACACGGTTGGCTCTCAATTGGTTGGTTCTCAACTCGCTGGATAAAACCTGAGTTCGGGATAAGCTCAAACCCTCTTAACCCGAACTGACGTTGCTTAGGATCTGTTTCGGAGCGAACGTTTCCTCCTGAAGCGAGCAACCGTAAAGTACGCCAATGCCCCTGCAAAAAGATCTGCGGATTGATGCGGAACCTTCTTTGCCAGACCTTTTTGTCGGTGATGATGTGGGACTTTCTTATACGGATAGTGCTTGCAGGGCTTCTAAAGAAATGTGGGCAAAGTATCGTTGTTGAAACTGCTCTTCTTGAATGGCTTGGAGGAACTGCTGAACGGCGTCTGATGCGGTAGGGCTTGGCTCTGAGGCGGGGTTGGGTAGAGTGAGAGTAATCTTAGAGCCCATTATCTGGCAGTGAAACCCCAATTGCTCTAGGCTATGAAGCCCCAACCGCAAGGTGCGATCGCCCACGTGGAGCAGGTCACAGAGTTGTTCTCGATTGACGGATTGGCCGGTGCGGCTGAGGTATTTTGCTAGTCCTATGAATCGCTGCCAGATGTGAACGGGGGGTTCCAAAACGGGTGGAGGATAGGCGATCGCCAGAGATTTTGCCTCGGCCTGTGCTTGGTGAAGCCAGTGACGCAGCTCATCCCAACTGCGAGGACAGTGGTTGAGGGTGAGGACGTCTGCTGGCTCGGTTGCAGACGCGGGAGGGGAGCTAGTGCGCCAATCTAGCAACCCGCTCGCTTCGGGTGTGGAGAGTTGGAGGGCCTGGGCCGGACGCACCGCCAGCAGTCGAATTTCGTAGTGGGGCTGTTGATTGCGAGCTGGGTTGCTGTAGCTGTTGAAGTCAAGTTCGGCGATCGCATCACAGCGCCCGGTCGGCAGTTCGTCTTTATAGTGCCCCCACCAAACGCCAGAAAAGCTAGCACCCGTGTCATCCCGCACAACAAACTCAGTTTTAATGTAGCGAACCTTGTGGTTCCGTAAGTCCTTAATGTTGGCATTCCAAGGGCTCTCAAACCAGCAGTTTTGCAGCAGCAGCCGTGGGGTGGGGTTGCCCATGCCGCAGGGCTCTAGCAGTTTGAGTTCATCAAACAGGGGCTTGCCCAGGTCAGCGATGGTGACGGTGAGATCGGCGGCAGGAGAAGCGCTCTGCTCGACGGCGTGCTGCTGTCGCAGTTGGCGGTTGATCGCGGCGGTGAACAAGTCCAGATTCTCAACCGGCAGGCTCAGCCCGGCAGCAAAGGGGTGGCCCCCAAACCGATGGAGCAGGTGCGCGTGAGCGGCCACGAGTTGATAGAGGTCAATGCCCTGGGGCGATCGCGCCGATCCTCTCGCAAAACGGTGGCACACCTCACCAGACTGTGTCGCAGGAGTATCCGCATCCACGGCTGGATCTACCGCTAGCAGAATCGTGGGACGGCCATACTCTTGGGCGATCTGCCCTGCTACCAAACCCAAAACGCCAGGCTCCCACTGTTCATCCGCGAGCACAATGACGCGAGTGGTGGACATATCCAGGTTGGCTAAGCGAGTCGCAACCTGCTGGGCCACATCCCGCTGGAGGGCTTTGCGGCGGGTATTGGCGAGTTCGGTTTCTTCGGCAAGCTGGGCGCAACGCGCGGCATCTTGGCTGGTCAGCAATTCTACCCCAAAATGGGCGTCGCCGTGGATGCGGCTGATGGCATTGATGCGGGGGCCAATGCCGAAGGAAATGTCGGTGGGGCGATCGCCATTGCGACGACAGAGTTCCAACAGCTTTGCCACACCGGGCCGCGGCGGGGGATGCCGCAAGTTCTTCTGTAGCTGAGTGATGCCTTGCTGCGCCAAATAGCGGCAGTCGCCTCGCAGTTCTACTAAGTCGGCGACTAGCCCAATGGCCACCAGATCTAGCAGTCGCTCTAGCGGCTGGGTCGGTACGTCTGGCAGCGCTGCATACAAGGCCTCTACCAGTTTATAGGCTACAGCCACGCCCGACAGCGTTGCCAGGGGATGATGGGCAGGCAGAGCGCGAGGATTAATGATAGCGGTCACAGGGGGGCGATCGCTCGGGAGCGTGTGGTGATCCGTCACGATTACATCGAGCCCGAGCGATTGCGCATAGGCGAGCTCTGTTAGATTGGTGCTGCCCGTGTCGCAGGTCACGACAACGCGGTAGCCCGCTTCGTGAAGTGCCGCCAGCCCTGCACAATGCAGGCCGTGGGACTCCGTCAGTCGATTGGGAATCACATAGGTGAGCCGGGTATCTTGCGGGAAAAACTGCCCCAGTCCATCCCAGAGAACCGCTGTGGCCGTTAGCCCATCTGCGTCAAAGTCGCCCCAAATGGCGATCGCTTCTCCCTGCTGCCATGCTGTGCGCAGCCGCGCCACCGCCTGCGTCATTTCCTCACCGAACGCAAGGGGGCTGGTAGGCATATACTGTGCTGGATCGAGGAATGGGGCCAGAGCGTCTGTCTGGCGCACACCCCGCTGCCATAGCAGTTGCGCGGCCCACTGCCCAGATGACTCAGGGACATAGGCCTGCACCGCTGCCACAAACGACTCCGGGATCGCGGGCAAGGGTGGCTCCTGCCAGTGGAGTGCAGCATTGCTCACTGCTTATCCCGGTCATCGGGCTGGTCATCGGGCTGGTCATCGGGCGCGTTGGGCGTCTCACTGCCCTCTGGGGCAAGATGCCCCGATGCTTCAATCTCGGTTGAGGGTTCAGATGGCTCAGATGGCTCTATCCCATTGCTCGCAGCAGAGGGTGGCGACTCTACCGCAACGGTACTAAATGGCTCTAAATTGAGATGGCGCAGCAGGGGCAACTGCACCGTAAATGTAGTGCCGCGATCTTCCTGGCTGACGAAGGAAATATCGCCCCCATGCTCAAGCACACACTGTCGCACAATCGCCAGCCCCAGCCCTGTGCCGCGAATCGTGTGAACATTGCTAGCACGGTGGAATAGCTCAAACAGCATCGGCTGATCATCCAGGGGAATGCCAATGCCCGCGTCCCGAATCACCAAAGTGGCGGTGCGATCGGCACAGGTGAGGGAAAACTCCACCGTGCTCCCGGTGGGCGAATATTTAATGGCGTTGGAGAGCAGATTCGTCAAAATTGAGCGCATGAGCTTGGGGTCAAAGTAGCCTTCGGCATCGTCACCCTGATGCACAAACGCCACCCGATGCGTATGCCCAACCCCCAGGCGCACTTCATCCACCACATCTCGACAAAATGCCCGCAGATCTAGCAAGACTGGCTTGAAGTCCAACTTTTTGGCTTCGGCTTTACCAATCATCAGCACATCTTCGATCAGCTGGTTCATCGTTTCGATGGCGATTCGGCTACGTTGAAAGTAGTGCTGCTGCTTTTCTTCAGATGCTACATGGCCATAGCGATCCAGCAGTTCTATTGAGGTGCGAATTACGGTCAGCGGGGTTCGCAACTCGTGAGACACCATCGCAATAAATCGTGATTTGAGTTCGTTTAGCTCTCGCTCTTCTTCGAGCGCCAGCCGCATTTGGTCTTCGGTGCGCTTGCCCTCTCGGATGAGCTGCTCGCGCACGCGAATGCTTTGCACCATGCCCCGAAACACCTGAGACAGACTCGTCATTTCATCGGGGAAGTAGCCCCGGCTGATGGCAAATTGCCCCAGGCTATAGTCGCCTGTGGCTATCTGATCGGCTGCATGGGTTAGCTCTCGCAACTGGCGCGTAAGCATGCCAGACAGAATGTAGATCAGCCCAAATAAAATGCTGTAGGCAAGCGCGCTAGCAATTAACACCCGCTGCCGAATGGTGGACTGAATCTGCCGCACGTAGCTTGCTTCGATGTCTAGCCCCAGACCAAATACCAGACCATTGCCCTGGTTGGGCAGAGGCACAAATGCAGAAACCCAGGTGCCCCATTCATCTTCATAAATGCCGAATTCTTCTAACGTAGACCCGCTGGCAATCCTTCGGAGCGCACTTCCAGATTCAGTGGTTTCTAAAAACTGCGCTGCTTTTTCAGGATTGTAGGCTGACCAAATATCGACTAGGTAGACCGTGATAGGCTCGTTGGGTTGCACCTGTTGGGCGATCGCCCGCTGGTGGTATCGGGCGTCTCCTGTTGCATAGGTATAGAGCCAAGCGCGGGGTTCTATACTGTGCACCATCTGAAACCAGTCCATCACGGCTAAGTAACGCGGATCATTGGAGAAGCCGTCGGCATTCGGCTGCCCGGTTTCATAGAGCGCTTGCAGCAGTTCAGGATCGAGCCCTGCCAACGCGCCGTAGAGCGTGGCCTGCATGTCGGCTCGCAGGCGGGTCAGCACTTTGTCTGTGGTGAAGCTGTAGAACCAATAGAACGCGCCCGCAAACACCACCCCAAACACGACGCTGAACCCTACCAGTAGCTTCGTGCGCAGGCTGACAGGCCGCTGCCACCGAGACAACGCAAGCATTAGTCCGGATACATAGCGATGATTAGAAACCCGTCTTAGCAAACTTACCTCTGGGGGGTGCAGTGAGCTGAAATAGAGATGGCCAATGCGCTAGACGTTATCCTAATCAACCCTCAACACTAGGAATCTTGAATCTCAGGATCTTGCTTCCGCTTGTCGTGAGGGGTTGGTGCGGCGATACAGCAGCTTGCATCGCCGCTGCATTTGATTAGAGTTTATGAGAATGAGAAGGGTTGAGCTGCACAGCGCTAGAGACCCAAGGTCTGCATAAGTATGCAGCTCTGGCGCAGAAGCGATGGGCGGCTATCCTAATTCCTCTACAGGGGTGCGCTCATTCCGTCAGTGTAGGTTGGCAAGTATTTGAACCCGATGACTAGGAATGGGCGATCGCACCCTCTTGATCGACAGTAACCGCAGGCAGAGGCATGCCGAGTCAATAGCGTACTTCACTTTACTGGATTGAGCTGATATGAGGAACCAACCCCGCACCCCTGTTGGTCTTGCGATCGAGAGGATCGCTCAAGATATTCAGCCTGCACAGAGCCCTAGCGGAATGCACCCTTGCCTCACTGCCATTCTGCCCTAGAATTGCGGGCGATCGCCCTATTGTGACCAATCTGGAATGTTAGCGCACTGTTATCTGGCCGAGGTATTCACAAAAATCAAGCCCAGCCTGCCAAAGGCTGGGCAGCCCATCAACCCTACCAGAGCACCTGTTGGCGTTCTTGAATTACCCGTTGATAAATAGCGTCGGTTTGCTGCGCCAGATGTGCCCAGCTAAAGCGATCGCCCAATTCTTGATAGGCTTGGTCTACCAAGCGCTTTGCCAAATACGGATGTTGCAACACCATCAAAATGCCTGCTGCAAGAGAGCCGGAATTATTTGCTAAGGTCACAATCCCAGTTTTGCCATGGCGCACCACTTCAGGAATGCCGCCTGCATTGGAGACGACAACGGGAACGCGAGCTGCAAAGCTTTCGAGCACCACAATGCCAAACGGCTCATAAAGGCTGGGAAACACAGCACAATCGGCAATGGTTTGAAACTGATCCAGATCCTCCTCAGACATGAAGCCCGTGAAGTGGCAGTGATCCCAAATTCCTAATTCCCAAGCCTGCCGCTTGAGTGACTCAGACTGACCACTGCCGATGATCACCACCTTAACCTGACCATTCAGTTCTTGAATAATGGTGGGCGTGGCATCTAGCAACACCTGCACGCCCTTTTCATAGGTCATGCGGCCGACGTAGTACACAATGCGCTGGTTGTCTGCGGCAAAGCGGCGACGAAACTGGCGGTGGTCGGCCTGGTGCAGCGTGGGTTTTTTGCCCGATCGAATGCCGTTAAATACCACGTCTACCTTGTCCCATGGGGTGCAAAGCGCCCGCTCTACTTCGCGACGCATGTAGTCAGAACACACAATCACCCGCCAAGATTCATGCGCGAGGTATTTCTCTTTTTGGTGAATGTAGTGGTGAATTGGGTTGTGTAAGCCGTTGTGCCGGCCAAATTCAGTCGCGTGGATGGTGGTGACTAAGGGCACTTTGAAGGTGTGCTTAAGGGCGATCGCCGCATCGCCTACCAGCCAGTCATGGGCATGGATCAGATCAAAAGGTGCCTCTTCAAGCAAAAGCTTGCCGCCTTGCCGCCCCATGCTCTCATTCATATTGCCTACCCAGTGAAAGAAATCCTGGCTGGCACCCACGGGCACTCGATGGACTCGAATATTATCGACCACCTCGTAATGGGGCGCTTGGCCAAATTCCACCGTCAGCAGGTGCACCTCGTGCCCCGCCTGAGCCACTTCTGGATAGAGTTCGGCAACATGGCGAGCGATTCCACCCACAATGCGGGGTGGGAACTCCCACGCTAACACCAGGATTTTCATACAGTTGCAACCTGCCAAACGCTAGGTTTCACCAATTCTACAAGGCTAGGGCTGGCATCGCTGGGCTCAAGGAGGGGTGGCGAAGGGAATCTACTAACAGGGCTGATGGGAAAGGCATCTGCCTGATGCTGTGAGCCCGTGCTGCCTCAAGCCGCCAGTGTACTCAGAGAGATAGGGATCGAGCCAGAAACAAAGGCCGGAATCAGTGCGAAATTTGCCGTGCTGCTGCAATTCGCGATTAGAATTTACGTAATGCAATGATGGGCGATCGCGGTAGGCTAAACAAGGGTTGGGGCGACTCCACCCAGTAGCATCAGTCCTATCTTATCTATTCCCTCGCTGATTTAACGGATTGCTTAACGCGTGTCAATCGCCCATGGGGCTTCATCTGCAGGGCGATCGCCCGCAATGAGTCTAGTATCTGTAGGATCTAGTTTTCACAGATTCTTCATCTCTATGAATTTTCTGTAGTTACAATTATTTTGCATCTCAGTTTCGCGACCGCGCATTCCACTAGCTTGTCACACCCAATTTTTAAACACGCATGGAGGCTCTGCCAAGCTCACTCTCAAACCCCACCTCATCGTTGCAGCTGTTGCTGTTTGTTGATAAACGCCCTAGTTCCACCGAGAAACTGCGGCAAATTCTCAGTCGGTTGAGAGAGCTTGGGTCGGCATTTCAGTTTGGGCTTCAGGTGATTGATGTTGGCGAACGCCCAGATTTGGTCGAACATTTTAAGCTGGTGGCTACGCCAGCCCTCGTCAAAATTCATCCTGAGCCGCTACACACGCTGGCGGGTAGCGATCTCATTGCTCAGCTCAATCGAACCTGGACGCAGTGGCAGCAAGCCGCAGAAGACAAAGGGAAAACCGGAGCGATCGCACCGACGGCTAACACGAACGGCTCCGTCGCGTCTCCCGACAGCTCAATTGCCCACCTCAGCGAAGTCAATCAGCTCTCAGACGAAATTTTTCGGCTCAATCAAGATAAGCAAGCCCTGCAAGAGCAGCTCCAGTTCAAAGAGCGCCTAATTGCTATGCTGGCGCATGACCTCCGTAACCCCCTCACGGCTGTCTCCATTGCGCTAGAAACCCTAGAATTTGCGCTGGGCCGCCCGAGCGATCGCCCCTCTCGGCTAACGCCCGAAACCACCGCACAGCTCTTGCGCCATGCTCGCACTCAGGCCAAAGCACTCGATCGCATGATTACCGATGCCCTGCAGGCCGCCCGCGGCAGCACCGGAAAATTGCAGCTGCAACCCCAAAAACTCAGTATTTCTAGCCTGTGCCACGAAGTTGTAAGCGATCTGCAAAACCGCTTCGCAAGCAAATCGCAGCACATCACGATTGATATCCCCAACGATTTGCCGATGGTTTACGTTGACCCTGAACGCATCCGTCAGGTCATTACGAACTTGCTTGACAATGCCTGCAAATATACCCCAGACCAAGGCATGATTGCGGTGTCCATCTTGCACCGCACCACCCAGAAGATTCAGGTGTCTATTTGCGACAACGGCCCAGGCATCCCCGATGAAGACAAGGAGCTGATCTTTGAAGATCGATTTCGCTTAGAGCGCGACGAAGCCAAAGATGGCTATGGAATTGGACTAGCTCTGTGTCAGCGAATTGTGCGGGCGCACTTTGGGCGAATTTGGGTGGACTCTTCAGGGCAACAGGGTAGTTGCTTTCACTTCACCCTGCCCGTGTATCAGTAGCGTGGCGCTGATTACCTGAATGCCACGATTGAACTTTTCTGGAGGCGACCTGAGTTCCTATAGTTAAAAAGCATCTTGGGACAGGGCTACAGTCTCGTCACCTCAATGCCCAACGAGGGCTTCTTGGATGAGTGGGCATCGGCATTCAGGCCCGAGATCAGATCGCTGAGACAGATGATAGACAACGTGCTGGCGCGTCATTGTTCAATGGGATGCACCAATCCTGGACTCTGCGTTGTGTAGTAGCTAATCACAACAAACTCTCCCAATGCTGTTTAATCAGATTTATCTACTTAGCTAAACACCTGAGGAACAAATAATGGCAATACTGAAGAGGGTTTTGGCGATCGCATTGCTCACAACGCTTAAACTTGCTAGCGCTGTGGGCTTGACTGAGGCTTGTACAAGGGTTGTGTATCAAGGTCCAAATAGTACGGTCTTGACAGGACGAACTATGGACTTTTCGTTGGAGATTCCGGCCAACCTATGGGTTTTCCCCAGGGGTATGGAGCGCAGTGGGGAGGCGGGGCCAAACTCCATGGAGTGGACTTCAAAATATGGGAGTGTGATCGCTAGCTCCTGGGATATTGGCACATCAGACGGGATGAATGAAAAAGGACTGGTAGCCAATTTACTCTGGCTTGTTGCGTCCGAATATCCGCCTTTTGACCAGCAGGGGGCTGAGCCAGGGCTTTCTGTCTCTGCCTGGGCGCAGTATGCGTTAGATAATTTTGCAACCGTTGCTGAAGCAGTGGAGGCGCTTCAAAAGGAAGAGTTCGTCGTCGTTACAGATTTTATTCCTGGAACCGATAAGTTTACAACGGTACATCTCTCGTTGTCTGACGCTACAGGCGATAGCGCTATCTTTGAATACATTGATGGCCAGTTGGTGATTCACCACGATTCCTCCTACACGGTGATGACCAATGATCCGATATTTTCAGAACAATTAGCCATTAACGATTACTGGCAAAATATTCCAGGCAACGTTTTTCTGCCAGGGACGAATCGAGCGGCCGATCGCTTTGTTCGAGCTAGCCACTATATCACTGCCATTCCTCAGACCGATGATCCTAGAATTTCAGTGGCAGGGGTGTTTAGCGTGATTCGAAATACCTCTGTGCCCTATGGTATTTCCACTGAGGGGTTTCCTAATCTGTCTACTACCCGGTGGCGGGTTGTCGCAGACCAAAGGAATCTAGTCTATTATTTCGAGACGGCAATCACCCCCAATACGGTTTGGGTCGATTTGAAAAAGCTGGATTTTAGCGAAAATAGCAGCGTCAGGGTCCTCAGATTAGATGGGGGAGAAACCTATGCCGGAGAAACATCTGCTGAATTTGTTGAAGCAGAACCCTTTAGGTTTCAAGGTCTAAGCGACCCTGGGTGAATCGTAAAAATCTGTAGGGCAGGCGGCCTGCCTATATGAGCAAAATGCCCGCCTTGCGTTTACAAAACTTGATCTTGATGGATGTGAGCTTGATAGGGTTGTTTCAGCCCTGCACTGCGGGGCTAAAACAACCCTAAAACCGTTCTGCCCGCAACGCGGACGGCATGTTTTTGGGAATTTGCGGACTTGACGGTTTTGGCGGGCAGAATCCGCCTCAAGGTGGCAAGACTGCAGCCAGACTTAAGGCTGACACTCGTCAGTTGTTAGGTGTTAAGCGAATGCGCCTTCATCCACTTTGTAGTCTTCTCGGCGGGTGAGGTTCCACTCGCTGTCGCCCGTTAGTTGCAGCACGTAGTCGTGATATCCCAATAGGCTAGGGCGATGGCCTACGCTGATGAATGTGGTGCTGCCCTGTCGCAGCTGGTCATAGAGCCGCCGTTCGTTTGCCAAGTCGAGGGCGCTGGTTGCTTCATCAAGCACGGCATAGCGGGGCTTGTTGAGCACTAGGCGGGCAAAGGCGAGGCGCTGTTGTTCACCAAGCGATAGAACGGTGGCCCAGTCTAGCTCTATATCAAAGCCGCCCAAACGGTCAGGCAAGTCTTCTAGGTTAACCTTGCGGAGCACATAGCGCAGGCTCTCCTCATCGACTGAAGCACTCGAGTTGGGGTAGAGCAACTGATCTCGCAGGCTACCCAGCACCATGTAGGGCCGCTGCGGCAAAAACAGCATTTGGTCTAAGCCGGGGCGGGTGATGGTGCCATCGCCGCTGTTCCATAATCCGGCGATCGCCCGCAAAATAGAACTCTTGCCCGCACCACTGTGCCCCACAATCACCAGCCCTTCGCCGGCCTGCAGCGATACGGTTAAATCCTGCACCAGGGTGCGGCCGGTTTTGGGTGTCAGTAGCGTCACATCCGATAGCGCAATGCGACCATTTTCAATGGTGTTGATCGTAGAGGGCGGGTCTACAGTGTCTGCGGTTCCATCCAGCACCTCTGAAAAGGTTTCAAGACGGTTAACCCCGGCTGCAAATTCACTCAACTGGTTGATTTGCAGCACCACAATGGCAAAGGCATCAAAGATTTGGCTAAACGCAAAATTCGCCTGGGTGATGTCGCCATAGCGAATCTGGCCATCAAATAGCAGTGGAGCCAACAGAGCCGACGGCAAGATAAAGGTGAGGTACCGATAGGGCGTTCTAAAAAAGCCGAGATGTCGCTGCCATCCAATCAAAAAGTTGAAGTTGCGGAGCACCTCAACAAAACGACGCCGCAGCTGCCCTAGCTCTCGGTCTTCGCCTTGGTAAAACGCGATGGATTCGGCATTGTCGCGCACATGCACGAGGCCGTAACGAAAGTCGGCTTCTTTTTTGAGCTGCAAAAAGTTCAGTGAGATCAGCCGCCGCCCCAGCAATGCCACCACTACCGTGCCGCCCAAGGCATAGAAAATCAAAAAACCAGCGAGAAACTGCGATTTTGAAATCAGGATGCCCGTAAACGACAGCACGTCGATGAATGATCCCAACAGAATCAGCAAAAAGCTCAGGCTAAAGGTGGTGAAGGAGTTGATGTCTTGCGAAATCCGCTGGTCGGGGTTATCGATAGTGCCCCCCGAGTTGATGTCGTAGTAGGCCCGATCCTGAAAGTATTGGCCTAAAAATTTGCCGGTCATCCAGTCTCGCCAGCGCAGCCCCAAAAGGGCTTGGGAGTATTGGTAATAGACCACGAACGGCGTGGCGATCGCAAACACCCCAGCATAGACCCCAAAAAACCGCCAGAAGGTCGGCGCATCCTGTTCGGCTAGCGCGGTAGTAAAAAAGTTGCCCACAAAGCTGATGATCACGTTCATGCCGCTCACACACAGCGACAAAAACAGCAGCCCGCCCAAAAACACCCACTGCTGCCAGCGGGGCAGCACCTGGTCGCGCACGGCAAAAAAGGCGATCGCCGGAACAATAAACCCAGCCACCAGCAAAAATACGACAGGTGTACTGAAGATAGTCTGGCTGAGGCTCACCAGCCCGCCCGCCGTTTGCTCCATAAATTCTGGAAAATAGGCCTGGCAAAGCGCGGCCACACCGCAGACGATCGACGCCAGCAGCGAAAACAGAAACACAATAAACAGACCCACCAGCGGGAAAAATCTCCACCCGCCACGTCCGGTCGGGAACCAATAGGGCTGGGCGATCGCCACAAAGCGCTTCACCAAACCCCAGTCAAATTTATTAATTTGCCGCAGTGATGGGTCAGGAGAGGAAGGTGCTACGGTCATGGATGGTAAACAAGCCTAGAGTTCGATAGAGATTGTTACATTCTAAGATGTCGAGGCGAGTCTGTTGGTGCTGTGAGTATAGGTATTCGGAGTGCATCTCCATCGCACGCCAAACCGCACGCTAAAACAACGTCAGTTCTGGTTAAATGAGGGTTTGAGCTTATCCAGAACTCAGGTTAAAACAAGCTTAATTGGGACGGTGGGGGTTCTAGGGTATTCCAGGGCAGGGGAGGAACGTCTACTCCGGCTTTTTCCAAATACGTTTGCACTTGCTGCGCATTGGTGGGCGATCGCTCCTCTAGTGGGCAGTGAACGAAGAAATACACCTGCTTACCCTGCTCTAGCCAGCTGGCAATTTGAGCCGTCCATTCCTGCATATACATTACATTTAAATCGGGGTCAGGATGGCTGATATAGCGTACCAAGCAAATATCAGACGTGGCGATAGGCTGCACCGGCAGACGCGGCTTTTTGCGCTCTGAGGCTACTTGAGGATCGTCGGGGCAGTCGTAAATGGGGCGCGTGTCGAGAATAACGCGGCCTGTTCCCGTCTGAGACAGCAGCAGCGTCAGCTCCAGCCGAAAGTCTTCTCTAAACCAGTCTAGATGGCGAACTTCTAGCGCCAGTGGGGCGCGATCGCCCGGCCACGCTTTCACAAAAGCTGCCAAGTCGTCAATCTGTTGGGGACTGTAGGCCGGGGGCAATTGAGCGAAGATTGTTCCCAGGCGATCGCCCAACCCCTCCATCCGCTCTAGAAACGCCAGCGCCGCTTCCATCTGTGGCATCAACTCGCCTTGGTGAGTGATGGCTCGCGGCAGCTTGGGGCAAAAGCGAAACTCGGGCGGCGTTTCGGCCACCCATCGCTGCACCGTCTCCGCATCGGGGACAGAATAAAAGGTCGTGTTGCCTTCCACAGTTGCAAAGCGCTGACCGTAGAGCTTCAAAAAATGAGTGCTGCGACTTTTGGGCGGAAATAACTCCCCCACCCAGTCTTTATAGCCCCACAGCGCTAGCCCAATCCGAAAGTTCATAGCATCTCAAACATGCGATCGCAACCCGTCTTTCACATCCTAAGAGATTTGGGGATTGGAGGTTGGGGTGGAACGTTGGGCGTAGACGATTCGATAAGAGTTCACATCACGCTCGATTTGACCCATTTGCCCCCGTTAGACCAAACCATTGGGTTAAGGATAAGTCCGACTGGTTGAAATCACATCCATAAGTTACTGAATTTGTAAGTTACTGAATTTGTAACCTGCCGCAGTTCTTTCTGCCCGTCGTGCCAGATTAAGAGCACTCAATGACGTGCCACCGGGAACCTTCCGGTGTGTGAGGAGAGATGAAGTATGAAACGCAATATGTTAAACCCCACGCGCTCTACCCGATGGGCCACGGGGGTAAAATGGGGCATCTTACTGCCGCTGGCGGTGGGCTGTCTGAGCCTAGCGATTCCAAAACCTACGAGCGCCCAAGAGCAGATGATGCGGCTATTGTCGGTTAGCGGGCAGGGTCTAGAATCGGTAGAAACAACCCTGACTCAGGTGCAACTGGGTGTAGAAGTACAGGCCCGCACCGCCGAAGATGCGCAGCGTCAAGCCGCGCAGCAGTCGTCTGCGGTTGTGGAATTGGTGCGATCGCGCAATGTGTCTAAACTGCAAACGACGGGTATTGCACTCAACCCGGTCTATAACTATGACGGCGGCGAGCAGCGCATTGTGCGCTATAGCGCCAGCAATACCATCCGATTCGAGCTGCCCACTGAGCAAGCCGGGTCAATTCTGGATGATGCGGTGCAAGCGGGAGCCACGCGCATCGACAGCGTCAGCTTTATTGCGTCGGATGAGGCGATCGCCCAAGCCCAGCGGCAAGCGTTGCGGGAGGCCACCGAAGATGCACAAGCCCAGGCAGAAGCCGTTCTCTCAGCATTGGGGCTGAGTAGCCAAGAGGTGGTGGGCATTCAAGTGAATCACGCCAGCGCGCCCGTTCCTCCTCCCATGCCGTTTCAGCGGCAAATGGCTGCAGAGGCCGCTAGCTTTGATGCATCGACTCCTGTGGTGGGGGGTGAGCAAGACGTGCGAGCCACCGTAACGCTACAAATCCGGTATTAAGGCTCCGGTCATCAAGGCTCTGGTCTTTGAGGCCAAGGTGGCGGCAGGCATCGGTCTGATGATCCTCCACACTTCTACTCCACACTTCTAATGGAGAGGGGATTATCATCCCTTTTAACGGGAGTGCGATCGCGTCGTAGGCAGCCTCGCTGAAACAACGCGACTCCGTGCTGGTGGTGTCGTGGGCAGCACGGAGTCGGTATTGGCCGAACTGATGGTTTTGAAGAGGGCGGGGGCGATCGCTCTCTTCAAAAGAATTCTGTGTGATCTGTAGTCACCCGTTCCAAACAGGGTCTTGCCAAGGATGCCGCCTATTCATAAAGTGAGGTTCCTTGGTGCGGTAAAGTGTCTGTAAGGATACGATCCACCCTGTCATAGTTCCAGCATATTTTCAGTGATGCGCCTTGCGCCGAGTGGCAACCGAGAGAGCAAATCGCCACCCGCATAACCTATTGCCCAAGACCCCACCCGCGCCTATGTACGATGAAGACGACATCTCAGTACTGGAGGCTGAGCTAGAAAACGACCCACTGGATCAGCTTGGTGCTGAAGAGGCCGCGAACACCGACGTGCTGATTGATCCAGAGGAAATGCTGCGGCTGCTAAAGTCTCCTGTGAATCAGCAGCGCATGGTGGCAGCTCGGGCGTTTTGCGAACTCGAAGATCACCGCGCCATTCCCGATTTAATTACTCTACTCAGCGATGTGTGTCCGCTGGTGCGGGTGAGTGCAGCCTATGCCTTAGGCCGCAACTCTAGCCCAGACGCAGTCGAGCCGCTGATTCATCAGCTTCAATATGATTGGAATGGCTATGTGCGAAAGGGGGCCGCATGGGCCTTGGGGAATTGCCGCGATCGCCGCACTTTAAATCCGCTCATTGATGCCCTGAGAACCGACATTTCTGCGGTGCGCCTGTGGGCTGCTAGCGCCCTAGCGCAAATGGCCCATGTGGGTTATGACGAGGCGATCGCAGCCATGCCAGCTCTGATTGAAGGCTTGCGCCGTGACCCAGTGGCCGCCGTTCGCAGCAACTGCGCGTGGACCGTTGGTCAACTTTGTCGCGAGCTGCCCTCTAATGTGGTCTATGGCACAGCCATCGACGCCCTCCTCGAAGCCTTTGCCGAAGATGATGACCTGGGCGTGCGCGAAGATGCCAAAGTCGCCATGCTCCAAGTGGGCGACACCCGCGGCTTGCAAATCATTGAAGAAATTGAAGAGCTTGAGCAAGAAGACGCTCTTTAGGAGATTGCAGCAAAAGACACTCTCGCTTCAATCAGTAGCGATCTAAGAGGGGTTTGGGCAATGCGAAATGTCCAGTGGTTTGTGGCTTGAGTGTTGGAGAACGCGTAGCGGGGGTTCTCTATATAGTGGGTTGGCACTTATCACTTGATAGGTGCTAACTGATGATAGGTGCTAACTGAATAAGTGCCACCGAATCTTCTCTTCTACACATCTTCTATGCCTGACCGGGTGAGATGCCGCTGCACCCGTCTCCATTCCCTAAATTTGACCATGATTCCTGTGAGGAGAAAATAAGTATGAGACATCCTCGTTTAGCCGTTGCGACTGCATTGGGATTGATTGCTTTGGCGACTGGGGCGATCGCCGCTCATACCCATGAGTTTAGAGTCCCTATCTTAGGCTCCGCGATACCCCTGATCGGGGCGATCGCCCCACATCAGTCAGCGCCCAACAGTCTGTCCTCAGCCGCCATTCCTCAGGCTAGCGACAGCGGTGCAGAGGCCACACGCATCGCCCATGAACTCGAGGTCGCCCAGTCTACCGAATCGACAGAAACTGCGACCGAGCTACCCGCGGTCAGTCTTTCAGCAGATCGAACCCAGCTCTCGCTTACGTATTTGGGCACGACCCACACTATCAACGCCTCTAGCCTCAACCTGCGGGTGCTGGATGCGGTAGATTGCGATCGCCTAGAACTTGCACCCGAGCAAATCTTGACTGGGCAGTGGTTCTTCCCCAGCATCGCGATTGATCAGAACACGGGCAATGTTGCCCTGCCGGCCCTGCTGCGAGAATGCGCCGGAACCCAGGTCGGCGCTGTGTTTGTAATCGATCCGCAGCCGGGAGCTTATGCCATTTATCGCGTACAGGTGCCGGGCGATCGCCCCTTGCCCGACGAGTTTTCTACCTTTCCGCTCAGCAGCATCACTGACGTAGGCTACCTAGGGAGCGACCTGCTGGTAAAGCATGGCGACGCATCTGGTTCCACCGCCTTACTGGTGTTTGCCCAGCAACCGACTATCCCGGTTGGGCGCTATGTCGGCTGCGTCTACACCATTGAGGAAGAAGGGCGACGACTCTGTCCCGAAGATTCAGCAGACTAAGGGCATTTCTTGAAAAAAATGCCTCTGCATTGGGCGAACTGCCGTAAACCCTTCGGTTTGGCTGCCGCTAACACCCCTGCGGTATTGCTGCTAGTGGCGTGGGATTTTCTTGGACAGCCATCAGCGACGTTCTGTCAAGATGCCAGGACTACCCTCGCCCTACCCTCGACTTGGGAGGCTAGCTGTTGTTAGAGCGAGAAGTCAAGGGGTTCAGCGCTGGGCTTAGTGGCTGGAACCCTCGCTCTGTCAATTAATTTCCCAAGGCGCAACAATCAGAGTTTTGGGGCAGGGTTTTGGGGCACCGCGCGCCGTGCGGTGCCCCAAAACCCTGTTAACTCGAATTGATGTCTGGTCTGATCGGCTTGAGCCTCAATGCTGCCCACCCTACAATAGAAGCGCTGACAGACTTCAGGCAGAGTTTGGTGCCATGCACAGGGTGAACTGGAAATGGCTGCTGCTGGTGCTGGTTGCCCTAGTGGTTGTCAGCTTAAGTGGGCAGGCTTGGCGGATCGGGCATTGGTTGCCTTCATCCTCGCCCCATCAGGCAGACATCGGTGTTTCGCATCGCGCGCCTCGGGTTGACTCGGAGCAGTTGCTATCCGATGTGGCGGCACTATCCTTTGTGCGATCGCAGGCTGAGGGGCGCGATCGCGCTCGGCGGTATATTATGCAATCGCTGACGCAATCGGGATGGACGGTGCAGCGGCAGCCCTTTACAGCAGCGGGCAAGACGGGCGAAAACCTCGTCGCGATTCGTCCTGGTCGCGATGCGACAGCAGGCATTGTGCTGTTGGGTGCCCATTATGATACGGTGGGGCGATCGCCCGGTGCCGATGACAATGCGACTGCGGTGGCCACACTGCTCGAAACCGCTCGGCTTTTGGGCTCCGAGGCAACCTCGCACCCACTGCATCTGGTTTTGTTTGACCTAGAAGAAGCGGGTCTGCTGGGTAGCACCGCGTTTGTGGAGGCGATTCCCAATCCGCGAGCCTACGATGGCGCGATGATTTTGGACATGCTGGGGTATCGCTGCACCGTTCCCGGCTGTCAAACCTATCCGTCCCTGCCGATTGCGCCCCCGTCAGATCAGGGTGATTTCTTAGCTGTGATAGTGGATCAGGGCCATGCGGCGCTGCTCTCTGCCGTGCAGGCGCAACCGACGGGCGTTCCGGTGTTTACTCTAGCGATACCGCCTTTCAGCAACCTCATGCCAGATGCGATGCGGAGTGACCACGCCCCGTTTTGGAATCGCGGTATCGGAGCATTGCTCGTCACCGACACGGCCAACTTCCGCAATCCCCACTATCATCAAGCAACTGATACTCCTGAGACACTAGATTCGGCTTTTTTAGCCTCTGCGGCTCAAGTGGTGGTCGATGCGATCGCCACGCTTACCCACACGCCGTCCCAGTAGCGCGCCGAAGCTGCCATCCCCGCGCTGAAAGGGTAGTAGACTTGCATGCCCTACAAGATCCTCAGATCAGATCCCACCGGAAGATCCCATCAGAAAGTACCAGGGAATCTGTCGCTGCTACAGTACTTCGATCGTGGTGTATGGTGAAATAAGTATTTAGATAGGTAACGGGATGTACCAGATTATGAGGGACATCGCTTGTCGACCATGGCAGACCCTCCTTCTTAGTCTGTTGTTCTGCCTTCAGGTCTTCGTGTTGGGGGCGTCTCCGGCAGCCGCCACTAGTCTTTACGAAATGCCATCGCTGGCGGCGGGCTCGTCGACTTGGGTGGTAGACGAAGGCGAGGTTCTGAGCCGACTGACAGAAGGAAACCTCAGCGAGCAGCTGAGTCAGTTAGCAGACACCACTGGACAAGAAGTTCGGTTGGTTACGATCCATCGGCTTGACTATGGTGAAACCGTAGAAACCTTTGCCGAAAAGCTGTTTGAGTCTTGGTATCCAACGGCAGACGCTCAGACTAATCAAGCGCTGCTGGTGCTAGATACGGTGACGAACAATGCGGCATTGCATACCGGAGTAGAAACCAAGTCGATATTGCCTGACGACTTAGCAACAAGCGTTGTTAGTGAAACCCTGATGGCTCCCCTGCGGGACGGCAATCGATATAATCAGGCTTTTCTAGATGCGAGCGATCGCCTTGTGGCGGTGTTGTCGGGTGAACCAGACCCAGGACCTCCTGAAATTGTGGTAACTGAGCAGGCAGAAAGCACCTTTGCGAGTCGCGAAGAAACTGAAGAAAGCAAAGGCATCTCTACAATCTGGGTGATTGGGCTACTGCTGGCAGCCACCATTATTCCTATGGCGACCTACTACTTCTATCAAGGTTTTTCTTAAGGGCTGTTCCTAGTTCTCTGAGCGTTAAGCCGTATGAGTGGGGCGATCGCCCCACTCATATCGCTTTTCAATTGCGTAGAGCTGCCGTCACACAGGATTCTGCCCAAGCATTGCAGAGTAAAAGACAACGCGGTTGGTAAATACTTTGCAGACGGCCTCGCTGTGACCCTGAATGCTTGACGCGGCTCAATACCGCTGCACCAGTGCCCAGGATTTTTATGCTCTCAGAATTCTCAAGAGATAACGTCAGTTTAAGCTGACAGGAGTTTAGGACTCTACGCCATACGCAGTGACCCAAACCATATTTAGGCAGAACTGAGGGGACAATAGAAATCTAGCGCAATGCATAGCATTCCTATGATTTGATATTTATTTCTGCACGGCTCTAGTTTCTTTCTCTCTTTGGTGTCCTTGACTGCATTGATAAGTTGCGCGACACTAACAAAAAGAGCAATCGGTATCTTAATTGATAACTTTTGTTGAGATTTACATTTTTTCTCATCAATTTACAAAGGTTTTGCAGCCCCTGCACTGCTTCGTTAGGCGGTGCTGAGGACGCTAAATCTCCCCTATTCAACGCATTTTTGAGTCAGACGCTGTTGAGTTTATTAACTAGGATTTATGGAAACTCTTGAGTTCATCATCTATCCCGACGGTCGAGTTCAAGAGACGGTAACGGGAATTATCGGTTCGTCTTGTGCTGAAGTTACGGCGGCAATTGAGGAAAAGTTGGGACAGGTGGTGAGCTGTGAGCCAACCTCTGAGCACTTTGCCCAAGTCATGCAATCTGCCGAGACCGTGCTTCATCAGCCGTCCTACAGCGAGTGGTAGGGGCGGTTCTTATGGGTGGTTGCGTTTGATGTCCTTGAGCCTAGCTGTTTCTTAGCTTTCACTTTGAGACCTTTAGTTTTATTAGAGTAAACGAGTCCCATGTCACACTTCAGTCAAATTAAAACAAAACTGCGCGATCTGTCTGGTCTTCAGTCTGCATTAACGGATGTCGGGGCAGACTGGAAAGCTGGCCCTAGCCCCGTGCGCGGTTATCAGGGGCAAACCGTTGAGGCTGAGCTCGTAATTGAGCAGTCTAATGGGTATGACCTGGGCTTCCGCTGGACGGGTCAAGATTATGAGCTGGTGGCGGATCTGCAGTATTGGAATCAGCCCTTCTCAGTAGAAGGATTCTTGAATCGGGTAAACCAGCGCTATGCGTATCACACCGTGAAAACAGAGACGGCGCGAAGCGGCTTTCAGGTGACTGAAGAGCAACGTCAGGCGGATGGTTCAATTCGCCTAGTGCTGAGCCGTTGGAGTGCGTAGACCCATAGTTTTAGAGCGGCGGGTTGGCCAGATTGTCTGACCCGTCTTCTACATCAGGTTGATTTGCCCAAGCTTTTGGTTGAATTCAACCTGTCTTTTGCCGTTGATTGAACGCTCATCCGCTGCTGTGTAGCAGTTCTGAGGTGGGACGTTGGGCGTCTTGATAGAGGGCGCTAGCTTATCGTTAATGCTGCTACGCAACCTCATCACTTGTTATGCCTCATACTCCTGATTTTTCATCATCATTTCAACCCGATCTGCCCCAAGATGTAGCCCATGAGACTGCTACCGGACTAGAGCCAGAGTTGGGCGGGCAGTGGCGCAATGCGACCGACCGAACGGGGCTAGAGCCGGAACTAGGCGGCATGGTTCGGCAGATAGGGGTATATGTAGATGAGATTACCTGTATTGGCTGTAAACACTGCGCCCATGTGGCTCGCAATACGTTTTACATTGAGCCTGTTTACGGGCGATCGCGCGTGATTCGTCAAGATGGCGACTCTGAAGATGTGATTCAAGAAGCGATTGATACCTGCCCGGTCGACTGCATTCACTGGGTCGACTACACAGAACTGCGGAACTTAGAAGATGATCGCAAGCACCAGGTGATTCCGGTGGCGGGGTTTCCGGTAGATAAGTCGGTCGTAGCCGCCAATCTGCGACGACGACGGCAAGAACAGCGAGAGCAACGCTCTTAATTTTTACAGCAGGGTTAGCGGGTCAATGTCGAGACTGAGGCTCACCGTAGCGGGGCAGAGCGATCGCATCCGCTCTAAGGAAAGCGGCCACTGCGGAGGGCTGTCGAGTGAGCGTTTGAGCAAAATTTGCCAACGATAACGCCCAGAGACGCGGGCGATCGCCGCTGGGGCTGGCCCTAGCAGGGTGCAATCGGGTAGCCAGGCTTCGAGGCGATCGCGCAGGGTTAGGGCCGTTTGCCGCACCACATCCGGCTGAGGGCCGCTAAGACGCACCACCGCCATGCGGCTAAAGGGGGGATAGTCTAGCTCGACTCGATACTGTAGCTCTTGTGCGGCAAAGGGTTCGTATTGATGCTGCACTACAGCCTGCACTACCGGATGCTCGGGTGCATAGGTCTGCAATAGCACTTGACCGGGGCGATCGCCCCGACCCGCTCGTCCGGCTACTTGCAGCAGTGTTTGAAATGCGCGTTCACTGGCGCGATAGTCTGACAGATAAAGTAGCCCATCCGCCGCCACAATCCCCACCAGGGTGACATCGGGCAGATCCAGCCCTTTGGTGAGCATTTGAGTGCCCACCAGCACATCAGCATCGCCATTCGCAAATCGATCTAATAAAGCCCGATGGGCTCCTTTGTGGCGCGTGGTGTCGCTGTCAAACCGCAGACAGCGTAGGTGGGGAAAGTCGCGCTCTAGCTCGTGCATGACGCGCTGGGTGCCGCTGCCAAAATGTTTGAAATACGTTGAATCGCAGGCGGGGCACTGTTCAGGATGCGATTGCCAGTGGCCGCAGTAATGGCACCGTAGGGAGGGGGTGCCCTCAGCGTGTGTCTGATGATAGGTCAGGGAGATATCGCAGTGGGGGCACATGACCACATGGCCGCAGTCACGGCACGACACAAAGGTGCTGTGCCCGCGCCGATGGATAAACAAAATCCCCCGTTCGCGTCGCTGCTGAAGTTGATCCAGCGCTGCTTGCAAACTGCGGCTAAAAATAGAGCGATGCCCCTGCTGAAGCTCGCGCCGCATGTCTACCACCTGAATCTGGGGGAGCGATCGCGCCTCTACCCGCTCAGGCAATGAGAGATAGTGGATGGTGCGGGATGCTGCGGAGAGCCCGGCAGAGGGTGCCGAAATCAGTTTAGACCCCAGCAAATCTGAGCAGTTTGGGGCTAACGGGTTGGCCTCTTGTGGATGAATCAACGGATCTACGTTCTCGATGCGTGCATCGGTCGGCGTATCCAGCGGTGCATCAGCCAGATGGGGGGTCGGAGGCTCTGCTAGCAGGGCCCACGTGTCGATCGCAGGCGTGGCAGAGCCCAAGACCAGGGGGCAATTTGCCGCTGCTGCGCGCCACTGCGCCACCTGTCGGGCATGGTAGGTGGGCGCGGGCTGGTCTTGCTTAAAACTGGTGTCGTGCTCTTCGTCTAGCACGATGAGGCCGAGGTTTGCTAGAGGCGCAAAGATCGCAGAGCGAGTGCCAATAACCACCTGGGGCCTGCCATCTAGCATCAGCCGCCATGTGTCGTAGCGCTCGCCTTCTGACAGGGCGCTGTGATAGACCCGCACCCGATCGCCAAACCGAGCCCGGAACCGATCGGTGAGCTGGGGCGTTAGGCCAATTTCGGGCACCAGCACCAGTGCCGACCGACCGCCTTGGAGCACTGGGGCGATCGCCTGGAGATAGACCTCAGTTTTGCCGGACCCCGTTACGCCATGCAGCAGCAGGGTCTGATCGGCGACCGCTGTCGCAATGGCGGTTACGGCCTCGGCTTGAGCGGGGGTGAGCGCTTTGGGGCGATCGCCTGCTGCCATCGGGGACGACTCTAGCCGCAACACCTCACGCGGTTGAATCACGACATACCCTTTCCGCGCTAGAGCCTGCACCACCGACGAACTGATTCGGCAGATCTGCAACAGCTCTTGCATCCACACTTCGCCGCCGCGCCGTCGCAGCACCTCCAAGACCTCGCGCTGGCGATCGCTCACTGCGATGTCGTCTGCGATTGCCGCCATGATCACGGCCTGCCGCTGCTTAGGGCGAATGGCCCGAGGCGGTTCTAGGTAACGCTCAACCCAGCCCAACTGCACCAGATCGTGGATGCCCGCCGCTGCTCGAGGCACCTGCCGCTGCGCATACTGCCACGTATAGTCCTGGGTTTTGCTGCGGTGGAGCAACTGCCACACGCGCAATGCTGCTGGGGACAGCACGGCGATCGCCCCTGCCTCGGGCGTTTTCCCGCTGGGGGTCAGCCGCAATCGGCGCTGCGATCGCCCCAATAGCCCCGGTGGCAGCGCTGTTCGCACGACCTGCATGAGCGGGGTGCAGTAGTACGTGGCAACCTGCTGCAACACCGCCCAGTAGCCCGGTGGAAAAAACCCCTGGCACACGAGTTCATCAATCTCCCGCACGGTCGAGGGGGCGAGAGCGTGGGGAAGCGTGGCTTGCCTGTGCAGCACTAGCCCGCCGACCTGCTGCGGCCCAAAGGGCACGCTGACAATGTCGCCAGGGGCCACCGCAATCGTGGATGGGACGCGATAGGTATAGGTGCCCTGGGCACCCGGGCAGTCGACCATCACCTCGACCCACGGGCAGGGCTCAGACGGCTCGACCTGGGTTGGATCTAAGCCCGCCCAGGCGTGGGGCGGCTCGCTGGGGATTGGATCTGAGTTGCCACCAGACCATCCTTGCGCGCCGACCTCCGCCACCGTCGTAATAGACGGTGCGTCATCTAGGCAAGTGGGCGATGGGTCAAACCAGTGCAAGGGCATGGGCGGTCATGGCAATAGCGATGGAAGAACGGCAGCAGATGGGATTAGAGGGCGATCGCCCCACAAGCTGTGCGGCGGTCAGCCCCGATAAGAGTCTTGCCAGGGTTCTGCTGCAATTCGGGTTGATCCTATTTAGTGTAAACGGGTGTCCCGTCTCTGGGTAGGGCGCAGGACGACGGCACGCCCCGATTCCTGATCGCATCTGTACGAGCCCAGCCTGCTGAACCTAAAGGCTCAAGCTAAGGGCGCAGTTGGGATGCCGCGCTCAGCTTCCCACCCATGCCTCTCCTGACAAGACCCCTTTCCATCAGGAATACCCAGGTTTCATCAGCGTAGAAAAGGCCTCTTTATAGTGCTTAATCCTGTGAGAACAGGACGAAATATTCTAGGAGCGATCGCACCCATTCTCAATCGAACTACTGCCAAATTGGGCAAAAATGCGATCAAAACCTGCACGTACAATTCACTAACCTGCCGTGCCCTATGCCATTGAGCATTTGTATGCCTTCTCAATAGTGATCTAGGCTCAGCGGTTGCTCAGCGATGTTCGCATAAATTAATCAGCCTCAGATCTCGGCAAAACATTGCAGCAACCTCCAATCTTGCTGCAATGTTTTGCCTATCCCGATTCACCAAATCTCTTATTGCGTCTCGATCGATCAATCGTATCGATGGAAGCGAATCCCAATTCCACTCGTTCGACCGAATTCCCTGGGCAATTGTTCCGCGTCGCGATCATGGGCGATCGCGCTAAACCCCGGCTTTAAAGCGTTCTCCCCGATCCGGCCCGATCTGGGTAGATAGATCCGACCGTTTGCTATTGACAAGAGCCACCCTCACCGCCTCAATGAGGCGCAGTCTCTTACCCGTGACGTCAGCTTAGGGATCGCATCAACCGCTGCACAGCACCGCCGGATCTACGCCTGGATCTAAGCCATTTCTCCAGAACGATCAAGGGATCGATCGAGTTCATCGATAGAGCGATCCGAGGGCGATCATTAGGGGAGCGACTGCGTGATCTTGGCCGAGATGTGGGCAGTCTGTAGGCATCGATCTCGCTCAATTGATGCGCCCTTGATCCAGGCTTGTTTAAATGCTGGTGAAGGGTTAAATCCTCCAAACACCGGGGCAGTCGTTGCGAATAAACGTTAATTTTCTCTGATGTATTTGCTAAAACGAGAAAACCATTCTATAAAGTATTTGGTAATCGAATACAGTCAAGAAAGTAATTTAATTTTTAAGTCTTTAGCGTTCGATTGCAGGTCATCCTAACGCTATCTCGATTGAGTCTATCAACAGCGTTTAAATCCCCAGGACAGCTTCGACCCTATCCATCCTCAACACTCCTTCTGGTTAGACCTATGGCACCCCGATTTCACGACACCTCTGACCCGAACGATCGCACGGCTGGCGTTAGCACGATGCCAACTATTGAACAGAAGCCCGCAGTCGATCAAGCGGATGATTCTGATGAAACGCTACTGGAACGTGAAGAATTGAGCGATGATCGATTGGGCTTGAGTAGTCGCGATCTAGATGTTTTGGATCATGATGCAGATACCATCGAATTGATGGGAGCGTTTACCCAGAGCCAGCGAGCCGAGGTGGATGAGCCCAGTGGTCGGGGCCTAGGCGAGGAAACGGCTATTGAGGGATTGGAGGATCTGGCAGAAAGCTATGCCCAGGGCTATCGCAAAACCGCATCAGACGATGCGGTAGGCGCATTCTTTAAGGAGATGGCGCGCTATCCCTTGCTCAAGCCGGGTGAAGAAATTGAGCTGGCGCGGGATGTGAAGTTTTTGGTGGAGGTGGATCGGCTGCGCGATCGCCTTCGCAAACAGCTGGGTCATGTGCCCCAAAAGGCCGACATTGCCCAGGCGCTGAAGCTCTCTGAGCGGCAGCTCGATCAAAAGCTGCACCGCAGCCGCACCGCTAAGCGCAAAATGATTCGCTCTAATTTGCGGCTGGTTGTGTCCATCGCTAAGCGCTACCTCAACCGCGGCGTGCCCTTCCTAGATTTGATTCAGGAAGGGGCTCTGGGGCTGAATCGCGCTACCGAAAAGTTTGACCCGGACAAAGGGTATAAGTTTTCGACCTATGCCTACTGGTGGATTCGTCAGGGCATTACCCGCACCATTGCCAACGATGCCCGCACCATTCGCCTTCCAATCCACATTGTCGAAAAGCTAAATAAGCTGAAAAAAGCCCATCGGGAGCTACGGCGCGATCTCAACCGCAACCCCACCGAAGAGGAAATGGCGAAGGCGCTGGATATGCCGCTCGATCAGCTGCGGAATTTGCAGCAGGTGCGACGGCGATCGCTCTCTCTCAACCATCGCGTCGGCAAGGGCGAAGACACTGAGCTGATGGAGCTGCTGGAAGACCACAGCACGCGATCGCCCGAAGCCCAACTAGGCGAAGCCATGCTGCGGCAAGAAATCTACACGGTGCTGAGCGACGTGCTGAGCGAGCGTGAAAAAGACATCATCTCGCTGCGCTATGGGCTAGTCAATGGCGAAACCCATACCCTAGAAGAAGTGGGCAACATCTTTGACCTATCGCGAGAGCGCGTCCGTCAAATTCAGACCAAAGCCATGCGAAAGCTGCGCCGCCCTCAAGTCGCCGCCCGTCTGCGCAGTTGGATGAAGTAGTCTCTACCCGAGTTCATTCTTTGATAGGGAGATTGGAGTCAGGCGGTTGGGAGAACGGGCAACGCTCGCACTCTCCAATACTCTGATTGATTCAACGGAGCGAATAGCCCTCATGGCGGATGATTCTTACAACGCACAATCCCCTGCACTGACGCTGCGAGTGGCTACGCCTGCCGATGCGCCCATTATCTTTGGGTTAATTGGGGAACTGGCAGAGTATGAAAAGCTGGCGCATGAAGTGACGGGCAGTGCGGCAAAACTGGCGGAGCATTTGGGGGGCAAGTCTCTATCAGACTCCCACCGAGAACGCCCCTTAGTGGATGCAGTCTTGGCAGAGTGGAAGGGCACTGCGGTCGGCTTTGCGCTGTTTTTTACCAACTATTCCACCTTCTTAACCCAGCCGGGAATTTATCTCGAAGATCTGTTTGTGCAGCCGGTTCATCGTGGACGTGGCATTGGCAAGGCGCTGCTCAGCTATCTGGGTAAGCTGGCGCTGGCGCGGGGCTGTGGACGTATAGAGTGGAGCGTGCTGGACTGGAACCAGCCGGCCATTGATTTTTATCAGCGCATGGGTGCAACTGTGCTGCCAGAGTGGCGCACCTGCCGCATCAGTGGGGCGGCGATCGCCCAACTCGCGGCTACGGTGCCCGAGGGTCACACCGCAGACCCCCATCGCTAAGAAACCTTGCAGCTATTTCCAACAGCCATCCTGCGTTCTATAGTGCTGATAGGGCGATCGCCCGTGCTGTAACAGAATAGGGTGCCACCCCTGGGTTCGCTACGGGTTCGCAAACCAGAATCACTGAGGGCGATCGCTCTACAGTTCTCCAGTGCTCACAGAACGTTCTCTATGAGAGATTTCTACAACAATTCTTTCCGATAGCTCTCTCCGATAGCTTTCTACGGCCCATCAACAGTTCCCCACGACACACCGGAACGGTATCTTGCAATGACAACCATGACACCAACCCCAAAATCCGCCCGTCCCATCTGGGTCAATGAGCAAATTGATCCCTCTGGCCTCATCTATTCCTGCATTGCCTGCTACAACGCAGAGCAAGCCCAAGCCTGCCACGACTCTTTTACCCAAAACCTCACCGCTGAGCAAAAAGCCCAAGGCTGGGTGGCGCAGCTCCGCACGGTAGAAACGTGGGATGACGTGCCCGTTAATGCGCTAAAGCTGAGCTAAAGTCTACCCTCATCGTTGGTTTAGTCTTGGGATCGATTGTTATTGATCACCCGCACAATCCAGTAGCTAATGGCAAGGGCGAGAATCGCCACTCCCAGGCCAATCAGGTCGATGCCGCTGGCTTGTTTTGAATCAAAGATGATAATCTTTCGCGCTACAGCAATGAGGGAGGTGACGATCACCAGCTCTACTTGCACCACATGCCGTTTTAGGTAGGCGGTAATGTTTTCTAGCACCTCCATCGCAATTAGCACATTGAGAAAGAAGCCAAAAATCTCGATCAGCGTTGTGGCAAAAGAGCCATAGGGCGGCGCCGATAATTCCTGAATGAGGAAGCGAAACAGATCCGTAATTGCGACCAGCAACACCACAATCATGGCGATAGAAAGCACCTTGGCGACCAGGGTTTCCATCGCTTTGATCGAGGCGAGAAACTGCTCATCGTTAGTGAGAGCCCCTCGAATTCTGCTCAACAGGGTGCGAGATTTCATCGGCAAGAGCCCTAAAGGGTCGCGAGGCGTTGGGTCAATAAATCATAGAAGCCTGCGGCATCAGCTCGCAAGACAACGTTGGCATTGGCCGGATGCGTGCCGTTGTCTACGTCGCTGCCTTCGGCCTTGCTAACGATGGTGCGACCCATGCTGCTAGAGCTGGTGATCTCAATCTCCACATGGTAAGGATGCACCTCAAATAGATCAGGCTGAATCAGGTAGGCAATGACGCAAGGATCATGCAGAGGCGCACCGGGGAGCTTGAGATGGTCGCGCTCATCTTTGCCATAGAAGGTGAGCAGGTCGGCGGCGGCAAGGCTGGCGGCATTGTCGTTGGCGCGGATGCGGTCGATGCGGTCGGGTGTGGACATCACCGTGTGGGTTGCATTGAGCCCAATCATCGTCAGGGGAATGCCGCTAGAAAACACTACATGGGCGGCATGGGGGTCTACATAAATATTGAACTCTGCTGAGGGTGTGATGTTGCCTTGCCCTATCGATCCGCCCATCAGCACAATATGGGGAATTTTGCCCACTAGGCGCGGCTCTTTGATCAGGGCGATCGCCACATTTGTTAGCGGCCCCAGGGTTGCCAGGGTGATATCCCCAGCGGAGTTCATGAGCGTGTCAATCAAAAAATCTACCCCATGTGTGGGCTGCACTGCCATTGTTGGCTCGGGTAAGGTGACCCCACCCAGCCCCGAGGCCCCGTGTACCTCTTCGGCGGTAGCCAAGGGACGCAGCAGCGGTCGGGCACATCCGGGATAGACCTTGGCGTCTGGATGTCCTGCCAGTTCGCAAATCTGCCGCGTGTTCTTCTGAATCCGTTCGAGGGAGACGTTGCCCGCTACGTTGCTGATGCCCACGATCTCTAGCTCTGGCGAGGCCAGCGCTAACAGCAGGGCGATCGCATCATCCACCCCTGGATCACAGTCTATGATTAGCTTCATTGGCACTGGCTCTCCTGCATTGCGTTGAGACGGGAGGCTGACTCCACCCGACCCTATCAGAGCATAACCGCAGGCGATCGCATACAGATTTAACAGATCTAACGGAAATTTTTAGGCGCTAGGGGTGACGCCGATGATCTGGGCTGATAGCCGGGAGCAAGGGACTCGGCGTTAAGCAGCACAATACATCTAGCTATGCTCAAGTGATTTGAAATGCCAAATGCGGCATTCGGCCTAAGCCCCTATCGTTAACCCATCCCCCGATCCCCTAACTCCGGTTACACTAGAAAGACACTTAACCCGAAATCGAATCGACTATGACTTCAACCCTAACTGCAATGGATAACCCCCTGCTGATTGGCAAAGGTTTGCCCCCGTTTGAGCAGATTCGTCCCGAGCATGTGGTGCCTGCTATAACCCAGCTATTGGCCGAAGCGGGCGATCGCCTCTCTCACATTGAGTCGAATATCGTGCCGACTTGGAGTGGCTTGGTAGAGCCGCTGGAGCAGTTGGGCGATCGCATCTCCTGGAGTTGGGGTATCGTCCACCACCTGCTGGGGGTGAAAAACAGCGCAGAACTGCGGCAGGCTCAAGAGTCGATGCAGCCCCAAGTGGTGACGTTTCTGATGCGGCTGGGGCAGAGTCAGCCCATCTATAACGGCTATAGGGCACTGCGGGAGGGTCGCGAGTGGGCCACCCTTGACTCGGCTCAGCGCCGCATTATTGATGCTGCGATTCGCGAAGCTGAACTGGCGGGTGTGGGGTTGCAGGGCGAGGCAAAAGAGCGGTTTAACGCCATTCAGCTAGAATTGGCCGACCTAGCAACCAAGTTTTCTAATAACGTCCTCGATGCGACCAAGGCCTATACGCTAACGTTGACCCAGTCTGACGAGGTCGACGGGTTGCCGCCTAGCCTGCTGGGCATGGCAGCGCAAGCAGCGCGGGCGGCAGGCCATGAAGCCGCTACGCCCGAGGCTGGCCCTTGGGTGATCACGCTGGATAGTCCCAGCTATCTTCCCTTTATGCAGCACAGCCGCCGCCGCCCGCTACGCGAACAGCTCCATCGTGCCTTCATCACCCGCGCCGCATCCGGAGATACGGATAATCAGCCGCTGATCGACCGCATTTTGACGCGGCGGCGCGAGCAGGCGCAGCTGCTGGGCTATGGTAGCTATGCTGAACTGAGCCTGGCAAGCAAAATGGCACCGGATGTGGCGGCGGTAGAGGCGTTGCTAGAATCACTGCGGCAGTCGAGCTTTGATGCAGCTAAGGCCGATCTAGAGGATCTGCGCGCCTTTGCCTGCGAGCAGGGTGCAGCAGAGGCCGATGATCTGCGCCCCTGGGATGTGGCTTTTTGGTCGGAGCGGATGCGAGAGGAGACCTATGCCCTCAATGCCGAAGCGCTGCGTCCCTACTTTCCGCTAGAGCAGGTGTTAGACGGGTTGTTTGCCCTAGCCAAGCGGATATTTGGGATTGTAATCACCGCTGCAGATGGGGAAGCGCCAGTGTGGCATCCCGATGTGCGGTATTTTCAGGTGGCTGATGAGCAGACGGGTGGGGCGATCGCCGCATTCTATCTTGACCCCTACAGCCGACCTGCCGAAAAGCGCGGCGGTGCGTGGATGGATGTGTGCATCAATCGCGGTCAAGAGCTCCACGACGGCATCCCCGAGGTGCGCTTGCCGGTGGCGTATCTCACCTGCAACCAGACGCCGCCAGTGGATGGTAAACCCAGCCTCATGACCTTTCAGGAAGTGACGACGCTGTTCCACGAGTTTGGGCATGGCTTGCAGCACATGCTGACGCGGGTAGACTACAGCGGTGCAGCGGGCATTAACAATGTGGAATGGGATGCGGTAGAACTGCCCAGCCAATTTATGGAGAACTGGTGCTATGACCGGGCCACGCTGCTCAGCCTAGCAAAGCACTATGAAACCGGAGAGCCGCTGCCCGAGCACTATTATCAGAAGCTGCTGGCCGTGCGCAACTTCATGAGTGGCAGCGCCATGGTGCGACAGCTGCACTTTAGCCTGCTAGACATTGAGCTGCACCACCGCTACCAGCCCGGCACGGGTGAAACGCCAAACGATGTGCGCAATCGTTTGGCCCAAACCACGACCGTGATGCCTCCGCTGCCAGAAGACGCCTTTCTCTGTGCGTTTGGCCATATCTTTGCGGGGGGCTATGCGGCAGGCTATTACAGCTATAAGTGGGCCGAGGTGCTGAGTGCTGATGCCTTCTCGGCCTTTGAAGAAGCCGGGTTGGAAGACGAAGGGGCGATCGCCCAAACAGGACGCCGCTTCCGCGATACGGTGCTAGCTCTGGGGGGCAGTCAGCACCCAATGGAGGTGTTCAAAGCCTTCCGGGGACGCGAACCCGAAACCCAACCCCTGCTGCGCCACAACGGGCTGCTAGCTGCCTGACGGTGAATGCCTTTGGGGCTTAAACAGTAAACAACCTGAGTTCGGGATAATCTCAAACCCTCAATGTGCCGTGCGCATCGCACACGGCACATTACACGGCACATTGAGGGTTTTGGGGCATCGCGCGTCGCGCGATGCCCCAAAACTCGCTTAATCCGAACTAGCCTTAAGCAAAGTAATCTCGAACATTGAGGACGCCTGCAGCTTGATCGCCCTCTTTGAACTGAACATTGGTGACATCTGCCAAGAGGCTGCCGCGAATCTGGAAGTTGGGAGAGTTGTTGTTCACTGATAGGAAGGTGCTGCCACGCCATTCAAAGAACACAGCCTCGCGGACGCTCAGCGCTTGCTCACCATCGGCAGCTTGGTTTTTGTCAGCATAGGCATTGCGTGCTGCACGCACCAAATTGCCTGCCGTCACTTCCCCAGCATTGAATAGCCCTCGGGGACGGTTGATGCTGTTTGCACCTTGGTAATTGAGTTCAAAGCGATCGCCCTCTGCAAAATTAAAGTCAAAAATGCGATCAGGCTGAGTCACCAGCGACTGTCGGTGTGCCGCCCGCAGGTTGTTTCCCCGGAAGACGAAGCGATCTGCATCTGACCCTCCGGTCAGAAAGTCGCCGCCGCCGCCGCCAATCAGCACATCATCACCGGGGCCACCCATCAACACATCGCGGCCACCCAAGCCTCGCAGCGTGTCGTTGCCCGGGCCACCGGTCAACTCATCCGGCCCACCAGTGCCCACCAGCACTTGACCCACAGGAGCGATGTCTCCAGCCACAGAGGCTAGGCCCAGCAAGTTGACGCCTGCTTCAGAACCCACCATACCAAGACTCGTCGCAGCGCCAGTGCTGAGGTTAATGCTAAAGAGCATGCCGTCAGAGACCGCAAACCCCATATTGCTGCCATCGGGGCCTGTCACGATCTCAAACCCGGCCACATTGGCAAAGTCAACGCCTAGCGCACCAATGGTGACAAGCGTGCCGTCATTAGGCGGATCTTGCAGCACCAGCGTGTTGAGCGCTGTGTCAATGCCATAGAGTTCGGTGGTCGTGGCTCCATCCACCGAGTTGATGTAGGCGGCGGCTGTGATTGTGGGGTTCACCCCTGCATTCACATCGCCTGGTGCATAGGCCAGCGTGCCATCTACAATCACCTCACCAGTATCCACATTGATGCGGAAGTTTTGGTTGTTGCTCCCCACTAGCCGCAGCCGATCGGGAACAGGGTTGAAATCGAGCCCAGAAATCGTACCGCCAGTAAAGGGCTCAGACAGCGTGCTCACGAAGGTGGCCACTTCGTCTACGGCTGTGAGGCTGCGGATAATAGGGCCGTTGACCCCCGCAGCGCCCTCGTGCAGGTGAATGGCGCTTTGCGGATTGCCTTCCACATCTGCCGGAGGCCCCACAGGCAGCAGTGGCCCTGTGATGTCACTAAAGGCTCCGTTAATAGCCAGCGTTCCGGTGGAGGTGTCATAAATCAGGTCAAAGGCTCCCATCCCCGGCCCATTGGCGGGTGGCACCATGTCGCCAACTTCCTGTGCTTCTTCGATGGGGATGCCCAAAATCGCCACATCGTTTTCTTCTAACACCACATTCACTTGGCCCCGCAGTTCGCCCGCGCCAAAGCTGTCGGTGTGGATATTGACGTAAAGCTCCTGGTTAAACAGCAGCGCTTCTTCTTCATCGGTCAGGGTAAAGCTTCCGCCAAAGGTGCCGTCGCTGGTCACCGTAAAGTTGCGGATGATAGGGCCGTTGGCTCCTGCTGCGCCTTGATGCAGGTGAATCGGGCTTTGGGGATTACCCTCTGCATCTACCGCGCCTACAGGCATCAAATTGCTGGTTAGATCGCTAAAGGTGCCGCCGATTCTGAGGGTGTTGGTGGCGTCGTCATACACCACACTGTAGGAACCCATGGCAGGCCCGTCAGCGGGTGGCACATTGTCGCCAACTTCTTGCGACTCCTCTAGGGGAATGCCGAAGGCAACAATGTCATTTTGGGGCTGAACGTTGACCTGCCCACGCAATTCACCGCCATTGAAGGTGGCTGTGTGGAGGTTGATGTAGAGGCCGTTGCTGAGCAGGAGCTGTTCTTCTGCGGCTGTCAGGGTGAAATTGCCGTTAAAGGTGCCGGCTGAAAATCCGTTGGGATCTAGTGTGTAAATTTCATTTTCGGTGGTGAGGCCATAAATTAGGTCATCAGCTGGGCGGGTATCGATACCCAGGAGGGTGCCGTTGATACCATTGACAGGGACTGAGGTCGTAAGTCCTGGATTGCTGGGGTCAAACGAGACCAAGACGTTGTCATCAGTCAGGGCTATGAGAGTACTCATGATTTTTCTATGGTTAGAGGTTTGGTTGCCGCTGTAGGGCTTTTAGAGCTATGGGCCGGTTCAGGCAAGCCTGAGATGCCTATCGCTCCGTATAGTTACGGAGGTTACAAATTATTGGTTTTAAATGCTGCCGCAGAAAACAGGCGTTTGGTATTAGCCGGCGAGATCGGTTGCTGCAGCCAGCTTGGGCCAGTCTGCAACGCTGCATCGTGGGGCACGGCCTAAATCTGATGCTATAGCGAGGGCGATCGCAGCATTTAGGTGGCGCTGTGTTGCATGATGGGGTTGAAGCCTCTGGCGTTTTTCCCATTCCATTTATCTTCAGCCGTGTTATGACTTTGCCTGTCCTGCCGTCTACGGTGTTTCTGACGTTTTTATTGGCGATTGGGCTGTTTTTCTTTATTCGCGCCTCAACTAAAGACCGCACGGAGGTGGTGCGTCTGGTGGCGCATCAGCCGCAGGTGGATGTGCTGACGGAGTTAGAGCGTCATTTTCTGGATCGGGCTTATCGCTTGGCGGCGGTGGATGCAGACACAAATCAGGTGCGCTATGAGGGCCGGGTGCGCCCCAGCGTGTTTCTGGCAGTGTTTTTGTCTGGGTTGGCTATGGTGGGTGGTCTATGCCTGGTGCTGGTGCTGGCGATCGCCTATCCCGAGAGCAAATGGCTATCCCCAGCCTTACTGCTGCTGGCACCGCTGGCAGGCGTATTTTATTGGCGAACAGCCGGGCGAACAGAGGCGGTGGTGGTGCAACTTGAGTCGCCAACTAGCGAAACGGCGAGTGCCCTAGAGACAGAGTCGGCGTCTCAACAGATTACTGTGACCGCGCATCGCGATGAGATTATTGCGATGCGGCAGGCGATTAAATTGGCGACTGTGGACTAGCGGTGGCCTCGCGAACGGGTAGCTCGTAACTGGATGGCTCGTGACCGGGTCGCTGAGTCGGCGGGTGTTGTCGTCAGGGGTGAGCTAAAGCCCGGATGGATGGACAATGGACTATCTAAGCTGACAGGCGGAGTGTCACACTGGGCCTGCCAGTTTTTGCTGCGGTTTGGCTAGGGTATGGTTGTGGGCGATCGCCCTGCCTCAGCACTGTGTCTGGTGGTTTGGGCGAGTCCATCACACCTGTTTAAGCAAGTTTAAGTGAGGGTTGCCTGTTCTCGCACTACTCCTCAATGGAGCACCTGAGAGCAAGGCAGTTTCTCCTGATCATTCGTTTCGCATTCATTTCACCTGTTCTGCATTCATTTCAACTCATGAGAGCAAACTTTGATGCTCAGCCGCACTGCGCTGAGTTTACTGTGCAACGCCTTGCGGCGGACTGCACTCAACCGGATACCTTTATCCAGAATTACCTGAAGCCGGGTGTGCCAGTGGTGATCACGGGGCTGTTGGGCCAGGATGCCGCTTGGACTGTTGATTTTTTGCGTCAGCACTTGGGCGATCGCACCTTTCCAGTTCGCCATTATGGGCGCGATCGCTATCAACAAGACAAACGCACCTGGGACACCGTGGGTAGCGGCGTCAACGTCCGCACCCTGACCTTTAACGACTACGCGGCGTTGCTAGAGAACGGCGAGGCCCATGATCAGGATCTATACCTGGCTCGTTCTGCCTTAACCCATACTCCCCTAGCCCAAGCGCCAGCTCTGGTTCAAGCAGAGCAGCGGCTGGGCTTCACCAGCCCCGTAACGGCACTCAACCTGTGGGTGGGGCCATCGGGGCATATCTCGTGCTTACACTATGATCCGATGGATGGCACGTTGATGCAGCTTCAGGGCAGCAAGCACATCATCTTGTTTCCCCCCGATCAGCTCTACAACCTCTACCCTTTTGCCGTGATGAACCACTTGTGGTACGGCCTGCGGCGGCGTGCGGTCTACAGTCAGGTCTATCCCGATCGACCCGATTTCGATAGTTTTCCTCGATTTCAGGAAGCGCTGCGTCATCGGCAGGATGTAACGCTAAAACCGGGGGAGATTTTGTTCATTCCCTCTGGCTGGTGGCATGAGGTCAGTTCGGTCGGTGCGGGGGCAGTGCTGTCAATCAACCGCTGGTGGAATGTGCCCTGGGGGCGATCGCTCCGCACTTGGAGCAAGTGGCGGGCTCATTTGGGATCTGTGATGGCAGTGCCCCACACGCTGCGAGAGGTTCTGCCTGGCCTTGTGTCGGCCACCCGTGAGTACACCCTCAAAGAGCTGCTCCAACGACTGTAGGCAGCTCAGGGTTGATGCACTGGTGCGGTGTCTTGGAAATCGTGCAACTGCGTAAGGCCTATAGCTGTAGTCAGATTCCAGTCGCACTACAACGCCATATGCCGCTAGTGGAGGGTGGTAGTCAAACCATCGTATTTAGGACATCGTATTCAGGACATGATTAGGTGGCGTAAGGGCTTAGCCCCTGCGCCACCTAATTATTTCTCCTCTAACGTGACGTGAGATTGATCGTGGGGTCTCAGCCCCGCAGCACGGTTTAGTGTTGTCGAACTGAGGTTCTGAACTGAGGTTTTATTGAGGATGACCACAACCTGGCTTAACCATTGTTTGGTCTCAGCTAATATGACCCCCAACAGGCCAAGAACCCAACTCAATGAACTGAGAGAACCGAGATCTGTGACTACTCCCGGAGCGTTAGAATGCTGGGGAGTAACGAAATGTTTCGACATAGGGAGAACCCATGGTAGCCAAGGTCAACATCGAGATTTATACCTGGAGTATGTGCCCCTTTTGCGTTCGCGCCAAAGCGCTATTAGACCGCAAAGGGGTTGCATACGAGGAATACTGCATTGATGGCGATGAGCAGGCACGAGCCGAAATGGCAAAGCGGGCCAAGGGTCGGCGATCGCTGCCACAAATTTTTATTGACGATGTGCATGTGGGGGGCTGTGATGACCTGCACGCGCTCAACACCGAGGGCGAGCTCGATCGCCTGTTGATGAGCCTTAGCTAAGGACGGAATCCGTGAAGCTTGCATTTATTATTGACCCAATTGAACGGCTCGACCCTGGGCACGATACCAGCGTAGCGCTGATGGAAGCCGCGCAAATGCTCGGCCATGAGGTGTGGGTGGCCGCTGCTGCTGACCTCAGCGTGATTGAGGGCAAGGCGTTTGCCACATTGTATTCAGTGCAGTTAGAGCCGGTAAAACTGGTAGAAGACCGCTGGGTGGCCGCGACTCCTTGGTATTCTCTGGGCGATCGCGCGCTGGTGTCTCCCTTAGAGACGATGGATGCGGTGTTTATGCGACTTGATCCGCCGGTGGATGTGCCGTATCTCTATGCCACCTATATTTTGGATCACATTGATCCGGCTCGCACTTTAGTCGTGAACTCGCCCGCCGGGCTGCGCGCCGCCAACGAAAAGATGTATGCGCTACAGTTTGCCGAGGCCATTCCCGAAACCTTAGTTTCCACCAGCAAGTCCGTGCTGCGCGCCTTTGTCGAGAGGCATGGGGCCGCAGTGCTAAAACCCTTGGGCGGCAAGGGTGGCGAAGGCATTTTGTTGATAGAAGCAGGCGATCGCAACTTCAACTCCCTCATCGAAATCAGCACCCACTATGGCCGCTATCCCATCATGGCGCAGACCTACCTACCCGCCGCCAAAGATGGTGACAAGCGCATCATTTTGCTAGCAGGCGAGCCGATTGGGGCGGTGAATCGCATCCCCTCTGGCGGCGACTTTCGCGGCAATATGGCCGCAGGCGGTCGGGTGGCGGCAGCCGCTATTACTGACCGCGAGCGCGAAATCTGCACTCAACTAGCCCCCGTGCTCAAGCGCGATGGCCTATTTTTTGTCGGCATTGATATCATTGGCGGCTACCTGACCGAGATCAACGTCACCAGTCCGACGGGAATTCGCGAAGTGGATCGCCTCAATCAGGTGCAGTTGGGGCGAACGGTGATGGAGTGGGTCGAAGCACAAAGGCCCTAACGGTCGGCACCCCAGTGCGAAATCCCAAGGCAATCTGCGCCTTCCCCTCCCATGCGTAAAACTAGATACAAACGGCTCCGAGTTCTTCTTGATACCTTCCTTACAGGGAGTTCGGGTGGGGTTAGTCGCCCGAGAGGGTTGCGGTATAGCCTGTGAGCAGCCTGCTCAACGCTTCGACGCCAAACCCTTGACCTGGTTCAAGATTCAGCGATATACCCGAGCGATCGCCACCCCAGCCACCAAGAAGCCATCACAAAAACCATACCAAATTGCAGACAATCAGCAACTGCATGAGGCCGCATGGCTCTACTCCAACAACAATCTAGTGAGTTTACGCATATTTTAGAAGCAGGTGCGGGTTTAGCCCTCTGCGCCTCCTGATCAAAGTCGAGTTGTCCTACTTACACTGAATTTAGCCGTTAGGAGAGTTAGATGAGTCATTCGCGCCAGTCACGATCCATTGCCGCAGCTATGAAGCGGCGGCGATTTTTGCAATACGGGGCCATGGCGATGGGCACTGGCATTTTGGGTGCTTGCGCCTCCGGCACCAACACATCCCAACCTGAGACCTCAGCCTCCCCCACAGCCGAAGAGCCAGCCTCGGGAGAACTCACTCAAGTCACCTACGGCACCAACTGGTATGCCCAAGCAGAGCACGGCGGCTTCTACCAAGCGGTGGCGACTGGCATTTATGAAGAGCACGGGCTAGATGTCAGCATCGAAATGGGAGGCCCTCAGGTGAATGGCACCCAACTGTTGATGGGTGGGGCGATCGACTTCTTTATGGGGTATGCCTCTGACGCCATCAAGGCGATTGAAGAGGGCATTCCCAAAGTTACCGTTGCCGCCATCTTTCAGAAAGATCCGCAAATTCTCATCGCCCATCCCGGCACTGCTGATGGCCTCGAAGATTTGCAAGGTCGGCCCATCTTTATTTCTTCAGCCGCTAACGTCACCTATTGGCCGTTTTTGCAGGCCAAGTACGGCTTTACTGAAGATATGAAGCGGCCCTATAACTTTAACCCTGGCCCCTTCTTGCAAGACGAAAACTCGGCCCAGCAAGGCTACCTCAGCTCAGAACCGCTGGCTATTTCCAAAGAAGGCGGATTTGAGCCGACGGTGTTTTTGCTAGCCGACTACGGTTACAGTCCCTATTCCACCACTATCGAATGCCGCCGCGAGCTAGTGGATTCTAACCCCGATCTGGTTGAGCGGTTTGTGGATGCGTCGATCAAAGGCTGGTATAGCTATCTCTATAGCGACCCGACCCCTGGCAATGAGCTGATCAAGCAAGCTAACCCCGAAATGACGGATGAGCAAATTGCTTACGGCATTGAAAAGATGAAGGAATACGGCATTGCCGACTCTGGCGATGCCGAGGAGTTCGGCATTGGAGCCATGACCGATGAGCGATGGCAAGAGTTCTTCGCAACCATGTCATCGGAGGAGGTGTTTGATGCAAGCGCCGACTATACCCAGGCCTACACGCTGGAGTTTGTAAATAAGGGCGCTGATTTCTATAAAAGCTGATTGTGTCTAGCCGGGGCTTGTGTTTAGTTGGGACTAGTGTCCAGTGGGAATATGAGGGTGGGATGCAGGTTCATCTGTTGCGTAGATGGCGTCTGAATCGTGCATTGCCGATCGTTCATTCCCAATGGATCGCCTGCATGTCCCGAGAGCGAACTAGATATCGTGTGTGTCAACCGAGGCATGATAAATCAGCGGTGGATTGCATAGCCTGTGACTCGGTTCCGTCAGCAGCCCATCGACTGTCTGTCGTTATTATTCAGGATAAAACCCATGACCCCAAGCTCTACGTTCAGCTTGAGCAACGTTAGCAAGGTGTATTCCAACGGAACGGTTGCCCTGCAAGACCTGAACTTGGCTGTGAATGACGGTCAATTTGTCAGCTTGCTGGGGCCATCGGGCTGTGGCAAAAGCACTGTGTTGCGGATTGTGGCGGGTCTGGGGCATATGAGCAGTGGGCAGCTGAGTTGGAGTCATCAGGCCAATCGCCGCATGGCGTTTGTGTTTCAGGAGGCGGCGCTGATGCCGTGGGCGACCGTGCAGAACAATGTGCGGCTGCCGCTCAAGCTGTCAGGTATGGGTAAGGCTGCGTCTAATGCGGCGGTGGCAGAAGCGCTGGAGATGGTGGACTTGACGGGGTTTGAGTCGAGCTATCCCCGAGAGTTGTCGGGTGGGATGAAGATGCGAGTTTCAATTGCTCGGGCTTTGGTCACAAAGCCCGAGGTGTTGCTGATGGATGAGCCGTTTGGGGCGCTGGATGAAATGACGCGCAGCAAGTTGAATAGTGATCTGCTCAATCTGTGGCAGCAGAAGCAGTGGACGGTGGTGTTTGTGACGCACAACATTTATGAGGCGGTGTATTTATCAAATCGGGTGATTGTGATGGCGGCGCGACCCGGTCGAGTGGTGGCGGATGTGCCCATTGATGCGCCTTATCCTCGGACGGAGGATTTTCGCACGAGCGCGATGTTCAACCACTACTGCCGCGATATTTCGGCGCGGTTGTCTCAGGCGGCAAGTCACCATCTTCAAGACAATGCATCGTCGGTGCGATCGCCCAATGTCGTCGATTCCCTCGTTTAGGGTGATGGCTGAAGTCGGTTGATTGAAGGCTAGGCTCACCCGAACGCGATCGCTGCTCTATAGGACTCACCCCTTCCCATGCAAAATCCCTTAACCAACTTCACGGCTGTGCCTGATGGGGCGTCGCCTGCCGAGGCTGCCGCCACGTTTCCCATGGGTAGCCGCCTGCGGTGGCTGCTCTCTGCCGATGTGCTGGCCCCGATTGTGGTCGGAGTGGGGGTGCTGGTGCTGTGGGAAGTGGGTGTGCGCCTGACGAATACGCCGCCCTACATTTTGCCGGGGCCACTGCTGGTGTTGCAAACGCTGGTGAGTGAGTGGGGCACGCTGTTTCCGTCGTTGATGATTACGCTGCAAATTACGCTGGTGGCGTTTGTGGCTGCGGTAGTGACGGGGTTGGCGATCGCCATTTTGTTTACCCAAAGCAAGTGGATCGAGCGCAGCTTTTTTCCCTATGCGGTGATTTTGCAAACAACGCCGATTGTGGCGATCGCCCCCCTGATCATTCTCTGGGTGCGGCAACTGGTGCAGGGCCAGCAGGCCACCTTTATTTCGCTTACCATCTGCGCGTGGATTGTGGCCTTTTTCCCGATTTTGTCGAATACCACATTGGGGCTCAACAGCGCCGACCATAACCTGCTGAACCTGTTTCAACTCTACAAAGCCAATCGCTGGCAAACCCTGCGATACCTGCGGTTGCCCAGTGCGCTGCCCTACTTTTTGGGCGGCTTGCGGATCAGCGGCGGCTTGGCCCTGATTGGCGCGGTGGTAGCGGAGTTTGTGGCGGGTACGGGCGGCACGCGGTCGGGCATTGCCTATCAGATTTTGATATCGAGCTTTAACCTGCAAATTCCCCGTATGTTTGCGGCGCTGTTGATGACCACCGGGCTGGGTGTGGCGATTTTTGTGGCGCTAACGCTGTTGTCTGACCTGCTGCTGCGCGACTGGCATGAAAGCGCGATCAAGCGTGAGAACTAGTCTGCTGCGGGCTACGGTTACGTGGCACGACGCGTCGATGCATTCGGCGGATGAGCGATCGCCCTTCTATCCGCATCGAAACAGCTAGGGCTATAGCCTGCTGAACTTGGTGTGAACCTGCATCAACGGGCAGGATGCGGCTCAAAATCTACGGCGCGAGGTACAGGGCCGAGGGCGTGAAACTCCAACTGGGGGAAGCCTCTCAGCGATTGAAGAGTGTGCGATGCTGTTGAAACATGAATGATGCCCCTCAACCGTATTGGCTTGCATGACACACTCTAGACCCACCGTTCCCTCAGCAGACCGCTACTGGCTCACAAATGCCCATGTTCCCGTCTCTCTTCTGACAGAAGCGATCGCGCCGCAGACTCCAGATGGGCTGGCTCTGCTAGATCTTGAAATCCATAACGGGTGCATTCGTCAGATTGCCGCAGGCTCCTCCCATGCTGCCGATTCTGATGCAATTCCCCAGGTTGATTTGCAGCGGGGCATTGTCTTTCCTTGCTTTGTTGACATGCACACCCACTTAGACAAGGGGCATGTGTGGGAGCGATCGCCCAACCCCAGTGGCTCCTTTGAAGCCGCGCTAGAAATCGTCAACGCCGACGCCGACGCGAACTGGTCTGCTGATGACGTGTATCGCCGCATGGAGTTTGGGCTGAAATGCAGCTATGCCCACGGCACCAAAGCCATTCGCACCCATCTCGACTCGGCAGGGAAACAGGGTGCCATTAGCTTTGAGGTGTTTCGCACCCTGCGGGAAGAATGGCGCGATCGCATTACCCTGCAAGCTGTGTCTCTCGTGCCGCTGGAGTACTTTCTGACGCCAGAAGGCGAGAAGCTGGCGGATTTGGTGGTTGAGTCGGGCGGGGTGCTGGGCGGCGTCGCCTTTGCCAATCCCGACTTAGATCGGCAGATCGAGCGGGTGTTTGAGCTGGCGATCGAGCGCAACCTGCTGTTGGACTTCCACACCGATGAAAGCGGCGACCCCGCAGATATCGCCCTGCGGCGGCTAGCGCAGGCGGCTACCCAGCACCAGTTTTCAGGTCAGATCGTCTGTGGGCACTGCTGTAGCTTGGCGATTCAAACGCAGGCTGATGTCGAGGCTACGATTAGCGCTGTGCAAAAAGCGAACCTGGGTGTGGTGAGCTTGCCTATGTGTAATCTCTATCTGCAAGATCGCAATCAGTATGCGACCGCTGATCTGCAGCGCCCCGACTCGGGGAAATCCCTCGCGCACTTACCCGACCGCGCTGCCTATACCCCGCGCTGGCGAGGCGTCACGCTGCTGCATGAGCTGGCCCAGGCGGATATTCCGGTGGCGATCGCCAGCGACAACTGCCGTGACCCCTTCTATGCCTTTGGCGATCACGACGCGCTAGAGGTGCTGGTGCAGGGCGTCCGCATTGCCCACCTCGATGCCCCCTATGGACACTGGTGCCATGTAGTGACGCGCACCCCTGCCGACCTGCTGGGGTTGCCCGATACCGGGCGAATTGGCGTGGGGTTGCCTGCCGACCTAGTGCTGTTTTCGGCGCGCTATTTTAGTGAACTCTACGCGCGATCGCAGCACGACCGCATTGTGTTGCGCCAGGGCCAGCCGATTGACACCACGCTGCCCAGCTATGCCGACTTAGATGATCTGATGCAGAAATAGCGATCGCCCCAGATCAGTAAGCGTCCCCTAGAGAAAAGGAACCACGACGGTTCCATCAGCTCTATTAAACGGGGGTGCGATCGCGATCAATACGGGTTTAGGCATGTGCCGAACAGACGTTAAGTTGGATTAAGAGAAGTGTTGGGACACCGGATGGAGCACAGTGGCCTATGATCCAGGCCCAAACCTCTGAGTAGGCTATGCACGACACGCATGGCCTACTCAGAGGTTGGCTTTCCTAACCTGCTTCCATACAATTTGCTCATACGTCCCAGAAAAACTGGTTTTTGTATCTAAATTGACAGTTTACTATCCTGTATATATGCAGTACGCCACAGGAGGATCTGTCATGACCACTCGGTTATCACCCCAAGAATATCGCTCGCTTGAACTCATTGCGGAGAATGACCGCCACTATCGGGCATCTTGGCTTCGCCAGATTGTCAATCGGATCGCAGGGTTGTTTAGCACGTCAGACGAGCCGCAGGTGTGGGCCACCAACACGCGCGATGGTCGGATGCTATGGAGCGCCTATGACCCTGTGACCTATGATTCAATCGCTGGCGTGTCCCATGAAGAAATGCAGGTATGGCTGGAAGATCATCGTCGGCACGGTTACGCATCAGAGCGGCTGCGCCAGCAGTTCATGATCCAGCAGCTCAGCCAAATGCGCTAGAAGCGCGATCGCCCCCACGAGCCGGTTAAGGGCGTTGCGATGCAGTCGGGCGATCGCCCCCTAGCGCCAGATCGAGCCGCTGCTGCGACTCAGCTAGCGCCCCCTCCGGCGTGGCTTTGCCCAGCAGCACCGCTTCAATCGCCCGCCCGAGATTGTCTGAAATACGGTTATAGCCGGGAAAAATAGGGCGCGATCGCCCGTAGGGTGCCTGCTCTACAAACACCTCAACGGCAGGCTGCTGCGCTACAAAGGTCTGGTAGTCTGGGCGATCGCGCGATCGCAGGTTCACGGGCAAATAGCCGGTGCCGATCGCCCACTGGGTTTGAAACTCTGCGCTGAGCACATACTCCGCAAATGTGAGCGCTGCTTGCTCTCGCTCCGGTGTAGATCGAAACACAAATAAATTTTCTCCGCCGACCACCGTGGCCCGTCGTGCTCCGGTGGGGATGGGCATAACGCCATAGTCCACATCCGTTGCCGCCAGTTGCCCGAGCGTCCACGGCCCGGTGAGCTGCATTGCCACACGCCCTGCTAAAAAGCCATCGAGCTCATAGCCCCGCTCTGGCTGCGACAGCACCACTGAGCCATCTGTCATCAGATCTTGCCATAGATGAAGCGCGGCGATCGCCCCCTCATTGTCTATCTGCACCACGGGCGGGGCTGCATCGCTGGCCGCATCACCTGGCTCGGCTACCAGTTCTCCCCCGCCACTCCACATAAACGGCAGCCACGTAAATACTGTCCACTCGCCTTTGCCCAGCGGCAGCAGCATGCCATGCTGGTTGCGGCTAGGAATGGTGAGCGTCTGCGCGGTCTGCCGTAGCTCATCCCAGGTTTGGGGTAGGGTGTCGATACCTGCTGCCTCAAATAAGCTAGGGCGATAGAAAATGGCGACATTATTGGTCCCAAACGGAATCGACCACGTGTGGCCCTCCCATTGCATTGATTCCAGCAACGCTGGGTCAATTTGGTCGCGACCTGCCGTCGTCTCTAGCCAGTCATCTAGCGATCGCAGCGCTTCTAGCTCTACCAGTTGCCCCGTGATCATCGGCGCATACCAGAGCAAATCGGGTGGGGCATTGCCCACAATGGCCGCCAAGATCTTGGGCATCTGCTGATCAGACTGCCCGACATAGAGCGACTCGACCTGAATGGTGGAATGGGTTGCATTAAACTGGCGCACCAGCGTATCCAGCACATCGCGGTTTGGGGGCGGATTCACCCCCTGCCAGAGCGTCAGGTGCGTGATGCCATCCGTCTGCCGTGCCCCAGGCTGGCACCCCACCAGCAGGCCACCCAGCACGAGTGCCATCGTCACCCCCAGTCCTAGCCAACGCCGGAGCGATCGCCGCCCCATGGGTTTCCTCTGCTGCATTCGTTCCCCGGTCTTAACTACCATTCAGATATTCAACCTGTTGCGGAGCCCACCTTATCAGTCTTATCGGTAGGGTTTGTCATCGGCTCATCATGAAATTTCCGTGAAGACTTTACTGTGCCTGGGTTTCATCTGCTTTGCCTCAGGCGTTTACTCTAGCGGTTGCCATCTCCCTGCTATCTTCCTGCAATTGTCGGTGCGGTCGTCGCATGATGCGCAGGTTTTCTTGATAGCCTAGAGAGGTACATCTTTACATTGCAACACATATACCCATTGTGAATCTTACGTCTTTAGGCTTTTTCAAAAGCTTGCGGGCAAACAACCGACAGTTTGCGGTGATTGGGTTAGGACGATTTGGCCGAGCCGTTTGCATGACGCTCCACAAATCCGGCTACGAAGTTCTCGGCATTGACTCAGATGAAAAGCTAGTTAACCAGATTTTGCAAGATGAATTGGCTTCTCACGCGCTCACGCTCGACTCTACAGAACCGGGTGCGTTAAAAGAAGCTGGCATTTTTGAATTTGACACGGTGATTGTGGGCATCGGCAACTATATTCAAGAGAGCATCATCACCACACTGAACTTGAAAGAGGGCGGCGTGCCGCATGTGGTGGCGAAGGCGTCGTCAGAAATCCACGGTAAGCTGCTGACTCGGGTCGGGGCTGACCATGTGATTTTCCCTGAGCATGAAATGGGCTGTGAACTGGCGCGATCGCTCACTCGGCCTGGCATTCTAGAACGGTTTGATCTCGACCCTGACCACAGCATTGTAGAAGTGGTGGTGCCCAAGGAATTTGATGGCAAAACTATTCTAGAGCTAGAGCTGCGAACGCGCTTTGGGTTAACGGTGCTGGCCATGTGCAAGAATGGCGGCCATTTTGAGGTTAACCCTAGTCCCTCTGCTCGACTTGAAAAAGACGCGCTGATGGTGGTTGTGGGCACGAATAAGGGCATTAACCAATTGCCGGTTTAGCACCTGGCTTAAGCCGTTGCGGCCGATCTGAGTGAGTTTGGCCGATTCAAATCTGGCTGATTCACATGCCGATTCAACTAAGGGAAAAAACTGTGGCAAACACCATGCGTGTTGTGGGGCTAATTAGCGGCACCTCGGTAGACGGCATTGATGCGGCCTTGGTGGATGTCACAGGAGATGCGTCTAGGCTTGCGGTGCAGACAGTGGCCGCGGCGACCTACCCCTATCCAGATGCGCTGCGATCGCACATTCTCCAGGTCTGTGGCGGCGCGGCCCTGGCCTTGACGGAGTTTGCTGAACTGGATGAGGCGATCGCCCGTCAGTTTGCGAAGGCGGCACTGCAGGTGCAGCAGGGACAGGCCCCAGCCCAGCTCATCGGCTCCCACGGGCAAACGGTGTTTCACCGCCCCCGGGGCGCCACGCAGGGCGCAGATTGGCTAGTTCCGCCGCCGCCGGATGACGCACCCCGGTTAGCCCCCTCTGACCCGGCTCCCCGCGCAGAACTGGCCTATAGCCTGCAACTGGGTCGGGGCGATTTGATTGCCCATCTGACTCAGATCCCCACGGTGAGCAACTTTCGGGCTGCAGATATTGCGGCTGGGGGCGAAGGCGCACCGATGGTATCGGGGTTAGATGTAGCGCTGTTGCGCCATCCCACACGCGATCGCTGTGTGCAAAACATCGGCGGCATTGGCAACGTTACGGTGCTGCCCGCGGGCGATCGCCCCAATGCGCTTATCCAAGGGTGGGACACGGGCCCAGGCAACTCCCTGATTGATTTGGCTGTGGAACGCCTGTCTGCCGGGGCGCTGACCTATGACAACGACGGCGCTTGGGCTCGTCAAGGCAAGCCCAGCCTAGAGTTAGTGGCTGAATGGTTGCAGCAGCCCTACTTTCGCCAGTCCCCCCCCAAGTCGACCGGGCGCGAGCTGTTTGGGGCCGCCTATCTTGAGCAATGCTGGCAGGCGATGGCAGGGCGATCGCTCGACCCAGCGGATATGTTGGCAACCTTAACAGAACTGACGGCAGCGTCTATTGCCGAGAGCTATCGCCAGTGCTTGCCGAGCCTGCCTGCAGAAGTGCTGCTGTGCGGCGGCGGCAGTCGCAATCACTATTTGCGGCAGCGGCTGCAATCAAATCTGGCCCCTGCGGCAGTGCTGACCACAGACGAAGCCGGGGTCAACGCTGATTTTAAAGAAGCGATCGCCTTTGCCGTGCTAGCCTACTGGAGATTCACCCAAACTCCCGGTAATGTGCCCGCAGTGACCGGGGCGCGCCAAGCCGTGCTGCTGGGCACTCTGCATACAGAACCCCTCTTGGGGCTCGCCCACGCGTGATGGGAGGGCGATCGCCGCGAGCTAAGCGGCATCCTGAATCAGGTGAACCCTGCGATCAGCCAACGTCCCACCTTATCGCATAAGGTCTATTTCTGTGGCAACGGCCTAGGACAAAAACACTGTGGCGCATTCGTTTTTGATGGAAGCAGGGCGGTGGACACTCCAGGGAAACTGGCTGGAGCGCAACGCCATGCCCATGCCCGTTAAGGGAAAGATTCTGATTGGCTGGAGCCGAGACCACTGGTTTACGATGGTGATGAAGCTGGTGTTTCCAGGCACTGACCATCAAGAAATTGCGCTGCAATATCGCGGACGGCTCAATTCGGGCGATCGCCAATATACCTTTGTGCTCCAACACAGTCTGCTGGGGCGAGTCGAAGGCGAAGGCTGGGTGGCTCCAGAGTCCATTGTGCAGCGGTATTGGGTCTTGGGCGATCGCCAGCGCCGCAGCGGCTTTGAGGCGCTATATCAGCTCAGCAGCACGGAATACCGCCTGAGCAGCACATTGCTTACAGGGCACCAAATCGAGAGCCTGATCGAAGCCACGGTAGAACGCCAGCCTGATTAAAATCAAGAGTCACGGCATTCAGCATCACTCCGCCAAGCTGAGCCAAGATTGAAGGGGGCGCAGGGGAATTGCTAGCTAATCAAGCCAGACCGCAGCGCTAATACAGCCGCTTGGGTGCGGTCATCTGCGCAGAGCTTATTCAAGATATTGCGGACATGGGTTTTGACCGTGCCCACAGTGATATAGAGCTTCTCGGCGATCGCCGCATTGCTGCATCCCGCCACAATCAGTTCCAAGATCTCCAGCTCACGCTCCGTCAAGGGCGAACTTTCTAGCAGTTGCTCTACCTCAGGTTGCGCAGCACTAATCGCCACAGTCTTCACCTCTTCCACCAGCGCTGCCGCAGACTGAGGCTGGCGCACCTGCCGTAATACAATGCTGGCGATCGTCGGGTCAATCCAAGAATTACCCTCATGTGTTGCCCGTAGCGCCTCCGTCAGCAGGTCAATGCTGACATCCTTCATGCAGTAGGAATCAGCCCCTGCCGCAAATGCCGCCAAAACCGAATCCTGCGAATCATGCATCGTTAGAATGAGAATTTTGGTCTTGCCAGCCTCTTCGTCAGACTGAGTACTGCGAAACCGCCGAGTTAGCTCAATCCCATCAATGTCGGGCAGGCCAATGTCAACCACGGCCACATTGGGCCGAGTCGACTGCAGCAATTGCAATCCCTGGCTGCCGTTTGATGCTTCACCCACGACGTGAATTCCTGGCTTCCGCTGAAGTGCAGCGCGTAGGCCCACACGAGTCAAATCGTGATCTTCAACCAATACAACTTGAATGTCTTGCATACTCTTTCTGGGGATATCGAATCTGAATGATGATCTGAATGATGAATGTATGAACGCAGATAAAAAGATGATGAACAGGGTTTTATTGAATGCCGTTATATCGTAGAACGTTTACAAGGCAAAAATTAGACGTAGGCTAGATAGTGCTTAAATACTGCTTTGGTGCCAGCATAATTGTTCAGTTAGTTACTACCAGCAGCAGAAACCCAAAGATAGCACTCAGTATTAACCGAGCATTAAGCAACATTGCTCAACATTAGTGATCTGATAGTGCCACCTACCTAAACATGGTACGCCTACAATCGATAATTTTGCTGTCTGCTGTTAAATGTTAAACAGCGCGTAGCCAATTGAAATAATCTAAATTTCTGTTTCCTGCGGGAATAAATTCGTAATCAAAATTATGGCGAAACTTAAGACGACTGGCTATCTTCCTCTAGGTTGAACAATTCTTCTCATTATTCTTTTTGGAGCGGCGAACTTCTAACTTGGGATGTATGGCTGTTCTCTACCCAAAGAATTAAGCTAGAAGAATAAAACTTGATTGATATTGATATAGGTCAGATTCGGTCATCCACAGGGCATGTAGATGGATGGACGCTACCCTAACGCAGGTAGAAGCCGCTTTGAAAACATCGGTAGTGGAAGATCTCCGACTTTAACAGAGCCTAAAATTGGCTCTTTTGGTCTTTGAAATTTCTGTGCAACTGTTGAATCCCGTTCAATCGCCTTCCGAAGTTACGCTTGTTTCACTTTAGTTAAGCCATGAAATACGGCAGCGCGCCCTCACTACTGGCAAAATTGAGCAGCTATTGGTACAAGATGCCAATTCGCTATCGAGGGGCTGCTATCATCTCCATTCCGACCTTGTGCTTAATGGTGACGCTAGGCACTTGGCTTTGGGGACGGTTTAACTTGGTCGCACTACGGGGCGAGATTGAGAATAAGCAGGAGCTGATTTCTCTAAGCGATAGCGTGCTGCGCCAAACGCTGGCAGCAGAGTCATCGGTGCTAGGCTATGCCCTAACCAAAGACGAAGCTTTCATTGATCCCTATAAGCAGGCTGTCTTAGAAGCACAATCGGAGGTGCGGAAGCTCCAAGAGGCTTCTCGAGGCAGCCTTGAGGGCGAAGCTCAGATTCGCATTATCGAGCGACTGGCTCAGCGGCAGATTGAAACGCTAGAACGAACCGTGAACAATGCCAGCAATGAAGGGCGATTTGTAGTGCGATCGCCCCAAACCCTCGCCCTAGTTAATCGGGGCAAGGCGCAGATGATCAACTTTATTAGCACCGTCAACGACTTCCAGGCCGAGAATCGAGCCATCCTAAACGGTCTTGGTAGCCGTCGTCGGTGGCTGCAAGAAATCACCGGCAGAATGCTGAGCTTGGTCACCGTGGTCAGCCTGCTGAGTTCGGCAGCAGCCGTTTATCTATTTAGCCAACTCGATCAGGAACTTAAGGAGCGAGAACGCCTGCTACTCGAAAACCGCAACCTGTTGACGGGCATTGTCAGCAACGTGGTGGACGGCGTGATGGTGCTCAACGAATTTGGCGAAATTGAGATGATTAACCCTACTGCCATTCGCATGTTTGGCTATGAGCCTTATGAAGTGATTGGCAAAGATATTGGGCTACTGCTGGTAGATCTTCAGTCCAATGCCAACGAAGCAGAGCTGGCCGCCATGCCCAATGATGCGACAGGCTACCTCAGCAGCCGCAAAATTGAGCCTGGGCGACCCTGGCAAGCACTGGGAGTGCGGAAAGATGAGTCATCTTTTCCGATTGAAGTGTCAATGAGTGATATGCAGCTCGATCGCCGCAACATCGTGATCATGCGCGATATCACTCCGTTTCTCGACACAGAGGCCAAGCTGCAAAACCGAGCCGATGAGCTGGCTCGCCTCAGTAGCATTCTGGCGCATACCAATACGGCTCTCGAAGATCGCAACCGTGAGCTAGAGCAGTTCGCGTATGTGGCCTCGCATGACTTGAAAGCGCCTCTGCGGGCGATCGCCAACCTATCTGAATGGATCGAAGAAGACCTAAACACCCTACTCCCCAAAGAAAACAAGCATCAAATGACCCTACTGCGAGGGCGAGTCCATCGGATGGAAGCCCTGATCAACGGGCTGCTAGAGTATTCGCGCGTGGGACGCACTGAGTCCCCGATTGAGCAGGTTTCAGTTAGGCCTCTGCTCAGTGAAGTCATCGACTCCTTAGCACCGCCGCCCACGTTTGCCCTCCAAATCGAAGAGTCTATGCCAACCCTCATGGCTCGACGTGTGCCGCTGCGACAAGTGTTTGCCAACCTGCTGAGTAACGCGATCAAGCATCACAATCGTGAGGATGGCAAGATCTGGGTCTCTGCAGAAGAATGTGGCGATTGTTATCGGTTTACCGTTGCTGATGATGGCCCTGGGATTGCCCCGGAGTTTCATATAAAAATCTTTACAATCTTCCAAACCCTGCAACCACGGGATGCGAAAGAAAACACGGGCATTGGCCTGTCTATTGTGAAGAAAATTGTAGAGCGCGAGGGGGGAACAATCACTGTAGAGTCTGAGGAACAACAAGGGGCTCAGTTTAGATTTACTTGGCCCAAGTATGCGGTAGAGCATTCCACTCTGTTTTAAGCCAGAGCGTCTTACCACTTAGGCCGACAATGCCGACAGAACCCACCGTCTCAGAGTAAGGAGTCCACGTTAGACACTTTTTTCAGAAGGGAACCGTCTGCTTAGCTGATTAGCCTTTTGTGGGATGAGGGATCTACCCTGTGGATGATGTGTGTGTGCACTCGGTTGCACATAGTGGTAGATCTAGGCTTTTCTTGAATGTTTAAATCATCAATCTGCCCTGCGAGTGAGGTATTTTTAGGCACATTTAGACAATAATTTGAGTATTAAGATGCGTATCTCACATAACAAATTGCGTTAATAAATCTTAAATCTCTAAGATTTCAGGAAAAGTGAACCATGCCTTAGAATTTCTCTCCCTGGAGAGGTTTCTCGTTTTGTTTAAGATGACTGCCAAGAAAAATGGAACACAAAGATATCAATATATTGCTGGTTGAAGACGATGAAGTAGATGTGATGAATGTTCGACGAGCATTTAAGCGGAACAGCATTCAAAACCCGCTCTATGTGGCCTCGAACGGAATTGAAGCGCTGGAAATGCTGCGAGGCCAGAGCGAGGCCAAGCCCATGCCAGCGAAACGACGGCTGATTCTGCTCGATCTGAACATGCCCCGGATGGGTGGGATCGAGTTTTTGCATCAACTGCGTGCTGATACAGATCTGCGAATGACGCCTGTGATCGTGCTTACAACATCAAACCAGGACAAAGATCGGGTTGAAGCCTACCACTTAAACGTAGCGGGCTACATTCTCAAACCGGTGACATTCTCTAATTTTGCAGAAACAATGGCGACGCTGAATCGGTATTGGTCGCTGTGCGAATTGCCCTGAAAGGATGAGTGGAGTGGTCTCGTCACTCCGGACTATCCCGACTATCCTGACTCTCAAGCCTAATAGAAACTTAACAGGCTGACTAAACGGATAAACTGAAGCAAAATTCTCTGCTGGGTAGAAAGATTCGTCATAGGCTAACTTTGTAACGGTCAAGCAGATAGATTAGCTGCCTAATTCTTTTGATCGATGGCTGGCCGCCCGCACCGCTTCGATCAGCGCCGATCGAAGCCCAGCTTGCTCTAATGTGGCGATACCAGTGATGGTCGTACCGCCAGGACTTGTGACGCGATCTTTAAGCTCTGCTGGGTGCAGGCCAGTTTGATGCAGCAGTTGGGCGGTGCCTAGCACGGTTTGCAGTGCTAGTTGAGCGGCGATCGCCCGAGGTAAGCCTGCTGCTACGCCACCATCCGCCAGCGCCTCAATCACGATCGCCACATAGCCGGGGCCTGAACCGGATAGCCCCGTCACAGCATCCATCCAGGTTTCTGGGACTTCAACCACCTTTCCAACGGCTGTAAACAACTGGTGGGCGATCGCCCGATGAGAATCCTTAGTATGTTGGCCGAGGGCGATCGCCGTCATGCCTGCCCCTACCGTTGCGGGGGTGTTGGGCATCGCGCGCACCACTGGCTGATGGGGAAAAGCAGCTTCTAATTTAGCCAGCGGCACGCCTGCCAAAATTGAGACCACCAGCTGATCGCTTGCCGGGTGCGACAGCGCCCCAACGACCCGCTCAAACACTTGAGGTTTGATGGCGAGCAGCAAGGTCTGGGCTGATTCGGCAACCATGGCATTGTGGGCGATCGCCTGCACGCCATATCGCTGGCTCAACTCGTCTCGCCGACTTTCTTGGGGATCACTGACCATCACCCGAGACGCCTCAATCAGCTCCTGCTCCAAAATGCGAGACAGCAGCGCTTCGCCCATGACGCCCCCGCCGATGATGCCTAATATTCCGGTTAATATCGTCATGCTGTGGTTTTAAAGCGTTAACAAACAAGAAGGCAGGCAACTCGCGTTACCTGCCAACCATCAACCAAAATCCCCAGTCGTAAACTGTGCAACTAACGCTAGACGTCGCCCGAACAAGCGATCGCCTGCTTAGATATAAGACGCGGACTAAGACGTAACCCCTAGCCTGTGTACGAGAATTTGTTCGAGAGCGCGCTAATCAGCACGCCTGCCTCCAAACTCTGACAGATGCCATAGGATGCTTTAATCTGATTTGAATTCTAAGCCATACGGGCTTGCTCGTTCCACGCAGGAGCGGGCGTAGCCATCGGTCGCGCCATCGGGCGGCCCGTTTGCGGCACGCCGAGATCGTTCAACCCTTGCAATTGAGTGCTAACCTGCACGCAATTGGGTGTAAACAAGAAAATGCTTTCTCCGATACGCTCTTGATGCCCGTCAATTGCATAGGTTCCACCCGCCACAAAATCGACTGCGCGCTGGGCTTGGTCGGGATCCATCACAGCCAGGTTAAGCACCACTGACTTGCGCTCGCGCAAGGCTCGGATGGCCTGAGGCATTTCTTCAAAGGTGCGGGGCTCCATCACCACCACCTCAGACATACCGTTAATCGCGCCGGGCATGCCAATGACATTGCCCATGGGGGATGCAGGAGCTTCTGTCGCCATCGTGACACGCTCTCTCAGCCGACGGCGGCGCGGCTCATCGTCTGCCAACGGCTGTTGTTGAGTATGCTCTTCTTGATAGAGATGCTGGTAATCTTGCCCCTCCATCTCGTCATACTCATACTCATAATCAGCAGGATCATTGAACCCAACAAAGTCTCTTAGCTTTCCAAAGATACTCACGGCTTACGCTCCATCACAACTAGAGTTAACTGGAGATTTGATTCTAAACAACACAGACTAAAATTCGGCAGAAATCTACTGTTAGGCAGGCAGCCTCGAAGGCTGAGGTCAGAAAATATTAACAAGAATTAAGATTTCAATTCTGCGCCTGCAAGAAAGCTTTCAGCTCTAGTTCGCCTGGTTTGAGTCAACAGTATACCTCAATTCCATAAAATGGGACTCAATTTACAACTAATTGGGCGAGAAAATAGCGCTTTTGATTTAAGGATTTGTTTTAGCCGCACAACTCGCTCAGGTTGCCTGATCAAACAGTAATAGATTTTTTGGATTTTGAACCATCTCGAGCATGCGGTTTAGCGTGCGATCGCCCTTAAGACTCATCCTCAATCCCGCGACTAAGATTACTGGATGCTCTCTTAGAGATCGAGTGCTCCTCTTATTGATCAGTCAAAATGAAATGCTTATGGTACAACGCGTTGGCTACTTTACTTAAACGATTTTCCATCGCCAGACATCGATCGATTGAGTCGATGAATGCTCAACTCGTTCCAGCAGCTTCTCTAACCACAGGATGTTTACAGGGTTCAGTTTGATCGAACCCCACAGCAGGTATTTAAACTTAGCCTTGAGGAAGAATTGCGCCTTGATACCGCACGTCACGCAGAATCATTTTGGTATGGATCTAACGATATGAATGGTTAAGGCAGCATGCCTCTAGCTGACGGTTCTGAATAGGGATTCTCCATTACATTCCCAGAACCTCCGTAGGCGCGCCTCGTATTGGAGAGCCGAAGATCGCGATCGCCCGCAGACTTAGGGATAACGTTAGGGGCGATCGCCAAACAGCGTCCGTCCCACCCGAATGATTGTAGCCCCAGCCTCAACTGCTAAGGCGTAATCCATCGACATTCCCATCGATAACTCCGTCATCCGGATCAATTGCCAAGACTGTTGCCGAATAGTGTTAGCTAGCTTAGCGGCCTCGTCAAATACAGCGCGAGTTTCGTCTGCCGATAAGCCATAGGGTGGAATTACCATCAACCCTACAACATCCAGGTTTGTGCAGCAGTCAATCTCCGGCAACTCTGCCCAAAGCTGCTCCGGCTGCCAGCCAAATTTTGCCTCATCTGGACGGAGCTTTACCTGCAGACAAAGTTTAGGTTTGGGCGATCGCCCCTCAGCCAACTCATTTAGCCGCAGCACCAGCTTTAAACTATCTGCTGAATGAATCCATGAAAACATGTCAAGCGCTTTTGCCGCCTTATTGCTCTGCAAATGCCCAATGAGATGCCACACCAGATCTGACAGATCGCTTAACTGCGCCTGCTTCTGCATCGCGTCCTGAACGCGGCTTTCTCCAAAATCTCGCACACCAGCAGCATAGGCTTCGCGCATTGCCTCAATCGGCACCTGCTTCGTCACCGCCATGAGCTTGACTGATGGGGGAACGGTTTGCCGAATTGCATCAATACGCTGAGCCACCCCAGACTTTTCAGAACTCCCCGGCGCATTAACCCCAAAAGAATTGCTCACTGCACCTTAACCTAGACAAAACAACAGCAGATTTGTGTAATTTCAAATTGGTTTGAGTCGCAGTCATCTTACTATCTTGACTCGCTATAGCCAGGATCTATGCAGGAATAGCGCAAGTCACTCAAACGACAACTTATCATTAGACGACCTTCCAATGGGTGGAATGTAGGCCTAATGGGTTCTAACTAACCGCTGCTATGACAGGGGTGTATGCCCATGACTTCTCACAAAATTCCGCCACACCAATTTGTCGAACTCACATCACAGTTCTACAACCTCTCACAACGTGCGTCAGTTGTGGAAGCCATGACCAGCTATACCCATTCTATAAAGTGGCGCAGGTTAGCGTCGCGTCGCGCTTTTCTGGGAGACCCCTGCCCAGCAAAGATCTGACAAAACATAAACACCAATCAACGCTTCAAACCCCATCGCCTGACACAATTGAGTGAGCCGCCACAAGCGCGACCTCCATTAGGGTAGAGCCAAGGCTCACGCCCATGCCCACGCCTAGACAGTATGCTGAATGTCCTCTGTAGAGTGTAGAGAGCAAATTCATTAGGCTGTCCTGACTCAGGTTGCACAGGTGTGGCTCGACATAGAATTACGCCTGTTCGGGTTAAAGAAGGTTTGCCCAGTTCACACTAGACAGCCCCTCGAAACCCTCAATTCATTTTGTCTAGTCATTTTGTCCAGCCCCGCACGACAAATTAGAGATTTAAGCCCGTTCTAAACTCACGGTTGCCAAAATTACGTTACTGAAACGTTTGCTTATAGACCACGATCAGGCTGTTGTAGGCGTCTGTATCCCCAAAACGCCGCAGCCCTCGGAGGCGATTCTCAATCAGCATTTTGGCATCAGCGCGGCTAGTGGGCTCAAACTGCACGCCCATGGCATCTGTGGTCACTCGAAAGAAGAGGCGCTGGGCATAAAGCGTTGCGAACAGTTCCTTAGTTTCTTCAAGGTCGCAGACGCGATAGAGCAGCCCAAAGGTGGGGTGGTTGAGGTAAGACTCCATACTCATAGGGGGTTGGGCGGTCGTGGAAGCCACAAACTGAGCAGACTGTGTGAGTTTCATAGAGCGAACTAGGGTAAGGAGGAGTGTGGGAGTACTACCGAATGGCGCAAGTGAAACACTAGGAGGAAAGAGAAATCCGAGGCATTGAGCAGTGAGAGCTAGGGTTGGCAGTGAAAGACCACCATTGCAACAGCGTAGTCGGTATCATGGCTGAGGCTAAGGTGCCACTGCCCTTCGCCAAGCTTGGCTTCTGCTAGATGTGCTGCTTTGCGGTGTAGGCAAACGCCCGGTGCTCCGGTCGCAAGCCGCCGAATTTCCACATCTAGGTATGGGATACCAACCCAGCCGGTGCCAAGTGCCTTGACTACGGCTTCTTTAGCGGCCCATCGCCCTGCCAGTCGCAAGATATCGGGGGGCAATATCTGAGCGGGAGAACTCTGCAAGCAGTCTTGCTGTTCACCTGGCGTGTAGATTCGCTGAAGAAAGCGATCGCCAAAACGCTCCACAGCAAGCCGAATGCGGGGAACATAAACAATGTCGGTACCAATGCGAATGTTCACCCGAAATGACTGACTTGCTTAATGTTCTTAATCATGCCACCACTTTAGGCTAAATTGTGCCCCGTTGCTACAAAAACAAAATATATCTCGATTTTGTCATGTATTTTTTACAACATCGAGACTTACGCAATTGGACGGTAAATATTTCTAGTTGGATGTGCAGCTTGAGCTGCTTAACTTAAGCTATGGCGTGCGATGAACTCTTCCACCATGGGAAGGTTCGGTGCTCGGCAGGCTCGAGCGAAGTAATCGTCTCTACAGCATCTGTCCTGATTGAATTCTTAGGTTGTCAAACTGTGTGATATGCGAAGCTTCTACTGCACTCATTCGAGGGATTGGGTTGAGTGCAGTTGGGGCTCATACCAGATGGCGCAAGTTCAGCTACTGAGCAATAGGGCTTAAGGCGGGTTCTCTGTCCAAGAAAAGCCCCTATCAATCAGCGGTGATATCGTAGGGGCATAGGCGCAGCCAAGCCGAAGGCGTTACGGATGTTCGCCTCATGCAGGAAAATTCTCTGCCAGAGTTGATCTAGCTCCCTTGCCTGAGTTGCCGCCTAGTAGCAAAATTTCTGCCAGGACGTGCTAGTAAGTACCGCCCCAGAGTGTGCGACTGACAACAAACAGACCCAGCAAACCCAGCACAAGCCAGTCAATCGGATGCAAACGAAGCTGATGCCACTGCATGAGGTGTTCTCGAGGGTTGCTAAACCCGCGCACTTGCATGGCGATCGCCGTTTGTTCGGCACGAGTTAACAAATTATCCACCAAGCGCTCTGCTACCATCAGGCATACCTGGGCAGAGCCTCGAAACCCGAGTTTCTTCCAGCGAATAGCGCGAGTTCGCACAGAGCGAACGAGGTTTTGAATTTCTTCTAACACGAGTGGAATGAAGCGCAGGGCCAAGGTCAGGGTGAGCACAATCTCTGCAACGGGTACACCCCAGCGCCCTAGCGGTTTTAGAAGTCGCTCTAGACTGGCTGTAATTTCTTCGGGTGCTGTCGTTAACAGATACAGGTTAGTGCTGGCCAGCAATGTGAAGGCTAGGGTGCTGACTCGAATCGCTAAATCGAGCGATCGCCGGGTGATACGGAACGGCGGACGGTCGAGCAGCACATAGCGATAGGCGGTGGGCTGAGGCAGGTTCTGTGGCTCAGCAGCGGGGAGACTGGCGTTGCTCGCGCCACCCTCAGGTTGTATCAAGCTCCACTCGTTGGCTGGAAGCCGTGGACGGTGCTGCACATTCACCCCGTCGGGCGCAAACAGCGTAATGCCAAACAGCAAGATGCTGAAGCCCGTGACCAAGCCCATCTGTTTCCACCACACCCGCAACGGCAGGCGTGTGCTCAGCATCAGCACCAGCATCCAGCCGACTAGCGAGAGCCGCCACGCAGGGCTCGCGGCAATGGGCGTGAGCAAAAACGCCATCAGCCAGGCAAATTTAACCCGTGGGTCAATCCCATGCAGCCACGAAACTGGCTTTTCGAGATAAAGACCAATGGGGAGCGATCGCAATAAATCCATAGCCTAAACCAGTCTAAACTTTGGTGGCTCGATTGGCGCTGCTGCCCCGCTCTAGCTCGCGCACCTTTTTACCTCGCCAAAACAGCCGAATTGGGGTTCCCTGAAAGCCCAAGCTTTGGCGAAACTGCTTTTCTATATAGCGCTTGTAGTTTTCGTTGAACAGCTTGGGATCATTGACAAACAGAGCAATAGACGGCGGCTGGGATGACACTTGTGTGCCATAGTAAATTTTGCCTTGGCGGCCCTGACGCGTCGTTGGGGGGGTGTGCCATTTCAGCGCTTCTTCTAGCACTTCGTTGATCACTGCCGTCGAGACGCGCCGTTGGTGCTGCTCTGCTGCCACATCCACCAATTGCAAAATGCGCTCTACCCGCTGCCCCGTATGGGCACTGACAAAGATAATATCGGCCCAATCGACAAACCGTAGCCGGGTTCGCACGAGCTGCTCGTGGTCATAAATTGTGTAGGAATCTTTTTCTACGGCATCCCACTTATTGACGACAATGACACAGCCGCGACCGTCTTCCTCAATGCGACCCGCTAGCTTCTGGTCTTGTTCTGTGACACCATCCAGCGCATCAATCACCAGCAGCACGACATCTGCCCGTTCAATCGCCTTAAAGGCGCGGTTGATGCCAAAGAACTCAGGGCCGTACTCTACATTCTTTTTCTTGCGAATGCCTGCGGTGTCGACCAGGCGATAGTGCTTCTCTCCACTGGCGATGACCATATCAATGGCATCACGAGTGGTGCCAGAAATGGGGCTAACAATAGCGCGCTCTTCGCCCACAAAGGCATTGAGCAAGCTTGATTTGCCTACATTCGGACGTCCCACAATGGCGACGCGGGTTTCGGCTGCAGGTTCGAGATCCCCGGTATCGGGCAGATGGGTCAACAGTTGATCGAGTAGCTCACCGGTGCCGTTTCCATGAATTGCAGATAATGGAAAGGGTTCGCCGAGGCCCAGCTCCCAAAACTCTGCCGCTTGAGACATCCCTTGTTCGACAGACTCACACTTATTAACCGCTACTAGCACAGGCACAGACTGTTGCCGTAGCCAGGTGGCGATCGCCTCATCTGCTGCCGTAATACCAGCCTGACCATCCACCACTAAAATTGCGGCGCTGGCCTCTGTTAGCGCTGCCATTGCCTGCTGGCGAATGTGGGGCAAAAACTCAGTATCATCATCAAAGATTAGTCCGCCCGTATCGACCACCTGAAAGTCGCGATCGCCCCAAAAGGCGTCACGATAGGTGCGATCGCGCGTTACCCCAGGTTCATCATGCACAATTGCATCGCGCCCCTCTACCAGCCGATTCACAAAGGTAGACTTCCCCACGTTGGGGCGACCGATAATAGCAACAATTGGGGTCGTCATGGGTTCATCGCCTGTGGAGAGTATGCAGTAAGCTGAATAGTCTAGAGAACACGGAGCACCGTAATCGGTCAGGGCTGAAGGTTGGAGCGTGGCAGCTTAGAATCGCTGCCTAGACGAGAGTAGGCTTAACCAAAACACCATCGCGGACTTAGCGATCGCTCGTTCGCATTGCCGTTTGGGCTTCTCGCCGCAGCCCCTTAGCAATCCGAAACAGCTCTTGCCCAGTGTGGAGATAATGCTCGTTGTAACACATTACAAACCGCTCTAGCTCATCCACCCCATCACCCAATTGATTCAGGCAATGGTAGAGGTGTGCAGCTACGCCTGCAACACTGGCCGGATTAGGCATAGAGCCGAATAGTGTTTGCGCTCGCTGCAAGTGATCCCGGCATTCTTCCAAATACGACTGAAACCCCTCTAGCAAATCATCATCAAAGGGATCAGCAGCCAACTCGTTTACTTGATGAGGCAGTGGCTTGATGACCTGGTTTAAGTGGCGATTCACCGGTTGATAAACCCGCAAAATCCATCGTTTCAGGTGTTCGTCATCGCTTTGCCCTTGAGTGCGCTGACGGTAGCGATCCTGTGCCGCCTTGGTGCGGCTGGTGGCTTCGCGGCGCACGGCTGAATCTCCGCGCTGGCGCATTTGCCGATCATAGCTCTGCCGCCGCTGAGGATCTCCTAGAACTTCATAGGCGGCATTGATTTCGGCAATCTTTTCATGGCTCGGCGCATTGGGATTAGCATCGGGATGAAACTTCTTTACCAGGCGGCGATAGGCATGTTTGATCTCTGCCTGGGTGGCCGCTGGCGCAAGGTCGAGGGTTTCATAATGGCTAGGAGGCCTCGTCATCCTTTTATTGTATAGCAGTCGTCATACTGCACCGACCGGTTAATGGGGTTGACCTGCTCAGTAGCAGAAATGCTTCTTTGGATGAGTTCAGTTGGTTGCGCTAGCGACCAGCAGTTCGGCATCTTGGAAGAGAGGGGTGCTGAGATAGCGCTCTCCAAAGCTCGGCTGAATCATCACAATCAACTTGCCTGCGTTCTCAGGGCGCTGAGCAACTTGAACGGCTGCAGCCAAAGCGGCCCCGCTTGAAATTCCCGATAGCAAGCCTTCCTCTCGGGCTAAACGGCGTCCAAAGGCGATCGCTGCATCATCCGTTACGGGGATAACCTCATCAATCACGTCTACATTCAGGACATCGGGCACAAAACCTGCACCAATGCCTTGAATTTTGTGTGGCCCGGGGTGCCCACCCGATAACACGGGACTGTTAGAAGGCTCAACGGCGATCGCCTGAAAAGATGGTTTGCGCTGCTTTAGAACTTCGCCCACCCCGGTTAGTGTGCCGCCCGTCCCAATACCTGCAATCAAAATATCCACTTGCCCATCCGTATCCTCCCAAATTTCTACCGCAGTGGTCGTGCGGTGAGCACTTGGATTTGCCGCATTGCTAAACTGCTGCAGCATGTATGCATCAGGCAACTCATGCACAAGCTGCTGCGCCCGCTGAATGCATCCCCCCATCCCCTCAATGCCGGGAGTCAATTCCAGTTCAGCACCGTAGGCCCGCAACATCGCTCGGCGCTCTGAACTCATCGTATCTGGCATCGTCAGGATGAGTCGATAGCCTTTAGCCGCCGCCGCCATCGATAGCGCGATGCCCGTATTGCCTGAAGTGGGCTCCACTAGCACAGTCTTGCCCGGATAAATGTGCCCAGCCTGCTCCGCTGCCTCAATCATGCTGATGCCGATGCGATCCTTCACGGATGCTGAAGGATTCATCCCCTCCAGTTTCACCACAATATCAGCCACGCAACCCTCTGCTTGGGGAATACGGTTCAGCCGCACCAGGGGAGTATGACCAACCAGCTCCGTTACATTGTTTGCGATTCGCATGATCAAGCCGCCACATTAAAATGAAATAGAAAGAGTTTGAGCATAATCGCACTTAAGCTCAGATATAGTACATAATCTCAACCTGATTTCGTGCATCCTTCATCTCAACTAAATCCTGTAAGGTCTGAGATTTCAGCAACGTCTCAGCTGCTTGCACTGCATCCTTCCAAACATCTAAAATCACGTTTCCTGCGACAGATTTGGGATTCTTTGCTCGATCTGCTGACTGAGCATCGGCACCCTCAATGCACTGAATAACATCTAAAAGCGTAATCTTCCAGGGCTCACGAGCCAGCATATAGCCGCCTTTTGCACCCCGCTGACTTCGCACCAACCCTGCTCGTCGCAGCGCTGCTAAGAGTTGCTCCAAATATCGGTCTGGGATGTGTTGCTCAGCCGCAATCTGGCGGATTTGTATTGGCTCCCCCTCAGCGTAGTGAGCAGAGAGTTCTACGAGTGCAAGCAGAGCGTATTCACTTTTGCAGGATAAGTCCAAAACCAAAGCTCGACACATTAACTACCTCTAGTTCAGTATATCCCTGTTCTCCACCGGACTTAGTGCGATTTACCTATGAGAACGCGAGAAATCGTATAAACATAAAAGCTGCCCTACAAAATTGCAGGACAGCTTTTAAGCTAACTGATGCAAATCAGTTTAAGAAAAGCGATTAGAAGGTGAAGCTAGTACGCAGAGCACCAATCACTACGCTTTCGTTGCCGTTATCGTTACCGGGATCCTCAACAAAGATAATGCCAGGAGTGACAGACACGTTGTTGTTCAAAGGAATACGGTAGAACCCTTCGATGTGCAGGGAAGTATCGCTTCCGCTAGCACCCAAAGCATTCTGAGCGAAGGTATAGCGAGCATTGTAGGGAGGAACGCCCACAATGAATCCCAATAGGCTACCCTCAATCCCCAAATCTTCGATACCTAAGGTGCCAGCATAGGTCCAGCCTTCACCATTGCCCAAAATGTCATTAGGGCCATCAAAGATGCGGGTGTCAAAGTAGCTAACCCAACCGCCGACTAGGAAGCGCTCAGCAAGACGGAACTCAGCACTCAAACCATAAGCATTAACCACGTTTGCGGGCTCGTTATCGAACGCGTTCACATAAGTTAGAGCAGCGGTTAGATTACCAGGAGAGAACGTTAACTGACCAAATGCGGTATAGCCACCATCAGTCAGACCATTCTTATCAGTCGGGTCGAAACCACGATCGGTCAGGTAACCTAAACCAACCTGGAATAAGTCGCCTGCATCAAAAGTCAAACCAGCACCCACACCCTGAGGACCAAGGTCATAAATGGGGTTGTAACCAAAGTAAGACAGCGAGCCGTTCTCACTACTATCAAAAGAGCTGACAGAAGATACCACATCAGAAATACCCATGCCAACACCACCGATGTAGGCAGTTGCAGGGCCAACGGGGAAGCGATATTCCAAACGGCTCAGGTTCACGCGATTCGGATCGAGTGTGTTAGTGCTAAAGGAGAATGCACCAGCAGTTTCAGATAATGGATCAGCGTCAGCGATATCGCTACCAGCACGGTTAGACAGCAGTCCACCCTCAGGAATGCCGCCAAAATCGATGAAGTTGCCATATTGCAGACGGGCACGTAAACGGTCAGATCCAAAGAAGCTGCTATCAAAATTCAATCGGTAGCGACTTTGAAGCACTGCATTGTTGTCTTCATCAGCACCATCAAACACGTCTGACAGGCTGATGATTGCAGCACCACGCAAGCGAGTGGTCGTGGAGAACTGGTTCGCTTCTAGTTCGCCTACAGCGGCTTCCAGAGCATCCACGCGACCGCGCAAGGTCGCTAGTTCAGCAGCAAACTCACGCTGTAGTGCTTCAATCCGCTCTAGAGCGCCGGGGTCTAATGCACCACCACGAGCGGCGATCGCATCCAAACAAGCAGCCAGACCAGCGGCAAACTCATAGCGAGTCAGCGGGCGATTACCGCGATAGGTTTGGTCAGGATATCCTTCGAGACAGTCCAGACCACCCAACTCTTCAGAGTTGGCTAAGAAAGAAAGTGCCTCATAAGCCCAATCGGTAGGGCTCACATCAGAAAATTGAGTAACGGAAGTCACCTGAGACAGGTTTCCCATGCCACTGCCTTCGTTGCTGTACTCCATCACTTGATCGAGGGTTGCAACGCTGGGCACAGAGGCTTCAGCTTCAACGTCTACGGATTGTGCGAGAGCAGCAGAGGAGAGGGTCAAGGCTCCTAGAACTGCTGGAGCACCCAGCAAAGACTTCCACAAAAACTTAGACAACATATCGTGTCCTCACACCTTTTTAGCTAAAAAGAACTCATAGCCTACTCGTTTATAGCACTATAAGTTAGAGATTTTGTGTCTCTCCACGATACAGATTAGCAAAAAAAACTGAATTGCACACCCCCGGAAATCTCGGATTCGCCACAATCTAAGCGTGATTTTTTATATGGTGGACTTTTGAGTGCCTATTAGGGTGGCTTGAAAGGCTCTGAACGTAAGGACAGAGATACTTTTAAGGATGCCCAAGCAAGGCCTACATTAGTCTCTACTATCGCGTATGTGAAGGTTTCTGGATGCATCAAGCGATACGGCTGAAATATACGCACGGATGCAGCCCATAAATAATCCTTCTTAGGAGCTTTCTATAGGATAGGGCGTTGCGCCTGGCGCAACGCCCTATCCTATAGATTTCGAGTAGCGATACAAAGGTGGAATAAATCTACAAGCGGGAAATGACTCACTCTGAAAATCGCAGATGTCAAGAGTGAAGATACCCCGGATATCGCTGATAGTGTTGTCCGTGCAAGCACTTATAAATGATTGATAGTTTCGGCCATTTCAAAATCTTTTGGGGTGAGGCCACCAGCATCGTGGGTCGTTAGGGTTATGGTGACCTTGTTGTAGGAAATGGCGATATCTGGATGATGACCTGCAGTTTCGGCAGGTTCTACCAGCTTGTTAACAAAGGCGATCGCCTCTACAAAGCCATCAAAGGTCTTTACACTCTGGATCGACATCCCATCTAGCGACCAGTCAGAAAGCTGGCTTAAGCGCGTTTGGATTTCAGCTTCAGAGAGTTGTGAGGTCATAACTTAGATTGTGATGGAGTGTTCTAGTGCAATCCAATACAGCGTCTGCGAGCCTTGGGGTGCGATCGCCCCAAACCCAGCAGAATCGCTAGGTGCTGGATATATTGTTCTAGCAAAAGGGCCTTAAAAAACTATCCGCTCTCACTCGGGGATTTTGGATGTCCATGACTGGAAGCCATCATCATGAGTGAGAGCGGTCTAGCGGGTCTTCAGATTGAATCTGACTGCCGGAAGGAATCATCAACCTTCCAACACGGAATCAGAGCAGGGCTCTGGTTTGGAGTTGGCAGAAGTTAAAGAACTGCCCCGGCACACAGCCGACATACTCCAACCTGACGACCCATCGGTTTACTGCTATCTGACATGGGCATCACCTCCTGTTATTTAATAAGTATTGCTTGAGACGATCACCTTGCTGTGCAAGGCTTGTTGCCAGGATAACACAGCTTTTTTAGCCGGGGCAGGTGAATAATCAGTCCGCTGTTGAGTGGCCTTTAAATTCAAGGCATTCCAGGTAGCTTGATCTTGCAGATCAGCCATGCGTCATCGTGCTTTCCCCAACACTCTCAGGTAACGCTCAAAGACTGATGCAGTAGTGCAACAGTCTGGTTTCCGAGCGAAGACCGGTAGGCTGAGGCTCCAAGTGTCGCTTTCTCACTCTGATGCGTCGGGTGCGTCGGGGTTGAGCTACATAACCCATAGGAAAGCCCAAGCTTACACCCGATAAACTACATCAAATAAATAAAAAGGGGCACCAAGTATCGCTTGGTGCCCCTTATCTTACTTAACTTCACTTCCACTCAATTAGAGAGCGTTACCACGTGGCAGTACCTCTTCGGGGAAGATAAAGTTTTCATGCGGCTGGTCTTGAGGTGCCATCCAAGCTCGGATGCCCTCATTCAGCAAGATGTTCTTGGTGTAGAACGTCTC